>CP073016.1:674337-1348674 GCA_025370075.1 Chryseotalea sp. WA131a | reverse complement strand
ACACAAACTTCGATCAATCAAAGCATGGTGTATTTACCAAACGCTCAGAGACACTCACCAACGATTTCTTTGTGAACTTGCTAGATTTAGACACTACATGGAAGGCAACTACAGATGCACAAGACGTGTTTGAAGGTCGTGACCGCGCAACGGGTGCAGTGAAATGGACAGGCAGGCGTGTTGATCTAATTTTCGGTTCGAACTCCGAGTTACGCGCGCTTGCTGAAGTGTACGGAAGTGCAGACTCGCAAAAGAAGTTTGTTACCGATTTTGTGGCTGCGTGGACGAAGGTGATGAATTTGGATCGGTTTGATTTCGCGTGATTTCCATTAGGCGTCAGACACCTTTGAGGTTTCAAGACGCCTTGTATATCTAAGGAAGGTGGCTTGCAATGAGCCACCTTTTTTTATTCTCTGATTTGATAAACTCCTAATATTTTGAAGGGTTCATTTTTGTATGCCTTATTCGTATGATTCTAATCTCAGTCGTCTTGTAACGATAGGCAATTCTGTATTGATGAATTTCAAACGCCCGATAAGTCGCGTCATTTTGTGTCTTGTATTTATCGGTATTATATTTTTCAGGGTGCTTCGTAAGTGCATCTATATTTAATAGAATATCTTTTTTTACCTTTTCAGCACTAATAATTGAATCGTTTTCAATGAACTGAATCCCTGCATCCAGCTGTGCAATAGCTTTTTTATTCCATTTAATCTTCAATGCCACTATTGAGCCTTAAAATACCGTTTCATCACCTCTTCATGTGAAACATAGTCCCCAGCTTCGATTTCAGCATCTGCTTGTTCCAGTTCTTTGTTGTATTCTTCAAGGGTTGGCGGATGGTCATTCTTACGCCCCCCAAGAAAAGTCTTTATCATTTCTAACACACTTTTTTGTTCTGCGTCATTCAATTGCAAAAAATAACGCATCATTTCTTGCGATATAGGTTGTGTGGCCATATTGATTATTTTATTTCAAATTTAATTTCTTTTTACCCAGCAATCAAATTACCTAAGACCAGTTTACGTACCGTGATGCGTTATTTTATACAAAAAGCAAAATCACCGTAAGCACCAAACCTGCTAAAGTAAAGTAAAGTCCTTTCTTAAAAGTACTGGTGCCGGGCAAAAACATGTAAAAGGCAGACACCACAAAAAAGAACAACGACAATCCAAAAAATATGTTGAGGAAGAACAATGGACTCTTCGTATCAGCTTTGTGGAGGTTTTGTAATTTATCGATGAAGGGATTCATTTGCTTGGCTGTGTAGTTGGCAGCACCTGTTGCTTTGTTGTATGTGCCTTGCTTAAAAGCTAGGATATCGCCTTCTTCTTTTTCAACTTTAAGGCCCCGGATTCGGATTTCCCTGCCAAGCTCCTCTGCACTCAGGTTTGGCTTCAATTGTTTTTCAAATTGTTTTTCACTTTTCAGGAAATCGGTATCGCGAAAAATCAACGTAATACCGCTAATGGAATAAACGGCCATGATGCCCGCCAAAAAATAGCCGAGGTAGCGGTGGTAGATTCGCATGTTGTTTTGGGTAGAAGTGTTTGTCATTTTGTTGTTAATTTCTAATTAGACAATCTATATAGTTAAATTATTCCGGAAAATTAAGCAATATCTAAACCCTATAAAACGTGCAAGCTTTTTAAAACCTCTTCAGTTTCTTACTTTTGCCCCATAATTTTTTTAACTCCATGACCACCGAACAATTAAAGGACTTGAAAGCCCGTGTTGCCGCCCTCAGGCGGTATCTTTGACTACGACCGTAAAATTGTAGAAATCCAGGACGAAGAACGCATTACCCACCAAGCAGATTTTTGGAACAAGCCCAAAGAGGCCGAAGTGATTTTGAAAAACATTCGCGCCAAAAAAGTGTGGACGGATGCCTACACGCACGTATCGAAGCTAGTGGATGACCTAGACGTGCTGAACGAATTTCACGAAGCTGGAGATGTAACGGAAGAGGAGCTCGACAAAGAGTACCCCAAAGTGGCAAAGGCTGTGGAGGACTTGGAGTTTAAAAAAATGTTGAGCCACGAGGAAGATCAACTCAGCGCGGTGTTGGAGATCAACCCTGGTGCGGGTGGCACCGAAAGCAACGACTGGGCAGACATGATCAACCGCATGTACATTATGTGGGGTGAGAAAAGCGGCTACAAAGTTTCACAGATCGATTACCAATCGGGCGAAGTGGCGGGAATTAAATCGGCTACATTGGAAATTGAAGGACCCTTTGCCTATGGAAAGTTAAAATCTGAAATAGGTGTGCACCGCTTGGTGCGCATTTCTCCGTTTGATAGCAATCAGCGCAGGCATACTTCGTTTGCTTCAGTATTTGTTTATCCAAAGGTAGACAATACGATTGAGATAGAAGTGAATCCTGCCGATGTGGAGATTCAAACTTCCCGCTCGGGTGGTGCCGGTGGACAGAACGTGAACAAAGTGGAAACAAAAGTACAGCTCACTCACAAACCCACGGGCATTGTGATTGTGTGTCAAGTAGAGCGCAGTCAGCATGCCAACCGCGAGCGCGCCATGCAGATGCTGAAATCAAAACTGTATCAGCGAGAAATGGAGAAACGCAATGCCGCACGCGATAAAGTGGAGGCAGGAAAAATGAAAATTGATTTTGGCTCGCAGATACGCAACTATGTGTTGCACCCCTATAAATTGGTAAAGGATGCACGCACAGGGGTAGAGAGCCATGATGCACAAGGGGTGTTGGATGGCGACTTGGATGATTTCATCAAAGCATATCTTTTAGAAGACCAAGAGGCATCCACGAAAAATGAGTAAGACTTCTTCGGCTCAAATCCAAACCTCAACGTACACGTCTCAATTTTGGCTTTTGTGCGTGAGCACCATTTTATTTTTCGCCAGCTTCAATATGATTGTGCCCGAGTTGCCCGAGTACTTGACCAGCTTGGGTGGAAAAGATTTTAAAGGGCTTATCATTTCGTTGTTTACGCTCACGGCCATGATCTCTCGCCCCTTCAGCGGAAAGCTTACAGATATGCTGGGGCGAAAGCCTGTTATGATGATCGGTGGAATTGTGTGTTTTGTCTGCAGCTTGTTTTATCCGATTCTTTCTACCGTTGCCGGATTTTTGTTGTTACGGTTGTTACATGGTTTCTCTACAGGCTTTTCGCCTACGGGGGTTGCAGCTTACATCACCGATACGATTCCCAGTAACAAACGTGGTGAGGCGATGGGTTGGATTGGCACATCAGGAGCGTTGGGCATGGCAGGTGGCCCGGCCGTGGGTGGGGCAGTGGCAAACAATTTTGGATTGGATGTAATGTTTTATCTCTCTTCTTTTTTTGCACTCGTTTCGGTGTGCATCTTGTTCGGTATGAGCGAAACCCTCAAAGAAAAGAAAGAAGTAACGTGGCGTTTTTTGAAGATTGCCAAAAAAGATTTGATTGAGCCATTGGTCATTGCACCGGCATTGGTAATGCTGCTTACAGCCTATTCGTATGGCACAGCGTTTACATTGCTTCCCGATTTTGGTTCTTTTGTTGGGATAAAAAACAAAGGGCTGCTATTTACTTTTCTTACGGTATCCTCATTGCTCATTCGGTTGTTGGCTGGCAGGGCATCCGATCGATACGGGCGGGTGGCCGTTTTAAAATTATCGGTGCCGTTAATGTTGCTGGCCATGCTTACGTTTGGATTTGCAATAAATTCATTCATGCTGATTGTTGGTTCGGTATTGTATGGCTTGGCGCAAGGCTCTACCTCGCCTACGCTACTCGCTTGGGCAACGGATTTGTGTGATGAGCAGCATCGCGGAAGGGGCATCGCATTCTTTTATATTTTTATGGAGTTGGGCATCGGATTGGGTGCACTTGTTTCTTCTTTTATTTATGGCAATGACCCCAGTCGGTTTTTGTGGGCATTTACGGTATGTGCGAGTTTGTGCGGGGCGGCTTTTTTATATTTGATGCTGAGGGTTCGAAATTGATTTGCAACTTGTTTCAACTCACCCTAGTTCGCTATCGCGAACTTTCCCCTCTCTTCGTTGAAGAGAGGGGTGAGGCAACGAAGTTGACGCGGGGTGAGTTAGATTAATAAGTCTATTAACTATACAGTTAATGATGAATATGAAACGATTACCACTTTTTGTTTTTCTACTTTCGTCAGTAGTGGAAGTTGCCTCCCAAATTTTTGGGTTGACTGAAAGCCATTTCATCGCTAAGCCATTGATCATGCTGGGGCTGATGGGGCATTATTATTTTCAGTCACCCAACCGGTCGTTTCTCTTTGTTATGGCCCTAGTGTTTTGTTGGCTGGGCGATGTGCTGCTCTTGTTTCAGGGTGAGCTTTACTTTATGTTGGGATTAGCCGCTTTTTTGATTGGTCACTTGCTATACATTCTGTGCTACCGACATTTTCGGTGGGCAGAGAAAGCAAATGAGTTATTGGGACCGCAAAAAGTTCGTTTCTCGTTTCCAATCGTACTGGCGGGCACGGGGTTGGTGGTGATTCTTTATCCTTCCTTGGGTGATTTGAAAATTCCAGTATTGATTTACGCGCTGGTGCTAACGCTGATGGCGTTGAATGCCCTTTTTCGTTATGGTCGTACGACTACAAAAAGTTTTCTCTTTGTTTTTATGGGGGCAGTTTTGTTCATGCTTTCCGACTCACTGTTGGCTATCAATAAATTTTACGCATCATTTTCGTCAGCAGGAGCGATGATTATGATGACGTATTGTACCGCACAGTTTTTGATTGTGGAGGGGATATCGTTACACGAGAAGAATGTAAGTAGGCAATGACCCGGTAAGACATTAGTATTCAAATGAAGCTACCTTCTCATTCTTCTTTAAAAACAGATTAAACTCTTCTAGTTTTTTCTCGGATCCTGTAACCTCATACACCATGGTAAATTTTCCGTTTTCTTTCAAGCTCCGCTTTCGATATATACTTAGAGAGAAATTTTTGAATTCTTTTTCTGTTTCTTCATCCTGAATACTGGCCAAACAAATTTTGTAGGTGCGTACTTGATGCCATCGTTCTACTACATGTTGCACTTTGTTAAACAAGCTCAGCACAATAATAATAACACCCGTGCTGACAACGGCAATAAAATATTCACCCGAACCAACAGCCATACCGAGTGCAGCAGCTATCCAAATGGTGGTAGCAGTAGTAATGCCGCTTATACTTAAGCCATCTTTGAAGATAACACCTGCCCCCAAAAAGCCTACACCTGTTACAATATTCGATGCGATCCGATCGGGTGTGCTGCCTCCCATGAACATAGAGATTTCCGTAAAAATGGTGGAACCCAAGCAAATCATGATCATGGTGCGCAGACCGGCTGCTTTGCTGTTGTATTCACGTTCCAATCCGATAGCAGCCCCCAATATAAATGAGATGAGCAGCCGCAGCCCAATTTCATAATCGACATTGAAATTCATATGCATGTCCATAGAACAAAGATTTTCTTATTCAAGGATACAAAAAAAAGCGGATGCTTTCGCAACCGCTCATCCTGAATTCTAAACTCGCATTTCTAAATCCTAACTTCGAGCCCTAACTTCGAACTTCGAACCTCTAACTTCGGATTACATCTTCCTCACTTTCCCGCTTCCTGAAGAATGACCGTTCACATGGTTCGGGTTTCCTTTATAACTCACCGTTCCGTTTCCAGAAATATTGGCATCCAGTTCACTCTTCACATTTATTTCCACATCGCCCGAACCTGAAATGCGCACATCACACTTGTCAACTTCCAAGTTAGCTGCGTACACTTTTCCCGAACCGCTAATGTTTGCTTTGATGGATTGGGCCGTGCCGCTTGCTTCAATTTTTCCGGAACCTGAAATACCAACATCCGCACTACCTGAAATGGTGGCGGCCACTACCACACGGCCCGAACCGCTCACATCGCTTTCCAAACTTCTGCAACTTCCTTTCAATTCCAATCTTCCTGAACCAGAAACATTGGCTTCTACTTCGCCATTGGCATTTGCTTCTATTTGCAAACTGCCCGAGCCACTCACCGATAGTTTTAAATCTTCGGTTTTAAATTTTCCTTCTCCCACTAAATCGCCTGACCCTGACACGCTCAGACCTTCAATAGTAGCCACCGTAATGTAAACCGTTACTTTTTCATCGCGCGACCAATTCCAATCCCGCCAACGATTTTCGCGGCCAATGCTCAATCGGTCGCCATCTACATCGGTATCAATTTTTGAAAGGATTTCTCGATCACCCTCCAGCTCAACTTTCTGTGGCGACCCTTGTTTCAAAATCAATTTGCCGGGCACTCGAAAAGCAATTCTGGTAAAATTGCCTACATTTCTCGTTTCACGGTTTTGGCCGATGCTATAACTGGTTACAAACAGCATCGCTATTAAAATCTTGTTCATGGTATTTGTTGGTTTTGGTGGATAGACATTCGGTGTTTAGAAAGGTTGCATCCCTTAGACGTTTATTTTTAGCTTACCGTTGCAAATCACTGGTGTTTTTTTGCAGGCGGTTTCGGCAAAAACCGAATCTTCCTTACTTTTAATTGTTTAAACCAGTTTAAGATGTCTAAAAAGCCTGCCATTGGATTTATTTTCCTTACGCTTTTAATTGATACGATCGGGTTTGGGGTCATCATACCCGTGATGCCCGGCCTTATTTCTGAATTAGCGCATGTAAAGGTAAGCGAGGCCTCTCCGTTATCAGGATATTTATTGTTTGCCTTTGCAGTCATGCAGTTTTTGTGTGCGCCCATTATGGGTGGGCTCAGCGACCAATTTGGTAGACGTCCTATTCTATTGGCGTCACTGCTTGGTTTTGGTCTTGACTATGTTTTATTAGCATTCGCACCCAGCTATTCTTGGCTTTTCATTGGGCGGATTATTGCCGGTGCCATGGGCGCAAGTTTCACTACTGCTTCGGCTTACATTGCAGACATTAGCACTGCGGAGAATCGCGCACAAAATTTTGGAATGGTGGGTGCCGCCTTTGGGCTCGGATTTATCATTGGCCCAGCCATTGGTGGCTTGCTGGGAGAGTACGGTGCTCGTGTTCCTTTTTTAGTGGCAGCAGGTTTGAGTTTGATGAATTGCCTTTATGGATTTTTTATTTTACCAGAATCACTTCAGCCAGAGAACAGAAGAAAATTTGATTGGAGCCGAGCCAACCCGGTAGGCTCGCTGTTGAACTTAAAAAGATACCCTGTTATCATCGGATTGGTGGCTTCGTTGATTTTGATTTACATCTCTGCCCACGCTGTGCAAAGCAATTGGTCGTTTTACACGATTGAAAAATTCGATTGGTCGAAGAAGACCATCGGCCTCTCGCTCGCAACAGTAGGGATTTTAATTGCGGCTGTGCAAGGTGGATTGATTCGGGTAGTTCTGCCAAAGTGGGGTCAAAAAAAATCATTGTACGTTGGTCTGGCACTTTACACGTTGGGCTACTTTCTGTTTGCTTTTGCCACTACCGATTGGATGATGTTTGTGTTTTTAATTCCCTATTGCATGGGTGGGTTAGCCGGGCCAGCACTGCAAGGAATTATTTCATCTCAAGTGCCGGCCAACGAACAAGGTGAATTGCAAGGTGCGCTCACAAGTTTGATGAGTGTAACCTCCATTGTTGGGCCTATATTGATGACGCAATTGTTCGGATACTTTACGGGATCGAGTGCCCCCATTTATTTGCCAGGTGCCCCTATGCTGATGGGAGGGATGTTAACCCTTTTTAGCCTCTTATTAGCATGGAAGTCGTTAAGTAATTTTGATACCACCAAAACGGTGCTGGGTAAGTAACTAATTTAGTTTCCCACTTAGTAACAGAAATTGCTAACTTAGCGGACGGTTGTTTTGATAAACCAAATCCAGCATGGCAAAAATTGAATTTTCTGTAGCTTGCTTGTTGTGCGATCACTTAAAGGATTCGCTCTTCAATGGACTTCAGCCAGAAGACCTTAACAGGGTCAATAATCATAAAACCTGCGTACTTTATAAGAAGGGACAAAACATATTTTACGAAGGAACGCGCCCCACGGGCCTGTTTTGCATGAATGGTGGAAAAGTGAAGGTGGTAAAAAACGATGTGCAAGGCAAAGAGTTCATTTTGTACCTCGCCAAGCCAGGCGATTTTTTAGGTTACCGAGCATTATTGAGTGAGGAATTTTATGGCGCTACGGCCACCGTGCTAGAGGACGCAAAAATCTGTTTCATTCCGCGCGAAGATTTTTTTGAAGTACTTCAAAAAAACCCGGTGTTCATGCGCAAGGTGGTGAAAGAGGTTTGCAAAGAGATGGGCATCATGGAAGAGCGAATGGCTGAAATTGCCCATAAATCGGTGCGTGAGCGGTTAGCGGGTAGCTTGCTGATGTTGAAAGAAACCTATGGGATGGAGGGTGAGAAAAGTGAATTGATTGATATCGCCCTTTCGCGCGAAGACTTGGCCAGTATTGTTGGCACTGCCAGCGAAACCATCATCCGGCTTTTGTCGGAGATGAAATCTGAAAACATCATTGCCTTTGAGGGCAAAAAAATAAGAGTGCTCGATGCTAAAAAATTAGCCCGTCAAGCCGATTTGATTCTGGCATAATTGAGCAAAAACGCTTTTGGTTGTTGACGGCAGGCTTTCTGAACGCTTTATTTGAACCACCTACCCTCCCCAAATAACTGACAAAAGTCATCTTTTTCGTTGATTGCAGTCATTCAATCACGCGCGGGTGCGGCCTACTTTTACTTAATAAAAAAAACGCCCGCGTATGAAACGAATATTGGTTCCTTGCGATTTTTCTGACCCTGCTGTGCAAGCTTTTAAGTTTGCCATAGAAATAGCACTCAAAAGCAGAGGTGAAATTTTCTTGCTCAATGTTGTGGAAGTGCCTGTGATGCACGAGACAGTACTCATGCCCACTCTTTATTTCGAACAGTCGCTGATGAATGAAATGAAAGCAACAGCGGACAAAAAATTTCAAAAGATGAAAGACAAGTGGGGGAGCGAAGGCATTACCGTTTCTACCCATGTAGAGTTTGGGGTTACCATTACGAGTATCCGTCAGTTTATTGAAGAAAAGAAAATTGATTTAGTGGTAATGGGCACGCACGGGGCTTCGGGTGCTCGCGAGTTTTTGATTGGCTCCAATACCGAAAAAATAGTGCGTACTTCTTTGGTTCCTGTAATGGCGATCAAAAAGTCCACTAAATTATCAAACGTAAAAAACATCGTATTTCCCAACGACCTCGATTTGGAAAACGAGCACCTCACCTTAAAGGTAAAGGAACTGCAAAATTTCTTCAAAGCTACGCTACACATTTTGTACATCAACTCTCCAGCCTTTTTTCAACGCGATGTAGATACCAAAATGAGGCTGAAGGATTTTGCGAAGCGGTTTATGCTAAAAGACTACACCTTGAATGTGTACAATGATGTTGACCAAGAGAATGGTATTAACAATTTTACGCGTGATGTAAAAGGTGACTTGATTGCCTTGGCCACCCATGGCCGCAGAGGAATCAGCCACTTGGTCAGTGGAAGCATTGCCGAAGACATTGTCAACCATGTGGATTGCCCCATTTGGACATTTAAAAATGAAGAGTAAAAATAGTAACCTAAATACGTTGACAAAACACATCTTTTTTCCGGCTGATTTCAACCTGCCAAGCCCCGAATTGAGAGGCTATCAACGCTTGTTCTCACACTTAGATCAAAAGTCCTTCTGCGCCTTTTTTTTAAATGATTTTATGGGGACAGAGGCTTCGCGCAGTTTGTGGCAAGGAGATAAATACACCTTACAAGAAGCCATTCAAGCAAGTGCCAAATCGCTTACGATTGATATTTCTTTTTTTAACCCTGATACCAGAATCCCCAAAGCATTGGTGCACCAGAGCAGGTTTTCCGATTTGCTGGTGATCTCTCCACTCGATGCCGAAGCAATGCAGAAGTTGCCGGGTGCATTTCCTGATAAATTTTTCGAGCAAAGTGGCTGTTCTGTTTTATTGTGCCCTGAGTTAGAGATGGATTTTGAAGAAGTGCTGGTGTTATTCGACTACGACCTCTCGTGTGTGAATGCACTTAAGTCCTTTTTAAATGTTTTCGGACGCATGGCATCCCATAAGCGAATTACACTGCTAACGGTAACTCCGGGCGAAGGCACGGAGATTGCACTGGAAAAATATTTTGTGAATTTTTTGCAGCGTACCTTCTCCAATGTAGGCATTACGCCCATTCGCAGAGCAGGGTTGATGGATTTAGTTTTTGCTCAGGTTAAACAAGCAAAAAGGCCACCCGTGCTCATCACCGGCAGGCACGGCCTTAACATTCTTTACAATCAATCATTCAAAGAACAAATGTTAGCGTTAGATATGTCACTTTTCTTTTCAAACTGAGTCATGCAAGTTGCCGAAGAAGTTATTTGTTACCATTGCGGGCAACCATGCGAGGAGGCTCCGATTCTACAACATCAAAAGGAATTTTGTTGTCAAGGTTGTTTGCTGGTATATGAAATACTAGACCAAAATAATCTGTGTGAGTATTATTCACTCGATAAAAATCCAGGCATTTCACTACGCCATGTGCAAGAAGAATCGTACGCTTATTTGGATGAACCCTCCATTCAAAAGCAATTGCTCGATTTTCAAATAGACAACTTGGCACGGGTTACTTTTTTTGCTCCCTCCATTCATTGTATTTCGTGCATTTGGTTGTTGGAAAATCTACAAAAATTATCAAATGGTGTTCTACGTTCAGAAGTAAATTTTTCGCGCAAACAAGTAACGATCGATTTTAAGCCAAGCCAGATTTCACTGGCCGCCTTGGCGCGATTGATGGCCGCCTTGGGGTATGCACCGCAGATTAACCTAAAGAATGGATCAACCGAACAAAATATCAACGCCCATCGGCTGATTGCTAAATTGGCTGTGGCGGGGTTTTGCTTTGGCAATATCATGTTGCTGAGTTTTCCCGAGTATTTGGGTTTGAAAGATTCAGACGGTGCGTTGAAGCAACTGTTTTCATTTCTAAATCTGGCCTTGACGATACCCGTAGTAATTTTTAGTGGACAAGATTTTTTTATCAACGCGTGGAAAAGTTTTAAGCAGAAGCAAATCAACATTGATGTGCCAATCGCGGTTGGGCTGGCTGCTTTGTTTTTGCGGAGTTCGTTCGATATCCTTACTACGACTGGCCCTGGATATTTAGATTCGCTCACCGGCCTTGTTTTCTTTTTGTTGATTGGCCGATGGTTTCAAAGCAAGACCTACGATTCACTGGCGTTTGACCGTGATTACAAATCATATTTTCCATTGGCAACCTTAAAATGGGTAGATGAAGATTGGAAGCCGGTAGTCGTGTACGACCTGCAGCGAGGCGATACCATCAAAATCCGCCATCGCGAAATTGTGCCAGCCGATTGCATTTTATTGAACCTAAGTGCATTTATTGATTATAGTTTTGTGACGGGAGAATCCAAACCTGTGCGCATCACCAAGGGGGAATTGATTTATGCAGGTGGCCGATTAGTGGGCGAGCCGATGGAAGTGCTGGTTGAAAAGAAAATCAACCAAAGTCATTTGACTCGTTTGTGGAACAATGCTGCATTTCAAAAACCGGAGGAAAGCACCTACCAAAAAATAATCGATCGGGCGGCTCGAAGATTTACATGGGCAGTATTGGCGTTGGCGTTGGTCACGGCAGGGTATTGGTACTGGGTAGATGCATCACAATTATGGTTAATCATCACGTCTGTTTTAATGGTGGCGTGCCCGTGCGCCCTTGCACTGGCGGCACCCTTTACCTTTGGCAGTATGATGCGTGCTATGGGGCGACATGGTTTTTACCTGAAGAACGCAGAAGTGGTAGAGCGTATGGCCTTCATCGATACTATTGTATTTGATAAAACGGGCACGGTTACCAATGGGGCGGAGCAGGTTGCGTTTATTGGAGTGCTGGATGATGAAGAATTGGGATGGGTAAAAAAAATCACTTCTTCATCGGCACATCCATTGAGTAATTTGATTACCAAAAGTATTTCTGTCAATTCATCGCATTCCGTTAGTTATTTCAGAGAATACACCGGGAAGGGCGTAGAAGGAACAGTGGCAGGAAGGTACATCAAAATTGGCTCTGTTGCGTTTGTGGATTTCACAGGTAAGTTATCCGACATGCATGCCAAAGTATTTGTGTCAGTCGATGGTTTGGTAAGGGGTTATTTTCAAATCAATACTTCTATTCGTCAACCTATGCGGTCGTTGTTATCTCGCTTGTCCAATCAATCGGTTGCCTTATTGTCGGGTGATAATGATTCGGATCAAACGCGCATGCGGGAGTTGTTTCCTACCAAGGCAACGTTGCTTTTTAATCAAGATCCTCATCAGAAATTGGATTTTATTTCAGCCATGCAAGACCAAGGAAAGAAAGTGATGATGCTAGGCGATGGCTTAAATGACTCGGGTGCGCTCAAACAAAGTGATGTAGGCGTTGCCATTACGGATGACACCGGAATTTTTACACCTGCTTGCGATGCTATTTTGAAAGGTGATCAACTTGGCAAGCTCGATCGGTTTATCCAACTCGCAAAGTCGGCAACGGTTATTGTGAAATGGGCATTCGGCATTTCTTTCTTTTACAACATCATCGCGCTTTCTTTTGCAGTAACTGGTCATCTCACACCACTGGTTGCTGCCATACTCATGCCCATCTCAAGCATCAGTGTGGTTGGTTTTGCTACGTTGGCTGTCAATAAGGCTTCCTATAAAATTTTACGCGCATGACCATCATCATTGTTTTGATTGGCATTAGTTTAACCGTAGCCATTATTTTTCTGTTAGCTTTTTTGTGGAGCTTGAAAAGTGGCCAATACGATGACACCTATGGTCCATCGGTAAGAATGTTGTTTGACGATAAGAAGAAAAAGTAATTACGAATTAGTAACATTCGCGTAAGCGATTTGTGAAGAATAATTTTTCCTTTTCCGTTTTACTTAATCCAACAGCTTTTTCAAAATGACCTTTGGCACTTTCCTTTTCGCCAATCGATAATCTCCATTCACCTAGTGCGGCATGGAGAAGGGCGTTGTTCGGTAGTTGTTCCATTAATTGGAGGTCGTTTAACTTGGCTAGTGCTACGTGAGCACCTTTCCATTCGGCCAAAGCAATCAGTTGATTTAGCTGAATCAATGGCATCGGCTTCAGTTGGTAGAGCCAATCATATAATTCTACAATGCGTTGCCAATTGGTTTCGGCAAACGTGGCTGCTTGGCAATGTTCGTAGGCAATAGCTGCTTCAATGTGATAAGGGGTTGGTGGTTCAATAGACGCAGCACGGTTCAAGTAGTGATTTCCCTGAACAATCAATTGTTTATTCCACTTGGATCGGTTTTGATTTTTAAGTTGAAGCAGATTTCCATTTTCGTCCAGTCGGCCATACACACGTGAAGTGTTGAAACAAAGCAATGCCATCAACGAGTTGGTAATAGGTAAATTGGTAATTTCATTATCCACCAACATTTTGCCAAGCCGTAGAGATTCTTCAATTAACTCTTCCCGAATGATCGAAGCATGATGGGCAGTGTGGTAGCCTTCGTTGAAGATGAGGTAAATAGCGGTGAGCACATTTTCCAACCGTGTTTGTAATTCTGAAGGCGATGGTAGTGCAAAGGCGATGGCCTCGTTCCTGAATTGTTCTTTCGCCCGGTACAACCTTTTGGTAATGGTTTCTTCGTTGGTTAAAAAAGCGTGGGCGATTTCTGCCGTGCTAAAGCCGCAAAGTGTTTTCAAAATCAAGGCCACTTGCCCTTCCTCGGGCAACGAGGGGTGGCAACAGACAAACATCATTCGCAATTGCTCGTCTTCAATTTGATGAGGCGTCAATAATTGCTGCAGGGTGGCATCAGCCGTATATTCTGAAGTGAGAAGAGGAAAGACTTCAGGAGCGAATTTTTTTCGGTGCCGTTCTTGACGAATGACATCCAATGCTTTGTTCCGTGCTACGGTAAACAACCATGCAGAAGGATTTTCGGGTACACCATGAAATTTCCAATGATCGAGTGCTTTGAGCAGCGAGTCTTGCACAACATCTTCGGCCAGTTGTAAATTGTGTGGTCCGAATAGTTTGGTGAGTACCGAAATCAGTTTTCCTGACTCATGGCGAAATAGATTTTCTATGGAGTTAGAAGATTTCAGAGGCTATGTAAAATGAAGTTTAGGTTTGTGGTAACGGTTGTTCAGTTTATTGCATTTCAGAAAACTACCTGCTTTGCAGGTCGTAATGTTCTGCAGGCTTTGCCGTAAAGTTACGGAATGGTGAGCAAGTGTAAGTAGCTATCGCACGTTGTCTATCGGTGTCTATAAATGTGACTACATTTCTTCTACTTCCACCAAAATGGTTGACCCAGAAATTGGAGTCTGGCCAAAACGGACTTTCAATAACTACCTTCAAAATAATCGGAAGAACATCAGTTTAAAATTGTATTGAAATTGAGAAGAGGTGAAGTCTTTGAACAGAGTGGGGCAAAGGTTAGGTTAATCTTGTAACTGCCGACTTGCTTTGGAGAGCTTACCCTACTTCTTCTTCGGCACAGGGTCATATCCGCTGGTGCCCCCCCAGGGGTGGCATCGCCCAATTCGCTTGGCCCCCAGCCAAATCCCTTTTAGCACGCCCCATTCTTGGATGGCTTCGATGGTGTATTGCGAGCAAGATGGGGTGTGACGGCAATGTGCTCCCAAATAGGGAGATAAAGCGCATTGGTAAAAGTGGATTGGTAAAATAAAGAGTTTTCGCAGCATGAGTAAAGGATTGCAAATGTACTTTTTGTCTTAAAATTGACAGCTTTTTTTTATGCGCGATATGATTATTTTTGTACAAACCTAAAACCAATGATGAACAACGCTATTTTTAACGTGGGCGTACGGTCAGATAAGTCTAACTATGTAAACGAGAAAATAAAAGCCACTAATTTTCTTTGCGTCTTTTTTGCACTGTTGATCGTACCATTTTTTATCATCACCTATCGGTTGATTCCATCGCTAGTGTATCTGACGGTCTTATTTTTTGTTTTGGGATTAGTAGGGGTGCTCTTCAATTACTTGGATCTTCATAATATATCTCGGTTCATTGCATGTTTTGGTTTTGAGGCCATTTATGTGGTGTATGCAGGCTCCATCAATCCAGACGATCAACCACTGATCGGTAGCCTGTTGGCGATGCAAGTTTTGTTTTTAATGCCTCCGTG
This sequence comes from Chryseotalea sp. WA131a, assembly GCA_025370075.1. Lineage (NCBI taxonomy): Bacteria > Pseudomonadati > Bacteroidota > Cytophagia > Cytophagales > Chryseotaleaceae > Chryseotalea > Chryseotalea sp. WA131a. The sequence goes on along the minus strand of CP073016.1, from coordinate 1,333,481 downwards.
GATTTTGTTTGATTTAGAAGAGAAGTTCTTGTTGATTTTCTATACTTTATTGGCCATTAGTTTGATAGCGTTCATGCCGTATTTCAACCGACTCTTTAGTCATGCGGTTGAATCTGAAACAGTCGCTTTGTTTACCGCTGGATGGATGTTTTATGCATGTTTGATTACGGGTGTGTTGGGCATGTCGGGGTGTATGTTGTACTTAGAAGTATCAGCCTTTCAAAAAGGAAAGAAAAACACCCAGCTCATACAAGAGATGAGTAAAAAAGCCAACGAAATAGCGGACAATGAAAAGAAACTAAACGATTACATTGCCGAGATTGAAGCAGCTAAGAAAGAAGATGAAAAAAGGCAGTGGGCTTCCAATGGCATCGCGAAGTTTTCGGATATTTTGCGCACACAGTATACCAATAGTCAGTTAATGTTTGATTCGATTATCTCCAATCTTGTAAAATATGTGGGGGCCAATCAAGGCGGTTTATTTCTAATGGAAGGAGAAGAAGGGGAGGAGCAATTAAGGTCAGTGGCGGTGTATGCGTATGAACGAAAGAAGTATTTGACCAAAACAGTAGCCCTTGGGGAAGGTGTTTTAGGACAATCAGTACTGGAGAAATCGTTGGTGTATTTGAAAGAGATACCTATTAATTATGTGACCATTACTTCTGGGTTGGGCGGTGCTGTGCCACGTTCGTTGGTGGTGGTTCCGTTACTATTGAATGATGAGGTGTACGGGGTAATTGAGCTGGCATCTTTTAAAGAGTTTGAAGCATTTGAGCGTGAGTTCATTCAGCGGATAGGGGAGAGCATTGCATCCACTGTTTCAACGGTGCGTATAAACGACCGCACGAAAACGTTGCTGGAAGAACTTCAGCAACAAACTGAAGAAATGAAATCCCAAGAAGAAGAAATGCGGCAGAATATGGAAGAGTTGGTGGCTACTCAGGAAGAAATGCAGCGCAAGGAGAAAGAGTACATTCAGCGAATTGAAGAACTTGAGCAACGAGCTGGTTTTTTTTGAACTAGAAGCGATCTCAAAAAAAGTGAGAAACGTCTTGCGGGGCAGCAGCGTTCGGCTTGAGCAGTTTGGCTGCTGTGCCTGCCTGTCCAGTAGGCAGGGCAATGCCGCTTGCCTTTGCAAGTATCATCGCAGTAAAGTGGTTACCACTTAATCAATCATATAACTAATCTCCCCGTTTTTTCCGTCTTTCAATTGCACGCCAATGGCTTGAAGGTCATCACGTATTTTGTCGGATAAAGCATAGTTGCGGTCGGTGCGCACTTTCTTGCGCAATTCGATCAGTACATTTATGGTGCCTTCCAATAAATCGTTGTTGGTGCTTTTGTCTTCTACCAGACCTAACACATTTTCCATAAAGCTGATATAAGTCGATTTCAACTTACCGAAAGTAGTAGCATCGATTGAACCAATGGTTACATTGCCCGATTTAAAGTCGTTGATACGTGCCGACATTTCAAATAGCACCGCCAAAGTTTTAGCGGTATTGAAATCATCGCTCATGTTTTGATAACACTCGGCTACCATACCACTTATAGCATCGACTAATTCTGGATTTACTTTTTCTTCTTTGGTGTAGTTTAAATTTTTGATGGCCAAAAGAGCAGCGTTCAACTTGCGGTATCCTTTTTCAGCAGCGATCAGTGCCTCATTCGAAAAATCAAGCGTGCTACTATAGTGCGATTGCAGCATAAAGAACCGCACCGACATGGGGCTATATGCTTTATCCAAAAGCGGATGGTCGCCTGCAAATAATTCTCTGGGCAAAAAAGAATTGCCTTTCGATTTGCTCATCTTCTCACCGTTTACCGTCAGCATATTGGCGTGCATCCAGTAGCGTACGGGTGCATTTCCATAGGCACCTACATTTTGCGCAATCTCGCATTCATGATGTGGAAATTTTAAATCCATGCCACCTCCGTGAATGTCAAATTCTTTACCCAAATATTTAGTGCCCATGGCCGAGCATTCCAAATGCCAGCCGGGTATCCCTTCGCCCCAAGGGGAAGGCCACCGCTGAATATGGCTTGGTGTTACGGCTTTCCAAATGGCAAAATCGATGGGGTTTTTCTTTTCTTCTTGTCCATCCAACTCGCGAGTGCCTTCCAGCAGATCGTCAATATTTCTTCCGCTCAGTTCTCCGTATTTGTGTTTCTCCATAAACTTGCGCACATCAAAATAGACAGAGCCATTTTTTTCGTATGCAAATCCGTTGGCTAGAATGCGTTTCACCATTTCTATTTGCTCTACAATATGACCGGTGGCGGTGGGTTCCACACTAGGGGGGAGCACATTAAAAATGCGACATACTTCATGAAACCCATAGGTGTATTTTTGTACCACTTCCATCGGCTCGAGCCTTTCCAACTTGGCTCTTTCTTCAATGCGATCTACTCCTTCGCCTGCATCGTTGGTCAGGTGACCTGCATCGGTAATGTTTCGCACATAGCGAACTTTATAGCCAATGTGAGAGAGGTATCGATAGACTACATCAAAAGCCGTAAAGGTGCGCAGGTTGCCCAAGTGTACTTCATTGTAAACGGTAGGGCCACAAGAATACAGGCCCACAAAAGGCGGTTTAATAGGTACAAAAAGTTCTTTCTTCCCGCTCAGCGAGTTGGTAATGGATACTGGATATTGTTGGTACAGAGTCATAAGTCCACAAAGATAATAGTCTGCCACATTAAATAAGAAAAGCAGTTATTTGTTAAATTTGTTAACAATTTTTTTGAGAATTTGCGTTACATCCGATATGAGAATCTATGTGGCAATTCTGTTATTTTTAGTGAGTTTAGATTTGATGGGTACCCATCTGCGCGGTGGCCAAATTACTGCTCGACTGATCAATTGCAGTACAAGAACTTACGAGATTACCCTTACGCTATATCTCAATTCGGGCACTCCTACCAATGCAGGCGGTGGAAACCTCACATTTGGAGACGGTGGTTCTATGCTCGTCCCCATGCTTAGCTCAACATTAATTGACCTCACCAATCGGGTTTCATCAGCCGTTTTTATAACGAACTATTCGTATCAAACGGATAACGGTTTTAAAATCAGCTACCTAGAGCTAAACAGAAATTTAGGGGTTTTAAATTTTCAAAATAGTGTAAATGCACCCTTTTACATTGAATCATTTTTGCAGGTAAATCCAACTTGTACCGCCCCTTTGAGTTTTACTATTCCTCCAATAGATCGGGCATGCAGCAAACTAATTTTTACCCATAACCCTGGGGCTATTGCTCCATTGGGTGATAGCTTATCCTATCAGTTGGTTGTCCCCCTGCAAGCACAGAACATTCCTGTTACAAACTATAAAGATCCAAATGGTAGAGAATTTTATAGTGGCACCTATGAGCTTTCAAATGAATCTGGAAATGGGCCACCCACTTTCTTTATTGATAATGACGGCACACTGCAGTGGAATGCACCTGGCCTTACTGGAGAATATGCTACAGCTATCAAAGTTTCTCATTGGGCTAAAATAAGTGGAAAGTGGACGGTAGTAGATTGGGTAATTAGAGATATGCAAATCATTGTTGAGGATTGCAATGCAAGCCGTCCTACCTTTGAGTTGTCTGATCAATGCATGGTAGCAGGTGAGCAGTTAAATCAAACGGTATTGATCAAAGATAAGGTTAGCAAAACAGTGAAGGTTGAGTTATTTGTTACCGATAACTTCTACAATTCGCAGCCTTTGTTTGTAAATCTGGATAAGATTCAGTCATCTGCTGCACCTTATGATACCGCCAACTTAAAAATTGATTGGCAAGTGGGATGCGATGTGGTAAGGTCTGTGCCGTATCGATTTATTTTTAAAATCTCTTCCTTCACCGCTACGGGCATTCGTATTTCAACCTTTAAAGTTTGGAATGTAAAGGTATCAGGTGCTGCGCCTATATTTAAACCAGCCTCACTGGATGTATCCAAAAAAAGATTGACCTTAAATTGGAATGGCTATAATTGTGCAAATTCGAATACGATAGAAGTCTGGCGAAGGGTAGATAAGACAAACAGCTTTTCTGATCGATGCATTCAAGGAATTCCTTTATCGTTAGGTTTTGTAAAGATTGGAGAAAGCAACACAGGCGCTTTTTTAGATAACGATATTTCTGCTGGAGCAACCTATTGCTATCGGTTGGTGGCAAATTTCAATCAGCCTTATTCAGGCAAGAGCTTGGCTTCTGTAGATTTTTGCATTGGCCCGATTGCTATTGATGCACCCGTACTCATCACTGCATCGGTTCAAAAAACAAACTTCACATCGAGTGCCGTTTCTTTAGAGTGGCTTTCTCCTTTTCAAATCAACAAAAGTTTGTTCCCAAAGCCGTATGAGTATGACCTATTGCGCACAAAAGATGGAATTGTTTTTAAAAAGATAAATGCTAAAAGACTTACAGATACTACCTATCTGGATGCAAATCTTAATACTAGGGATTCAGTTTATGGATACAAAGTTGTGCTTTACTCTCCTCAAAGTATTGCGCAAAACAATCCATTGGACACCAGTAAGGTCGCCTTTTTTCCACGGCTCGATTTTAAACAACTCGAGGGGGCAATTAAATTATCGTGGAAAGCTAAAGCGCCTTGGTCGAATAGAAGCTTTCGCTTCCCGTACCATCGCATTTACCGAAGAGAGATTGACGATCCTGTATTTCAGCTAATGGATAGCGTTGACATTAGAACGCTTGAAATAGAGGATTTTGAGTATGTAGATAACGGCAAAGTACCCGGCTTTCCGCTGGGTAATAATTTCATTTATCTATACAAGGTAGAGACGAGCGGAAGTTATGGAAATCAGTTAATCAAAGAGCCGCTGCGGAGTCTCTCTAACGAGACCGTTGCTCAATCGATTGATAAAGATCCTCCTTGTGCACCTACGTTGAAAGTGAATGCCTTAAATTGTGAAGCCCTTAGTTCGCTCGATTGCTCGATTGACACCTACAAGAATACATTGAGTTGGAGTGTTGATTCAGGTTGTGGAAATGACATAGCCTATTACAGGGTTTACTATTTTCAAAATGAAAAGTCAGATTCTGAGCTGCTGGCTACTACTGGAAATACCGTGTTTGAAGATGTAAAGGAATATACCCAAGCCGGATGCTACCAGGTGCAAGCCATTGATCGTTCAGGAAACATAGGCTTGCCTTCTGACTTCATTTGTATTGAGAACTGCCTGCATCCCTTCATTCCAAATGTGATTACTGCTAACCAAGATAATCAGAATGAACAATTCCCAGGTTTTAGCAACAGAAGCGATAAGCGAGACCCCGCAGGTTGCCCTCGGTTTATTGAAAAATTCTCCCTAACGATTCTCAATAGATGGGGCGATGAAGTCTTTCAAGTTAATAACTCATTACCCCAACCAACTTTTGAGTGGCGAGGCCTCGATAATAGTGGTAAGGAATTGCCCACAGGGACGTATTATTATTCAACAGATATTACCTTCTATTCATCTAACTCTCAAGCCAAAAAAAAGAATGTAAAGGGCTGGGTTCAGTTGATCCGGTGAGCAAGTCGCGCTACAAAAATTGTAACTCAAAAATCAAAAATCGTAAATCCTCCATTACCTTTGGCGAATGAAGCCCCTCATCGCCCCTTCCATCTTAGCTGCCGATTTCGCCAACCTAGAGCGCGAGATAAAAATGATCAATGAAAGCGAAGCCGATTGGATACATGTCGATATCATGGACGGTGTGTTTGTTCCCAATATATCGATGGGTGTGCCGGTGGTAGAGGCCATGAACCGTCATGCCAAAAAGCCGATGGACGTCCACTTGATGATTGTGAACCCAGAGAAATATGTAGAGGCTTTCCACAAGGCTGGGGCGGCTGTCATTTCAGTACATATTGAAGCATGCCCACATTTGCACCGAAACATCCAGCAGATTAAAGCATTGGGTATAAAGGCTGGGGTAGCGGTCAATCCGCATACTTCTATCGAATTGTTAAAAGATAGTATCTCAGACATAGATTTGGTTTGTCTGATGTCTGTAAACCCAGGTTTTGGTGGACAAAAATTCATTGAAAACACCTATCAAAAAGTAAAGGAACTTCGACAACTTATCAACCAACGCCAATCTTCTGCGTTAATTGAGATCGATGGGGGCGTAAACGAAAATAATGCCAAGCCATTGTTGGAGGCTGGGGCAAATGTGTTGGTGGCAGGCAATTTTGTTTTTTCATCGGCCAACCCAAAAGAGGTAATCAAAAGTTTAAAGGCTTTGGCCTGATTTTCGCATTTGATATCACTGTCTCAAAACGTATGAAGCCAATCATTAAACTTCTATTTGTTTCTTTCTTGCTTACTTCTTGCGCGCGCACAGTTACCCGCATCGACCCCAGTCAGCAAATCGATTTAAGTGGCCGATGGAACGATAGCGACTCGCGCCAAGTTTCTCAAAAGATGATCAATGACTTGCTTGCCAGCGATAAGTTTAAAGAGTATGCCAAGTCGGTTGGCAAAAAGCCGGCTATCATTGTGGGTTTGGTTCGCAACAAAACCAGTGAACACATTGATGCCGATAACTACATCAAGAAAATTGAACTGGCCATTTACAATTCAGGTGTGGCTGACTTGGTAGAGTCTGGTACTTTTCGGGATAAACTGAGAGAAGAACGTGCTCAACAACAAGATTTTGCCAGTGCCGAAACGGTATCGCAATGGGGAAAAGAGACGGGTGCCAACTTGATGCTGTTTGGCGAAATGACTTCTGAAACCGATATCTATAATAAGCGAAGGGTAGTCAACTACATCACTACTTTGTTCCTCACCGACCTTGAGACCAACAAACGTATTTGGTACGGACAACAAGAGATTAAGAAGGATATTCGGAATTAGTCATTGGACATTGGGGATTCGGGCTTGGGGCTTGGGGTTGGTAAATTGTAGGCATTGCGTTATCTCTTTAACTTTAGAGTAATTATCGGTAATCAATAACAAAGCTTGAAACCTGTCAGTTATAAATTGGTCGTGACACAGCTTACCGGATACTGCTTACAGAAAACCATTTACCTCTTACTCCTTACAATTTACTTATTAACATCCTGCGCTACCTACTATCAAACCAATTATCAATTCAATAAAGAGTTTGAATCGGGGAACCTGAAACAGGCTTTGCAAACACTTAAGAATAAATCAGGGCAAGCCACTGGCAAAGACCGGTTTCTTTATTTTGTGAACAAGGGCTTGGTGCTCTCTATGATGGGCCAGTATGACGAGAGCAATAAATTTTTTGAAGAGGCTTATCTTTTTTGGGAAGACTACAAGATCGATTACTTTAGAGAAGGAGCGGCCTACCTGACCAATCCGATGGTCACCGTCTATCGGGGTGAAGATCACGAACATCTGATTTTACTCTATTACAAGGCGTTGAACTTTTTGAAATTAGGGAAAGAAGAAGAAGCTTTGGTAGAATGCAGAAGACTGGGAATTCGGTTGCAGCAGTTGAGCGACCGTTACAGCGATAGCAACAAATACAAGCACGATGCTTTCATCAACAATCTGATGGGTATTATTTACGATTCCGATAAAGATTACAACAACGCCTTTATTGCTTACCGCAATTCGATAAATACATACAAGAATGAGTATGAAGAGATGTTCGGTTTAAGTGCACCAAGGCAATTAAAATTAGACTTGCTTCGCACCGCGTGGCTCAGTGGCTTCAAAGATGAATTTGAAAAGTATAAAGTCGAATTCAACATGCCAGACTATGAATATAAGCCAATAGAAGGAGGGGAGTTGGTTTTCTTTTGGCACAACGGCCTAGCACCATTTAAAGCAGAGTGGGGAGTGAATTTTTTGGTAGACCATGGCAGAAATGGAATGGTTACGTTTTATAACCGCGAGTTAGGCATGTCCTTCAATTTTCCTACCAGCAATTACAGTGAGAACGATCGAAGGGGTCTTTCGCGATTGGAGGTCTTTCGGGTGGCATTTCCAAAATATGTAGAACGCAGACCGCATTTTCAGCATGCGGAGCTGCAAGTGGAGGGTGCCCACTATCCTCTTGAACTTACGGAGAACATCAATAAAATCGCTTTCAAGGTATTGGAAGAGCGAATGGCTTTAGAGTTTGGCAAGGCCCTCATTCGAGTTGCATTAAAAAAAGCATCGGAGTATACAATGAAGAAAGAAGACAAAGGCATGGGCGCATTGTTGGGCTTGTTCAATGCCATGACTGAAAAAGCTGATACGCGCAATTGGCAAACGTTACCCCATAGCATTTACTATGCAAGAGTTCCCTTGCCCGAAGGGCAAAGTAAGGTTTCCTTTAATTTGGATGGCGAACAACAAGCAGACAGAACTTTTACCTATCAAGTAAACAAGGGTAAGATGTATTTCCATACCTATACTTCACTGGAAAGTGGAGGCCTTCAGTATTAAAAACAAGATTTCCATTCAATTTGCGTTAATTCTTATCTTTAGGCTCTTAAATACTGCCGTTCTGCGATTGTTTTATAAAATAGCTTGTTTGATTACCGTTGCTTCGGTGCTATGCAGCGTAAAACTATTGGCTCAAGACGAGAAGAAAGATGTTATTCCGCTCGAGCGATTTTACACCGATCGCACAGGAGGAAGTGCCTTGAGACGGATTTTAAAAAATGTTAGTTTTGGTTTTAGCACCGGGTATGGCAATACCTACTTTAGTCATCGATTAGATGACTTTGGCGTTTATCAAGTAGCTGGAGGTAGCCCGCAAATCTTCTCTGCCACCACCGCCACACGCTATAGCAATTGGGTGAACGATGTGATCACCGATAAAACAGCGGTTTCCGGAAGCGCGTTTGTGGCAAACCCAGGTACGGCCAACCTTGGCTTCAAAGGCAATGCCTTAACCATTCCGCTTAACCTATTTGCTTTTTACCAGTTCAAAGAGCAATATCGATTTGGTCTCGGGTATTCTTATGAATTAATGAGCATAGGCATCATGAAGCCAACCGCGTTGACTGATCAGATTTCTGAATTTCAGCCATCCGCCTCCTCAGGTTTTGTAGGTAAGTTTTATGGAATGCTAGGTTATTCTTTTTATCGATGGAACGAATATCTTTTCACAGGCGATGTACAAATCGGCTCTTTCTCATCGACCAATTTCAATTCATCATTGGTTTCCACGAATATGTACTTCAATTTGGCTGTTACTGCTGAGCGTGAACTTTCCGAATATCTCAATGTGTTTGTCCGTCCTTCCTTTGATTTTAAAAGCTACGCAATTAATGTTCCGGAGAGTAACAAGTCCATCAACCACAGCATGAACACCTTGTATGTAAGTGTGGGTGTTACCTATCGCATACCGCAATTACCCAAATGTTTTCTAAAAGACTGCCATGCCCAAATTGACCATGCCCATGGCAACAAAGAATACCGAAGCCGAAGGCATCCTTTTTATAAAAAGCAGAATCCGGGGTATGGAGAGAATGACAAAACCCTCATCAAGTACCGCGGAAAGAACAAGAAAAAGTTGAATCCTTATTAAGCTTAGGAGAAACTTTCTTTAGAACACCAAAACCTTATTTTTTCCTAAAAACACTACTTTCAAGTTTGCAAAAAGCTACTTTCACACCACAATTTTAGTTAAATTGCACACCGTTTTAACTCTTATCATAAACCGTGGCCGAAGACTCTAACCTACCTGCGAGACAGAACATAATTCCGATTAATATTGAAGATGAAATGCGTGGCGCTTACATCGATTATTCGATGTCCGTCATCATTTCCCGAGCCTTGCCAGATGTGCGCGATGGATTGAAACCCGTTCATAGAAGAGTATTGTACGGCATGTTAGAATTGGGTGTTAACTACAACCGCCCCTACAAAAAATCAGCCCGCATTGTGGGCGATGTAATGGGTAAGTATCACCCCCATGGCGATGCCTCTATTTACGATACCATGGTGCGCATGGCACAAGAGTGGAGCATGCGCTACATGTTGGTAGACGGCCAAGGAAACTTTGGCTCGGTAGATGGTGATCCGCCAGCTGCCATGCGCTATACAGAAGCACGTTTGCGTAGGATTGCCGAAGAACTTCTTTCGGATATCAATAAAAATACGGTTGATTTTCAACCTACTTACGATGATCAAAATTCCGAGCCAACAGTTCTTCCGGCTAAGGTTCCGAATTTGTTGATCAATGGATCGAGCGGTATTGCGGTGGGTATGGCCACCAATATGGCACCCCACAATTTGACAGAAGTGGTGGATGGTATTATCGCTTACATCGATAATCGTGATATAACAATAGCAGAACTGATGAAGTTTGTGCTAGGGCCAGATTTTCCTACAGGAGGAATAATTTACGGATACCAAGGGATTCAAGAAGCTTTCCTTACGGGAAGGGGCAAAATCGTTATCCGTGCCAAGGCGGAGATAGTTACCAATGCCCATGGCAAAGATCAGATCGTAGCCACCGAAATCCCTTACCAAGTTAACAAAGCGCAAATGATAGAGCGCACAGCTGTGCTCATCAACGAAAAGAAGATCGAAGGAATTAGTGATATGCGCGATGAGTCCGATCGCGATGGTTTCCGGGTAGTGTACGATCTAAAGAAAGACGCTATTCCAAATATCGTACTGAACAATCTTTTCAAATATACGCAGCTTCAATCTTCGTTTGGGGTAAACAATGTGGCACTTGTAAAAGGCCGTCCACAGACGCTCAACCTGAAAGATTTGATTGTTCATTTTGTGGATCACCGCCATGAAGTGGTTGTGCGCAGAACGAAGTTTGAATTAGATGAGGCGGAGAAACGTGCCCATATCTTAGAGGGTTATTTGATTGCGCTAGATCATTTGGATGAAGTCATTTCATTGATCCGCAATTCCAAAGATCCGGAGGAAGCAAAAACAGGTTTGATCGAACGTTTTTCTTTATCTGAAATTCAATCCAAAGCTATTTTAGAAATGAGGCTGCAACGCCTTACTGGTCTGGAGCGAGATAAGATATTACAAGAATACCAAGAAGTAAAAGCGTTGATCGATCGGTTGAATGAAATATTGGCCAGCGAGCCTGTGCGCATGGGCATCATTAAAGATGAACTTCTGGAAATGAAAGAACGCTATGGCGATGCGCGGAGAACGCAAATCGTGCACAGCGAAGATGACATTACTGTGGAGGATATGATTCCCAACGAAGAGATGGTGATCACCATTTCTAACCAAGGATACATCAAACGCACTTCATTGTCGGAGTATAGAACGCAAGGTAGAGGAGGAATTGGATCGAAAGCGGTGTCCACCAAAGAAGATGATTTTACCGAGCATTTGTTTGTAGCGCAGGCTCACAATTATTTGCTCATCTTTACCGAGAAGGGACAAGTGTATTGGAAAAAGGCATATGAAATTCCGGAAGGAGCGAAGACTTCAAAGGGTCGTGCCATTCAAAATTTATTGAATATCGATGCTGGCGACCGGGTTTGTGCCGTGCTGAATGTTAAAAACTTAGAAGACCAAGAGTACATCAACAATACATTTGTGATTTTATGTACGGAGCAAGGTACGATCAAGAAAACTTCATTGGAAGCCTATTCGCGCCCACGTGCGAATGGAATTACCTCGATTACGGTGCATGATGGTGATCGATTGTTGAATGCAGCGCTGACCAATGGAACGAATCATATCATCATAGCCAAAAGCGAAGGCAAGGCCGTACACTTTAACGAAAGCGATGTGCGCCCAATGGGTCGGACAGCAGCAGGTGTACGCGGTGTAACGCTTGAATCTGATCAAGATAAAGTGATTGGTATGGTGTGCATCTCCCGCGAAGACGCCAATTTATTGGTTGTTTCTGAAAAGGGATACGGCAAGCGTTCAGACATTACCGACTACCGCATTACACGCAGAGGCGGCAAGGGTGTAAAGACCATCAACATAACCGGAAAAACTGGCAAGCTTGTTGCGATCAAGGAAGTCGTTGACAATGACGACCTCATGATTATCAATAAATCGGGCATTAGCATTCGCATAAAAGTAGAACAATTGCGTGTAATGGGCAGGGCCACGCAAGGTGTGCGCCTCATCAAGTTAAATGAGGACGATGCTATTTCTTCCGTAGAGAAAATACAACAAATAGAAGGTGCTATTGATACGCCAGAAGGTGAAAATCCCATAAATGAGAATCCTACAACTTAAACCAACTATACTTGAATTAAACTGATTGAAAATGAAAAAGATTGCAATTGTATTTTTACTCGCTCTCCCTTTTGCCGTTGCTGCACAGAAGGAGATAAAACCTAGTGTAAGCAAAGCCGAGAAAGCCTTAAAAGAAGGTAAGTTTGATGAAGCAAAAGCTATCATTGATGTTACCACTGCTAGCCAAGAATTTATGGTCGATAAAAAAGGCAACTCATCTAAAAATGCTGCCAAAGCGTGGTTCTTGAAAGGCCTTATTTATGCTGGTATCGATACTACTAAAGTTGATAAGTTCAAGGCGCTAGAAGCTGAGCCCTTCAAAGTTGCGAAAGAAGCATTTGAGAAAAGCAAGGAACTTGAAAAAGATGCTACCCCATCCTATTTTTCTGACGCAAACGGGCTACCCGTATTTAACTCTCAATACAATTCTCAGTTGGCAAATGCATACTTGAATAAGGCTTTGGATTCTTATTCTAACAAAAAGGATTATAAAGGCGCCTTTGCGCAAATGGAGCGGGTGTTATATTTTGTCCCTACTGATACGGCCATGTTAATGAATGCAGGCGTTTATTTCGCTCCTTCGGCTGAAGAGTATGACAAATCTGTAACCTATTTAAAAGCTTATCATTCAAAAGGAGGAAAGAATATTGATTCGTATCGTCAGTTGATTTCGGTATTGGTGAAGCAGAAGAAAAGTGAAGACGCGTTAATCGCTACACGTGAAGCCATACAGAAGAACCCAAGCGAAACGGATTTGGCGCAAACCGAAATTTCCTTGTTGTATGAATTGAACAGATTACCGGAAGCAAAAGCTAATTTGGAAAGCAAAATAGCTGCTGGTAAAGGTGACAGGGGAATGTATTATAATCTTGGAGTGATTTGTTTGAAATTGAATGATGAAGCCGCTGCTGAAAAAGCTTTCAAAGATGCCATAGCTTTGGATAAGGAAGACTTTGATTCGTACGCGCAATTAGCGGATATGAAGTATAAAAAAGTGCGCAAGTTACGCGAAGAGCGAAATGAAATTTCTGGAACAAAAGATGCGGATTTGAAAAAGCGTGCTGACTTATTCCAAGCCATTAAGGCGCAATTATTGGAGACATTGCCTTACTGGGAAAAGTGTGAACAGTTAAAACCATCTGAAGAAAATGTATTGTACGGTTTGTTGGCTGTTTATGGCGACTTGATCGGATATGATGAGACCTATGAGGCTAAAGAAAAGAAATTGAAAGCCAAGATGAGAGGTTTGAAATTGGAAGTGGACTAAGATTTTGATTTCGTGAATATAGGAAGAGGTTGCCAATGGCAATCTCTTTTTGTTTACAAGAATTCTGAAATATCGCGAAGTGGCGCTGACCTGCCTGCGGCAGGCAGTAGCCAGCTGCCAATGATTTACTTATGTCGCTGTTTCAATACCGAAACCACATCGCTAAGCGAATGACCTTTGGCCGCCAGCAATACAAGATAATGATAAATGAGGTCTGCGGCTTCGCCCAGAAATAAGTCACGGTTGTTATCCTTCGCTTCAATCACTAGCTCCACTGCTTCTTCGCCTACTTTTTGAGCCACTTTGTTAATCCCTGAGTTGAGTAATTGATTGGTGTACGAATCTTCTTTTGGGTTTAGCTTTCGTTGTTGAATGATGGTTTCTAAAAACTCCAGCCCTTGCGTTTCATTTTTTTGATTGAAGCAGGTGTCGGCTCCGGTGTGACAAGCTGGGCCAGCAGGTTTAACTTTAAACAGCAGCGTGTCGTTGTCGCAGTCTTGGAAGGCATCTACCAAATGTAAAAAATTGCCAGAAGTCTCACCTTTCGCCCAAAGGCGTTGTTTAGTACGACTGAAGAAGGTAAGTTTTTTTTCGGCCAGTGTTTTTTGCAGCGCTTCTTCATTCATGTATCCGAGCATAAGCACCACTTGGGTGGAACTGTCTTGTACAATGCAGGGCAGAAGCCCGTTGCTTTTTTTAAAATCGAGTGCGTTTATGTCAAGCATAATTTAAATACGGATAGGGAGGTTGTTGGTCTTTAAATAATTTTTTAGGTCTGGGATTTTTATTTCACCAAAATGAAATAGTGTAGCAGCCAGTGCGGCATCGGCTTTGCCAATAACAAAAGCTTCTAAGAAATCCTCCATCTTGCCGGCTCCACCCGAAGCGATGACGGGGATTTGCAAAAGTTGGTTGAGCTTTGCCAAGGGGTCGATTGCAAAACCTTTTTTGGTGCCATCGTTGTCCATGCTGGTGAATAATATTTCGCCTGCGCCTCGGTCTTGACCTTCTTTAGCCCAACTGAAGAGTTTTTTATCAGTACCAACTTTGCCACCGTGCGTATGCACCAGCCATTGGTTATCAACTTTTCGTGCATCAATCGCCAACACTACAAACTGCGAACCGAATGCTTTTGCCAGTTCATTGATTAGTTCCGGTCGCTTTACAGCCGCAGAGTTGATGCTCACCTTATCAGCACCTGCTTCTAATAGCGGAGCAACATCATCAATTGAGCTGATGCCTCCGCCCACGGTAAACGGAATGTTTACGTGTGTGGCGATTTCTTTTACCAAATTCGAGAGTGTCTTTCTTTTTTCGTTGGTGGCGGAGATGTCTAAGAAGACCAATTCATCTGCGCCCTGTTGAGCATACGCTGCACCCAATTCAACAGGGTCGCCTGCATCACGCAAATCAACAAAGTTGATGCCTTTTACGGTTCGTCCGTCTTTTATATCGAGGCAGGGTATGATGCGTTTGGTTAACACTTTCGTTTGAAATGAATTTAGAATGTAGAAGTCAGCATGTAGGAGTTAGGAGATAGAATTTGGAAAAACATTGAATACCGACTACTGATTACCTTGCCACTTACCTATTTCCAACTAAATCTCACCAAGCACCGATCCCTGATTTCCAAACGCAACACGGAGTTCTTCCAGTTTAATTTTGCCTTCATAAATAGCTTTACCCACAACGGCACCGAACACTTTTATGTGCTGAAGTTCTCGTAAATCTTGAAGAGAGCTAATGCCTCCGCTTGCTACAATTTTTAGATTAGGGAAACGTTTTTTTAATTTTTTGTAGAGTCCAAAGTTAGGTCCCTTCATTGTGCCATCCGATTCAATGTCGGTGCAAGTAAGGTACTCCAATCCATGCGCTTCAAACTTGCTAACCAAATCGAACAAACGAAATTCAGTTTCTTCCAGCCAACCGTTAATGGCCACATTTTCACCTTTTACATCCGCACTTAAAATAAAATTTTCAGCACCAAAATCCTTTAGCCACTTGATAAATCTTTCAGGTTCTTTCACCGCCAAACTGCCGACATTTATTTGGCTGATGCCCAAATCCAGCAACTCACTAACCTCTTTGTCGGTTTTTACGCCCCCACCAAAATCAACGAGAAGGGCAGTCTCTGCTTGTATTTTATTAATGACATTCCAGTTTACAACTTTACCTTCTTTTGCACCATCTAAATCTACCAAGTGCAAATATTCTAGGTCGGCATTTTGAAATTCAAGCGCTACTTCCACCGGGTCATCGTTGTAGACTTTCATTTGGTTGTAATCACCTTTGGTAAGGCGAACACATTTACCGTCAATAATATCAATAGCAGGGATGATTCTCATGAGTAGATATTCGATAAATGGGTTAGGTGTGGTTCAAAAAACTTTTCAAGACTAATTCCCCCGCAGCAGCAGATTTTTCTGGGTGAAATTGAACCGCATAAAAATTGTCTTTTTGCATGGCAGCACTAAAACGTTGAATATAATTGGTAATGGCTACAGTATCCTGATTGACAGGAACAAAATAACTGTGTACAAAGTAAACAAATTCATCATCAAGTTTTGAATCAAGCCAGCCATTTGATAGTGTGAGTGAATTCCAACCTATGTGCGGTACTTTTTGGTTTTGAACGGGCTTGAAAAGTTTCACCGTTTCATCAAATATGCCCAAGCAGGGTGTGTTGTTTTCATCTGAGTATTTGCACATCAACTGCATTCCTAAACAAATACCCAAGACAGGTTGTTTCAGATTGATAATCAATTTGTCTACTTTCATTTCGGTGAGATAACGCATGGTTGTACTTGCTTCACCCACACCAGGAAAGATAACTTTATCGGCCGATTTTATTTTTTCAACATCATCCGTAATTGAATAGTCGATGCCCAATCGTTCCAAAGCAAACGCTATCGAGCGGATGTTGCCTGCATTGTATTTGATAACGGCTATCTTCATTTCGTTTTCACTATCTTATTCCAATGTTCCCTTTGTACTCGGTAATTGATTGCTAAAGGGGTCTTTTCGCACAGCCATCTTTATTGCTCTAGCAAAAGCCTTAAAGATACCTTCAATTTTGTGATGCTCGTTTGTGCCTTCTGCTTTAATGTTGAGGTTACACTTTGCGGTATCAGAAAATGATTTGAAGAAATGAAAGAACATTTCAGTTGGCATCTCACCGATTTTCTCGCGTTTAAATTCCGCTTCCCAAACCAACCAAGGTCTGCCACCAAAGTCAATCGCAACTTGAGCTATGCAATCATCCATTGGCAGAAAAAAACCATAGCGTTCGATACCTCTTTTGTCGCTTAGTGCTTTGTTAAATGCTTCTCCCAATGCCAAGGCTGTATCTTCAATGGTGTGGTGTTCATCAACTTGCAAATCGCCTTTTACATAAATGTCTAAATCGATTAACCCGTGCCGTGATACTTGGTCCAGCATGTGGTCGAAAAAGCCTAGCCCCGTTTTGATGTTTGATCTACCCGAGCCATCGAGGTTGATATCGATATGGATAGTGGTTTCGTTTGTTTTTCGCTCAACAAAAGCAACACGTTTGGGTTTAATCGCTTCGTAAATCTCTTTCCAGGATTCTACAACCGCCACACAAGCATCACCGAAAGAGGAAGCTTCTAATCGCTGTTTCAAACTTCCATCATTAAGTAAAACACCTTGCGCACCTAAGTTTTTTGCAAGTTCAATATCCGTAAGCCGGTCACCAATAACAAGGGAATGGGTTAAGTCGTAATTGTTTGAGAAAAAATCCGTGAGCATAGCCGTGCCCGGTTTGCGAGTAGGTTTATTTTCTTCAGGCAAGGAACGGTCGATATACACCGATGAAAATTTGATTCCTTCTCCTTCTAATGTTTTTATAACCAAATTCTGAACCGGCCAAAAGGTTTCTTCCGGAAAACTCTTGGTACCCAGCCCGTCTTGGTTTGTTACCATCACTAATTCAAAATCCATTTCGCGAACCAATTTCCCTAACCATGTAAATACACCCGGTATAAACAAAAGTTTTTCCAAACTATCAATTTGGGGGTCATCGGCTGGCTCGTGAATCAAAGTACCGTCTCGATCGATGAATAAAACGCGTTTCATAACTTGGGGATTAGGCATTGGTCACTAGTCAATGGCAATTAGAGAGTTTAGTAACTTTTGATTTTCCGTTTTTGTGCCTACGGTGATGCGCAAACAATTATCGCATAAAATTACGGAAGAACGGTCGCGGACGACTATTTCCCGCTCAATTAATTTTTGGTACATCAGTTTCGCGTCCTTCATTTTTGCCAACACAAAATTGGCATCGGATGTATAAACGGTAATAACCGACTTTATCGATTTGAGTTGTTGAATAAGATTCTCCCTTTCGTCCAAAATCTCTTTCACCCACTTTTCTTTTCTCTCTTCCATTTCAAGTTCTTTCAAGGCGATTTGTTGCGTGAGGATGGAGATGTTGTAAGGAGATTTTATTTTGTTCAGCACTTGAATGATGGCTTTGTTTGCGAAACACATTCCCAAACGTATGGCCGCAAGTCCCCATGCTTTTGAAAGGGTTTGAAGAATAACTAGATTGTTAAACTCATTCAGCCGTTGACTAAAACTGGGCTGGTTAGTAAAGTCGATATAGGCTTCGTCAACAATCACTAACCCGTGAAATGAATTTACCAGCTCAATAATCTTTTCACGGCTTAACAAATTTCCCGAGGGGTTATTGGGACTACAGAGGAAAAGGAGTTTCGAGTTATTGTCCCAGCAATTTTTTATTGCGGTTACATCCAAGTCAAAATCTGGTGTTAGCGAAACCTGTTTAATCTCTATGTTGTTAATATTCGCGCTCACCGAATACATGCCATAGGTGGGTTGTGGAATGACTACATTATCGATGCCTGGTTCACAAAAGGCTCTAAACAATAAATCGATGGGCTCATCGCTTCCGTTTCCCAAAAAGATATTCTCAGGAGTAACTTTCTTGATAGAGCTGAGTTTTGATTTCAACTCTTTTTGCAATGGGTCTGGATAACGATTGTAAGGAGATGGGTTGGGGTTTTCGTTTGCATCCAAAAAAACCGAAGCCGTGCCTTGAAATTCGTCACGCGCAGATGAATACGGCTTTAGGCGCTGAATATTTTTTCGAACGAGCGAATCAATATCTAATTTCATTTCGGTTACATTATTGTCGAACGTAAACTGCGTTGGCGTGTGCTTGCAATTGCTCAGCTTCCGCCATAGTTGTCACTGCTTTGCTAATGTTTTTCAATCCTTCTTTCGACAGCTTTTGAATGGTGATATATTTTACAAAACTTTCTAATGACACACCTCCATATGCTTTTGCATATCCGTTGGTAGGCAACGTATGGTTGGTGCCAGATGCATAGTCGCCAACTGATTCAGGCGAGTATTGGCCTAGGAAAATAGAACCTGCGTTGACTATTTTTTCAGAAATTTCATCGCAATTACTTGAATTGATAATCAAATGCTCAGGCGCGTAGTGATTAATGAAGTCGATGGATACTTCTTTGTCTTTTATGACAACCGCCAAACTATTTTTTAATGCGGCCTCTGCTATCGTTTTACGGGGTAATTTTTCTAGCTGCTTTTCTATTTCTTTAATGACATTTTCAATAATAGCTTTATGCGTGGCAACCAATACCACCTGACTGTCTTCTCCATGCTCGGCTTGAGAGAGTAAATCTGCAGCCAAGAACGCAGACGCAGCGCTTTCATCGGCCAACACCAAAACCTCAGAAGGGCCAGCAGGCATATCGATTGCAACCCCCTCGGTGTTGATCAATTGTTTGGCTTTGGTCACGTATTGATTTCCGGGACCAAAAATTTTGCTCACTTGTGGAATGGTTTCCGTTCCGTACGCCATGGCAGCGATAGCTTGTGATCCACCAGCCTTAAAAATCTTTTTAATGCCCACCAATTGTGCCGTGAATAAAATGGCTGCGTTTATTTTTCCATTGGCAGAGGGTGGCGTACACAATACAATTTCTTCACAGCCAGCCAGTGTGGCGGGTATGCCCAGCATCAACACCGTAGAAAAAAGTGGAGCAGAACCGCCCGGAATATAGATGCCTACTTTTTGAATGGCTACACCTTTGCGCCAGCATGTTACACCAGGCATGGTTTCAATAGAGAGCGTTTCTCTCTTTTGTACAGCATGGAATTTTCGAATGTTGTTGGCTGCTATTTGTATGGCTTCTTTTAGCTCGGTTGGGGTTTCAGCAACAGCTTCATTGATTTCTGCTTCACTAACCTGTAGTTGGTTGATGTTTACTTTATCGAATTGCAAACTCAATTCACGCAACGCAGCATCACCCGATTGCTTTACGCGATTCAAGATATTTTTTACGCTCCCTTCTAAAAAGTCAGTCTCCAGCTGTGGCCGTTGGCAGAGTGCAGGCCATTCTTGTTTATTAGGTTCAATTATGATTTTCATTATTTTGATGTTAAGACCTACCTCCGGCACTTCTCCGAAAGAAGAGAGTGACTGTATTTTTTAGGTTAGCGATTGATTGTTGATGTGCAGTATAAAAGCTCTGTTCATTTTCAAATTAAAACATTTTCAAATTAAGCAATCATCTTCTCTATTGGAATTACCAAAATCCCCTCGGCTCCAAATGACTTTAGTAAATCAATTTTTTCCCAAAAGTCGTTTTCATTTACCACGCTGTGCAGCGATGACCATCCTGCGCGACTCAATGGCATGATAGTGGGACTTTTCATTCCGGGAATTACATCAGTAATGAGTTTGATTGATTCGTTTGGGCAATTCAATAAAATGTATTTGTTATTCTTCGCGGATTGAACAGCCTCAAATCGAAAGATGAGTTTATCTAAAATTTCTTTTTTGCTCTGAGCCAATTGAGGGGATGCAATCAGCACCGCTTCGCTTTGCATTACCGTCTCAACTTCTTTTAGCCCGTTACTCATGAGAGTGCTGCCGGTACTTACAATATCACAAATGGCATCGGCCAAGCCTATGCCAGGTGCTATTTCTACCGAGCCACTGATTTCGTGGATGCCCGCTTTGATGTTGTGCGTATCTAAAAACCGCTGCACAATAACAGGGTAGGAGGTGGCAATGTTTTTTCCATCGAGATAATTTACGCTCGTGTAATTTTCAGAACGTGGTACGGCAATGGAAAGACGGCACTTGGCAAAATCCAGTCGCTTTACTAAATCATTTTTCTTCTGTTTTTCGATCCAAACGTTTTCACCAACAATACCCGCATCGGCTACGTTGTCTTCAATATATTGTGGAATGTCATCATCCCTTAAAAACAAAATTTCAACAGGAAAATTTCTGGCTTGGGTTTTTAATTGGTCTTTGCCGTTGCTAAAAATGAGACCGCTCTCTTTTAACAGCTTCAAACTGTCTTCTTGCAGTCGACCGGATTTTTGGATGGCGATTCGTAGCATTCTTTTCTTGTTAGTTATTCTCTAGTTCTTAGGTCATCTCTTAAACACTATACATTACTTCATTGCCTCATAAACAAACGTTGCCAAACAAAAAAGGCTTACCAAGTGTTGGCAAGCCTTTTTATTGTTGTTTTATTTATTGTCAAAACACAAAGCTGCCATTCATTCGGGCTGAATGATGGTGACCATGGATGTTTTGAGTGCTTTTCATATCTGGCCTCAAAGAAAAGGAAAGATTTTTAAAACGCAAAGGGGCGAACATAAAATTTGCAACATTGTTACCTTTGTATGCTAACGAGTGGTAAGATGATGGGTAAACAATGGATAGTTATAGCGCGATTGACTGGCTGGCGCACGGGTCGGCCGGGGATAGGAGCGGAAAGCCCGCAACCTGCCGAGAATTGTGGGCTGGAGCGAGGGCATGTGGAGCAAGGATTGGCCACACGGGTTGCGTGGGCGATGCGAGAGACCCCCAACGTAATTGGACTCTTGAGTTTGGTTTTATTGTTTTCATGCAACTCGAAGGAGACCCGTGTGCAGCAGTTTTTGCTAAAGGGAAATTTGGCCGCGAAGGAGCGGAACTTTGGGCAAGCTGAAAATTATTTCCAAGAGGCTATTCAGTTGGAGCCTTGTTTTGCCGATGCGCACAACAATTTAGGCACAGTACATTTTCAACAAAAGCGCTATGAGCAAGCGTTGCCGAGTTATGATAAAGCAATTGAGTGCAAACCAAATTTTTTGAATGCACTTTTTAACCGAGCGAACACCGAGTATGAGTTGAAAGAATACTACAAAGCATTGGAGGACTTGGACAAAGTAATTGCAATGAAACCAGATACGGCTCTCGCATATTTTACGCGCGGCCTGGTGTACACCAAAATGCGCGAGTTTGATAAAGCGTTGACCGCGTTTGAGAAATCACAAATATTAGACCCGAAAAGTGTGGATTGCATGGTGAACCATGCTACTGTAAATTTCTATCGAAAGGATTTTGATAGAGCTAAAGCAGAATTAGAATCGGCTATGAAGTTGAAAACGGATGAGCCAAATATTTATAATACGCTTTCGCTAATTGATTTAGAACAGGGCAAGCTGGTGGATGCATTGCGGATGATAGACAAAGCAATTGCGTTGGCACCCGATCAACCCTACTTTATTAACAACCGTGGTTATATTTATTTGCAATTGAACGAGCTTGAGAAAGCCGAAGCGGACATTAACCAAAGCATTGCCGCTGACCCTTACAATGGTTGGGCCTACCGGAACAAAGGAATTTATTATTTGATGAAGAAGGATTATAAATCTGCCATTCGATTGCTGAAGCAAGCTGAAAGCATGGATTCTTTTATTGACAGAATTTATTTTTACTTAGCAAGTGCTTATATGAAAGATGGGAATGAAATAGAGGCCTGTCGCGCTTTCAAGAAATCAATAGAAAGAAAAGATAGTATTTTAACCGCTCCATTGGTAATGCAATGTGACTGATATGGATTTCGGAATTTTGATTAAAAAACTTGAGGAACGCCTCCAGCAGCCCTTGCCGGGAGCAAAGGCGCATGAACTAATGCGCGCTACCCCAACGGGTTTGATCAAACCAAAGTTTGAGCACAAGCTCCCACCCAAGCCTGGAAGTGTTTTAATATTATTGTATCCAGATAATGGACGAATAAAATTTCCACTCACAAAACGCCCCGATTACTTAGGTGCGCATGGCGGACAAGTTAGCTTACCGGGTGGAAAAGCAGAACCAGACGAAGATTATATCCAAACCGCTCTGCGCGAAGGTGAAGAAGAAATAGGAGTGAGCCGAGCAGAAATGAAGGTGCTGGGGCGGTTGAGCGATTTTTTTGTGATACCCAGCAACTTTATGGTTGCCTCTGTGCTAGCTTACACCAATGAAAAGCCTTTGTTTGTTCCGCAGGCAAGTGAGGTGGAGAAAATTTTAGAAGGTGACCTTTACGATTTGATTGCAGAAGATGCCATCCGCACGAAAGAAATAATAGCTGCTAAAATGTATCCCATGTTAGCTCCTCATTTTTTGATTGATGGCGAAGTGGTGTGGGGGGCAACGGCAATGATGTTGAATGAATTAAGGATGCTGATTAGATAATTTGAAAATTTTGTTTATGTCTAAGTTAAAGTATTAAGTACAAAACAATAGGTTGAAAGAAAGGAGGATTTCTCCCCCTTTCAATCAACCAATTATATTAAACTTGAGTTGCAATGACAAAATATAAACAACTTGGCCAAGAGCAAGGGTATGTGATTGGCGGGCTTTTAAATGTGGGCAAAACACAAGATGATACTACCACGGCTGTTGGTTGCCACAAATCTCTCACCACCAAAGAATTCATCATCGCAAGAAGTGCATTTATACAATTGAATGCCTTTAACCTTACCATTCTTTTTGGTCATTTTAGTCCCGTAGTGAAAGAAGTTTTTTATCCATAGCTTTGATTTGACCTAAAGCTATGGCATTCAATAATTTGCAAGGGTTTTAGCTGATATGGTAAATAATTACAATCAAAAACGTTGTGGGATTGCTCAAAAATTTGAATTTTGTTGGTACTAAACCAAATCCACATGAGCTTTTTTAATAATCCAAACCGAATTCCGGAGAGCTACGGCCTTCGTATTGCTGGCGGTCTGATTGCGTATTTTTTGTTGATGAAGGTAATTAACCTTAGCGATCACGTTGAACTTCGGTTATTAAATTTACTAATCTTGGTTGCGGGTGTATTTTTTGCCTTGAAAAAGTACAAAGAGACACACGGCAAACATCT
The DNA here is from genome assembly GCA_025370075.1 of Chryseotalea sp. WA131a. Lineage (NCBI taxonomy): Bacteria > Pseudomonadati > Bacteroidota > Cytophagia > Cytophagales > Chryseotaleaceae > Chryseotalea > Chryseotalea sp. WA131a. The sequence goes on along the minus strand of CP073016.1, from coordinate 1,309,863 downwards.
AAATTACTTTTTGGCGTTGGTTACAGGTGTGGCCACCAGTGCTATTGGTTCAATTGTATTTGCTTTGTTTTTATTTGTTTGGATGAAAGTAGATGCCAACATGATGCAGCACATTATCGACACCGAACCTATGGGTCACTATCTTAATGCGTACATGGCTTCCTTTATTGTGGCTTTAGAGGGTGTGTTCTCTGGTTTGTTGGTAACCTTCGTATTGATCAACTATATCCAAACCGATGAAGTAGGTGGCGCGTAAAACATGCCAAGCGGCATCCTAAATTATTTAAAGGTTAAACTGCGGGTTGAAGCAATTCAACAGGGCGTTTGTGTTTCCAGCGCTTGTGCGTCCATAACCAAAATTGTGGAGATTTAATTATATCTTTCTCAAGCAATCGTGTTATCGTTTCCATTATTTCGCCACTTGCGGTTTGCCTCGGCTCGCTAGTCACATCTAAAAACTCAAAATTGTAATAACCACGTTTTTCTTTATTGATTCTTCCGTATACCACGGCATGGTTATACTCTTTGGCGTATTTTTCACAGCCAAACAACACACCCGTATCTTGATGCAAAAAAGTAGTCCAATAGCACTTGCTTGGGTTGGATGGAGATTGATCTACCCCAAAAATGGTGGCCGTTAGGTTAGATGCTTCCGCTTGAAAATACTCGTTGACCTTTTTTATAGAGATCATCTGCAACCCAAACTTTCCACGCGTGGCTTTCATGCGTTCGTCAAAATAAGCACTGGACAAGGGTTTGTAAATGGCCACGGCCTTGTGTTTGATCACACTGGCCACCACCACGGCAAATAGCTCCCAATTGTTCAGGTGGCCACCCGCTAGCATTACACTTTTGTTCTCATCTACATAGCGATTGATTACTTCTGGGTTTTTGAAAGTCATGCGTTCCTTCGCTTCTTTTTCTGAAATGGTAAATACTTTCAGACTCTCTAAAACCAAATCACAAAAGTGACGGTAGAATTGTTCGGTCAGGTTTTCAATTTCTTGCTCTGATTTTTCAGGAAACGAATTCCTTAGATTGGTGACCACTACAGCTTTGCGATACCCCATAATTCGGTAAAATAAAACAAAGAGCCCGTCAGACACGATGTACAAAAGTCGGAAAGGCAATAAAGAGATGGGGATAATGAAACCGTAATACAACAGGTGATTAAGTAACCGCATAAAGACAAGGCCAGATGGTAAGCTATTTTTTAATATATTTTTGCACCAACTGCCGCAATGTCTTTTGTTCCTCGTTGTAAGAGGTGGCTTTTACATGTATGAGCAATTCAAACATTACCTCTTGGCTATATCCAAGTCGAGAAGCAATTCTAGAGCAGTATTTGATTTCTTCTTGGTAAAGTCGCTCGTCAATTTTCATTAGTTGAACGAGGCTAAAAATGTAATTGAACCGTTGTTCTTCACTTAAATTATCAGGGATAATGATTTCGTGAGAAGCATAAAACAAGGTAGTCACCGATGACTCGGGGAAACCGTTGGCTTTGCCGATGTTCATGATATAACTCTTCTCTCGCTCGGCCATATCGCCATCGATGCGTGCCAGGTTAACCAAAAGTTTGAGCTGCTCAAGTAAAGCCATACGGGTTTTATTTGTCCAAAAATGGCAAAAAATTGGCTAATAAAAATAGTTTGAGCTTGATTAACTTACATGTGTATAAATTGAATGGTAAAAAGTAGGTTCAAGCCCTAGATTGAAACCCTTGCAATAAATGTGTTATCGGAGTGTGTAAGCGTTAATAACCCTCTATGCAGCGTAATGATTTGGTCGCAAATCCAAAGGCCCATGCCAAGCCCGGTGCTAAGTTGATTGGATTTCTTAAAACCATCTTTTAGTGATTCGATATTATCAATTGATTGACAGAACGGGTTGCTAACCTCTAGCCGAATGCGGCCACTTTCAGAATAAAGACGAATAGTAACAGTACTTTTTGCTGGCGAATACTTGACGGCATTTTCAATCAGGTTGGTAATCACGGTTTCAAATTTATCTTCATCAACCAAACACAGATGCAGTTGATCGGATTCAGCAATGGTAATCTTGATTTGAATGCCTCGATCCTTTATAAGGTAACGCACTCGCTTTAATGACGAATAGATCAGCTCATCTAATTTTACTTCTGTCGTTTTCAGTTGCAATGTTTCACTTTTCAATTGACTGATCAATAAAAAATCTTGGATTACCCGATCTAACCGAAGCACCTCATTCAACTGACTTTGCAACAATTGTTTTACAGATTCATCTTCTGTTTTCAACAACGATACAGACAGTTCCGTTTGCATGACAGCCAGTGGAGTCTTTAATTCATGAGCAGCCGAGGCGAAAAAATTCGTTTGCTGGTGAAGACTGTGTTCGATCCGCGCAAGCATGGCATTGATGGTTTGCGAAAGCAATTGTGTTTCATCGGATGAAGTGGAAACAGGCACCCGTTCAATACTTTTATCGGCATTAATGGTTTGTGCTGCTTGAATTATTTTTTGAATCGGACGAAGTGTGTAGCGTGTAACGATATAAACCAAAAGCACAGCCAACAAAATGGACACTGCATTGGCCAGAAATAAATAAACTTTTAATTGAGCCAAACTAGCTTGCAGCCGCTGATTACTTCGGGCAACAGATAGCGACAACACCGCTTCAGAATATTCCAATGGCCGATTGACCGTTACAATCCGAAACGTATCGATTTCGATTTCGTTTGCATACAACAGCTCTTCGGTTGCTGTCGGAAACGCAGGTGAAAGAAACAAAACATCGGAAGACAAGTCAGAGCCTAACCGAATATTGAGCAAATATCCGCTGGGTGGCAAGGGTATGGTAGTAGGATTTAACTTAACCTCACTTATCAATTTTTCACCCTCTGCTAGTAGCTCTTTACTATCGGCCTCAGTTAGGAGCTTGCTTACTCGTTGATAGATAATGTAATTGACAGGAAGGATGATAATGGCGAATACTGCGATGAACAGAAAAGCAGTTTTGGAAGCAATGCTGATGTACCGAGTCAAGTTAATTTTTAATTAATTCACCTTCAATATAATATCCAATCCCCACTTTTGTTTGAATAAAGTCTCCGTTTCCGAGTTTCTTTCGCAATTGCGAAAGATGCACTTCAATTACGTTGCTTCCCATATCAAAATTTACTTCCCACACTTTCTCGGCCATTTCAGTTTTTGAGATAATTCGGTTACAATTGCTGAGCAAGAGTTCTAAAAGAGAAAACTCCCTTTTGGTCAGAATTACCTCTTCTTCTTGGTAAAACACTTTTCGAGAAAGCAAATCCATGGATAGGTTACCAACTTGGTAGCGGCTTATGTTTTTTCCATGGCCTTTTCTGGTAACGGCTCGAATGCGTGCTAGAAATTCGTTGAACTCGAATGGTTTTTTGATGTAGTCTATGGCTCCTTTGTCGAGGCCTTCTACCACACGCTCCGAACTGCTAAGCGCACTGGTGATAATTACCGGCACTTGAATACCAAATCGGTTTAAATTTTCCAACACATCAAAGCCACTGATACCCGGCAACATAATATCGAGAATGATTAAATCATACTTTTCGGTTGCTGCTAAATCCAATGCCTCGCTACCATTGCTTACAGCATCTACCCGATACCCTTGTTGCTCCAGCCCTTTCCGAATAAATTCGTTTAGCTTGGGCTCGTCTTCAACCAATAGTATTTTCATTTTTTCGAATACAATAAAAATTCCCGACCATCTAAAATCAGTTTTTTCGGATTTACAATTTCGTAATTAAATTGATATACCTCACCTTCTTTTTTTATTCGCTGATCGCCTTCGAACTTTATTGACGAGCCTTTTTTAAATAGACTCCGTAATTGCATCTCTGTGCGTTGATCTATTTCGATGAGATATTTGTCATCGACAATGACTGAAACGATTCGTTTGCGTTCTGAAAAATTGACTTTCGAGATAGTTCCAAAACTACTGATGTCTTTATATTCATGTTTGCCATCGGGATCGCCATAATAAAATCCTGTCATTTGCAGCGTATCACTTTTACTTATTAGTCCGTGAATGGTTGGAAATAGCAAATTTCTTTGATCACCTTTAAATCCATCATAGTATAATTTCACTGGTTCCTTTCGTTTTTCTATTTCCATGATTTTTTTTGCAAACCCAGCAGGAAAATTAAGTTGCAGTTTCCCAACGGGGGTAGAGACGGCAAACCCTATGCAAGCGCCATTTTGTTTAAAATAGAATGACTCAATGATGCCCTCCGTTTTTTCTAAAAGATTGATGCTTTTGACTTTCTCAAAACCAGAAATAGGGTAAACTTCACCTTCTAGTCTACTAATTTCAAAACCCATAGAAGATATTTTATCTCCTTTACGAATTGTCTTGACCTTCTTACCGAAAGAAAAGAGCCCATTTTTTATAAGAAGTGTTTTGTCAGATAATAAGAATACCCTTCTTGTTTTTGATAATTCAATAACTTGAACAACCTCTTGATCAAACAACACGTAGGTATCTTCTCGACTAGCGCTCAAAACACTCTTGTTTTTTTTTGTGCTGTCCCAATTGCTCTTTATCTCTAAATCGTCAGACTTGGCACTCACCAATGAATCTGCCAAAAAAAATTGAAAGAAATCGTTCAGTTCACTTTTCATTTTACTAGGAGTCACGGCATCAAACCTTTTTAGACGACCTTTGCTAATGCCAGTTACGGATTTTCCGACAGGAAACTTTTCTGTTATTTCCTTCCCTTGGATGGAGTTAAATCGAATTAACATGGTTTTTTCTCCATCCTTTACCACCATAACATCGTAAGCAATGCCCACAGAAGGAACATATTCAACAACGATTCCTTGAAATGGACGTTGCTCAACAATCCGTTTTGTTTGCGCATTGAGCATCGGCCAAGTGCTAACCCAAAACCAGAAATAGAAAATAACTTTTTTCATCGTTTTTTTTCAACAATACTCGGTAAGCAGTATTAGTTCGAGCTAAAGTTGACCTTAATTTTTCTTAAGCTCGTTTTTGTTAACTTACCTTCTCATGAACTTCCTCGCCCATCTCTACCTCTCCGGCAATAACCCGCAGCGCAAGTTGGGCAATTTCATTGGTGACTTTGTGCGCGGCCGCAATTTAGTAGAGCAATTTGGAGAAGCACTTGCCGAAGGGATTGAGCTTCATCGTGCTATTGACCAATATACCGACAAACACGCAACCGTTAAAAAAAGTAAAGACCGACTCCGACCCAAGTACCGCCACTATGCGCCTGTAATTGTGGACGTATATTACGACCACTACCTCGCCAACTTATGGAACCATTATCATACCCAACCCTTGGCCGAATATGCACAGGCAGCTTATCAGTTGATTGAAAATAACAAGGCCATCGTTCCCCAGCAAGTAAAAAACATGATGCCCTACATGATGAAGGGCAATTGGCTGCTGAACTACGCCAGCATCGAGGGAATCAACAAAGCCCTTACGGGATTATCCAGGCGCACGAGCCACATCTCGCACATGGAAGAAGCTGCCGAAGATTTGCGATTGCATTATACAGAATTCAAAAATGAGTTTGAGGCGTTCTTTCCTGAGTTGAAGAATTTTTGTGATGAATGGATTCGAAGGCAAGCGAGCTTAGGAACTAACCCAGGATATTGAACCTTATTTATCGACTTTCTAGTTCTAACCTCGAACCTCTAACTTCTAACCTCGAACCATTAACTTTGCAGCTAATATGGTAAACGATCCCGAACTAAACGGAAAATACTTGGGCACCATTAGTGCCGATTTTATCAAAGTATCCGACACACTCAAAGAAGCTTCCTACCAAATCCGCAAAGCAGGTTTTGACTACCCGATTTTTGCCATCTCAAAGGAGGTGATTCCCATTGGGCAATTGTTGGTCGATAAACTTTCGTTGGGCCTCGACTGGAATTATTTCGCTTCTTTCCTCAACGAATTTCAACAGCGCGAATTGGTGGCCGAAGATCGCACCGAAGATTTTAAAAGCACCTATAAAGACCCCGATGAATTTTGCTGCCTCTTTGTAGTGGACAAAGCCTTTACCAATTTTGTTTTTATTCCGTATCCGGAGGATTGAGTTTAAAGATTTGAATAAGATTTTGATTAACAATCTGCAACTCATTTATGCCAATACTTCCAAGTTTTCCAATCACCATGTTTTTATCAAGCGTTGTCAGTTTTCCTATCCGTATCAACGAAGATTGCTTTAGGCCATTCTCAAACGCTGGTTCGATTTTTACATCAAGTTCTTCTAGCCATTTCATTTGAGAAGTGATAAACGCAACGGTTACATCATTTTCTGTTACTACCAGAACCAATGCCGGACGGTTTTTAGATCCCGACAAATCTGTGAATGGGAAAGGCACTAGAACAACGTCCCCTTTTTTCATCAATAGCGCTCCTTTAAGTCACTAACAGAATAAAGGTCTGGGTCATCTTCCAAAAATTGGTAGGATTTAGAGTTGGCAGCTAGCTTTTGAATGCCTTCTGTCAAGATTTGATTCTCAATTTTACTTAGCAAAAACTCGGCAAAATCTGACACCTCCTTTACCCGATGGTCTGGAAGTTTATCAAGACTCTGAATAGTTTTTTTAATCAATGCTTCACGACTCATGCCTTCAAATTTTTATCGAATTTAGTGATTAATTTTAATGTTGAATGATTTTGCTGCATTCTTGTGATGAGCAGAGCCGTCACCCAATTGTTTTTATTCCGTATCCGGAGGATTGAAAAATTAACCCTTAGCGCCAATGAGCTTTAGTCTGCTATTGGAATATCGTACTTTTTTAGAAAATCAGTTTGAGATTTTCTTATTTCACTATTCAAATTAATAAGGTTTTCTACCCCAAGGCTGAGCTCTTCAATTGTTTTAGCTTTGTCCTTTGCCAACGAATCTCCATCCTTAAATAGAACTTTCCCAAATGCATCCTTAATTAATTTAGTACTAGAATTAACAAAGTTCAATGCATCAACATTAAGATTGTTGCCATCAAAGTTTTTCAAAGATTGGAGATTTGTTGCCGTAGTTATCGATAGAGATTCGAAATCCTTAATTAATCTAATTGCTTCAATGCTATCCGTTCTTGTCAAAACACCAGGCGGTCCTTTGATTCTACTTTCGACTATTCTTTTGGAGTCGCGCATAAACCTTTCGGTTCCCATTTTAAAAGGTTCGAAAATCTCTGAAAATGAGTTGTAGTATTTAATTGCTTCGTCTCGATTGCTTTTTTGGGCTCACGAAATTATTGAAGCAAAAATTAACACATACAAAAAACGACTTTTCATTGGTATTCTATTATTTAGCTGTTGCTTTAAAAATGCCTCCACCCTTGCGCCTTCAGCGGCACCACCGTTTCTTGCTTGGTCACCATCACATTTTGTTTGGGGTCGTTGTGCGTGTGGCCAATAAAATGAATGTCGGGGTGGTTTTTTAGTTTTTCAAAATCGCTGGGCTTAATGGTAAAGAGCAATTCATAATCTTCGCCACCATTGAGTGCGCACGTAATTGGATCCAACTTAAACTCAATGGCCGTTTCAAATGCCATACTATCAATCGGCACCTTGTCTTCAAAAATCTTTATGCCCACAGCCGATGCCCTACTGATATGAAAAAGTTCAGAAGCCAACCCATCCGAGATATCAATCATCGAAGTAGGTACAATGTTTTTCTCTGCCAACTCATGCACAATATCCATCCTTGCCGAAGGTTTTAATTGCCGACCTACCATGTACTCATATTTCTCTAGGTCTGGTTGCATTTCGGGGTCAGTCAAAAACACTTGCTTCTCGCGCTCCAATACTTGCAAACCCAAATAGGCCGAACCCAAATCGCCCGTCACACAAACAATATCGTTGACCTTGGCCGTGCTGCGCAGCACCACTTTTTCTTTTGGCGCTCTGCCGAGTGCGGTAATCGAAATCACAAGACCAGCGGCCGATGATGTCGTATCACCACCCACCAAGTCCACACCATAATCGGTGCATGCAGCTTTAATGCCACTAAACAATTCATCAATGGCCTCCACCGAAAAGCGGTTGCTCAAAGCAAGGCCAATGGTAATTTGTTCGGGCTTGCCATTCATCGCAGCAATGTCGCTCACGTTCACCGCCACCGCTTTGTAGCCCAAGTGCTTCAGCGGCATGTAGCTCAAATCAAAGTGAATGCCTTCCAGCAACATGTCAGTGGTTACCAACAGCGCGTCTGCGCCTCCATCAATCACGGCTGCATCATCGCCTATCCCAACTACAGACGTAAGGTTTTGCGCAGAAAATTGTTTTTGTATACGGTCGATAAGGCCAAATTCCCCCAGATTGGCAAGCTCTGTTCGTGTTTCATCCATAAGGTAATGTCGATTGGTGTTGTCGTTTAATTTGCAAAAGTACAATTTGGAGACCACACCATGCTAATGATTGCCTAAGCTTCCTAAAGCCTGAGCGCAAGCATTTTATTTACCATTCTTTTGAAACCATTCCCTATCTTGTATTCTCAAAAGAAAACAGTAATGAATTGCCGAAATTTTACGTTTCCTCTTTTTTCTATCGCACTGCTGTCAATCTCTTGCACAGAAAATAAATACCGCGATTGGAAAGTAACGGGTGGCTCTAAGGAAAATATCCGATACAGTACACTTACCCAAATTGATACCACTAACGTTCAGCAGTTGAAGGTAGCGTGGCAATACCGAACGGGCGATGCAGACACCGTTCATTCTTCACAGATACAATGTAACCCAATCATTGTAAATGGTGTGTTGTATGGCACATCCCCCCAACTTAAGTTAATGGCATTGGATGCAAAGACTGGAAAAGCGAAATGGCGTTTCGATCCGCAAGCGGAAAAAGAAAACGTAAACGCTACCGCTCGATTTATCCTCAACAACAATCGGGGTGTTACTTATTGGAATAAAGAAAATGACCAACGTATATTTTTTACAGCAGGCGCCATCTTGTGGGCTATTGATGCCGTTACCGGAAAACCAATTCTATCTTTTGGCGATAGCGGCAAAGTTGACTTGCACCATAATTTGGGTCGTGACGTGAGCAAGATGTATGTGGCGGCCACTTCACCGGGCATAATTTTTAACAACTTACTCATCATGGGTTCGCGTGTGAATGAGGGCAGTGAGGCCGCGCCCGGACATATTCGTGCGTACAATGTGCGCACGGGAAAAATGAAATGGATTTTTCATACCATTCCGCAACCTGGAGAATTTGGTTTTGATTCATGGAAAGATACGACCGCCTACAAATATATTGGCGGTGCGAATGCGTGGAGCGGTTTTAGTTTGGATGAGGAAAGAGGAATTGTCTATGCGAGCACGGGTTCCGCCTCATTTGATTTTTATGGAGGCAAGCGCTTGGGCAATAATTTGTTTGCCAATTCTATCTTGGCACTCGATGCCGCTACCGGAAAATACAAATGGCACTATCAAACCATCCATCACGATGTGTGGGACCGCGATTTGCCCACACCTGCTAGTTTGGTTACCATAGAAAAAGATGGAAAAAAGATTGATGCCGTGGCGCAGCCCACTAAGCACGGGTTTGTATTTGTGTTGAATCGTGAAACAGGGGAGCCCGTTTACCCAATTGAGGAACGCCCCGTTCCAACGAATTCGGAATTGGAAGGAGAGGAGTTGTCGCCCACCCAACCTTACCCTACTTGGCCAGCGCCATTCATGCGCCAGTCGATTTCAGAAAGTGATTTGAACAGGTGGCTGCCCGATTCATCGCGCCAGCAAATTGAATTAGTTTTTTCGAAAGTGGACAAGGGGCATATGTTTACGCCACCGACCTTACGTGGCTCCATTTTTTTTCCGGGTTTGGATGGCGGAGCCGAATGGGGCGGTGCTTCGTTCGACCCGGAAACCCATTACTTATATGTGAACGCAAACGAAATGCCTTGGAACATTCAGATGGTAGAGGTAGAAAAGCGATTGACGAAGGAAGAAAGTTATTTACATGGCGGCAAACAATTGTACACTTCCTACTGTATGGCTTGCCATGCAGCAGATAGAAAAGGTTCAGGAAATAATCCATCGTTGATAGACGTAGAAAAAAAATACAATACCAAAGATTTTGAGGCGTTGATCCGAAGCGGTAGAAGAATGATGCCTGCCTTTCAAAATTTATCTTCACAAGAGGTGGATGCCATTGCTTCGTTTGTTTTGAATGACAAAAGCCTACAACAGAAAAAATTGCTGCAGAAAGCCGATACCAATTCGTTCACTCACCTTCCGTACAATATCAACGGTTACAATAAATTCTTAAGCCCTGAAGGCTATGCAGGTATTCAGCCACCGTGGGGAACTTTGAATGCCATCAGTTTGAAGACCGGAAAGATTGTTTGGAAAATTCCGTTTGGGGAATTTCCTGAATGGAAGAAGAAAGGGATTGTCACTGGTACAGAAAACTATGGTGGCTCGGTGGTGACTAAAAGTGGCCTTCTCTTCATTGCCGCTACAAGTGATGGTAAGTTAAGAGCCTTCAATAAAAAATCAGGAAAGTTGCTGTGGGAGTACACACTGCCCGTGCCCGCCTTTGCGACTCCTTCCGTTTATGAAGTAGACGGAAAAGAATTTTTAGTGATTGCCTGCGGTGGCGGAAAAATGAAAACGAAGTCGGGGGATTATTACATTGCTTTTGGGTTGCCATAGCTTAAAAAAAGGCTTTGATCTAAACCAAAGCCTTTCTAAGCCTAACTAGCTTTTACCCAATTTTCCACTTATGCCAACTCCCGCAAATCCACTGGCACCACTCTCGAAATTCCTTTCTCCACCATTGTGATCCCATAAATAACATCAGTAGTGGTCATTGTACGTTTGTTGTGCGTTACAATTACAAACTGACTGTCTTTGCTAAAGTTACGGATGATGTTGTTGAACTTGTCGATGTTGGCATCATCCAACGGAGCGTCCACCTCATCAAAAATACAGAACGGGGCAGGCTTCAATAAATACATCGAGAACAACAAAGCGGTTGCTGTCAATGTTTTCTCCCCACCCGAAAGTTGATTGATGGTCAACGGGCGTTTGCCTTTGGGTTTTGCGATGATATCAATTTCAGAATCCAATGGTTTGGTAGGGTCCACCAATTTCAAATCGCAATCGTCACCTTCATTGAACAATGAGCGGAACACGCGAATAAAGTGTTCTTTGATTTGATTGAAAGCCAGCATAAAGGTTTCGCTAGCCACGCCTTCAATTTCGTTGATGGTGCTGAAAAGTGACTCTTTTGCTTTCAACAAATCTTCTTTCTGAGCAATGATGAAATCGTTGCGCTGTTTGATTTCGTTATAGGCTTCCATCGCCATCGGGTTGATGGGGCCCATGTTGTCTAGCTTCTCGCGTATCTTCGTTACCTGCGCACGAAGTTGTTCATCATCGGCTTTCAAAAGCTGCTCTGCTTCTTCTGGTGTTGGTTCGCCAATCACCGAATCCAAATCCACATTAAACTCAACCGATAATCGTTCTTTTATCGAGTTCAATTGCAGTTTGCTTTCGTTCAATTGATTTTGCAACTCCATCAACATAGTATCGATGTTTTGGCGTTGGTGCTGCACTTCCCGCAAATCTTTATCAAACTGATCTATTTCACCACGACCATTGTAGTATTCTTTCTCCGCTTCGCTCAGCCCTTTTTCCATTTCTTCCTTTTCGGCATACATGCCAATCAGATCGCTATCGTTGCTTTGCGTGGTTTCGATAATCGTTTTCGATTCTTCTTCATTCTTTTTCAACTCTTCACTGTTGACACCGATGCGCTGGCTGCTTTGTTCCATCGATTCTTGCTTGAAGCGAATTTCTTGCTCAACGCTCTTTACACGGTTCTCTTGCTGGTGGAAGAAAATATTTTGTTCGTTGTAAGCCGATGATTTCTGACTGAGAAAATCATTTTGAATGGTGAGGTCGGCAGTGATGTTGCGGATTTTTTCGTCATGCTGTGTTACTTCAGAAAGTGCCAGACTGGCTTTCGGTTTTAAATCTTCCAATTCGTGCGAAAGCGTATCGATTTTTTCCAAAATATCTTCTCTGCGCAAGTCGGCACTGCTGAGCATGCTCGAAAACTGCTCTTGCTTGGTGCGTACCGAGATGTACTCATCGTTTACCATTTTGATGGAGCTCTGCGCTTCTTCAATCTGCTGCTTCAGGGTATTGTTGCGCAGCTTTTCCAGTTCACGTTGGCGATCGAGCAACGAGTAGCGAATGTCATCAACCTTTTTGGTAAGGTCTTTGATTTCAACATCCAACTTTTCTAAATTTTTCGCACGACCGATTTTTTTTCCTTCAAACAGCCCAACTGATCCACCAGATAAACTAAACCTGCGTTTGGTTACTTTTCCGCTTTTGGTGATGAAGGTATTGTCATCTGAGGCGGGAATGTTTTTGATGTCGCCCTCCGCCACATACACTTTATCTAAAATATACCCCATGAGTTTGGTGTATTTCGCATCAAACTCAATGATTTTGGTAGCTGGGAAAGCATCGCCATACATTTGAATAGGAGAGGGCGTAAACTTTTCAAAACTATCCAGAATGAAAAAGTTTGCTTTGCCCTTACTGGCATCACTTAAAATATTGATGGCCTCATAAGCCTCTGCTTCGTGCTCGACAATATAATAATTGAGATAGGGCTCCAAGTAATTTTCAATGGCCACCCGATAATCTTCGCTGGTAGAAATAATGTCGGATAGAAGCGGAGCATTTTTTGTCCAGCCCACGTTCTTTTTCAAAAACTTAATGGCTTCCGGAAAGCCTTCTAAATTTTCGACCAATGATTTCGTTAACTGAAATTCGTTTTGGCGCGCATCCAGCTTGCGACTGTTCTGCGTCATCTCGTCACGAATCATCTCGATGGTTTTTTCCAGCGAGGCAATGCGCTGATACACATCTTCTTCTTCGTGCTTCAGTTTTTCTAAATACGAATTCTTTTGCGCGATTTCTTCTGAAAGCAATGCAAATTTCTTTTCAAACTCCGCTAGGCTAGCACTTTGCTGATTACTGTCCGTAGCGGTACGCTCGAGTTCTTGCTTGAACGATGCAAGCTGAATTTCACGTATTTCTAATTCTTTGTTTAATTGGAAAGATTCTTCTTGCTTGGCGCGATGCACTTGGCGAAGCGCGTCCGATTCCCCTTGTAGGGTATAAGTAGCTGCCTTTTGCGATTCGTATTCGGTGCGCAGTGAATCTACTTTGGCAGTGATCTCATTTAATATTGCCTGAGCGGAATCGCGTTCCGTCTCCAAACTTTGGATGCTGAAGCGCGCACGTTCATTGCTTTTTTTGTCTTGATCGATTTGATCTTTTAAGTTGGCAATGCGGTCATTCAAAAAACGCAGTCGTTCGTTTTTGATTTGCTTCTCGCTTTCATATTGCCGGATTTTAGAAACAAATTCGTTGATGGATTTTTGACGAGACGAAAGTGTTTTTTCTTTTAGAATTAACTCGGCTTTTGATTTCTCAATGGTCGCTTCTTTTTCCGCCACTTCGGCCGTGAGTTTTGTTTTGCGGTCACTTTCGGTTTCAATTTGTTTGGTGATGGCGCTGAACTTATCCTTTTGTTTATTCACCACCACCCTGGCCAACTGAATGCTCTTTTCTTTATAGTCTTCTTTGATTTTATAGTACTGTTCGGTTTGCTTGGCTTGCTTTTCCAAGCTCTTCATGTTCTTTTCAATTTCAAAAAGCAAATCTTCTACACGCTCCAAATCGGCATCGGTATCTTCCAATTTTTTTAGCGTTTCTTTTTTGCGCTTTTTGAATTTTGAAATGCCAGCGGCTTCTTCAAACAACGTTCTGCGCGAGTTGTCGCGGTCGTTCAATAGATCGTCCACCATGCCCAATTCAATGATCGCATAGCTGTTAGAGGCCACGCCCGTATCCAAAAACAAGTTCGTGATGTCTTTAAGTCGGCAGGCAACACCGTTTAGCAAATATTCACTTTCACCAGATCGGTATAACCTGCGGGTGATGGTGATTTGCGAATACTCGGTTGGTAAAATATTTTTTGTGTTGTTGATGGTCAACGAAACTTCCGCCATTTGCTGTGGCGCGCGTTGGCTGGTGCCGTTGAAGATGACGTTCTCCATTTTTTCAGAACGTAGTGCACTGGTCTTCTGCTCTCCCAATACCCAACGGATGGAATCTACCACATTCGATTTTCCGCAACCGTTTGGCCCCACAATACCGGTAATCCCCTCATCAAAATTGATAATGATTTTATCAGCAAAACTTTTGAACCCCTTGATCTCTAACTTCGATAACTGCATAATTGGTTTCTGGTTACTGGATACATTGATGCTGGTTTGACAGGTTTCTGGATACTTGATGCTGGTTTGACTCTAATCCCCCATACCTAATCCCTAACACCCAATACTTAAGTCCTAAAATTTAAAGTCGGCAAAGATAGTGTTCGGTTTGTCTTTTGGAAAGGTAGATGTTCCCATTTCATGCACATTTTATCAATAGCCAAAATCCGAAAAGATTGCGGAAACCTTTCATTAAAACCTAACTTGCCATGCCAAAATCTGTGTTATTCAGTATATTTTGCCTACATTTGACCGTTATGTGGGATAGTCCTTCATTTTGGATTTGGGTCATCATTGCAGTGGTGTCTTATCTGGCGCGTAAAAAGAAGCCGAAAGAACCCACTACTACCAGTGAGCCATACGATAGTGAACCGCAATCAAAACCGATTTCGTTTGAAGACTTGTTGCGCGAGATTCAGGCAACGAAGTCGCCAGAGCCAACCGTGACTTCCCCTGCCACCAGCAAGCAAAGACCATTTCTACAGCCCGCCCCCGTTGCCGATTACGAAGATTATTATGACGAAATAGAGGTAGAAGCAAAAGAGGCCGAGCGAGTTGACTACAAAAAAAGAGATCAAGACGAAACTTTCGAGGCGTATGAGAAAGCGAAGTTGGCGGCCTTCAATAGGGCTTCACTCGAAGAAACCATGAGATTGGAAGATACTGTTGTGAAGTTTGGTCAATTCAAAGGATATCAACAAGATACGCAAGTAAGTGTGGCAAGTACTTATGTGAAAGACTTACAAGATCCAGAAGGCTTTAAGAAGGCATTTATATTGAGCGAGATATTGAACAGGAAGTTTTAGAAAGTTATTTTTTGAACTAAATATTACTAGGATGTTGTAACCAGCCTTTTGAAAGGGGCGATTTTTTAGGATTTGTTGATATTTACAATTGGAAAAGTGGGTTACAATAGATTTTGGAAGGTATTTATGATTGGTATTTTTTAACCTAAACGAAGTGAGATGAAAGGGACGCTTTTTGTTTTGTTAAGTTTGTTTTGTTTCGGGTTTAACTCGAAACCGCCTAAGCCGCTCAGTTGTAATTCATTTAAGATTGAATTGGAGACAAAGGATTCAAATGGTTCAAACGGTGAAATTACGTTGACAGCCTCAGGTGGCAATTCCCCTTACAAATACGTAGTTTATAAAAAAAGTTCAGGGCATTTATTAACCGAGGATTTTTCCCAGCATAAGTTTACGAATCTTAACGCGGACACCTACCAAGCTATTGTGGTAGACGCAAATGGCTGTAAAGAACAACTTGAAATCCAATTAAAGTGAGCGCAATTTTTTCAACTATGAAATTTTGGAAAAGCATTTTTATTGTTTCTTTAACCTCATTTTTTGCGTTTGAATCAAGTGCGCAAACGAACACCTACATACAAGGCAGCCTTCGCGTAGCAGTATTCGTTTCCAATCCGTGCAACGGATCCGATAATGGGTTTATTCGATTTACCGTATTGCAGACGAGTGACGGTCAGCCTGGAATTCTTCAGGTTATTTTGCCGGCTATAGGTGGCAATCCGAATTTTTTTGGCCCGCAGCTTATACCGGTGGGCTCCAGTTTCGTTTTCAATAATGTTGGATCAGGGTTGCCAGCCGACTCGTACGACTTTATCATAATAGACACGCCTAACACAGACATTATTAATACATTCGGGCCGCCTCCCCCGGTGTTACTAACTTCATTGCCCAACTTGGTGGTTAATGAAGTTACCAGAATAGATAACTCCAGTTGTTTGACACCGAATGGCTCAGTCATTGCTTCTGTTTCTGGTGGGTCAAGAACACCTGCACTTGCCGTTTCTGGGTCTTTCACTTATACATGGACGAGTAGCAACGGGCTTGCCGGGTTACCTTTAACAGGAACTTACGATGGAACCACCAATCTAAATTTGGCTACACAACTTTCTTTGGCTGGGTTGCCAGGAGGTACCTATACCCTCAATATACAGGACAACTATTCTTCGTGTTTGCAATCAAGAAATTTTACAATTACAGATCCATCTCCCACGCTTTATAATATTATATCTGGTTCTGGTACGGCATGCTTTGGCAGCAATTTTACAGTTACGCTCAATGGATCAGACGGTGCTATTCCTGATCCGGGTGGAGTTTATGAGATTCAACGCAATGGAAACCCCACAGGATTGACATTTCCAGGAACCGGTGCAGGGCCGTTTAATATGAATTTTCCAACCGCTGGTTTTACGAATGGAGATGTGTTAACGGTTCGAGCTTCAAACGGATTTTGCACCCCAAGAATTATGACAGGTTCCGTAACGCTCGGCATTGCATTTTCGCCCACCTCTGCCGTCTTGTCTAGTCCTACCGCCTCCATTTGCTCTGGGCAGTCTACTAATCTAAGCGTTGCCATTACAGGCGGCACAGCACCTTTCAGTTTCACCATTATAGGGTATGGATTGGTAACAGGGTATGCAGCAGGGACACCAATCTCAGTTAGCCCACTAACTACCACAACCTATACGTTGATTGGCAATGTGACAGATGCCAATGGTTGTACAGTAACAGGGACAGGCACTGCCTCGGTTACTGTTAACCCAACCCCAACAGCAACCATTAGTGCTCTTCCAGCCACTTTGTGCGCAGGCAACAGCAGCACCCTTACGTTTAACCTTACCGGAACCAGTCCATTTAATGTTAGTTATTCCGATGGGGCATCATCGTTTAATTTATCAGGTATCTCGAATGGACACACGGTTTTAGTAACCCCTCTGGTCACTCGTAACTATACCATTACTGCAATTTCTGACGCATCGGGCTGCATTGGCACACCCGGCTCCAATGTTACCATCACAGTGAATCAACCTCCAACAGTTGCAGAACTGATCGGTACTGCGACCATTTGTTCCGGACAGTCAACCAACTTGTCGGTCAATATCACAGATGGCACGCCTCCTTATAATTTTACAATTGCTAATTTTGGACCTATTGGAGGTTATACTACTGGTAGTGCTATTGCTGTTTCGCCTGCAACCACTACTAGTTATTCCATTTTAGGTAACGTTACTGACGCAAATGGTTGTTTTGTTGTTGGAAGCGGCCTGGCAATCGTAACAGTAAACCCACGCCCTGCCGCTGCCATTGTTTCATCACCGGGCACGGTTTGCTCGGGTGGTAGTTCCACCCTAACCTTTAACTTGACGGGCACTGCACCTTTCAACGTGAGCTATACAGACGGAACATCTACGTTTAATCTTACGGGGATTAGTACTAATCATACTGTTGTGGTTTCACCAACGTCTACTACCAGCTATGCCATTACAAATATCAGCGATGCCACCACGTGCACTGGTTTGCCTGGTTCCTCTACAACAGTTACTGTAAATCCAACGCCTACATCTGCTGTGTTGTCTGGCTCAGGGCCAATTTGTCCGGGGGGTACTGCTAACCTGTTTGTGAACATCACAAGCGGTACAGCCCCCTTTACTTTCAATATTACAAACTTTGGTCCGGTTGCAAATTATATTTCTGGTAGCCCAATACCAGTTAGCCCAGCCACGTCAACCAGCTACACGCTTAGCGGTACGGTTACAGATGCAAATGGATGTTCAGTAGCAGGCTCTGGTAGTTTTTTAGTAATTGTAAATCCCACCCCAACTGCATCCATAAGCTCCTCGCCAGGCACCTTATGTTCAGGCGGAAGTAGTACCTTGACGTTTACGTTGACAGGGACTGCTCCATTCAACGTATCGTATTCAGATGGTACTACCAATTTTGATTTGACCGGTATTTCGTCAGGTCATACGGTCTCCATTTCTCCTACCGCTACTACCACCTATACTGTTACTTCCTTTTCTGATGCAACAAGTTGTGTTGGGGTAGGTGGTTCTTCCGCCACAGTGACGGTAAATCCATCACCTACGTCAGCCATTTTGAGCGACAACTCGGCTATTTGTGCAGGAGGGACAGGTAACATTCTTGTTACTATTACAGGTGGCGTTGGTCCCTATAATTTTACAATTGCAGGGTTGGGTGTAATTACTTCTTATGTGTCAGGAACCCCGATCCCCATTACACCGGCAACGACCACTGCGTACTCAATAACGGGTTTGGTTACCGATACGAACGGATGCACTGTGGCTGGGTCTGGAACAGCAACTGTTACTGTCAATCCACTTCCGACTGCTTCGGTATCAGGCGGTGGCATAGTTTGCTTTGGCACACCGCTCCCGAATGTCACGTTCACCTTCACGGGAACGGCACCGTTTAACTTTACATGGAGCGATGGAGTTGTGCTAACTACTGTGAACAATCATCCTTCATCAACTTTTACGATCACGAATGCCGCGGTTGGCACGTATTCAGTCACCGCACTAACAGACCAGAATGGATGTGCGGCTACCAGTTTGGGTACTCCTACTTCAGTAATTGAAAATACCGCTATTGCCTCCGCAACGCTCATTGGTGATGCCACGATTTGCAATGGTCAAAGCACAAATTTAGCAGTTACGATTGTTGGGGGAACGAGTCCCTACAGTTTCACCATTGCGGGATTAGGGTTGGTATCCAATTACACCTCGGGAACCAACATTCCTGTTACACCTTCCTCTACCACCACCTACACAATCTCAGGATCCATAACCGATGCTAATGGCTGTGGGGCAACAGGCAGTGGTACGGCACTGGTTACTGTTAATGAAGCTCCAAACGCTTCCGTTTCGGGTTCGCCTTCTCCTATCTGTCCAAGTTCAACTTATACCCTAACCTTCAGCCTAACGGGAACAGCACCTTTCAACGTTTCTTATAGTGACGGGACAACCACCTTCAATCTGGCAGGGATTTTAAATGGGCATACGGTTAATTTAAATCCAACGGTGAGCACCACCTACACCATTACTTCCGTAACGGACGGTACTAGTTGCCCAGGTACTATATCTGGGCCAGCAGCCACTGCGACAGTGAATCCCTCAATTACCTCGGCTGTCCTTTCGGGTACGGCTACGATTTGTGCCGGAGCCACTTCTAATTTGGCAGTGACAATTGTCGGAGGGACGCCTCCCTATAATTTCACAATTACTGGATTTGGTTCTGTCACGAATTATATTTCGAACACGCCTATCCCGGTAACTCCGGTCTCTACAACAACCTATTCGCTGAGTGGACTGGTGACCGATGCAAATTCCTGCACAGTGGCTGGATCGGGCAACGCTACAGTAGCGGTCAATCCAATTCCTCCCAGCATTGCTCCTGGCACTGATACCTGGATTGCCGATGTTTACAATGATGCTGGAAATGCGGTTATACCCTATCAAAACGGAGTAAATTATTTGCCAGCAACCTACAGGGGTTACATTTTAGAAGCAGATATTGCAGGATTTGGTTCGTCCACTTATAATTCTTCTACCGATGCTTTTGATTTAAATTTTGAAAATTCTATTCCGCTGGCGGGAACGAATGTTTGCGGAAGCTATCTCAACAATTACAGTCTGAGATTTCAAATGCAAAAAACCTTTACAGCGGGTGTCTATACATTCAATCTGATTTCGGACGATGGTGTTCGCTTCTTTGTGGATGGTGTGGCCATAACGCTGAGCCCCGCCAATTCTTTTTCGGATCATTCATATACTCCCTACACCTCAGATGCTGTTTGCTTGACGGCAGGTGTCCATAGTTTAGTGATCGAGTATTATGAAAATATAGGAGTTTCTCGCTTGACGTTCGATTACTCATCCGTTTCGGTGCCTGTTGCATCGGTCTCAATTAACGCTTCCCCTGGAACGACTGTTTGTGTTGGTACAACAGTAACTTTTACAGCCATCCCAACCAATGGGGGTAGTGCGCCAGGTTACCAATGGATAAAAAATGGATTGAATGTGGGCACCAATAGTTCCAGTTACGTGGACGCTACATTGATAACAGGCGATGTAGTTTCGGTTGCCATGACTAGCAGCTTAAGCTGCGTAACATCTACACCAGCGGTAAGTAATCTTATCACGATGACCGTGAATCCCGTTCCTTTGGCTCCGATTGCATCTCCAATATCTTATTGTCAAGGTGCGATAGCGGTGCCGTTGACTGCCACCGGAACAAGTTTATTGTGGTATTTAGCAGCAACCGGTGGAGTGGGTAGTGCCACAGCACCTACACCCTCAACCACGACACCTGGAGTCACCTCATTTTATGTTAGCCAGACCGTTAGTGGATGTGAGAGTCCACGAGCTCAGCTGGATGTAGCAATCAATTCGCTACCCTCGGCACCGGGAGTTTCGAATGTTAGTTACTGTGTTGGAGATGCCGCCACCGCTTTAACTGCAACTGGCACAGGTCTCTTGTGGTATGCTGCGTCAACAGGCGGTACGGGAAGTTCAACTGCGCCTACGCCTTCTACATCCAGTACTGGAACCACCAGTTTCTTTGTTTCTCAGACTGTGAGCGGGTGCGAGAGTCTCCGTGCCCAACTAGATGTAACAGTAATTGGACCACCTGACAATTCCTTAGCGGTGTCGGCTTCTATTCCCAATTTGTGTACCGGTGGGTCTACTACAATTGATATTGTTGGAACTCAGACAGGGGTGGATTATCAATTGTTTGATGGAGCTTCGTTGATTGGAAGCCCTGTTGCGGGAGGTGGTAATATCTCTATACCAACGGGTCCGCTAACGGCCACTACCACATTTAGCGTAGTAGCTACCTATAATCCCGCCAATGGATGTTCTCCGCCAGTCATACTTCTTAATACAGCTACAATAACTGTAGGTGGTACCTTAAATGCTGGACTGACTGTGGCTCCATTGCTAGGAACCCTCTGCTCAGGCGGATTTACATTTGTCCGTATTTTAAATTCGGAGATGAATGTGAATTACCAGTTGAGGAACAACACAGGCAATACAGCAGTTGGGGCTCCTTTTGCAGGAACTGGAGGAAATATTGATCTCCCCACTGGCGTTCTTACCACTAGTACTTCCTTCAATGTACTTGCCACCAATGCTACTTGTTCACTTCAATTGACTACGATTGTAAATATTGTTGTGCTGCCTCCACCGAATGCTGCTTTAACCATAGCAGGCCCCAGTTCGGCAATTTGTCCAAATACATCTACCAATATTACAGTTGCCAACTCCGAAAACGGTGTTAGTTACCAACTTCGATTGAGCCCGTCCAATACAAATGTTGGTAGTCCTGTAGTGGGAACGGGTGGTACAGTCACTTTAGCTACGCCCATTTTAACATTGAATACCAGCTTTAATGTGCTTGCTATTGTAGGCTCATGCAGTGCTCAATTAGCGAACACAATTAATGTTTCGCTATTGCCGCCAGGGGATCCAAGTTGCACGGTTACAGGTAACTGTGCCACCGTGGTTATAACTCCCCTTCCAACTCCTGCAACTTGCACCCTTTCGAATGGCTCCATATTTTTTAGCATTTCTCCGGCAACACCAACAGTCAATAATACGGGGGTTAAGATTACTGTTACAGGACAATCAATTACCAACGGTTCGGTTGCTCGTACAAATCTGAACAACCCTAATTTTTCATTGTTGCCTTTAGGGCTTTATAGTTATACGATTGAATATGGTGATGTGAGTTGCACTAAAACAGGATTTGTTACAATTGATCAGTCAGGTACGGTCGGAGCACCAATCGCTTCCAATATTGTTGGCCCTAAATGTGCAGGATCAGCTACCGGTTCTATCAAGTTAGATGTGCCAGGCGAAACTGGCAATTTGTTACAATGGTCTTTGGACGGTATTACCTTTACTAATTTTACGGCTGGTAATACCATTACTGGAATACCTTCGGGGCTGGCTCCAACTTTCCAGCGTGTAATTAGTGTTAGAAGAAATGCAAGTGATCCATGTTTTGCTGCGGTGACCATTACTATCCAAGATGCCAATCCGGCCATCACTGTAGCGCCACCAACCATTACCGATGCTACTTGTGCAAACAATGATGGAGCTATTGCCATCGGTACGATTGCGGGAGGCGTTGGTCCTTATACATTCCGATTCGATAGTGTTGCCTATGCTACCTTACCAACAGGAAGTAAATTCTCCAACCTTACAGGAGGCACGCATAAATTTACGGTTATTGATAATGTAGGCTGCGAAAAATATTTCAAGTATGTGGTCAACTTCCCTGGATTTGTTAATACTACTTCACCTATCCTAACCCAACCTGACTGTGCCGGACAGGGCGCGAACGGAACGATTGCATTCACCATTTTGAGTGCGGGTACGTTCACAGTAGGGTACACCACTGATCCAATAGCACAACCAACCACCTTTGTAAATTATGGAACCTTGAACATTCTTCTTCAAGGTCTATCGAAAGGTGATTACTATGTATGGATTAAACCGAACACAGCCGCCTGTGCTACTAAACTTGCAGTGCAAACCATTACGGGAAGCATAACTCAAGTTTCGTTCGCTGCTCCACAGTTAAACTGCAACGCTGGTTTGCCAGAGATAAGAATTACAAATATTAAGGCTGCGGCTGGCGCGATGACTATTCAGATTACCAAGAAGGGACTAGTTACGCCTGACCGTACGATTATCTTACCAACTGTTCCTGCAGGAAGTTTGTACGTGATCAAAGGAAACGAGTTGCCATCTACGAAAGGAGACTATACCATTAACATCCTTCAAACACAAGGCACGTGTACGGTAGCTTCGTCAAGTTATGACTTTACTTACAACGGAGTATTGGCAGTGAGCGTACAAAACATCAAGTCCTCTTACCCGGATTTGCCAACGGGCGGGTTTGATTTGATCAATTTTACAGGGGGTCAAAAACCGTACTTTGTAACCATCCGATTTGATTCGGCCTCTAACCCTCAAATTAACCCCTTGGATTTTTCTCCGCGCACCGAAGAAGTAAATGAGTTTAACAACAGCTTACAATTTATTAAGAACTACAAGGCATTACATGCTGGTAGGTACCATCTCACGGTGAATGAAGATCAGGGATGCTCTCTTGAATTTGATGTGAGGGTTCCGTTGGATTTTTCTTTCGATCCCAATTCAATTCCCAACGTATTTACACCAAATGGCGATGGCTCAAACGAAACGTTCTACATCCGAAATATTCCTCCAGACACGCAAGTAAATATTTCAAATCGATGGGGTGCAGAAGTATTTTCTTCTAAAAGCTATCAAAACAATTGGACGGGCGATAACTATCCCGATGGTGTTTACTTCTACCGTATCAGTACGAGTGGAAATACCTTTACGGGATGGGTAGAGATTATAAGAGGACGATGAGTTAACGGTAACTGTAACTAGTGTTATGTTAACTGTACTTTGGCGTACGGGGCTATAAAATCAGCAGTGGGCAGGATACAGTGTGCATTATAGGACTGGCGGTGACTGCCTACTGGTGACTGCCTACTGCCTACTTTTTAAATGACGTCATAATACATTTAACTTATCACTAGTAACTATTAAGCGTGGTACTTTAGCTAAACAAATCATTCCATACTACTTGCTTCTCACCGCAGTAAGAAACTTAATGGTATCTACGTTATCCGCATATTCCCATACCTGAGGATGCTGGGCTCGACCAAAAGGAATTCCCTTATTGTACCAACCATTTGCAGATACGATGCATTGAATTTTTTCTGTTTGTTTGTGAACCTTATTTTTTAAGTCATCGAGTGATTGATAGTATTCATAATAAAGCAAAGAGATAGGCGATACCAACGAATTATTTTCAATCAAAATCACAGCTCCATTGTCATAAAAATGAATGAGGTTCATCAATAAAATCGTTCGCTGATAGGTATAGTTGTTCGAGTATTTGTGATGATTTACTACCTCGAGATAAACTTCCCACGCTTTCATCAATCGTTTAATATCAAAGCCTTCTGGCACGTATAGCTTAGAAACATTTCGACAGCCCAACCCAAAATAGCTAAACACATCTTTACCCAATTCAATTAATTCCTTTTCGCTTTCTTCACCCATGATCACTGCGCACGAGCTTCGGTTTTTACGAATTAAATGCGGAATGTTTCGAAAATAATATTCAAAATAACGTGCGGTGTTATCGCTACCGGTGGCAATCACAGCGTCCACATCTTTTAGACGTTCTTCAAAAAGAATTTGGTTAGTAAAAGAAGGGTTGATTTGTTTCAACAGCTCACATACAAATTTCATCAAAACGCAATCTTGTGAACTGAGTTTGGCCACCGCCATATTTCCGGTAACGAGCACACACAGCAAATCATGAAAGCCCACCATCGGAATATTGCCTGCCATGGCGATACCAATTTTTTTGGGTTGCGTATTTTCAATCGTATAAGCCGAAAGCCATCGTTGCAATTTTTCTTTTTCCAAGAATTCGCCTATCCCATTTAAGGCTAAAGCAATATTACTATCCGTGAACCATGGGTTTTCTTGGTTGGCCCTCAGAAACAGCCCCTTTTTTGTTTCAGCAGGCATGGTTTGCAATCGGTTGCCCAACTCGGCAAAGCCATCTATTCGTTCTAAAAGTGTCATTCGATTTTCTTGCTAAACTATTAACCCCCTCCAAGTGTTTTGAACTGTAATTCAAGGGCTGTATTTTTGCAGCGATTTAATAGAAATACTTTAGAATTAAGGCTTTATGGCAATAAAAATAACAGACGAGTGCATTAACTGTGGAGCGTGCGAGCCTGAATGCCCCAACACGGCCATTTACGAAGGTGGTCGCGAGTGGACATGGGCGGGTGGAACGGCTCTTACACAAGTGAAAAATGAGGACGGCTCAGTGGCCGATGCCAAAGACAACCAAAATCCTGTATCAGACGAGTTTTATTATATCGTATCGGGCAAGTGTACCGAATGCACAGGCTTCCACGAAGAGCCTCAATGCGCAGCCGTTTGCCCTGTAGATTGTTGTGTTCCCGATCCCGATCATGTGGAATCAAAAGATGTGTTAATGGCGAGAAAGGCCTATTTGCACAATGAGCAGTTGGCTTGATTTACCTCACCTTCTCCCTTTTTATCAAATACGCCTGTAGCACCTCAAAATAATCCTTTTGTGCGTCCACCGAAACAAAATCGATTTTCAATTGGTGGCATCGCATTTTCAATTCTGCATGAAGTCGATTCAATTCGACTTCGTATTTCTCTTTAATATCTGCAGGATTGAGTTTCAGTTTTTCTCCGCTCTCCAAATCGATAAACTCATACGGTCGCTCCGCAAAGGTAAAGTTCAATTCCGTGGCGTGGTCCGTTACGTGAAAGAGCAATACCTCATGCTTGTTGTGCTTCAAATGTTGGAGAGCTTTGAAAATACCTTCATGGTCATTGGTATCTTCAAACATATCACTAAATAAAATCACCAACGATCGTTTGTGAATTTTCTCAGCTATCTCGTGCAGCACATTGGCCACGCGCGTGCCAACAATGGGCGGTTGCAAAGCCAACCGATTTTCGAGCAACGTAAATAGTTTATTGAGGTGGATGGAAGACGATTTTATTGGAGTCAACTCTTCGATTCGATCACTAAATAAACTCACGCCTACTGCATCGCGTTGCTTGTGCAACAAATAAGCGAGGGCAGCAGCAGCGTAAACACTGAACTTGATCTTAGCTTTACTCTCTTTGGGATAGTACATCGATGGCGAACCATCAATCACCAACAAGCACCGAAGATTGGTTTCTTCTTCGTATTGCTTCGTGTAAAGCCTATCCGTGCGGGCAAACACCTTCCAATCAATATGGCGGGTACTTTGCCCTTCATTATAAAGTCGGTGCTCAGCAAACTCCACCGAAAATCCGTGATAGGGCGACTTGTGCAATCCAGTAATAAACCCCTCTACCAATTGCTTGGCCATCAGCTCTAAGCTGCCCGTTTGCCTGATATCTTCAAAAGTTGACCTCATTAGAACCTAAATAAACGGATTAATGTGTAAAAATTGTACCTATTCTTTGCATTAAATTGGTAAAATAGTACCTTCGAATGAACCAAAACTACCTAAATACGAAACCTAACCCAAAACCTAAACCCTGTGGAAGACCAAAAGAACAATGGCCGTGACGAGATTTATTCTGAGAAAGTAAAGGCCGGCAAGAGGACGTACTTTTTTGATGTGAAATCGACCCGTAGCAACGACTACTACGTGACGATTACGGAAAGCAAGAAAAGGTTCAACAAAGATGACGAGGGCTTTACCTACGAAAAGCATAAAATATTTTTGTACAAAGAGGATTTCAAAAAGTTTTTGGAAGCATTGGGTAACACAGTCAATCATGTGAAAGAACTGATGCCTGATGTTGATTTTGATTCCTTCGACCAGCGCGAAGAACGCGAAGCCTTGACCGTAGAAGCGAGCAAGCCAAACGGTGAGTCTGACCTAAAGTGGGATTAACAATTTTACCTATACCTAAACCAGAAAAGGCCTCGGGAAACTAGGGCTTTTTCTTTGTCCTCAATTTGGTAACTTTAGGTAATGAATTAATTGACCAAAGACCCGCCAGCTGCGGACGGGTTCGCAGATTTTAACTCTCCATCAAGATGAAAAAACTTTTCTATCTAGTGCTGCTTTTATCTACGCAGGCTTTTTGCCAAACTGCTCTTGAGCAATTTATGAGCCACCCCACAGAATCAAGCTTTGCTTCCTCTGCCGATGGGAAAAATATTGCCTGGGTAATCAACGACCATGGCAAGCGCAACATCATGATTAAATTAGGCAACGAGTTACCAAAGCTATTTACGGATTATCAGCAAGATGATGGGCAAGAGATTTCGCAATTGACGTTTTCACCCAATGGACTAAAGTTGTTATTCTGTCGTGGAGGTGGCCCTAACAGAAATGGACAAAGTCCCAACCCGGCTAGTTTGCCCGATTGGCCCGACATGGCCATTTATTTCAAAGACATTGCGTCCAAAAACCAGCCCACAAAAATCACGCAAGGCAGTAGCCCTCTTTTTTATCGAGATGGCTTGAAATTTTTATTTGCTAAAGCAGGTCAGATTTATGAATCTACCTTGGAAGTGAATGCCACACCAAAGCTGCTTTTTACGGCAAGAGGTTTTAACAGTGGCCCCAAGTTTTCACCCAGTGGAATTGAAATCTTGTTTACCAGCAATCGGGGAGATCATAGTTTTGTTGGGGTGTTCCATACCATCAGTAAAACAATAAAATGGATTGCACCAGACGTAACCAACGATGGCTCTCCGGTGTGGTCGCCCGATGGCAAGAGTATTGCCTTTCTCCGCTTCCCGGGAAACAAAATTGGGGAGCTAGAGAATTACACGGTAGGCTCCAGGTTCTCAATTATGACGGCCGATGTTGAGACAGCAAAGGCAAAATCAATTTGGAATTCGCCCGCAGCCGATGGTGGCTTCGCACAAACTGTTTCAATGCCCCTGGCGTGGACAATTACCAATCGGATTTTATTTCAATCCGAGCACCAAGGGTGGAACCATGTGTACTCTATCACCCCCGAGGGCACTGATGTGAAAGATATTACCCCGGGCGATGGTGAAGTAGAAAACTACACTTTAAATTCCGCTCATGACTTTATTTATTTTGATGGCAATCGTGAAGACATCGACCGCAGGCATATTTGGAAATCTTCTGTAAATAGTGGAAGCCCAGTGGCCGTAACGTCAGGCGAAGGCATTGAGATGTTTCCTGCCTTTGGTGGAAGCGAATTGTATTGTTTTAGAGCTACCTTCAACGCGGCCAAAATGTTGGTGCGTGTTGATGAAGCAAGAAAAGCGGTGGCAGTTATCAATTCTAGTAAGCTTACCAATTTCTCTCCAGTAGGTTTTGTAAAACCAGAGCAAGTAATCTTTAAAGCAGCCGATGGCACAAGTGTTCACGGGCAATTGTTTATCAATCGCAATGTGGTAGGCAAGCGAGCGGGCATTGTGTATATGCATGGTGGGCCTATTCGTCAAATGCTCTTGGGATTTCATTACAGCGATTATTACAGCCATTGCTACGCCTTCAATAACTTTTTAGCTAACCAAGGTTATGCAGTGTTGGCTGTTAACTATCGGAATGGTGTGGGCTATGGCCGCGATTTTAGGATGGCTCAAAACCAAGGACCGCGTGGTGCGAGTGAGTACCAAGATGTGGTAGCTGCCGCGAAGTATTTGCAAACTTTGCCTGAAGTAGAGGTAACCAAAATTGGTTTGTGGGGTGGCTCGTATGGAGGATATTTGACAGCAATGGGTTTGTCGCGCAACCCGGAAATTTTTAAAGCGGGTGTTGATTTACATGGCGTGCACGACTGGTCCTTTGATGGGCAAGATGCCACCAATAGTTGGGGCATTCGCAAAGAAGAAAGAGAGTTAGCATTGAGGTCATCACCCAATGCTGATTTATCAAAATGGAAAGCACCAGTATTATTTGTGCATGGCGATGATGACCGCAACGTCAACTTCCAGCAAACAATTGATTTAGTTGAAAAGCTCCGTGAGAGAAAAATCGATGTGGAACTTTTGGTTTTGCCCGATGAGGTGCATGGATTTTTGCGGTATGAAAGTTGGGCGAAAGTATTTGCAACGTCAAAGGATTTTTTTGATCGAAAACTAAAGTGAAAGTTGTCAGAGATTCACAGATTTTCTTTTCCTTCAACATTCTAACTTCTTATAGTTAACTTCTTTTTTTGGAGATGAAAAAACTAATCGCCCTAACAGGTGCCGGCATCAGTGCCGAGAGTGGCATTGCAACTTTTCGCGATTCAGGTGGATTATGGGAAGGCCATAAAGTAGAAGATGTTGCCACGCCAGAAGGTTGGAGAAAAAATCCTGAAATGGTGCTGGAGTTTTACAATCAGCGAAGAAAAACGGGATTAGCAGCGAAACCCAATCGCGGTCATGAGATTTTAGCAGAGTTGGAAAAAGATTTTAAGGTTACCGTCATCACGCAAAACGTAGACAATCTGCACGAGCGGGCAGGGTCATCAAAGGTGATCCATTTGCACGGAAGTTTATTTGAATCACGTAGCACGCTAGACCCCACATTGATTTATCCCATTGATGGTTGGGAATTGAAGAAAGGCGACAAATGCGAAAGAGGTTCTCAACTGCGGCCTAACATTGTGTGGTTTGGCGAGGCTGTGCCCATGATGGAAGTGGCCGCTCAAATTGCTTCTACTGCTGATATTTTCTTGGTAGTCGGCACATCCATGGTGGTGTACCCTGCGGCTAGTTTAATTGATTACGTTCCCGATAAAACAAAGAAGTACGTCATTGACCCAAA
Source organism: Chryseotalea sp. WA131a (assembly GCA_025370075.1). Taxonomy (NCBI): domain Bacteria; kingdom Pseudomonadati; phylum Bacteroidota; class Cytophagia; order Cytophagales; family Chryseotaleaceae; genus Chryseotalea; species Chryseotalea sp. WA131a. The sequence goes on along the minus strand of CP073016.1, from coordinate 1,280,381 downwards.
GAAACCGGATATTTTACATTTAGTCAATCTTGAATTCATTACCGAAAAGGCAAGTGTGGGCATGGCCAAGTTGAAATCCATGCTGTTGAAAGAAAGATTCTGAATTGCTCGACTTACCGATCACCGAGTACTAATTTCCTTAAAAAAGCTACTTACCAGCCAGTTCTTTCAAGAACTTCTTAAACTTAGGGGTGTTGAAATTTGTGGTGCCTACCTCCTTGGCCACAATCTTTCCGTATTTGTCAATAATAAAAGTGGTGGGGATGGAGGGTACGTTTAGTTGATCTGTTAAAAACCCGGATGGCATAAATATCGGAAAAGTGTACGCCTTATCTTTTGCATACTTTTCCACTTTGTGCTGATCTCTGTCTCGATCGATGGAAAGCATCACAAACGAGATATCATCGGCTCCAACTTCATCGTATAATTTTTGAATAGCTGGCATTTCGGCTTTGCAAGGCCCACACCAAGTCGCCCAAAGATTTAAGAAAACAACTTTGCTTTTGTATTGATCAAACGAAAATTTCTCACCGCTCAAGTTCTTTATGGCGAAATCATAATCAAACAACTCCCTGCCCTTGTCATCGGTTGACGCATCTAGCAACCCCGTCTTAATGACCATGGATTGGGATACTTGGGTAACATAGCCGAGCAGCCCGGTGTATTTTAAAACAACCAAAATAAGTAGTGCTCCTGCAATTGATTTAATCCAAGAAAAAGTGGCTTTTAGCATAATCTGCAAGTAATGGCTTAGTAATTGTTTACCAAATGTCGGGATTTTGGGAGTAATGGACATTTATTAGGCTGTTTTTTAGACGATAGTCTTTAATGGACATTTATTAGGCTGTTTATTTTTGGGATTTGGGTTGATTTGCACATCCAATGTATGATGTTCTTAAGTTTGTTGTGTCAATGGTGAAACGGAAGTAGGCCCTGCTGGAGAGCAACCTATCAGGGATGCCTTGACGGTTCGACAAAATGTCTTTTGACAGGTCATCCAAAGGGTGGCCTGTTGATATTTTGGAGAACCCTCATGCCTTCAAAAACTCATCAATGAATTTCATTTTCCTGTTCAAAGACAGTCCGTTATGGTTTCGTAGTTTGTTTTTCATATCTGCAAAGTGGCCATCAATGGCATTAGTGGTGTTGGGAATGTTGAGTTCCATATTATCGTAAAATGTGAAGAGCCAAGGCAAGTTGGTCTTCAAACTTCTATAGGCGCTGCGGAGCTTGCGGTGTGTGTACCGATTTTTTCCTGCTTTGTCTTTGCTGCGTTCATTGAGGAATTGTTCCCACTTTGTATGCCAGGCGGTCAGGCCCCTTCAAAACTTTCTTTGTCTGTTTTAGATAGCAACAACGCATGTTCACGTAGCTCCTTGGCCGCTTGCACCTTGGGCTTGCGTGTGAGGTATCGCGTAACGATAGCCACTTGATGGAACTGGCACATTTGCTTGGGTACGGTTGGCATTAAGGCGAGCAGCCCTTTCCTTCCATCGCAGACAATGGCCTTTATGTCAAGTCCGCTCTCTTTCAAAAACAAAAGCCCTGCCCCGTACAAACTGTTCGTTTCATTCTTCACGTATTGTTTATAAAGGTTCTTGCCGCTATAGGCATCTTTGAACAGCATCACGCCAAAGGCCCGTCCGAAATAGGTCGTGTCCATCAACACCACTACCGCTGCTTTTTCCAGGGCTGGTGTTTTCACATTCACTTTATCCAACCTTCGTTGAATTGTCTTGATAGAGCAGCCGTACTGTTCGCTCAACTGTTGGTAGGTCTGTTTCCCCTCGGTGTATTCTTGCCATAGCAAATGGCTATCCAATCGCTCACCACCTAAGAATTGCTTACCGCAAGAAGTGCATTTATACAATTGAATACCTTTGACCTTACCATTCTTTTTGGTCATTTTAGACCCGCAGTGAATGCAGTTTTTTTATTCATAGCTTTGATTTGACCTAAAGCTATGGCATTCAATAATTTGCAAGGGTTTCAGCCTAATAAATGTCCATTAAGCCGGATTTTGATAACTTCGACCAATTAAACCTACTCATGAGTAAAATAGTTTCTTGCTTATTGGTCATTTTGTTTTGTTCTATCGCCAGCCTAGCACAAAAAGTCAAGTATAAAGAATTGGTTGTATTGCTTCAAGCCAAGCAATACGCGAGAGCTGAACCCTTTCTAAAGCGATATCTAAAGGAAACCACCGACAATCCTAATGCCTTTTTGTTTATGGGCATTACCTTGCAAGAGAAGGCCATAAACAACGATGTTTTGAAAAATACAGAGTTGATGGTGGCGCAATGCGACTCGGCTGTTACTTTCTTTGATAAGGTTTACAATACTATTACTGAAAAAGAGCTTAAGAAAAACGGTGAGTATTACCAGATGTACAGCCGAAGAGATTTGCGCACGGGTGAATTTGGCATTAAACTCTCTGATGTTCGGTTGGATTTGGAAACTCGCGTAAGTTTATTGAAAGAGCGAAAGGAAAAGGTAAAGGAAGCCAAAAAACATTTTTTGAATTGCAAGAGGTTGTACGGAAAGTCATTGGAGATATTCACACAGCTTCAATCTGCCTATCAATCAGAAAAGGAGTTACTTCTTCGCTCCGATGAAAAAGAGGTTGTTAGTTTGGTAAATTTAACTTCGTGTTTTGACTCTACTCAAACGGCTATTTCCAGTTATAAATCTGCCTTAAAGCAAGTTGGAAAAACTTCTTACAACCCTGTGGTTGACTTAAAGGAGATTTCGGATTACAAAAAAGATGGCACCACTACGGTAAGTTTTTTAGACGATGATTTAAAGTTGTGGGATTACAAGCGTTGGGCAAATATGATCTCTGAAAAAGTAAAAACCGAGATTATCCCCATGCGCGATAACCTGATTACCTACGATATCTCATTAAATAAATTACGAGATAAAATTCGTAGGGATTCTGTTTCTGTGAGAAATGAACTGAGCCTACTTTCTGACAATTTACTTTTCGCCCAATTGAAAAAATACGATGAAGACCCTTTGCCATTGGCTGTATTCAGGATGAAGCAAGCAGAGTTAGAGTATCTGTCGGATAAAATAGCTTTTAAGCCTTTACGCGATTCAATTAATGTAAAAATTAGATTAAATACGCTGAAAGTGGAATTAGTAAATCTTAAAGCCATTGATAGCATATCGTCAGGAATTATGAAGCGCGATATCGATACGGAGCTGGCCAACTTCAATCACTTTGTCACCAAATCTTACGGCACCAAATCGGTGCTGATTAGTTTAATAAACACCACTCAGAATTTTGCCAAGCGTGAACGTTTGAAAAAGGAGATTGAATGGGAGGCGACTATGGAGGCTTCTAAGTGGGTGATCTCAGGCACTGATTCTATTCCTTTGTTTATTGAGTCAAACCGCGATTTGCCCTTCAAACCATTGTCAATTGTAGAGGATAGATACACGGTAGGTTTAGCCTACAAAGATTCGCTGGCCACTGGCTATTTGTATTCAATAACGCCTTCACGCATTCCAGATTTAAAGACAAGTTTTGCAGTAGATCAGCCGAACATGAAGAGAAGGAGTTTACCAGTAATTAAATGCATTACATCGGTCATTGGGCAAGGGCAGGTTTATTTTGTGGTCATCTACTCTGAAGAAAAGGTACAAGATAAATTACCAGCCACTATTGCAAAAATTTATAAAACTGATGGTTTGGCGTGGAGCAATAACTTTAAACTGGATATGCCACCTTCTGAACTGATATTCAACACGGGATCAGGGGAATTGTCAATCAAGATGACTAACAGTGCCGGAGAAAATAAAGTGATGGTGATCGATAAAAACGGAAAGCAACTTTAATTCTTACCCTTTAATTACCGGTTAGTTTTTTCCAATCTAGAAAACGCAAGTTGATACGTTGTTTCATTTTTTCATAATTTTCCCAACTATCCACAACATGGTAAATGGAAGGTAAACCCTTTACCAAAACATCATCGTAATCGGCACGGTAAAGCCCCCCTCCATAATAGTAATAGGTAAAAAAGTTGCCGAAACGGTTAAATAGTTCAAAGCCTAAATATCCATCCCAGATTTCACTTAATATAGTACATGAGATTTCACGTCTTTTAAACCTGAAAATCTGCCCTGCAGCTTCTTCCTCAAAGTATTCAGAATAAAGGTCGGTTTCGATTATCCATCCCAAATACATGCCGATGTGCACATAGGCTTGCTCAATGGGCAATGAATCGGGGAAGTTGCCAAGAAAGTGAGATTTGGCGTTGTCGTAGATGGTTTTTTGAATGTCGGCTTTCTTTTCCATGGTTCAAGATTAGCAATTTTTTTCGGAAATCCGACTACTTGATTGGGTCAGTGTAAGGTTCTAACTCTGAAATGACAATCTTGTTATTTTTGCGGTTGATATCGGCCATACGCTGCGAAGGGTCTATTTCAATGCTTTCAATTTCGTTGCTTTTCCGATTGATTTTAAGGGTATAGTTCGAGTTCACCCAAGGCCATGATTCAACAATAGCTCGCTTTGTTTTATCTTCTGAAGGTTTGCTCCCCATCAATTCATTCATCGAAATATAGTAGAGTTCTTTTGTACCATCCTTTAGTGTCACTATCAAATCAATCGGCATGGGAAATTCGCCCACTCTTTGTAAGTCAACTAGCGTAATGCCATCCTTTTCAATCACACTGCTGATGGCGTAATCAATTCTTTTGGTGGTGTTGATCCAATAGCGCAAATACCAATGAAGTTGAAGCCCGGATACCTTTTCCATCACCCTGATAAAGTCATTCGGCTCAGGGTGCTTCATTTTCCACGAATTATAATACAACTTCATGCCTTTGTAAAAATTTTGATTTCCGATAAGGTATTTGAGTTGCTCTAACATAACTGCACCCATGCTATAAGCCATAATGCTATACGCCCGGTTGGTATTAAAATGATCCGAGTGTTGATTGGCTGGCTCTTGCAACCCGCTGTTTACTAACGCAAAGTAACTTTGATAGCTGCTTCGGTGGTTAGGTTCAGAACCTGTAATGACATCCATTGCTTCATCACTGGCAAAGTCAGTAAAGCCTTCATCCATCCATGCGTACAAAGATTCATTGGAGGCCAACGTCATCTGGTACCAACTGTGAGCTACCTCGTGGGCCATAGTGCCAGCTACCCCATCCAAACTTCCTTCACCTAATATCAGTGTACACATGGGGTATTCCATACCGCCATCACCACCTTGTATGATCGAATAGGTATCGAATGGGTATTTGCCAAAATTTTCATTCAAGTGTTGAAAGACTTTGACCGCTATATCTTGTACTTTCTTCCAAGTATCAGCAGTCTTTTCATTTTTTTGGTAGAAGAAATGTAACTCTGGTCCGTTGGGTACTTTGGCCTTATCATGCGTATAATCAGGGTCTGCAGCCCAGGCAAAATCAATTACATCCTTGGCTAAAAAATGCCATGTTAGGTTTCCGTTGGGTCGGTTTACTTTAGTGGAGGAACCTTCATAGCCATGACCGATTTGTTCTGGGTTTTGTAGCTTGCCGGTTCCACCGATTACATACTTCGGATGGATGGAAATCTTGACATCAAAATCTCCCCACACCCCATGAAACTCGCGCGCCACATATTGATAAGCGTGCCAACCTTGATAGTCATATTCTGCCAGTTTGGGATACCACTGTGTCATCGAGTAAGAAATACCCTCGCGGTTGTTGCGGCCACTTCTACGGATTTGTTGCGGCATCTGACTTTCAAACTTCATCTCAAAAACAGTTTTTGATTTTGGAAGGATGGGTTTATTGAGCGTTACCTCTAGGATGGTTCCATTGACTTTATAGGAAACATCTTTTCCGTCTTGTTTTAAGGATTGAATGTGCTGATATCCAATTTCATGCTCTTTCAATTTTGAGATGCGATCCATCACTCTTCTGTCGGGGTCGGGCAGGTTGCGTGATCGTACATCCATCATGCTGCCGGGCTGAAAGGCATTGAAATAAAGGTGATAATATACTTTTGCTAACGTATCGGGCGAATTGTTAAAATATACCAATCTCTGATTACCGTTTACACGATGGGTGGCATCATCTAACGATACTTCCATCGTATACTCCACGCGTTGCTGCCAGTATTCCCGCTGACCAATGGATGGAAGGGACACCACTACTAAAAATAAAAGTGCTAAAAACTTCATGAGGATCGATTTAATCTTCGAAAATTATTCAAAAGAACTGACACCTCCGAATGGATTTACTTGAAGTTGATGGTTTTGGAGATGGCAAGGGAAACAAAACTATTTTGTGGAATCTCACTCTCACCAGGAAGTGCAACAGGCCAATTATAAGTGTAAGAAGCAATAAAAGACCAGCTTTTTTTTGACAGACGCAAGGGGAGAGTGGCGGAGTAATTCATTAAACCAAATTCTTTTTTATCGATTTGCTTCAGTTGAGGCAGTTTTCTCCTTGAGCGCACAGTAGGTTCTTGCGCAAACTGAATGCTGGTAACATTCGCATTTCCAAACAGCATTTGAAAAGAAGGTGATAGGGATATTCTATCTAAACCAATAAAATTGTATTTGCGAATGGTGAGCATGACTCCGGGGGTTATCCGATGGGCCTGCTCTTGACCAAAGTAATAGGAATAATCCAGCCGGAAGGTGAATGGTTTTACATCAAAAAAATTGGAAAGCCCAAGCATGTTGGTCAACGGGTTTTCCACATTGATGTCTTTATTGTTATAAATCAGGCGATCGTATGAAGCAAGAAAAGAATAATGTGAGCCGATGGCTTTTAAATAGCCAATGGAGGCAATGGTGAGATACAGACTTGGTTTATACTCTTGGCTCCAATAACCAGTTACATCGGCATACAAACCGGTTTTATGATAGTAAGATGCACCGGCCGTTGCACCATATTGATTTACGCCAATGGTGCGGCCAGCCGATACAATATTAGTGTTAAAACCAGCCCGAATCACCATGGATGAAGGAAGGCTTGTCTGACTGTTCAGCAAACTATCAATCATCGTAAAAATAGAAAGTGAATCGGCTGCGCTAAAAATACTATCGATTTTTGAAAGGGATAGAAAATCAGACAGTGAAAGTGATTTGTTCTGTAAAGTGTCGAGTGTTTGGGCATTTGCTATAACAGCAAATGCCATCGCAAAAAGGATGGCATAGACTTTTTTTATCGAAGGCCGCATCAATTATTCTTTTCTCGTTGGCGCTGCTCCAGTCGGTTGCGCATGTTTTCTCTTCGTTGATCGCGCAATTCTTGTCTGTCCTGCAGGCGTTGTATCAACATTCTGCGAAATTCTTCTTCCGCTTTGGGCAAGGTAAGCAATTGCTGTGCAGAGATGATATTCAATAAGCGTTCAGAATATTTTTTTTCTAAGTCTACATTTTGCTGTTTTAGCTGCAGACCTAAATTCAGTAAAGCTTTTTCGCGTTCTGCTTGGGTTTTTCCAGCTTCAGGGTTGCGCTCTGCTTGCCGAAATTGCTTGCGCAGTTCCATCCGTTGTTCTGAAAACTCTCGATAGATGGGCCAAAACTTTTCAGCTTGCGCGGGTGTAAGCTTTAACTTTTCTGAAATCAGTGCAATGCGGGCTGCCTGTATTTTTTCTTGCGCCTTTGGGTCTTGTTTTTCAAGATCAGGCTCGCCTTGAGCCAGCACCAGCAACGAGTTTATTAATACCGCTCCAATGACCAATAACTTCTTCATATCTGCTAAATGTTAATATTGTATTCGTTTGCTAACTCATCTAATTCTTTATCTGATATTCCCTCATAAGGCTGTTGCATTTCGTCAACCATTGTATTGCTAAACGAAGCATTTTCAAGAATGTCGTCAGCTGAGATTTCATCGTTTTCCAAATAGGCTACCAATTGCTCGGCTGCAACATTCTCCAATGCTACCAGCGGGTCTTCGGTTTTGGCAGCATAGTTATTCCATACTACTACCGATACAATTCCAATCAGTATGATAGGAAGCGCATAGCGCAAGGCCAACTTTCCATAACTGAATGAAACCAATGACTTTGGTTTTTCTGTCTCAATCCTTGCCTGTATCCGCATGGGCAGGTCTTCAAAGTAGCCATCGGGCACTTTAAAGGACTGCTTTTTGGGGATGTCTTCTAGGCGTTTCATTCTATTGGTTTGTTTGGTGCTTCGACTAAAGTTCTACTTTTAAGTTTAATCATTCGCCTAAATATTCTTCTATTTTTTTTACTGCATGGTGAAAGCTCGCCTTCAATGCGCCCACACTAGTCTTGGTCACCTCGGCCATTTGTTCGTAGGGCATATCGTCAAAATACTTCATGTTGAATACAAGTCTTTGTTTATCAGGTAATTGCAATATAGCTTTTTGTAGTCTTTTTTGAATTTCATCACCATTCAAATCAGGGTCATTGTCCACTTTAGCAATCAATTGCTGTGTTACGTCTTCGATGGGCAAAAAGAACTTACGTTTTTTCTTGTTCAAAAAACTGAGGCACTCGTTAGTAGCGATTCGGTAAATCCATGTAAAAAGCTGTGAATCTTCTCGAAAAGTATCAATGTATTTGTGGATTTTGATGAAGATTTCTTGGGTGAGGTCATCGGCATCATCGTGGTCGATTACCATCTTGCGTACGTGCCAATACACCCGCTGCTGGTAGGTGCGTACCAACATATTAAAGCCGTAATTCCGCGAATCGGGATTACGGATTTTGAGCAAGAGTTCTTTGTCTTCCAAACGATGTTTTGCAAAAACGAAAGTTAGGCAAAAAAGAGGTCAAAAGGTTTAATGTAAGCAAGGGTTTAGGACTTGTTGCTTAGGGTATTTGGGCTAAGGAGCCTAATGCCTAAGTACTAATGCCCAAGTCCCAATGACTATTGACCAAGCACATCCACCAACAACTCATACTGCTCTTTCGAATGGGCAGGGAAATTTGCAAACCGGAGTTGTGTTTTTTTGAGTTCGCCATACCCCTCGCCAGGAAACAGACCTTTGCCCTGAAGCTTTTCTTTTATAGAATTAATATTGTCGCCAAAATCCGCAATTATTACGGTTTTAGATCGAGCCTCTTTTTCTATTATAAATGGTTTGATGAGTGCGTGCTTGTCCAACGTTTGATACAACAGCGCTGCTTTGTACTCTGTTTCTTTGCGGATGGCAGCAATGCCTCGATTCAGAAAATCTTGCGCCACATATCCCAACACATAAATTGCCAGCATGTTTGGTGTAACGGGCGTTTGATTTTTGAGTGTGAATTCATGCAGACTCAACAGACTGTGGTAAGAGCCTATCGACATTCCTTTGGCTTGGATCGATTTGCACTTATCGATGCAACGTTGATTATAAATCCATACGCCTAGCCCGGCAGGCATTCCAAACCCTTTTTGCACGGAGAAGAAAACCGAATCGATTTTAGAATAATCGAAAGTAGGGTAGGGCATTGACGAAACGGCATCTACAATAATTATCGCATTAGGAAATTTTGCCCGCATGTCTGAGATGTAAGATAAAGGCAAAGAGACTCCTGTGCTGGTTTCGTTCTGTGTTAATGCAATCAACTCGGGTTCTTCTAAGGAAGGCACTGCTGTAAATCCTGTACCGAGTGACACTTCAATTTTTAGTGGTTTTTTTTTCAATTGAATGGCCGTCTCATAAAATTTTTTTGAAAAAGCCCCGTTGACTAAATGAAGACTGTTTTCAACAACCAAACTTTGAATGGAGCGCTCCCATACTTCACTGGCCGAACCGCAGAACGAAATGTGAAAATCATTTGGTATCGATAACAGCTCACGAAGATTGTGCGTGGCGCGTTGATAGGCCTCCTCAAATTTTTTGCTGCGGTGCGAAATCGAAGGAAATCCCTCTTTGAAAGCCCTTCGCATATGGCCTTCAACAGTAAAATATAGTTGTGATGGTCCGGGTGCGAAATCAATTTTTGTCATGGAAATCAATTTGAGTGGCAAATCTACCAAACGTTAGGGGATTTGTGATTTATGATTTGCATTTTAAAAATTACAACTTTCTTGTCTTAGGATATTTATGAATGATTGCAAGGTTGCTGCTCGTTAAAACATGAAATGAAAGGAATCTAAAATCTCCTATCTAAAACCAAAAATTTGTTTGTGGTTAGCTCAATACATTTACGTATTTTTGAATCGAAACTCACTTGGATTTGGGACACGTTTGCTGAACCTAACAATTATACAATACCGAGTTAAGCTCACGGACAAAATCAGGCCTCATACTGACGGTAAAACGTCAGTACCTCGACCAAAAATCAGGTTAACAGTGGAAGAATGCGACCAGCGAGCAGCTCAAAACTTGTCTTTTATGGGGTTCAGAAACCACCACCAGGTCCATAGTGGGTTTTACTTTTTTTAAAATGAAAAAAGTTATTTTATTTTTTGGAGTTGCCTTTCTTTTTTTTGGATGCGGCCCTGATTTGGACCCAACCAAGTATAGTGTAAAAAGCATTCTCAATAGTCAATTTGAAGAGTATGTATTCAACTACGAAGGCATTAAGCTAACTAGTATTGGCGGAACAGATAATACATCGCTAAATTATCAATACTTCACAGACTCTACCTACATACAATTTCAAACTAATGAGTACAGCGATTATTATACGACTTTGGTTTTTACTGCTGGTTTACTGAAGAAGGTAAAAATTAGGTGGCGACTAAATAGCAATTGGCACAAAGATTCTGTAATGTTTGAATATGCAGGAAGTGAATTAAGTTTCTTTAAATATAGAAACGGGATTTACAACGTATCCATGCAAAATGGCAATCTGACTAACATAAAGCAAGGGCAGGGCGCATTAGCAACTACAATGTCTTTCTCTTATGATTCAAAGGAAAATCCACTGCATAAAGTTTATTGGTATGATGTATTGATTTCTCCCGCAGGGGGAATAGACCCAAGTCAACTTCGAGCAATAGCTAGATTTTTTTCAAGGAATAACTTAACAAACTCTGATGCAACGGTACTGACGGTCAAAGCGATTTATAGATACTCGTACGATTACCTCCATGATATTTTGCCAAAGTCAATCAATTTAGAAACGGAGATTTCCGGCAATAAAACATCTAATCTGATTTTTATCGCGGATATACAATACGTGCCCAAAAACACTAATACAACACCCTAAATTTAATCGTGTTGTCAATGGCACGTAAGTCCTTAATCACCTCTTTGTTGTACTCTTTGTTGATGTCGGTGATGACATAACCAATCAATTCATTCGTTTTTAAGTACTGTCCAACAATGTTGATTTCGTTATCAGCGAGTACTTTGTTGATTTTTGCCAGAATGCCGGGCACATTGTTGTGGATGTGAATCAAGCGATGGACATTTTCAAGTATTGGTAACGTAAGGTTGGGAAAGTTTACACTGTTGCTGGTGCTGCCCGTATTGATGTAATCCATCATTTTGGTGGGCACAAAATTGCCGATATTCTCTTGCGCTTCACTGGTGCTTCCACCAATGTGTGGTGTAAGGATGGTATTGGGTAATCCGCGCAATTCTGAAACAAATTCTTCATTGTTGCTGATAGGCTCGTATGGGAAAACATCAATCGAACATCCCCCCACTTTTCCATTCAAAATATTTTCGCGTAAAGCTTTTACGTCCACCACATGCCCACGGCTGAGGTTCAAAAAGATGACCCCATCTTTCATTGACTTAAATTCCTCTTCGCCAACCAAATTGGTGTTTGCTTCGCGGCCATCCACGTGCAGGGTAACCACATCTGCTTGCGCCAGTAATTCGTTCAGTGATTTACATTTGATGGCATTGCCAAGTGCCAATTTTTCTTCCCGGTCGAAGTACAATACTTTCATACCAAGGTTCTCGGCAATCACCGAAAGCTGCGCACCTATATTTCCGTAACCAACGATACCCAATTTTTTTCCACGGATTTCAAAACTGCCCTTTGCCGATTTGTCCCATTTGCCCAAATGCATTTTAGAAGATTTATCAATGATGTTGCGCATCAATAAAATCATTTCGCCAATCGCCAACTCGACTACTGAACGTGTATTGCTAAAGGGTGCATTAAAAACGGCTACACCTTTTTTGGTGGCGGCTTTCAAATCGATTTGATTGGTACCAATGCAAAAGGCACCAATTACCATTAATCGGCTGGCATTTTCCAATACCTTGGCTGTGACTTGTGTCTTAGAGCGGATGCCCAACACCGAAACATTTTTTATTTTTTCGCAAAGTTCGTCTTCATCCAATCCTGCAGGATATGTTTCAACATTGAAACCTTCGGCTTTCATCAATTCCAATGCTACCGGGTGTACATTTTCCAGCAGCAAAACATTGATTCTATTTTTTGGGTAAGAAATGGCAGTATTCAATTTATTGAGGTATAAAAATTCATCTAAACTTGGTGTCACGTGATCTGCTTTGTTCAGTACGTTGGCACGTTCTATATTTTCGGTAAAGGCATAAAACTTGTTGGCCAAGCCTGCATGCTTTATTTCGTAGTCGGTGTAACCATCGCCAATTACGTACACATCGCCAGGCAAATTTAACCTTTTAAGTTGTTCAACTTTGCCATTGTTTGCCGATAGTGGATTGGTTAAGTCAAAACCGATTACTTTTTCGGTTTCGTTAAAGATAAACTCATTGGCTAATATATTCTGGGCAAGAATACCATACTCAGTAACTACGGGTTCAATAAACTCACGAAACCCGTTGGAGATGATGTAGATATTCTCTGCATGGGTTTCAAAAAAATCTTTGTTTCGTTTAAAGGATTCTGACACCAACTCCTTTAGCTTTTTGACAAGTGGAGGCAAGTGACGCTTTTCTGGCTGCAATATCTCCAGTCGTTTTTCAATCGACTCGCGCAATGAAAGTTTGCCTTCCATCCCCAAATTGGTGATGTCGGCTATTTTATTTTTTAATGAATTACTGTCTGGATGCTCCTTAAAAATGATTTCGGCCAACACATCAAATGCCTCTACCTTGGTAAAAGTGCTATCGAAATCGATTACGAAGTACCTATTGAGCTTTGCTTCTTTTATCATGTTGGCAAAAATAGCCACTGGCAAGTAGGTCTCCTAAAACTGAAAATAAATAAACGGCTGAATATTGGATGACTTGGTTTGCACGACCACCATGATGATCACCAATAAGAACAATGCCTTGCCTACAAGTGGTAGTTTGGTAACGGCTGTCTCGCCCCATTGCTCCCAACTGGGTGGGGTGAAATGTAGTAGAAAGCCAATAAGCAACCATAAGCTAATTGTTTTGTAACCCACTAGGAATGAGCCAAACACACCTGGGTTAAAATGAAACATAATTTGGTAAATCATTTGCCCGGCCAGTTCCATCGTTTCTGCCCGAAAGAAAATCCAGCAGAAGCAAGTAAAGTGAAAGGTTGCCACAATGCTCAGCACTGTGGATGGACCTTTTAACAACTGAGGCAAAACAATTTTAAATGAAGAAACATATTTGTGAACTGCTAATGCAAGTCCGTGCAACCCACCCCACAGAATAAACTTGCCCGAAGCCCCGTGCCACAGGCCACCTAACAACATGGTGATAATTAAGTTGAGGTAGGTTCGCCAAATCCCTTTTCGATTTCCACCTAGTGAAATGTACAAATAATCTTTTAGCCACGTAGATAGCGAAATGTGCCACCGCCTCCAAAACTCGGTGATGTTTATCGATTGATAGGGCGAGTTAAAATTTTTGGCGAAGTGAAAGCCAAGCAGCAACGCAATGCCGATGGCCATGTCAGAGTAGCCTGAGAAATCGCAATAAATTTGTAAGGCATATCCATAAACCCCAACTAAATTTTCCAGGCCTGTGTAAAGCGCGGGCGAGTCAAAAATCCTGTCCACAAAATTTAGACTAATGTAATTGGAGATAACAGCTTTTTTGAAAAGGCCTGTGCCGATGAGAAAAACACCTCGTCCAAACATTTCCTTTGTCACAAAAGTAGGCTGGTGAATCTGCGGAATAAAGTCTGCTGCACGTACGATGGGACCCGCTACCAATTGCGGAAAGAACGATACAAAGAATGCATAGTCTAGAATATTGGAAACTGGTTTTAACTCTCTTCGATACACATCAATGGTATAACTCATTGATTGAAAAGTGAAGAACGAAATCCCCACGGGTAAGAAAATATCGAAGTGTTGAAATGTAGCACCTGATACGTCTGTTACCAATTCAAATAGAAAATTGGTGTATTTGAAATAACCCAACACCCCCAAGTTGGCAACTAAACTTACTACCAGCAGAAATTTTCTTTCCCATTGTGTTTTAGCTTGGTCAATCCAGGCAGCCAATTGAAAATCTACTCCCGTGGTTGCCAGCAGCAACAAAAAATACCAACCACTTGATTTGTAATAGAAATAAATGGAAAAGAGCGTGACAAAAATAATTTTAGGACGGTCGGTTTTGTGTAAGAATGCATAAATCAAAAAGAAACCAGCAAACAGAAACAGAAAAAACCCACTGTTGAAAATCATGGGTTCTTTCGCGTTGTAAACGAATAGCTCTAGCAGCTTATGGATGTCGATAGAGAACATATTCGTTATAAGCTTTTAAAAATGCCTGGTATAATAATGTGCCTTGAAGTTCGTAGCCTGCTTTGGTGAAATGAATACCATCGTATTGGAGCAATTTATTTTTTTTCCATTGGTCGGATGCATGCTTGCCGCCTGCTACTTCATACAAATCCCAAAACGCCCAATTGTTTTGATCGCATGCTTCCATTATTTTTTTTCGAATGACTTCTACACCGGGATTTCTTCTTGTTCGCTTTTTATAAAAATCGGCAGTGGTGGTAAGGAGAATTTGTGTTTGCGGATTGTTTGCTTTCAGTTTGGTGATAAGTTCCAACAGTTGGGTGTTGAATTGGCTATCGACATAGGGGTATTCAATTGCTTCATTTGTTCCCAACGAAATAATAATCAGATCCGGTTGAAGAGGTGCAGTTTGTTGCACAAAATATTCGGCCGCTAAATAGTGTCTAACTTTCGCTCCATTTCCGCCAATGGAATGATACAGTACCCCTGATTTTTGATTTTCTAAACTGATTCCATACAGGATGAGCTGCGATTGTTTAGGTAAGGGAACTAAACATTGTAACTCAATTTTATTCACGTAATAGGGGAGAAGAACGGTGGAGGCATTTCTGTAACCATCTAAACTAAACGACCCAACATAGGCCAAATCTTGCCCAACGGAATCTTTCACTGCTAAATTGAAACTAGCTGAATCCTTTTGAAAGAACAGCGTGAGTTTATTGAATGCGTTATTTATTGGCGGTAAGTTGAAGGTGCGAATGCCAACCTTTGCATTTGGCTGAACCGTGCGCAAGGTGATCGCTCCAATGCCGATCGGCAGTGGTTTGTCGGTAAATACTATCCGTTTGCTTTCCCATTGTGTGTTGGTGTTTGAGTATATGTTTTGTGGTTCGTTGGTTCTGGCTACCCGCCCAGGAAAAATCAAACCCCTGCCGGCATTGCCAAACTCAGTTTGAAGTAATTGCCGCGTTTGACTGGTCAAGAAATCGGCTTGAATGTGTGAATCCCCAATATGAAGAATGCTGATTTTTTGATTTTTGTTTTTTTTCTGCAGGTACAGCTTTTCAAAAAAGGTAGATAGGGAAGTGCTGTTTTGAAGACGATTTTCCTCTTGGTTGATAAATGCGAAGTCGCGATTGATTACATATCCAATGGTGTCTTGCGAAAACACTGCCCCGTATATGCTCAAAAATAGACTACCTGCTATTATTCTTTTTAGCATATCTTTTTTGTTCGTAGATTAATGTGTTTACTAGTTTCAACGCAATCTTTTTTCCGCCCCAATAGGTAAGATGCGTATAGTCTTTGGCAGCCAATGTAGGTTTCGCTTCTGCAAACTTTACCATGCTGTTTTCGCCACCCATCGCTTGGTACATATCCCAAAAAGTGATTTTGCATTGCTTGGCAATTTCTCGCTGCACATCGCGCATCAGTGGAATATCTGGATAAGTAGCAAACTTTCCATTTTGATTGCTGGCCCGGTCGCTTACGCTGATTAATAAGAAACTCGACTCAGGAAATATTCTTTTTAGTCGATTGATGACGCGTACCATACTTATTTGATAGCTGGTAAAATTAGTTGAATCGGTAAGGCTCACTACGTTTAATCCGTACTGTAAAATAATGAGCTTGTAGTTCTGTAATGCATTGAATTGTGCTAAGGAGCTTTCGGGTATCATTGATAACCCCACTCCAGAGTTTCCGCGCATTGAAAAGTTGTCTACATATAGCCCAGGTCCATTTTCAAAACTGGCCCCGTATAATTTTAAACTGTCGGTTTCAGTAAAGCTCAATCTCAAGTGTTGAATTTTTGACTGATAAATTTCAAATTGTTGGACGGAACCGGAAGACATGAGTGCTGTTTTTACGTGCAACGAATCATTCACCACGTAGTCAATGGACGATTGCAATGGGTTTTTGTAAAATATTCTTACCTGACTGAAATCTGTTGAGCGTTTTTTGGTAGGCTTGTATTCAACATAATTTTCTGGAAGTGGCACAAAGCAATGCCCTGAAATCCCCAGCGGATGCATCTCATTTCTTTTTGATACGATTGAGTACGTTTCCCAATTTTCGAATTGGTGTTGAATAGTTGTTCTGAATTGCGCTACTTCAGATGTAATGGGCACAAAGCCAACACCCCGCCCACCTAATACTTGTTGAAGGGTATCACGAAAGCTTCCACAAAGTATATCTCCTTCAATAAACGAATCGCCAAAGAAGGCTATTCGAACAGCTTCTGATTTTGTTTTGGAAAGCGACCGGAAGAAGAATTGCATGTTGGCATCACCGCTAAAATCTTCCAAACAGGTTATATCGGGTTGGCAATTTTTTTTCGGTTGCGAAGGTTCTTTTTTGATTGTCTTGACAGAATCCTTTTTAGCGGCAATTAGTTTTTTTTTGATTGGAATCTTGGCTGGACGAAGGTCGCTGAGCAAATCCATTTTTTTGATTTCAACCGTTCCGATTTTAAGATCAGGAACAAAACTGATGAGGGCGATGCCGCATATCAATACAAGAATCAACCAGCCAGCATCGCGAAGGTAGTTTCTAGGCATACTAAATATATCCGGCCAATTTATATGCTATCATACCAATCCATTCTTTTATCAGCAATTGCCAATTGCTCAGCGCTTCTGTTTTGGGAATGAACAGAACATCAAAAGTAAATTTTCTTGGGTGAGAACTTAAATCAGTACTAAATGTATCCACCAGCCAACCCTCATGTATAAAACAAGCCTCCGACCTTCTGATATGAAAAGCAGAGGTGATGAGCAGGCATTCACTTGGTTTGATTTGTCCTTTGAATCGATTGGCGATTTCCATAGCTGATTCATGCGTATTGCGCGAAACATTTTCAATAATGAGCACCGAGTCAGGTGCGCCCATTAATCGAAGTACGTCAGCAACGTTATCGGCTTCCTGTTTTTTTACTTTTTTTAAATTGCCATTACCTCCCGAAATCAATATTTTTTTGATGATGCCCGATTGAAAAAGTTGCCACGTGTGGGTAATGCGGTCGGCCCCACGACTTAGAAAAACTCTATCCTTAAGTTCTGTTTCTGATTTGGTTATACCCGTTAACAGAATTCCGTATTCATACTTTTTGGTGATTTGATGAAATGGAGTAGGGGGAACCTCCCACCAGAGAACTACTTCGTTGCAAATGAAGTCATTTGAAAAGAATAGTAACGAGAAAATAGCAATCCGAAGTAGATTTTTTTTCGAGCGAGTTGATTTGATCAAAAGAGAAGCCAGTAATAGGATGCAAATGATTACCAGCGGCATGGCTAGGTAACTCAATGTTTTGGAAAGAACAAAAAACATGGTGAAGTAAGTGTTTACATCCGTTTTTCAAGCGGATTGGAGATGTTACTAAGTTGGTCGATGATTCTCCGTAGTACCTCCCAATACAATGATAAAGCAAGCACAAACGTCATCAACCAAATCACACCTAAATTAAAAAAGAAGGTGTCAATGTTTCGGTTTAAGAAATGCTTGGCCGGCATATAAAACTGGGCATTAAAGTCAACCATGTGGTCAGGATCTGGATATTTATATATCGGGTAGATCTTTTGGACGAATTTGCCATCGGTTTCAATGATTCGATTTTGTTCCATGGTGTTGCGGACCAATTCGGTAATGGCTTCATTTTGGTACGCATTTTTGTTAGAAGTAAAGTTCTTTTCTTTTTCAGGAGTATTGGTCATTTGCTCAATCTTCTTTTCTTTTTCTTGATCAGCTTTGTTATAGCGATTAATGTAAAACTTTTTCAAGGTTTCTAAGTATTCGATCAAGGGTTGATTAATAGTAGAGTCATAGCGTTCTAAGGTTAAGTCTTGATTTCGACTAAAACCACTTTTTGTTACTTTTTCTTCATGCTCTAAGGTAGTTCTCAGCAAATCTAATTTCTCCCTAACTTCTTTTCTAATCCCGGGTTCTTTGTTTGAACGATTTAGATTAACAAAGTCCAATCGAGACTCAAGTTCTGGAATCATATAGATCTTTTTGTAGTCGGCAGCGGCCATTGTTTTATCATAGACGTAGAATTCCTTTTCAAACTCGTTGTCTTTGAACTGCGCTACCATGGCCGCTTCAAAAGCCCAACGCGAAGCCATCAAGTCACCCACAAAAGGCACCGTGCTGGTGTTGCCTATAAGCGGGTTCAACTTATCAAACTTCACCACCACACCGCTTAGAATTAGTTGTGGTATTAACAGAATTGGAATTAAAATATAAATGGTAACGGCTGAATTAAATGCAGAGGAAATATTTAAACCCAACAAATTGGCAAAGCATGATACCGTGAACAAAATCCCCCAATGGATGAAGTACACGCATTGAATTTGAAGAATGTAGTTTGCCACCGCCACAAACAAAGCTGTTTGAAGAGCGGAGATTATGAACAAAATAGAAATCTTTGAAATGATATAACTACTTCTGTTCAGATGTAAAAACTTTTCTCGCTTTAGAATTTTACGGTCGCGGATAATTTCTTCGGCACTTACGGTAAGCCCCATAAACAAAGCAACAATAATGCTCATGAACAAATGAGCAGGCAAGTTTAAGTTTTTACTGAACACATACCCGGCTTTGAAGGGGTCGTTTACATTGTAATAGCGAACAATAAACGCCAATATAAATGCCAACATCGGTGCTTCAAATAAATTAATGAGCAAATATTGTTTGTTGCTGATTTTTGAGAGCACATCGCGCATGGAAAACAGACGTGTTTGCTTAAACCAACTGGGGATGTGCAAGGTGGAGTGCGGAATTTCGTTGGCGCGCAGCACCGAGCGAATTTTTATTTGCTTCGAAAAAATTTCATTCCATTGCTCAGGTGAAAACTTTCGCTCATTTGTGGTGTCACCAAATTCGTTGATGACTTTGGTTTCAATGATATTAAAAATCTGCTCGGGGTTTACATTACCACAGGCATGACATTCGCCCTCATCGCTATTGATCAAATGGATATTGCGCTTGAAATAGGTAACGGCATCTACTGGATTTCCAAAGTAGATTTGATAGCCTCCCGTATCAAGGATTACCAGCTTATCAAACATTTTAAAAATATCGGACGATGGTTGGTGGATAACGGCAAATACCAATTTGCCCTTTAAGGAAAGCTCTTTTAAAAGATCAATGATGTTTTCTGAATCTCTGGAAGAAAGCCCGGAAGTGGGTTCATCTACAAACAACACGGCTGGTTCGCGCAGCAGTTCTAATCCGATATTAAGTCGTTTGCGCTGGCCACCGCTAATGGTTTTTTGCAAGGGTGAACCTACTTTCAAATCTTTAGTTTGAGTTAGTCCTAGGTCTTCCAGCGTTTTTATAACTAGTTCATCAATCTGTAATTCTTCTAAATGGCTAAAGCAAAGTTTGGCAGCAAAGTATAAATTTTGATAAACGGTTAAGTCTTCAATAAGCAAGTCATCTTGCGGGACAAATCCAATCACTCCTTCAATTTTTTCGGGGTTTTTATGAATGTCAATACCATTGATGAGTACTTTTCCCTCAAACGGTTTTTCGGTGCCATTCAGTACATGTAGCAAAGTAGATTTGCCCGCTCCGCTGGCACCCATCAATGCAACAAGGTTACCCGATTCTGTGCTAATGGTTACTTCCCGCAAACCGAACTTGCCTGTTTTAAAACGGTAGGAAATTTTTTCGGCTTCAAAGCTCGTGCGCGAGTGATCTGATTTGCTTTTAAATTTGTTTAGAATCTCTCCATAGTAAACCGCATCAGCAGCACTCCATCGCATAATGCTGCCCGTGGCCAGCACATTGATATTGCCCGGTTTTTGAGGCACACCATTCAGATAAACATCCGAATGACCCAAGTAACGGAAGAAAAAAAGATTGCTCGACTTTAGGTGAAGCACCGACATAAAGCCGTCCAACTCTTCTCGCTTGATGACTTTTGTTCCAGGTCCTGATTTGCCTTCATTGGATACAACCAAAATATTTTCATTGTCAATTAGTTCAGGTATTTTTGAGACGATAAAAATTTTGATCAACTCAATATCCTGTGAAGATACATTAAATGCTTGCCCGATTGATTTGGCCAGGTTCTCTTCGGAAGGCGTAATGTCTCCGTCTGCCAAAATCAAGCTCATCAGTTCGAGCATGATTACTGACTTCTGCTTATAGTCTACTTCTCGATTGATGCTTTGACATAATTTGGTAATGGATTCCTGATCGATACCTACCCCGAACTTATCCGATGATTCACGCACATATTCGTCAAACAATTGTAAATGAGACTGAACAGATTTCTGATTGAGGTGATCGGAGAGAAAAACTTCTATGAATTCTCTTTCTTGCTTGGTAACGGTATCTTCTTTTGCCACCAGTGCAAATAGCTTTATGATGGCTTTTAGTACGGGTTCGCTCATAGGTTTGAATCAATGGCTAAAGATACTAAAGTAGATTTTTAGTTTAGAAAAAAGAAAGGCCGGTGGTAGCCGGCCTTTCGCGATGGAGTTGGTGATTTGTTATTCCACTATTTCTTTTCTCATTTTATCAACAATCTTGGTAATTTCAACCAAATTTTTATCGGATAAAACTAGATCAGAACGATTGTTTTTGATTTTCTCTTCAATATCTAACGCGCGGTAGCTTGCCTTTAGGGCTGTTAAGTTTGCTTGAATGCTAGCAACAGGTTCTGCTTGATCTACTGCACCCAACATTTTAGCTAGCTCATCAATTGATTTTTCTTGCTCTAAAATTACGCGGATCAATGGCGTAAGTATGTTGTTCCGGTCGGCCTCTTTCAACACGTTATTAGGATAGGTCTTAATTAAACCGGTAGAGATGGAAAGTCCTTCCACAAAACTTCCCGTCACCAAAAGAGCAGCCAACTTGGTGCGGCTATCATCTTTCAGGTATTTATCTGTCTTTTTTACCGCTCCATCCAATAAGGTGGCAAGTGAGTCTTTGTTGGATATGTTAGTTTCAAATCTTTTTAAGACTTCCGGGTCGAATGAGCTGATGCCCAAGTTGTCGGCCAACTTTTTGGCTGAACTCAAATAATCGATGGCCTCTTGGGTTTTTTCGTATGAGCTAAGGTAGCCGATGTCGGCTGCATAAACGCCAAGGTTCAGGGCGGCCTTTTCGTTGCGAGTCAAATACTGATCTACTTTTTTACGGTCGTTCAACAAGGATTGGTTGAATTCAGCGCCTGTAGCTTGAAGTAGGTAAGGAATTTCAGAGGGGGAAGGAATATTGTAAACGACATCCTTGATTTGGTCTTTCAAAGACTCCTCAGCTTGCTTGAATTCGTCAGAACTTTGGTCATCTTTCTTAGTGGAGGAACCGCAAGACGCTAATAAAGAGGCGGTTGCGATGGCAAGTAAATAAATGCTTAAGCGGGTTACTTTCATGGGTTTAGAGTTTAACCTTCAATTTTAGCACATTTTTTCTAACCAATAAACTGTTGGCCTTTTTATTTTAAGAAGATAGCTGCATTTTTAGCATGTATTATTCAAAATCGAATGTATGAGGTTTCAGGCCATCGATGTATTACGAGGTATTACCGTCACGCTCATGATTATTGTGAACTCCCCCGGAAATCATGAAACGACCTTTGCCCCCTTGCTTCATGCCGACTGGCATGGGTTTACCCCAACCGATTGGGTGTTCCCAACCTTTTTGTTCGTGGTGGGCAATGCCATGTGCTTTAGTTTAACTAGCAGTTTAGCGGCTGGTGCTCGGACTTATTTTTATAAAGTAGTAAAGCGTGCCTCTGTTATTTTTTTGTTAGGTTTTTTAATGTATTGGTTTCCATTTGTTCAACAAATAGATGGGCAATGGGCCTTGAAGCCCTTGGCTGAGACTAGAATTTTTGGAGTGCTGCAGCGAATTGCCTTGTGTTATCTTTTTGCTTCCGTCCTTATTTATTTCATCAAAGAAAAAGGCTTGCTGATTTTCTCAGCCGTTGCTCTGGTCGGCTATTGGCTGCTATTGCTTTCTTTTGGTGACCTCTCTTTACAAGGCAATGCAGTTCTAAAATTGGATATGTGGTTGTTGGGTTCGAAGCATCTTTACTTAGGCGAAGGCCTGCCATTCGATCCGGAAGGCTTGTTGAGCACACTCCCTGCAATCGTGAATGTAGTGGGCGGCTATTTAGTAGGCAAGTATATCAAAGAAAGAGGCGTGACCTTTGAAACGATTGCGAAGTTGTTGATGGCGGGTGTTTTGCTTGCTACAATTGGTTTAGTGTGGAATTGGGGTTTTCCGATAAATAAAAAATTATGGACCAGTTCTTTTGTGCTTTACACGGTGGGGCTAGATGTAATCATCCTTTCCTTATTGCTGTATGTAATTGAAATAAGGAAAATAAATCGATGGACGTATTTTTTTGAAGTGTTCGGTAAAAACACGCTGTTCCTTTATCTGATTTCAGAAATCGGACTAACAATTTTCTGGATATTCAATATTGGTGATAAACCCATTTATCAATTTTTGTTTACCGATGTGTTCTCACCCTTGGCAGGTGATTACCTAGGTTCTTTTCTTTTTGCCTTTACGTGGATGATGACCTGCTGGACCATTGGGTATGGTATGGATAAAAAGAAAATCTACATTAAAGTTTAGGTTTACTAGTGAGCTTTTGTTTTGATATTTTCAAGATGCAAAGCTGATTAGTAATTGGTGGCCTTTAAACATAAGAATGCATCACTTTAGTGTGCATCCATAAAATTCCACCCGTACCAATTGATTTCCAACACAACTCCATTGTCAAGCTTGTTGTTTGGAAAAGCCAATAGTCCACCCAAAAAGAGCTGCAGTTTATGGCTAACATTGTATCCACCGCCTATAACCGTTTGCGATTTTTTGTGCGAACCTGAAATAAAGTCAGCCATTAACAACCATTTATCGTTGAGTCTATATTCATAGCCAAACATCAGCCCAAAATTATTCTTAGGAGGGCCACCCACAAATACATCATTGGTATGATAAGGGCCGGCAATCAAATATCCTTTCTTAGAAGGTTGCCATCGAATCAAGGCATAATTCATCACGGCAATTCGTTTATTGCTAAACTCATTGCTAAGATTTGGCCCTATCTGTGTTCCAACATTAATGAACCAGTGCTCTGCCTTAAGAACAAATTGTTTTTGAAGTGTAAACATCAAAAGCGGGTAGAGGGGTTTGCGTTTGCTATTGTCATTGAAAGAAACGATCCGACCGCCTTGTCCAAAACTGAGAGGAAGATCGACAAAATTTACCCCCAAATCCCATCCCTTTCCAACGCCATAAACGATGTGTGATTTTGACTCTAGCTCATTCGCAGAATAGAAATTGAATTGGTGTTGATAAAAGAACTTCCCTTTTGGGGTAATGTCACCAGAGGGAATGTTGAAAAGATTTTGTTGACCAAATAGTTGAGATGAACAAACGAAAATCAAGAGATACAAGAAATAAAAAAAACGATTCATAAGGTAGGTGAAATTGGGAAGAGGTGCTGTTAATTATTTTTTGGGCGCAACGGTAAGATTCTTGAGCAAATCATTGCAATAGCCAGCGTAAAACCTATTACGATGAGAGAAATTTCTATAGGTATTTTAAACCAATCAACGATGCACATTTTTATTCCAACAAACACCAGTATGGCCGACAATCCAAATTTTAAGTATTTAAAGTATTGCTCTATTCCCGCCAAGGCAAAATAAAGTGACCGAAGCCCCAAAAGAGCAAATACATTTGAGGTGTAAATGATAAAGGTATCATCTGAAATAGCTAAAATGGCGGGTATTGAGTCAACTGCAAAAATTAAATCAGTGGTTTCTATCAGAATCACAACTAAAAAAAGAGGAGTGGCCCATGTGCGGGCATTGCGCTTTACAAAAAACTTGTCTCCTTCAAAAGCAGTGGTAATGGGCATAATCTTTTTTGCCAGTTTAATTAATGGATTTTTATCAGGCTCAATTTTTTGATCCCCCGAGGTGAGCATGCGTACGCCAGTTATAATTAAGAATCCACCAAAAATATAGATGAGCCAATGAAATCGGTGAATCAACTCTACACCGGATAGAATAAATATAAAGCGCATGACCAAAGCACCCAATATTCCCCAAAACAAAACCTTGTGCTGGTAAGCTTTAGGCACTTTAAAATAAGAGAAAATTAAAATGATAACAAAGATGTTATCGATACTCAGAGATTTTTCGATGAGATAACCGGTAAAAAATTCCAGCGCTTTACCTTTATCGAAATAGTAATAAGTAAACAGGTTAAAAAGCATGGCCAAGGTTATCCAAACGCACGTCCAAGTAAGCGCTTCTTTCACGCCAACCTCGTGCGATTTCCTATGAAATATTCCCAAATCGATTGCTAACATGGCAACGACAAAGGCATTAAAGGTTACCCAAAGTATTCCTGTTTCGCTCATTAGATGGATGAATTAGGTTGTAAAATTTTGGCAGTCAATTATTTTAACAGATTTAACTTTTTCAATTTGCGGATTGGGTTGCCAATAGTTTTGTTATGCTTTGCGTAAAGGGAAGCCCCGATAAAACATTCATCCGAAGACTGGTGGAAACAAAGTCATCTACCTCATAAAACTGCGAAGCCAATTCTACCGAAATAGCTTTACTCAATCGGCTATAGTATTTTTTTCGTAGAGCTAATTCTTTGCGTTGATAGTTTTCCGATTGCTTTATGAATTCGCTCATCAAAGTAGCATCTAGCTTTTGGTAGTTATTGCCATACTTAACAATCAGCGAAAATAATTCGCCATCTAAACTGCTTTTTTCTCTATTGAAATCGACATAAATTACGTGAAAGACACTTGCCTGCGTGGTAGATAGATGCAGAGCTTGTATAAAAATATTTTCACGTTCTTGTTGCAGTTCCTTTTTTGCTTTCTCTAATTCTGCTGAGTTTTTTACTTGTGAATGCAATGGAAATGAAGCAACTACAAAGATTAGCAATACGGTTGCATCTAGTTTGGTCAGGTATGCGTTTTTCATGTTTATGTTTAGCGGTTTTGTATTTTTTAACGAGCAAGCTAGAAGTCGTAGAGGGTCGTATCTGAGTAAAATATCTTTATGCTAGGCACCTTGTAAAGTTCTCGCAGTTGCCTTGCCCGATACATTGCTTCTTCGCTTGTTTTAAATATCGAACAAGGTTTGTTTTCGATTCTCAAAGTTTTGTTTTCTTCCGCTACCATCACAGCAATGTACTGGTCCTGTGAGGGGTTTTCTTCTAATACAATCCATTTCATAGTAGTGGGTAAGGGTTACAGTTATCAACTTTTAATTGGTGCAAGGGTCAATTTTTGCGGTTGAGGCGAATGATCACTTTTGGATCCAATACTCGTTCGTCAAGAAGTGGAGGAAGCGGGTTGTCCGACAAATCTAGAATGCGAAGTCGTTTCATTTCGTTTACTTCGGCTGGTATTTCGCTTATTTTATTTCCGACTAAAAAGAGGTATTCCACTTGTTTTAGTTCGTTTATATTGTGCGGTAGGCTCGTTATCCCATCATTCTCAATATGCAACTCCTTTAGCTTTTTCATTTTACTGATCAGCCGAATATTTTTTTCAAGATTAAAAAAAGCATCGTTGTTGATGTACAATACACGAAGCTGGCGTAGCTCAGGTATGTTTGTTGGCAGACTAGTAATTGTATTTTCTGAAAAATCCAGTGTTTCAAGCCGTTTTACTTTCGTGATACTTTTAGGTACTACCGAGATATTATCACCAGCCAAGCTTAGCATTTTTAGCGATGGAAGATTAGCCAATATGATAATCGCTTGATCGATTTCAAGATTTTTGTTATGGTCAAGATAGAGGCTTTGAAGCAAGGTAAGCTCTCGCATCTCATCAGGAAGTTGCTTGATTTGATTGTATGACAGTACCAGGTATTTCAGTTTTTTGAGATTTTTTATTTTACCTGAAATAGTGGTGAGATTATTTTTGCCCAAATCCAAGTATTGTAAATTCACTAAAGCAAAAAGAGAGTCGGGTAGTTCCGTCAACCCCTGTTTGCTCAAGTCTAACCAAGTAGCTTCTTCTCGATGAGCAAAAGCCGTAGCTAGCGTTTTGAATTCGGTATTGGCAATACTTAGTTGTGCCTCACCCACTATTGATATGAATTGCACTGCGAGGAAAATGGTTACTGAAATTGGAAAATTTGATTTTGTCATTTGGTTAGATTTGAGATTTAGAAAAGGGAGATGTCATCCTCTATCGATCTCCCTTTTCTGGTTATTTACCTATTTGTCGGTGGTTGGGTTAACTAACAATGGAGTCTTTCCATCCGTCATAATTATTTTTGAATTGGGCGATTTCGCTAACTCACGAAAAGCTTCAATGCTTTGCCATTCAATGATTGCCTTTGTCAATCCCTCCGCGATTATTTTTTGTGAATCGCGAATACCTTCGGCTTCAATGATTTTGCGCTGAGCCTCTCTTTTTTCACGGTCTAGCAAAAACTCCATTCGTTGCGCTTGCTGTTCGGCTTCCAGTTTTTCTTCTACTGCCCGCGCTAAGCCAGTTGGCAATTGTATGTTCTTGAGCAACACCGCTTCAATCTCAAAGCCTCTCGGCAAAAGAATTTTAGACATTTGCTCTGTCACTTCTTTTTCAATGTTGGCACGCTGGGCAGAGTGCATATCCTTGGCAAAAAAGCGCGAGCAAACATCGGCCGCAGACGACCTGAACACACTGCTGATTACATTGATCTCATTACCAACCCCAATTGTTTCGATAATGGGCGGAGCCTTGTCAGGCTGCATTCTATATAATATGGAGATGATGGCCACCACATTTAACCCTTCCTTCGAGGGTAGGTTGGCATTGATTTCCATATTCATGGTGCGAATGGGCATCTTAATGATGGTTGAGGTAAAGGGATTGAACCAAACAGCACCTGGTCCATTTATTTTGGGGCTCAGCTTTCCCATTTTTCTTTTTACTCCAACTTCACCTTGCCTAACCACCGCGCAACTGCTTACGATGGCAACTAGTACAGCAACAGAAATTATGTTTGTAGGTTTCATATACTTTCAATTTGAGTTCTCTTGTTTCTAATCCATTGTTTAAGTTCGGCTGCTTCGTGTGGTGGTAGCCATTGTATTGACTTTCGATATTCTTTGCGCAGCAATCGCATATCAAAACTGACACACTGCAAAACTTTTTTGCAATAGTCCAACATGGTCTTTTTGGTTTTCATTTTGACTACTTAACCGTTAATGAAACAAACGTCATGCATACAAAGTACAGCACGATTATAGACCACATGATGAATGATTTTTGATTCGAATTATGTTGATTTTTCATACATTTTCTGTTTAAGATTTATACAATTAGAATACACTACCGAGGAAGTGATTATTAGATAAACCAAAAAATGTAAGCTCTTAAATGAGCAATGCCCTATGTAGAATAGAGCGTGATGTTTTAGTGAATAAGTCTGGAGTGGGTGTTTTAAAAGTAGATAGGTTAGATTGCACCTCCACCTTTTTAATCCCAACTAGATTGCTTCTTTTCTTACTCTGAACATGCTTTTCAGAGACAATAGCTTCTTCTGTGATTTCTATTGTTTCTTCGGTTGAGGCTTTTTCTCGACTTGAATAATCCGTTTGTGAATCGATACTTAAACCATTCACAATCAATACAAATAGTACAAGAAAAGTAAGTGATTTAATAAGCCTCAGGTGAAGTGATAGCATTACTATCTAGTTTATAAGTAATGCTAATAACGAGTAATTGCCCCGAAGGTTTGCTGATTTTTACTTTTTTTCTAAAAATCCGGATCGAGGCCAAACTTTTCTTTCAATTGCAGCAATACCGGATTTTTTTCTGCCATGGCCTCAAACTTTTCTTTGTTGGTATAGGCCATTTTTTGTTTAGAGATTTCCCTTAATTGCCCAACAACGGTAATTGTGTTATTGCCAACTTTTTCGCGTAAAAAGGTGGTCAGATCTGTTCTGAAACCGGCCAACAACGGTTCTTCAACCGGATTGGCTAACTCGATGATTAGCTTGTTTTGTTTCAACTCGTACCCACGACTCAGCAAATGAAACTCGGCTACTTGGTTTTTTCTTGTTTCAGCAAACAGACGCCAGGCCTCTAGCAATTCATCATTAGTAAACGAGCGATTGAGAGCGGTTTCCTTTGGTTTTTCTTCAGACGTTTCCTTAATCGGATTGGTCTTAAAAATATTTCCAAGGTTAAGGGTAGTCTTGGTTTTGCTGTTTTCTTTAGGTGGCTCTATAGAGTTAATGGGACCGGCACTTGTTTCTTTTGGAGGTAATGCCACTTGGTCAATAAGAGCTGAGTCGAGTTGTAATTCAACTTTTTCAGAAACGATCTCTCTTTTATTGGAAGTTACTAGGCTTGGTTCACTTTTTTTTTTACCGCTTCGACATCCGAAGCAGTGCTTTTGAAAACGGAGTTTACGCTGGCCATTTTCATCAACGCGAGTTCTACCAACAGTCGTTGGTTTTTGCTGCTTTTGTAATTGATGTCGCAGTGGTTGGCAATGCTAAGCCACGAGAGTAGGAGAGAAGGTGAGATAGACAGCGACTGTTTTAAATATTTCTCTTTTACTGAGTCGGGTACTTCCATTAAGGCAACGGTGCGTGCATCTTGCGATACCATTAGGTTACGCAGATGTTCACTCAATCCAATGATAAAATTATGACCGTCAAAACCCTTTCGTAAAATCTCATCCAATATCAAAAGAGGCTGTGTGAAATTTTCTGCGATCAGTCCATCCACCACTTTAAAGTAATATTCGTAATCGAGAATATGCAGATTATTGATAACGTCTTTGAAAGTAACCGCTTTGCCTGAAGAGAACGTGACCATCAAGTCGAAAATGGAAAGACCATCGCGTAAGGCACCATCTGCTTTTTGGGCGATGAGGTGTAATGCCTCGTCTTCAACTTTTATTTTTTCTCGGTCAGCAACTTTTTTTAACTGCTTGGCAATATCCGAAACTTGAATTCGATTAAAATCAAAAATCTGGCATCGTGAAAGAATGGTAGGAATGACCTTGTGTTTTTCGGTGGTGGCCAAAATAAAGATGGCGTATGGGGGTGGCTCTTCCAGCGTCTTCAAAAAAGCATTGAAGGCCGAGTTAGAGAGCATGTGCACCTCGTCAATAATATAAACTTTAAACTTTCCGAATTGAGGAGAGTAGCGAACTTGGTCGATAAGGTTACGGATGTCTTCTACTGAGTTATTGGAGGCTGCATCTAACTCAAAAATATTCAGCGAGTTGACTTCAGCCTTTTCTTCAAAGCCGTTGATCATGCGTGCCACAATGCGCGCGCAGGTGGTTTTGCCCACACCGCGCGGCCCACAAAAAAGCAATGCTTGTGCAAGCTTATTATTGTCGATGGCGTTTTTGAGCGTAGTGGTGATGTGTTCTTGCCCAACCACTTCGTCAAAACCGAGTGGTCTGTATTTTCGGGCGGAAACAACAAAACTATCCATGCGTGCAAGATAATGGACGGTTCGGAATAATATGAAATAAAGGGAGAAAAGTGATGAGATTTTTTTACTTCTTAAGTAAGTGCAATTTGAGCAATGTAAATGAGCAAACAACTTTCCAATTGAGAGGATAAATGGGTGCATTTCAAATTGTCGGGATTTTGTAAATACTATGAGCAAGGAGGAATTTTTAGCCGTAGCGGAACAACGTTACGATGCCCTTCAAAAGCTGAACCAATTGGACAGCTTTTATACTTGCGAAAAATTGTTTTTGGAACTGTGGCGCGACCTTGGCCGAGAGGTCCTCGAAAAGAATCTGGGTGCTGTTCCAACGGACAGGCAAAAAAAAAACTTTACGACCCTGGGCCAAATAGAAATTGACAAGCGCAATGCCTTTAGTGAAGGCAAGAATGGTTTTCAAATCAGCCCAATGATGCAAGAACTCATGGTGTATGCGGGCCAACTGGATTGTTATGGCAAGGGCCATGAGGTGCTCAAACAATTTTTACAAGCAGAAGTAAGTGCCGCACAGGTCTATCGGGTCACCGATACCTATGGGGCGGAACTTGGCAAAACAGTAAATGAAGGAAGAACGCTCCCGCCCATAAAACAACAAGTTACTCTGTATGTGGAGGTTTATGGATCAATGATATTGACACGGGAAAAGAAATGGAAAGAGGTAAAGGTGGGCCGGATATTCAATTCCTCTGATTGCGTTAAAACAGATGAAAAGCCTGGCTGGATCAAGCAATCACAGTATATCGCCCATTTAGGGGATCATCGTTCCTTCATCGGACAAACCGATGGGCCCATCGAATCCTATGGCTCATTGGGTGGGCGGCTGGTCTTTATCTGCGATGGCGCACCGTGGACCCGGAACTGGATAACGGATACTTTCCCCAATGCCCTATCAATTTTGGATTACCATCATGCCACCCAATATTTGTACCCATTTTCGGAATCTTATTTCAAGGAAGATAGACAACAAGCAGGTCAATGGATTGAATCACAAAAGAAACTTTTGTTGAACAGTGATGTGGATTTAGTAATGGACAGCATCAGAAAATTATCGCCTGGCCATCCACAAGCCCGAAAAGTCCTGGAATATTACCAAGCCAACAAAGACAGAATGGACTACAAGAGATATTCAACCATAGGGTGCGGACTTATTGGATCAGGCGCCATAGAATCAGCCCATCGGACAGTCGTACAAAAAAGACTTAAACTCTCAGGGCAAAGGTGGACTAAAAGAGGGACTCAAAACATGCTCAACCTACGGGTAACAAAGATGAATGGGCAATGGAACAAGGTCATTAAACTCGTGCAAACCGAATTCAAAAAAGCAGCCTAAGAGCGACAATTTGAAATGCACCCGGATAAATGTTGCCAGTTAGCCCAAATCTATTTAGATTTGATATGTGAAACCAACATGGCAATTGCTATATATTTTGTGTGGTGTGCATGGGCTTTGTGCTCAGAATGCTGTTCTGACTTCTGGTGGAAAGACGAGCAGTGGTAGTGGCTCGGTCACTTATTCAGTTGGGCAGATTGCTTATAATAGTTTTGGCAATGTCAATGGTTCGATTAGTCAAGGTGTGTTGCAGCCCTCTGTTACTGTCACTGCCGTTGACGATTCCCACAATCAAGAGATAAGTTGTGTAGTGTTTCCTAATCCTACTCAGGCATCAGTAAACTTGAGAATCGAAAATAGAAATCTAGAAAACATATCACTATTGTCCGACTAAAATTTTTAAAGGGCGTCCTTTTTAAGGTCACCCTTTATGGTTACGTTTAGTTACCACACTTCACATAGCCATGAATAAAGGTAAAAAATTTGTCGGACAGCCGATTCTTTCTCAAATACTTTCTTGCATATCCACGGATATTATCAAGCAGTCCAGCAAGCAACATCGAAGCAATCGGTATTATAAACGTCTCCCAGTACGAGTTCATCTGGTAAGTCTTTTATACGGTGTTTTCAGTTATTGTAATGGCCTTCGGGAGCTTTGTGAGGGCATATTGGCCTGCGAAGGAAAGCTGACACATCTTGGTTTCGATCAGGCTCCCGCTCGTAGTACGCTATCCGATGCAAACAACAATCGCAGTTATCTGGTATTTGAAACGATCTACTTCAAATTACTCAAGCAATATCACAGTTTTATCTCGGACAGCCGGTTGAAAGGTCTCAGTATACGTAACTTGAAAATCATAGACAGTACTACCATCCGCTTGTTTAGCGACATTCTACGAGGAGTTGGTCGTAATCCGCTGGATGGTTCACGCAAGAAAGGTGGTATCAAAGTGCATGCCTTGATGGATGCCTTTTCAGGTGTGGCTGAATTTGTAAGAATGACCGAAGCCAAGGTACATGACCGTAAATTCCTCTACCACATTAAGTTACCGGCCAATAGCTTTGTCGTATTTGATAAGGCGTATAACCTGTATCATCAATTTGTAAAGTGGACAAATCAAAAAGTATGGTTCGTAACACGCATGAAAAGCAATGCCGTGTACCATGTCACCAAAGTAATTATCGACAACACTCAAAGGAAAAATGCAAAGGGTGTTCTCAAAGAGCAGTACGTCACAGTGGGCTACAAAACCGCAGAGCAGACCTTGCGATTAAAACTCAGACGGATTACTTTCAAATCCGATGATGGCAAAGTGTTCATCTTCATAACCAACAACTTTACGCTACCCTGTGCGCAAATCGCTTTGATTTACAAGTGTAGATGGATGATTGAGCTCTTGTTCAAACAAATCAAACAAAATTTTCCACTGCGCTACTTCTGGGGTAACAGCGAGAATGCGATTAAAATACAAGTGTATGCAGTGCTCATAGCTCAACTATTAATGGTCGTTATCCGCAAAAAAGCACAGACTAAAAAATCATTTGCCAATATGATTACTGTGATACGGCTACATTTGATGAGTTATGTTGCCTTGTTCGATTTCATCAAAGATACGTATACCGCTTGGCGAAAAAGCAGCGACCCTCCTTTGTTCATCGCGTAAGGCAACTACCCCTAAAAACGAAGCGTCATTTTAAGACCTAATTCCCCTACGGAAATATGACTTTTTAGACTAGTTTAGTCGGACAAGAATGTTATTTTTTCATTTAATGCTGTAAGAGTAATTTTTCGATTTTACTTTGAATTAGCTTAAACCCAAATTTTCCCACTGTTGCTTGAAAGTTTTTCTCAATCTGGTTGTTACACAAATTTCCAATGCTCCCCTCATGGGTGTGATGGATTTCGGTTGAGTAATTAAACGTTCCTGCCTCAATCGCTTTTCCAACTTGCACATATGCATCCCGAAAAGGAATTTCAGCAAGTACTAATTTGTTAACTTCTTCCACGCTGAACAAAAACTTATATTTCTCATCATCCAAAATATTTTCTTTCACCTGAATGGCTGACAGCATCAGCCCAGTCATTTCGAGGCAATCGTTCAATGTTTTAAAGGCCGGAATGATTTTCTCTTTTAAAATCTGCCAATCGCGGTGGTAGCCCGATGGAAGATTAGTGGTCATCATGGCAATTTGGTTAGGCAATGTCTGCAAATCGTTGCACTTGGCGCGGATGAGTTCAAATACATCAGGATTCTTTTTATGCGGCATTATGCTGGAGCCGGTGGTCAACTCATCTGGAAAAGAGATAAATCCAAAGTTTTGATTCAAGTACAAGCAGGCATCCATGGATAATTTGGCCAGTGTGGCAGCCACATTGCTCAAGGCTTGTGCTACAATTCTCTCCGTTTTGCCGCGTGTCATTTGGGCATATACAACATTGTAATGCAAGTCATCGAAGCCCAACAATTCGGTTGTCATTTTTCGGTTGATGGGGAACGAAGAGCCGTAGCCTGCTGCCGAGCCCAACGGATTTTTATTTACAATTCTAAAAGCAGATTCGATGGTAATCAAATCATCCGCTAAACTTTCCGCGTAAGCGCCAAACCACAAACCGAATGACGAGGGCATGGCCAATTGCAAATGCGTGTAGCCAGGCAGCAATTTGCTTTTGTGCTCTTCACTTTTGGCGATAAGCAGATTGAAAAATGTTTCAATATGACCTACCAACTCCTGAATTTCATGACGCATGAAAAGTTTCAAGTCCACTAACACTTGATCGTTGCGCGAGCGGGCACTGTGGATTTTCTTGCCCACATCGCCTAATTTTTTAGTCAACAAAATTTCGACTTGCGAATGAATGTCTTCTACACCTTCCTCAATTTTGAATTCTCCTTTTTGGATTTGTTGATAGATGGATTTTAATTCAGCGGTAAGCAAATACAACTCCTCTTTTTTCAATAGCCCTACCGACTCCAGCATTTGGGTATGCGCTAATGAACCAAGTACATCAAAAGCAGCCAGGTGAAGATCCAACTCACGGTCGTGCCCAACAGTGAAACGTGTTACTTCTGCAAGGGCATCTTTATCTTTTTGCCAAAGTTTCATTTTAATGCGGGATAATGGATTTGTAAATACTGTAGTAACATAATCGTCTTGCCATCTTTGATTTCTCCGCTTGCAACCATGTCAATGGCTTTCGCAAAAGATAACTCCATCACTTCAATATCTTCGTTCTCATCTACACCACCGCCCATAGATGTTTTCATATCTTTTGAATATTCAGCAATGAAGAAATAAAGAATTTCAGTGACCGACCCTGGAGACATATAGGCTTCATAAATCTTTTTTACATCGCGAATTTTGAAACCTGTTTCTTCTTCTGTTTCTCTGCGGATGCAATCTTCCGGATTATCTAGATCCAACAAACCAGCACACGCCTCTATCAACATGCCGGTTGAGTTGCCGTTGATGTAAGAAGGCAAACGAAATTGCCGTGTTAGAATAACGGTTTTAGTGAGTTGATTAAACAGCAAAATGGTAGCTCCGTTGCCGCGGTCGTAAGCTTCGCGACTCTGTTCAATCCAATTTCCATTTTTGTGTTGATAGTCAAAAATAACTTTCTTCAACGTGTACCAGTTGTTGGAAAGGATTTCAGTTTTCTTAACTCTGACTCGTTCGCTCATAAGGTGTCAATCAATTTAATATACCCATTTATCCCATCCTCAATCTCATGAAGGTAAATGAATTCATCCGCACTGTGCGAACGCGCAGAATCGCCCGGACCTAGTTTGATGGATGGAACGGGTATCAAAGCTTGGTCGGATGTAGTAGGAGACCCATACATCCGAATGCCCAATTTTTCGCCTGCTTTGTAAAGAGCATGTTCATTTGGGATTCCTGAAGGACGAAGTCTCAATGAACGTGGTGTCACTTCACACCTAACGTTCTTTTTTATCGTCTCCAAAATCTCTTCAAGCGTGTAAGCATCCGTTGCCCGAACATCTACAGTAAAGTGGCACTCTGACGGAACTTGATTATGCGCTTGGCCAGCCTGTATCACAGTAACCGACATTTTTACTTTGCCCAGTGATTCAGAGACTTTTGGAAACTCATAACTTCGAAACCACTCAATATCTTTCAACGATTCGTAAATCGCATTGACACCTTCTTCACGGGCTGCATGCCCAGCTTTTCCATACGCAACGCCATCCAAGACCATCAATCCTTTTTCAGCAACGGCCATGTCCATCAAGGTGGGTTCACCCACAATGGCGCAATCAATTTTTGGTAGCTCGTTCCATATCAATTCAATGCCATCTGTTCCGGAAATTTCTTCTTCGGCAGTGGCAGCAAGCACTAAATTGTACTTCAAATCATCACGCAAGTACAAATAAAAAAAAGTAGTGATCAGTGATACTAACGGGCCGCCCGCATCATTGCTTCCAAGGCCATAGAGTTTTCCGTCTTCCACCGTTGGCAAAAGAGGATTGCGCGTGTAAGCCGAATTTGGCTTGACGGTGTCGTGGTGTGAGTTGAGCAATAGCGTTGGTTTTGCTTGATCAAAATGCTGGTTGATTGCCCACACATTGTTTCCTTTCCGCTTGGCTTGGATGTGATGATAGTTCAAAAAACCGTAGATCAATCCCGCAGTCTTATCTTCTTCCTTGCTGAAAGAAGGAACAGAAATCAGCTGCTGTAATAAATCGGTGGCGATATCGGGTAGGTGCTCTCTCAACTTAAGATTGTGTAATCAATGTGCCTTTGGTTTCGTAACCCGTGTTTGCCAGCAAGTTAGTATGCTCGCCAATCAACACTTCTCTCACACCCGATTCAATGGCGTTAAAAGCATTTTCGAGTTTGGGCAAGATACCATCGTGAAACAAACCTTCCTTCAATAATTTTTGATAAGTGGACTTGTTCAAATTCGTAATCACCGATTTTTCGTTTTTCACATCTTGTAGCACACCTGTTTTTTCGAAACAGAAAATCAGTCTCACATCAAAATGTTTGCTCAGTGAAATAGCCAACACAGAGGCAATGGTATCCGCATTCGTATTGAGCATGGTGCCGTTAGCATGGGTAAGCGGAGCGAATATCGGAATCACATTTTGCTTCAATAGAAAGTAGAGTAATGTAGAGTTCACGCTATTGGCAGTGATGTCGCCCACAAATCCGAAATCAGTTTCTCCAACGGGTCGCTTAGTGGCTTTGATTAAATTGCCATCGGCTCCCGTCACACCCATTGCGTTGCAGCGCCACTCTTGCAGTTGCGCTACGATCTGCTTGTTCACCAGTCCACCGTACACCATCGTTACTAAGTCTAAAGTTTGCGCATCGGTGATCCTTCTTCCTTTCAAATAATTAGATTGTATTCCCAGTTGCTCACCCAACTTAGTAGCGATTTTTCCACCTCCATGAATTAAAATTTTTGGAGCTTGTATAGAAGCGAAGTCCTTCAGGAATTTTTTCAACGAGGGCTCGTCATCCAACACATTGCCTCCGATTTTGATGATGTATAGTTTGTTCATTTTTATTTTCGTTTTCTGCTGGTTACTACCACGCAACAAAACCATTTAGTATTTCGCTGATTACTGCTTGGGCAGCGCACACGCGGTTGCTCGCTTGGTGTGTTACCAGGCTCGCTTGGCTATCCAGGACCTCATCGCTCAACTCCACATTCCTTCTGACGGGAAGGCAATGCATTATTTTCGCGTGGTTCGTAAATGCAAGTTTTTCATTGGTGAGCATCCATTCGGGGTCATTGGTATAGATTTTACCGTAGTCGTTGTAAGTGCTCCAATTTTTTACATAGACAAAGTCGGCCCTGTGTAAAGCCTCTTCTTGATCATGTGTAATTGTTGCGCCTTTTGTGAATTTCGGATCCAATTCATAATCTTCCGGGTGGGTGATGATGAATTCAGCTCCACCCCAAGCATTCACCCATTGCGAAAAACTATTGGCTACGCATTGTGGCAAAGCTTTCACGTGTGGCGCCCATGTCAAAACGATTTTGGGTTTCCTTTTCTCTTTGAACAACTCATGAATGGTCACTAAATCTGTAAGACTTTGGAGTGGATGCAAGGTTGCACTCTCCAGGCTAATAACCGGAACGCCCGTATATTTCACAAATTGGTTAATGTACAATTCGCTATAATCATCTTCCTTGTTTTTGAGTGAAGGAAACGTGCGAATCCCCAACACATCAAAATATTTTCCCAGAATAGGCGCTGCTTCTTTCACGTGCTCTACTGTAGAACCGCTCATAATCGCTTCGTCTTCAAATTCAAAAGACCATCCGTCTTGGCCCACATTGAATACAATTATGTCCATACCCAGATTTTTCGCAGCAATCTCTGTGCTCAAACGGGTACGCATGCTTGGATTTAAAAAAAGTAAACCCATTCTCTTTCCTTTCCCTTTTTGGATATCTTTCAGAGGTTCGTGTTTATATTCCAATGCTTTGATGATGAGCGAGTGGAAATCGACTGCATCCTCTGCTGAGATAAATTTTTTCATTTGCTATCCATTTTTTAATTCTTTGTCAATTGCTTCCAAGAACAAATCTATATCATTTTTAGACAATGCTAACGAAGGCAGCAGGCGGACTGTATTTGGTTTGGCTTCGCCCGTGAAGATATGATGCTTGAAAAGCAACTCTTTTCTTAACGCAGCAAATGACTCCGGTAAATCCAATCCAATCATCAACCCTTGGCCGCGTACTTCTAAAATCTCCGAAAAGTTTTTGAGTTTGCGCATCCAGTAATTGCCGAGGTCAGTGGCGTGACCCAATAAGTTTTCTTTTTCGATAACTTCTAATACCGCCAACGAAGCTGCACACGCCAAATAATTTCCGCCAAAAGTAGTTCCGAGCATTCCGCTCCAAGGCTTTATGTCAGGGTGGATTAAAACACCGCCCACCGGAAAACCGTTGCCCATGCCTTTCGCAATCGTGATTAAATCTGCTTCTATGCCTGCAAATTGATGGGCGAAAAACTTCCCGGTTCTTCCATACCCGGATTGCACTTCGTCTAAAATTAGCAACGCACCAATCTCTTTGCATTTTTTGGAAAGCAACTGAAGAAAGGACGGATTGGGAACATGAATACCACCTACACCTTGAATGCCTTCGATGATAACTGCTGCAACATCTTTGTTAAGGGTATTGAGAAAAGCAGCTTCATCATTGAATGGAAGAAAAACAATTTCATGACCGGCATTAAAAGGCGCAACAATTTTCGGATTGTCAGTAGCAGCCACTGCACCAGACGTTCGCCCATGAAAGGCTTTTTTAAACGCAATTACTTTTTTCCGCCCGTTGACGAAGGAGGCGAGCTTTAACGCGTTTTCATTTGCCTCAGCACCTGAGTTGCAAAGAAATAGTTGGTGGTTTGGATAGCCTGAAAGCTGACCGAGTTTCTCTGCCAGTTTTTCTTGCAACTCATTTTTAATGCTGTTGGAATAAAAACTGATTTTATCCAACTGCGATTTGAGCGCTTCAACAAAGTGTGGATGATTATGCCCGATAGAAATCACCGCGTGACCTCCATACAAATCCAAATATTTTTTCCCTTGTTTATCCCACAGCCACGAGCCTTGCGCTTTTACGGGTTCGATGGGGAAGAGCGGGTAAACGTCAAAGAGTTTCATTTTTAAAATCGTTTATTGGCAAGACGAATGGCTTGCTTTAGTTTTTGTTGTAACAGTTTTTTGGATGGAAGGGCGGTGAGATACTGAGCTACTCTTATATTCCCTTTGTCGAGGGTGAGAAGTTGAATGTGCTCATCACTTTTGTCTGCACATAAAATTAATCCAATCGGGGTCTCCTCTCCCTCTGCTTTTTCATTTTTCTCGAGCCAATTGAGATAGAGTTCCATTTGTGCTTTGTAGGCTGGCTTAAACTTTCCTAATTTTAAATCAATCACAACCAAACGCCTCAATTGTCGATGGTAGAATAGTAAATCCATTCGATAGTCTTCGCCATCAATCAGTATTCTTTTTTGTCTGGCTAAAAAAGCAAAATCGGTCCCTAATTCCACAATGAACCGTTGCAACTCAGCGATGATGGCACTCTCTAAGTCTTTTTCGCTATATGAATCCGATAAATTCAAGAAATCTAAAACGTAAGGGTCTCTAAAAACCAAATCGTGACTCACCTTTTTTTTCTTTTTCAGAATAGATAATTCTTGAGCAATAAGTTTTTCCGGTTTTTTGGAAATAGCAGTTCTTTCAAACAACATGCTGTCAATTCTTTCGCGCAGTTGGCGTACACTCCACTTTTCGGCAACGGCCATTTGCGAGTAAAATGTTCGCTGTAGCTCGTCTTTCAGGTAAATCAATTCCTTCAGATGAGACCAACTCAATTCTCTCGACAGTGTAGAGAGAATCTTAATAGAGGGAAAAGTCTCTACAGCGTAGAGACAATTCCAAAGTTGTTGTCTGCTCCATCCGGTACCAAATTGTTTTGTAAGCTTTTTTGAAAGTGTAATTACCACCTTTTGCCCGTAATCTGCGCGATTGTTTTGCAGTATATCCTCCTGAATCTTCTTCCCGATACTCCAGTAGAGAAGTGTTAGTTCTTGGTTTACAGTTGTGCTTACGCGTTGTTTGCTATCGACAATTAGCAGCGATATTTGTTCGAATAGTCTATCGTTCGATATTTTTTTTTGGGATGAATGTTTTACTGCTTTTTTCATTGTGGGAAGCTAGTATGAAATTGGTTTTAATCTTAGCCCATCGCTTTCATTAAATCCAAACATCAAATTCATATTCTGCACGGCTTGCCCGCTTGCGCCCTTCAATAAGTTATCGGTTGCTGAGTGAATGGCAAGTTTGTTTTCAATTTTCTCCAAAAATAGTAGACACTTGTTTGTGTTCACCACTTGTTTCATGTCAATCATTCCATCAGCCACGTTCGTGAATGGATGACTTGCATAATAGTCTTTGTACAATTTGTTAGCATTAACCAAAGTCAAATTACAATCCAAAACAGACGTAACAAATATGCCGCGTGTGAAATCTCCACGCCAAGGCACAAAGTTGATTGCTTCAACAAAATTGGATTGTAACGATTTCAAAGTCTGATTGATTTCGCCCAAGTGTTGATGGGTCAGTGTTTTGTAGGCTGAGATGTTATTGGCGCGCCATGTAAAGTTCGTGGTGTCTTGTAATTTTTGTCCTGCACCTGTTGAGCCTGTGATGCCTGTAGTGTGAACTTCTTTCAGTAAACCAGCTTTTGCCAATGGCAATAACCCCAATTGTATAGTAGTTGCAAAGCAGCCAGGGTTGGCGATATTTTTTGCCGATTTTACTTTTTCGCGTTGAAATTCAGGAAGCCCATACACAAATTCACGGTTACCTGCTTTTTCTCCCAATCGAAAATCGTTTCCCAAATCGATGATACGAGTAGTCGATGGAAAAATATTCTCGGTCAATAGTTTTTTGCTTTCACCATGACTAAGGCAGAGAAACAACACATCTACCGTTTGATTGAAGCCTTCTGAAAATTTCAAATCTGTATCACCAACCAAATCGTGATGCACCGAATTGAGTGGTTTTCCTGCCTGACTTCTGCTTTGCGCAAAAACCAATTCCACATTGGGGTGACTCAACAATAGTCTTGTTGTTTCTCCACCGGTGTAACCCGCTCCGCCAATGATGCCTGCTTTTATTTTCATTTTATCTGAGTTGAAAGTTGAAAGTTCATTGTTTAGTCGTCTTTCTACTTTCTACTTTGGACTTTCAACTTTAATGCTGTGATAAATTGCTACCTGGTTCCCAAATATCTTCGTGAAGCCCTTCACATCATCTCCTGTCCATCCCAAATTCATTTCGCCATATTTTCCAAACTTGCTTGACATTAAATCGAATGGAGATTCGATGCCGTTGATTTGATAACGATACGGATAAAGCGTAATCGAAACTTCGCCTGTTACATTTTCCTGTGAGTCATGTAAGAATGCTTCCGTATTGCGCATCACGGGATCGAGGTACTGACCTTCGTGAAGCCAGTTACCATAGAACTGCGCGAGTTGATCTTTCCAACTCAATTGCCATTTGGTGAGCACGTGTTTTTCCAATGCATGGTGTGCCTTAATAATGAGCACAGGTGCTGCTGCCTCAAAACCCACACGGCCTTTGATACCTATAATCGTATCGCCAACGTGTATATCGCGGCCAATTCCGTAAGGCCCGGCAATGGATTGAAGGTATTGAATGGCTTCGGTAGGGTGCGGGAATTTTTTTCCGTTGATGGAAACGAGTTCACCTTTTTCAAAACCAATTTTCACTTCTTCATGGCCTTGCTTCGTCACTTGCGTAGGCCAGGCCTCTTCTGGCAGTTGCCCCATCGAGTTTAGGGTTTCTTTTCCGCCCACGGAAGTGCCCCAAATGCCTTTATTGATCGAGTACTTTGCTTTTTCAAAATTGAAATCTACGCCTTTGCCTTTTAGGTAATCAATTTCTTCTTCGCGACTCAACCGCTTTTCGCGGATGGGTGTGATGATTTCAGCACCAGGCAATAAAATTTGAAAAATCATATCAAACCGCACTTGGTCGTTGCCAGCGCCAGTGCTTCCATGTGCTACGGCATCGGCTCCAATTTCTTTGGCATAGTTGGCTACTGCCAATGCCTGCGACATGCGCTCGGCACTTACACTGAGCGGGTAGGTAGCATTTTTCAATACGTTGCCATAAATCAGATATCGAATCACTTTTTCATAGTAAGATTTGGTTGCATCCACCGTTTTGTGTGATGCCATGCCCAAACCTTTGGCGCGTGTTTCAATGGCCTGCATTTCGGCTGCATCAAATCCGCCCGTGTTCACCGTAATGGAGTGAACCTCGTATCCCAAATCTTCCGACAAATATTTTGCGCAGTAGGAGGTGTCTAGTCCGCCACTGAATGCTAGTGCTACTTTTTTCATTTTGATGTGTTGACGTGTTAAGGTGTTGATGTCTTAAGTTGTTGGTGAGCCTGCCGACTGCTTACTGCCGACTGCCTACTTTCAGCCTACCAGAAAAACAAAAAGCTCAATATCGAACTTCTCTTTTCATTTGAGGTATTCTCATTTTTCTTCTTCCAACCTTTCAGCAATACAAACTGCTTGAAACGCACCCAGCGGTCGAATACCTTATTGTCTTTGCGTAAATCCCTGCCCCAATAGTTTTGAGCTGAAGCTTCGGGAAACTTTTTTGCCTCGGCTTCTTTCGACTTTTCCACTGGGTCGTAGAGCATGGCAGTGCACATACAATTCTGACGGTTTTTGTTCATCAAAATTTCGTAGTTCACGCAGCTTTGGCAGCCTTTCCAAAACTGCTCATCGTTGGTCAATTGATTGTAAGTTACGGGTTCGTAGCCCAAATCAGAATTGATTTTCATCACGGCCAAACCCGTGGTCAAGCCAAAAATTTTGGCACTGGGATATTTCTCCCTCGAAAGCTCAAATATTTTACGTTTGATTTCGGTGGCCACACCCGTTTTGCGAAATGCTGGCGAAACAATCAGGCCACTGTTGGCCACAAATTTTTCGTGTTCCCACGATTCGATGTAACAAAAGCCCACCCAAGTGCCATCTGGCATAAGCGCGATTACAGCTTTGCCTTCTGTCATTTTTTGCTGGATGTACTCGGGCGAGCGTTTAGCAATGCCGGTGCCACGTGCCTTGGCCGAC
This sequence comes from Chryseotalea sp. WA131a, assembly GCA_025370075.1. NCBI lineage: Bacteria > Pseudomonadati > Bacteroidota > Cytophagia > Cytophagales > Chryseotaleaceae > Chryseotalea > Chryseotalea sp. WA131a. The sequence continues at coordinate 1,237,385 of CP073016.1, read as the reverse complement.
TCGGCCATCTCGGTGGTTATAGTTTCTGCGTAATGCGTGTCAGCAGCAATGGCTGTTCTGACGATGATATTGTTCGTCACTTTTAATTGAGGATTTGAATGAAAAATGAGATCGAAGCGAACCAAGCACTTCGGGGAGAAAGTCACCCAGTGGCCTTCACCAAACGTCTGTTTGTGAGTTGACGATATCAGATTCTAATCCGCCTATGCGGATGCCTGATCGGTGGGCAGGCTGGGAGGGGAGCGTTGAACAATGCTTCAGAGGCACTGGCGAGATTGGCCGATGGGCCGAAAGTCTCAAGATGGGTGATCGATTTTTTCAATTCGCGTGTGTTGTTTGTGTTAGATAAAAGGCATTCAAAAAAAGTTTATACAAAATTAATGTAATAAAGAACGATAATCATGGTGTGTGGTTATGATTTTATTAAATATTTTTACTTCAGCCACTTTGATGAAACCACTTACCTACCAAGACTTCACGATCAAGGCTCGCGCCAAAGGTTTTGACGGAGTGCGAACGCGTCTACAACAGGTTGGCGCACGATGTTTGGGCACCGACCAACAAGTAGATACTTACTTCGCAACTGAGACTGGAAAACTGAAGTTGCGCGAAGGAATGATCGAGAATTTGATTACACACTACCAACGGGTGAACGAAGCCGGCATTGAAAAGACGCTGGTATTCCGCTACGACTTAAACCCCACACCTCAGGAAGTTGCCGCACTGCACAGCCATTCTGCGGTGGTGGGCCAAGTAAGAAAAGAGCGCACCATTTATTTGCTGGGCATCCATAAAATCCACCTCGACCAATTGGAAGGAGATTGTTTCATTGAGATTGAATCCATTGACAGGCATGCTGCTTACACCAGCCAGCAGTTGAAAGCACTCTGTTTTGAGATGAAAGAGAAGTTGGAGATTGCCGATGCGGACTTGGTGCCTACGGGGTACTTTCGCAATGGTTCGTCTTAACAAGAACCTTCAATATGTTAGGAGATGAAAGAGAAGTTGGACGTCATTTATTAGGATTTGGTGCCTTCATGGTATTTTGGTTGCAAGGCTTCTGAAGCCTAAGTAATGACCAGTTGAGTTTGTTGGTTCGTAATTTTTTTGATCAGCAAGGTAAGTTCAGCACCCATTTTCTTGCAAAGCGCAGCAGCATAAGCAATGGCTTGGTCTGCGATAACAGAAAAATCAATTGGGGATACTTTATCGAGTGGAAAAGCAGAACCAGATGAAGATTATATTCAAACTGCTCTGCGCGAAGGTGAAGAAGAAATAAGTTGAGCGATTTTTTTGTGATACACGGCAACTTTATGGTTGCCCCAGTGGTAACTTATACCAATGTAAAACCTTTGTTTTTCAAATGGCTATAAACCTCCAAACAAACCCATGCATCGGTGGCGGCATAGCTGATTTGTTTTTCGTTTAGGTGACCAGCCTCCCAGTTGCTGGTTTGTGCGCCCTTGGATATGCGAATGCCCAATAGGAGGGCAGCCAATTTTTTCACGCTCTCCACTTCCAATCCTGCGTTTTTACTCATCTCGGCCAATTCAATAAATCCAGCAGGTGCATAGTGTTTTAATTTTTGCAACCCCTTTATATCATCGCGCAAAGCAACACCTGCCTTGCCAATTTTTTCATTTTCTAAAAACCGTTGTATGCTCGGGGTGATGCCTGTTTTGTTCAACCGTAACAAAAAGACTTTTTTGGGGATGGCAATTTGCATGAGTGCCACTTTGTTAGAATGGCCGCGCACAAACACAGGCTTGGTCTCTGTATCAAAACCAACCACACGATGGCGATTGATTTCGTCAAATGCCATTTCGGTTGCCGAAGCATCTGAAATAACCACTACCTCACCTTCAAATGCTCCGAGGGGAAGAACGTTTATCTCTTCATTAGTAATCGTTATCTTTTCAGGATGCCTTGTCATTCAACCTACGGATCTTGAAATTGAGATAAGCTTGAAGCACCGTCATGCACGGACTGATAATACAGAAGAAACAATAGGGCGCATACGTCCAGGTAGAAATGCCCAACACTTTTGATTGGGTAGCACCACAGGTATTCCACGGAACCAATACGGAAGTAACTGTTCCCGCGTCTTCCAATGTTCTGCTCAACAACTCAGGCTTGTAACCTTGTTTTTTGTACGTGTCAGCAAACATTCTTCCAGGGATGGCAATGGCCATGTATTGATCTCCGGCTGTCAAATTGAAAAAGATACTGGTGACAGTGGTTGATAAAACCAGCGAACCGGTAGAGTGTGCCCATTTGATAATTTCTTCTACGATGCGGAGCAGTAATCCACTGGATTCCATCACGCCACCAAAAATCATGGCACCTAAAATTAACCAGATCGTGTTCAACATCCCGGCCATTCCACCGGAAGAAAGCAGCTCGGTGATCATGGCGTTATCTGTTTTGATATTGATCGCGTTGGCCATCGATTTCATCACGGCAACAAACGCGGATTTAGTGGGGTCATCTGCAATACCTGAAATTTGAGCAACAATCTGCGGTTGAAAAATAATCGCACAAACGCCACCTAAAAGTGCACCTACTAGCAAGGCTGGTATGGCAGGCACTTTGCGCATAATCATTACCAATACTAATGCAGGCACGACAAATAAAATCGGATTCAAATCAAAAGCTTTATCAATAGCCAACAATACATCCGTATTAGCTTGCCCATGTGTATCTAATGTAAATCCCCAAATAAAAAATATGATGAGCGTAATCACTAAGGTGGGTGCAGTGGTAAACACCATGTAGCGAATGTGTGTGAATAAATCCGTGCCAGCCATGGCAGGCGCCAGATTGGTAGTATCCGACAAAGGCGACATCTTATCACCAAAATAAGCACCTGATATAAGGGCCCCAGCGATGACACCATCGTGAATGCCCAACGTTTTTCCGATGCCCAGTAAGGCAATGCCCACCGTGGCAATGGTAGACCATGAACTGCCGGTGGCAAGCGAAACGATGCAACACACAATACAAGCAGCAAAAAGGAAAATGGTGGGGTTCAGAATTTTTAATCCGAAATATATCATGGCGGGCACAATGCCACTGATAAGCCACGTTCCCGACAAAGAGCCGATCACCAATAAAATCAACATCGCTCCCATGGCCGAGCTAATGCTTTTGACTACACTCCCTTCAATATTTTCCCAACTGTAGCCAAGTCGCCAAGAAATTAAACCCGCCACCCCGGAAGCCAATATCAAAGCTATTTGGTTTGGGCCATCGGTTGCCCCAGCACCAAAAACAAGTACGTTGATAGCCAATAGAATTACTAATGAAACAATGGGTATGAATGCTTGAATCAGCGAAGGTCTTTTCTTATCGGGCATGAAAGAATTTTAATAGCGAGGCAAGGTAATAAAATTATTTAGAGATTGGTTTTTTCGGTATTGGGGGATTGAATCATTGGCATTAGGTGCTGGGCATTTAGAATTGGTGTTTAGGATTACTCCGTTATGTCGCCTACCCCCATGCTCATGGATTGAATCTAAAACCTTATCTTTAAACTTTCTAGTTAAAAAATTATGCCCATGTTTGAAGCCGCCCAACTACTCCAAAAAGCAAAGCATTCTTCTTTTTATTTAAAGGTTTTGAACTGGTCGCTGACCCGTATGATCCCTTTTAACAAGCCTCATGGTTTTAGAATTGTGGAATTAGAAGATTATCGTTTGAAGACGTTAATACCGTATCAAAAAAGTAATTTTAATCACATCCGCGGTTTGCACGCATGTGGGTTGGCCACGATATCAGAGTTTACTACCGGATTTTTGTTGCTCAGTATTTTGGATATCAAAAAGTACCGCATCATCATGCAGCGATTGGAAATGGACTATCATTACCAAGGCAAGATGGATGCCACGGCAGAATTTGCTATCACCTCCCAGTGGCTCGAAGAAAAAGTGATCAAACCATTGGCCACGCAAGATGCGGTGGTGGTGCCATGCGAAGTAAAAATTCATGATGAGAAAGGAAACCACTTAACTACGGGCACTATTTTTTGGCAGTTCAAAGACTGGACGAAGGTAAAAACCAAAACTTGACAACGGGTTTAGTTTCACGTAATTTTATCAAAAATCATTCTTATGAGAAAAATTGATTCGCTCCTATCAGAATATGGCGAAAGCCATCAAAATGCCACCAACAAATTGATCCATTGGATTTGCGTGCCGTTGATTTTCTTTAGCGTAGTGGGTTTGATTGGTTCGATCCCGGCTGGATTTTTACAATCGCTATTCGGTGAAGGTGCGATGTATGCCAATTGGGCTGCCGTTATGCTGGCCGTTGCGTTAATTTATTATATCACTCTTTCTATTCCATTAGCCATTGGCATGTTGTTCTTTGGTTCGCTTTGTCTGTTTGTCATGCGCCAAATTGTGATGGCGAATGTTGCCCCTCTGTGGGCGGTGAGCCTTGGGATATTTGTGATCGCATGGATTGGTCAGTTTTATGGACATAAAGTGGAAGGCAAGAAGCCATCCTTCTTAAAAGATGTTCAATTTTTGATGATCGGACCCGCCTGGCTAATGCATTTTATTTATAAAAAATTAGGGATACCGTATTAGGTGTGGAGCTTATCTTTAAATGTGCCCGTGTAGTTGATTTCTCTTTTCAATCATCTCATTTCATTTACAATAACCCAATTCATTTGGTCACTCAATCGAAAAGTGGTTGGTGGCACTACACCGCAGCAGCAGGCAAATCAGTTGTAGCGGAAGTTTATTTCAATCTAAAGTTGAAAGTAGCCAGCAGCCCCTTCCGCGCTCCCTTTTCTGGCTTTGAAATTAAAAAGCAAGTAAGCTCAGCGCAGTTAACTTCTTTCCTGCGGTTTATTTTAGACGATTTAAAGAACAAAAAAGTAACGGAGGTGCGGATAAAGAACGCTCCTCAACTACTTGAGCCGAAACCCAATAACAATCTTCATCAAGTATTGACGCAAGCAGGATTTCAATATGAAGAAGAAGTGGCAAGTTTAGTTCAGATAGATCAGAATTCGTTGTTGAGTAAAATGGTACCCGCCAAAAGAAATCGTTTACGAAAAAGTGCTTTTCAGTTGGGGTTTAAAGCGGAGCCGCTCCAAAAATTAAAAGAAGTGTATAATTTTTTGTCCCTGTGCCGGCAGGAGCGGGGCCAAGCTTTGTCCATGAACTACTCGGATATGCTAAAATTCAGTAAAGGGTTACCGCAAAATCTTTTATTGTATTCCGTTTCTCACCAAGATGAGATGACGGCCGCGGCCATTGTGATCAAAGTCAACAATTCGGTTTTGTACACATTTTATTATGGCCATCTGAGAAAGTTTGATAAGCTTAGTCCCATTCCATTTTTATTAGATCAATTGTATGGTGTTGCAAAGAAACAAGGGTATCAATGGGTTGACCTTGGAACTGCCATGTTAAATAATTCCATTAATCGACCGCTCTTGCATTTCAAAAAAAGTATCGGTGCCATTACCACGGTAAAAAGAAGTTACTTAAAAGTTTTGTGAACCCACTTGTTACCATTTTTTGTTTGTGCTATAATCATAAAAAATTTGTAGCGCAGGCGTTGCATTCTGTTTTTAACCAAACCTACACAAACATTCAGGTAATTGTGTTGGATGACGGTAGCACAGATGGTAGCGTGAAGGAAATAGGAAAACAACTATCCAATCGGCCCGATGTTCATTTTATAAATCATATGTCTAACATGGGTTATTGTAGCTCATTGAATGAAGTAGCTGCATTGGCCAAAGGCGAATTTGTTATCGACTTATCAGCCGATGACATCCTAATGCCCACTCGGGTAGAGGTAGGTGTTCGGGAGTTTTTAAAAAAAGGTGAATCATACGAGGTAAATTTTTCGGATGCTTTTATCATCAATGAGTTTGGCAAGGAGATTTCGGTTCACTCACAAAAGCACCCGCACGCCAATATCCCGGAAGGGAATATTTACAAGAACTTAATTGATCGTTATTTTATTTGCCCGCCTACACTCATGTTTCGAAGATCAGTGCTTGTTAAAATTGGCGGATATGACGAAACGTTAGCTTTTGAGGATTTCGATTTTTTGATCCGATCATCACGTGAGTTCAATTATTTCTACACGCCACTACCGTTGGTCAAGAAAAGGATCTTGGCTTCGTCTATGTCAGCTACACAATTTGTTCGCAATAGCCCGCAACGGTGGTCAACCTACCAAGTATGCAAAAAAATTGCCCTTCTCAACAAAACAATTGAAGAACAGAATGCTTTAAAAAAACGTCTGTTGTATGAATGTAGAACTTCTGTTCGATTATTTGAACTTCACTTGGCTTTGAAATTCTTGAAGCTTTACTTCCGATTATCTTCTCCCAGCACCATGCTTACGTAACTTTCGTAGCGGCTCACGGCTATTTCCCCATTTTCAACGGCTGCCATGACGGCACACTTGGGTTCTTGCAGGTGCAAACACTTCGATCCATACTTGCATTGCAAACGCAATTCTCGCATTTCAACAAAATAGTCTGAGATTTCCTGAGGTGCCATGTCAACCAATCCCCATTCTTTTATGCCGGGAGTATCGATTATAAAAGTGGACTCGTTTAACGGAAACATTTCGGCAAAGGTGGTGGTATGCGTGCCTTTATTGGAGAAGGAAGAAATTTTTCCTGTGGATTGTTGGATGGTAGAGGACAACCGGTTCAATAAGGTAGACTTACCCACGCCAGAGTGACCCGCAATGAGTGTTACCTTGTCGGCTAGCAATTGATGAACAAAAGTCAAATCATCGGAAACGGCTTGTAAACTATGGGTAATAACATTTAATGAACTGTATAATTGGATAAGGATATTTTGATCTTCCAATGATGCCTCATTCAACAAGTCTTTCTTATTGAACAACAGCACTTGCGGAATGCGGAAAGATTCGGCTGATACCAAAAAGCGATCGATGAAACCCAATGAAGTGCGGGGCTGCTTAAGGGTTGCCATCAACAACACTTGATCAACATTGGCAGCCAATACATGTGAGTGCCCCGTTTTTTTTACCGATTGGCGAAGCATTTGGTTTTTACGTGGCTGTATTTCGGATATTACGCCATTGGTGCCTTCTGCTTCTATCGTTACCCAATCCCCTACTGCAACCGGGTTAGTTTCTTTGATGTCATCCAAGCGCAACTTGCCCCGTACTCTTGCTTGCATGAGTGTAGTTCCTACCAACACTTCGTACCACGATCCTGTAGATTTGAGAACGATGCCTGTCATGTTACACAAGCTTTAAACAATAGTCCACAATTTTTATGGTGGCGCCACGGTTCTCCTCAACATATGATTTTGTTACCTCGCACGCCAGCAGATAATTTTCTGGCTTATTGTTCAGCAATTCATACTTAGACTTTAAGTCTGAATAGCCGCTTACTTCAAATGCCCCGCCACGCATAATCAGGTCGTGCGCTTCTTGAAACTTTTCGTAATTCTTGTCGCCAAAGAAAATGGGCACCCCATAGCATGCAGCCTCCAATATATTGTGCAGCCCATCGCCAAAAGCCCCACCAACAAAGGCTACTTCCCCATACCGATAAAGCGTTGAGAGCATGCCGATATTGTCGATAATCATGACAGAAGCATCGGCCACATTATCAAAACTGGCTTTGGAAAAACGAATGGTTTTTACTTGCAACGAACGTTCAATTTCCACTATGAACTTTTCGTTGATTTCATGCGGGGCAATGATAAATTTTAAATGATACGAATGGTCGTGAATAAAAGAAGACAACACTTCCAAATCTTCTGGCCAGCAACTGCCAATTACCCAAAGTTGCGACTCGTTTTTAAAAGCTTTGGCGAGGGGCACTTCTTTTGCGTTGGCAATAATCTGCAGCACACGATCAAACCGTGTATCGCCTGCAATGGTGCTCGGTATCCCGATAGAAGCCAACAGTTTTTTTGTCTCTAAATTTTGAACGTAATAGGCAGTAAAGTTCTTGAGTATTTTTCTGAAAAGACCGCCATACGGTTTAAAGAAAACTTGATTGGGCCGTAAAATGCAGGAAGCAGATACCAACGGAATGTTTTTCTTTTTTAACTCGTTTGAATAATTGTACCAGAATTCATATTTCACAAAAATGGCGAGCGAAGGCTTGGTGATGGCAATAAATTTTTCAGCATTCTTGCGGGTATCCCAAGGTAAATAATAAATGAAATCTGCCCCCTCGTAATTTTTACGAATTTCATATCCAGAAGGAGAAAAAAAAGTAAGGAATATTTTAATATCCGTCCGTTGTTTTTTGATGAGTTCAATGATGGGCCGGCCTTGTTCAAATTCGCCCAACGAGGCGCAGTGCACCCAAATAATTTTGTAGGAGTTGCCTGTGAACCGGGCACTTAATTTTTCAAAAAGATTCTTTCTGCCTCTTACAAACTGCTTGGCTTTCAGATTAAACGGAACGGCCAATCGATAAAGGATGGCCAAAAGACGGATGCCAAGTGTATAGAAGATCAAACTAGCTTAATTTACTGTTCAAATTTACATATCTTATTGCGTGAACACATCATTCTATTGAAGAAAATACTTTTAGCTTTTTAATCTGTTTCGTGGCAACTTCTGCAGCAATAACACAAAGCGTAAACAAAACTCTCGTATTTTGGGTTGTTATTGTTGGTCACTGACCAACAACATGGTTTAGCTAGCTGCAATGTTTGTTTATATTGTGCGCACGTTGGTCAGCGACCAACGTGAACATTGGGAAGTCATAGAGACAATTGAGGCGAAAACAAATACTGGTAGGCCGACAGAAAACCAAAAACGCTATAATGCGGGCGAAGAGGTTACATTGAAGGGAAAGGATATTGGAAAGAGAATTGGCGAGGGGGTGAAAATTGATAAGAAAAAGGTTGAACATAACTTCAGCAAAGTCAAACTAAATCCTGCGGGCAGAAAAATTTCTCAGTTCTTTGAAAAAATCAAATAGTGGCCATGAAGCATAAGCTTATTGAAAAAACTCTAGTAGATCGACTTAGCAAAGAATTGATTTTACACAACTTTGAAGTAAACAGAATTGATTTGGACAAGGAGCATAATGCTGATTTCATTTTGAATGGAGACAAGGTGCATCATATTTTTGGCGTTAGATTTTTGCACTATGAAAAAAACATTGCCTTGGAGTCAGATATCATTGCAAGTTATGATGAGGTAACTGAACTTGCGAAGAAAGTGGTGTCATGGGAATCCAAGTATTTTAAAGATTACTTAGCGATGTCATCTAGGTTGGGTATTGCGTTAAACCCTAAGAATAAAGATGGTTTTTTCAATGACAATGATTGCCTGCAGATAGAGTTGGAACCAAATGAAAAGAGTATAGATAGGGCGTTGTCAATACTAATGAAAAAATTTTTCCGAAATGGTGCTTTAAGCTTTATTGAAAAGACAAATACAATCCAAAAGGCTGATTTCATTACAAATAGCTGGGTAAGGAAAGGGGAACCAATGAGGCTGCTCACTTACTATCCTCATGTACCATGGCAAATGACCACAGGGATAGTTCTTGCAAAGCTTACCAAAAATCCCAGGTATGCCGAAATTTTAGATGTCTATCAAGATTTTATAAGGGATAGACTGTCGCCCGATAGCGAGCGCATTAAGGATTTTAAGGCTTTTGTGAAGTATTTTGATGTCAGTTCGGCAGTTTCCGTCTCCGCAGAGTCGCCCGCCTCGGGGACTCTGGTTAGTCAATTTGATAAATCGAGCTCGAAATCTAATTCACCGAAAAAGCAGCAAGATAAACCCAAAAAGAAATGAGAAGGTTAGTTATATTATTTTGCCTTAGTTGTTTAAGTTGTAAGAGAGAGCCTCCTGTTTGTGGCGATGGGTTACATGTCAAGAGACAAGAATTTGTGTTCGATGTTAACGAATTGGATAGAGCTTGGCAAAACAACGATTCCCTATATTTAAAGCAATGGGTTTTTCATTTGGAAGAGCAAAGTTTTAGATCTTTTGCTGATAAGGTGACTTCGTTTGCTACTTCTACAAATTTTTGTTTTGGTTTTTTTGATCTAGGCGTGGATTTGAATCATAAGTATACAGACAGACAAAAAATGGCAATGATGTATAACGCGATAAAGGTTAATAAAACCTATCTAAGTTCGTGCTTATTTCTCAACAAGAAAATAATATTTGATAGTACATTATTTATTCAGAATAATTATTGGAATGATAGTACGTTATTTAGTGATACTGATATCGAGCTTATTAAAAATGAAATGGAGAGATTTTGTAAGTGACCTTCCCCCAGTTGTTGTTGGTCTAAAATTTATTTTTGAGTTGTTGTTGGTCGCTAAACAACAACTTGCTTTAGCTAGCTGTAATGTTTGTTTATATTGTGCGCACGTTGGTCAGCGACCAACGTGAACATTGGAAAATTTAGAAAATGCAACAAAGAGTTCAAAGAAAAAGTGAAAGCATTAGAATATAAACCAAGTGATTTTATAGTAAGTCTATCCTTTTTTGTTGGGAATATTGCCTTTCTATATTATTTAATTGAATCTGATTTGTTATTAGATTTTAAACCTTTTGCATACTTGATTCTTTTAAACGGAGTACTATACTTTGGTTTTAAAAATACAATGAATGCTTTTGCTTTGACTGATTCCTATTTAGTTATTTCTAACAGTTGGAGAGTTTCCTATAAAAAGGAAATTAAAATATCTAGCATAAGAAAGGCTTATGAACAGACTGGCAACTATGATGATTTTATTGTCTTTGTGATGAAGAATGATGAAACTCAAAGTTTTAGCACGAGGAGATTAAGTAAAGCTGATAAGGAGTCCTTGATTTCGGAAATAAATAGGAGAGTTACTAAATGACTTTCTTCTCCGCAGAGTCTCCCGCCTCGGGGACTTTGGCGGAAGCGGGCAAGATGAGCCCCCAGTTGTCGTTGGTCTAAAATTTATTTATGGATTGTTGTTGGTCGCTGACCAACAACTTGCTTTAGCTAGCTGTAACATTATTTATATTGGGCGCACGTTGGTCAGCGACCCTAGTTAGTTATTTTCCTTTATACTCGGGTTTGCGCTTTTCCACAAATGCCTTCATCCCTTCTTTCTGGTCTTCGCTGGCAAAAGTGAGGTAGAAGTTTTTCCGCTCGAATGCGAGGCCTTCATCCAGTTGGGTTTCAAACGAACGGTTGATGGCTTCCTTCGCTAACTGCACAGCCACGGGGCTCATCTGAGCAATTTCTTTGGCGAGTGTAATTGCTTCGTGCAAATACATTTCAACAGGTACTACTTTAATGGCCAAGCCATAGAAAACAGCTTCTTCGGCAGAGAGGAAGCGACCGCTCAAAATAAGCTCCATCGATTTTGCTTTGCCCAATGCTTTGGTTAGCCGCTGCGTGCCGCCCGCACCGGGTATGGTACCGATTTTTATTTCGGGTTGGCCAAACTTGGCTGTTTCAGAGGCGATGATGATGTCGCACATCATGGCCAGTTCGCAGCCACCACCCAACGCAAAACCACTTACCGCTGCGATGATCGGTTTTTTTGTTTTTCTGATTTGGTCCCACGTGCTGAAGGAATCAATCATCAACATTTCCATAGCCGTTTTGTCGGCCATTTGTTTAATGTCGGCACCGGCTGCAAAAGCTTTTTCATTTCCGGTGAGGATGATGACGCGCACATTTTCGTTTTTGTCCAGTTGCTGAAGGGCGGTAAGCAACTCTTGCATCAACTGATGGTTAAGGGCGTTCAGTTCTTTGGGGCGGTTGAGTTCTACCACTGCTACAAAGGGCTCTCGTTGTTCCGTTACTTTTATTAATTCCATTGGGTCTATTTTAAAAATTCAAATCTAAGAAAAAGAATTTGGGTATTGTGATTGTCGTTTCGCAGTTCGATGTAGAAAGAATTTTGATGGCGGATGTTCCCGTGAAGAGTTTATCGTTAATTTTTGCGCTTTTATATCCTACGAGCTACTAAGCAACTGCTTGCGTAAAGTTATATTAAGTATAGGATTCTAGTTTTTCAACAAAACCTGTAAAGTAGATCGTGACGATTGTTCTAAGATTACACCCTTTAGTCCGCTAAACTCGGCAGCCGTTTTAGTGTCATAATTTTTGATGGTGATCAAGGTGAGGTGGGTATTGAAATACACCTCAAACTGTTGACTTAAATCGTCAATCAATTTCATGATCTTGCTTTCGCGATAATCCACACAGAACGAAAACGAAATGGCAGAGTTTTGCATCAGGTTGATGCGCACGTTATGGTCGCTAATGGATTTGAAAATGATGGCCAATTGCGGTTCGTCAACAAACGTGTAGTCGGTAACCTTGCACGAAATCAAACATTGATTTTCTTTGTACACAATCAATGGTGGCAATTTATCTACACGGCATTCATGGATTTTCGTTCCAGGTAAACCAGGGTCAATAAAACTTTTTACATACAGTGAAATGCCTTTGTTGGCCAAAGGCTTAATGGTTTTGGGGTGGATGACCGATGCACCAAAGTAGGTCATCTCGGCCGCCTCCTTGTACGGAAGCTCTTCAAAAACAATTGCATTTTTTCTTCGCTTAGGGTCGGCACTCATTACACCAGGCACATCTTTCCAAATGGTAACTGATTTGGCGTTCAGGCAATAGCCAAAAATGCCAGCCGTAAAATCCGACCCATCGCGCCCCAGCGTAGTAGTAAAATTTTGGTCGGTTGAGCCAATGAAACCTTGTGTAAGGGTAATCGATTGGCTGTGTAATCGATTGACTCTATTTTCTGTTTCGCGCCAATTTATTTTTGCTTCGCGGTAAGCATTGTCTGTTTTGATTAATGTCCGGGCGTCTTCCCAACACACATCAATCCCCTGCGATTTTAAATAATGGGCAACAATAATCGATGATACTATTTCGCCTTGCGAAACGACTTGGTCGTAAATAAAATCGTATTCGCCCAATTGTGCAGCCGTGGATTCTATATCGCGAAAAATAGTTTCCAATTCAGGTTTTACTTTTTCAAGTTGCAAGGCATCTGCCTGTTGAAAATGGTAGCTTTTTATTTTCTCCAACTCAGATGCAAAGTTTTTTTTTGCCAAGGCCAATGCGACCACTTCTTCCAACGCATTGGTTGTTTTACCCATGGCCGAAACCACTACCACCAATTTTTGACCTGCTTGCCCCTGAGCTTGTTGTTGAATGATGTAGGCTACTTGACGAAGGCGGTCAGGTTGTTGAAGGGCAGCACCTCCAAACTTAAAGATATCCATCGATTTTACTTTATTTCAAACGTTTGCAATATATATTTGTGGCCAAATTTAGCAAAACACATGGAAGCTTCTCGCATTGCCTTGCCCATCGGTACCGCACTCGATCGATTTATCAAAAACAATCAAGATCAATTTCAATATGCCAGCGGTGAACTTTCGCAGTTGCTGCGCGACATTGCGTTGGCCAGCAAAGTGGTGAACCGCGAGATCAACAAAGCTGGTTTGATCGATATTATGGGTGCGATGGGCAGCCAAAACACAGGTGGCGAGCAACAACAAAAATTGGATGTGTTGGCGAACATACGATTTACCCGCGCACTTACTAAAGGAGGGGAGGCTTGCGCATTGATCAGCGAAGAGACCGAATCGTTTGTGGATCTAACCAACGAAGGCAAGTATGTGATTGCCATTGATCCGCTGGATGGTTCCTCCAACATTGATGTGAATGTGAGCATCGGCACTATTTTTTCGATTTACAGACGAAAGAGCAAAGAAGGTGAGCCCATCAATGAAAGTGACATTTTACAAACAGGCGAAGAGCAAGTGGCGGCTGGCTATATTTTGTACGGTTCTTCCACGATGTTGGTTTATACTACTGGCCACGGGGTAAATGGTTTTACCTATGAGCCTACGTTAGGCGAATATGTTTTATCGCACCCCGATATGACCATGCCAGAGAACGGAAAAATCTATTCGATCAACGAAGGCTCTGCCAATTCATTTTCACCACCCGTAAAAGAGTACATTCAATATTGCAAAGACAACAATTATACGGCTCGTTATATCGGTTCGCTGGTGGCGGATTTCCATCGCAATATGTTGAAGGGCGGTATTTACATTTATCCGGCTACGGCAAAAGACCCAAAAGGCAAGTTGCGATTGATGTATGAGTGCAATGCGCTTTCGTTTATTGCCGAGCAAGCTGGCGGCATGGCATCAGACGGTAAAGGAAGGGTGATGGAAATAAAACCAAAAGATTTGCACGAACGCACCCCGTTTTATGTAGGATCTAAAAAAATGGTGGAGAAGGCAATTGGGCTTGGTTAAATTCTCACGTAAAGGCCTAAGGTTTAACCCTCCTGAATCGATTCGCAATCGTAAAGAACAGGATTATTCAAAAGTAGAACTCGCTTCGCTGTTAAACTCTTTCTGTGGTTAGTCACGTGAGGGACTTTATCTTTGTAGAAAAACGAACGTTGAAGAAGCCGTCCTATAGGGACGGAATGTTTTATCGGAAACCTGGAAAGAAATGGCCAATACCTATACGCAAGTTCACATCCAATTTGTTTTTGCAGTTCAAAATCGCATCAGTTTAATCCAGGCGTCTTGGGAAGAAGAGCTTTTCAAATACATCACTGGTATTGTCAAGAACACCAAACATAAGATGATAGCCATCAACGGAATGCCAGACCACTTACATATGTTTGTCGGTTTACATCCCACACAATCCATGTCTGATTTAATGCGCGTGGTGAAAGGGGAATCATCAGAATGGATCAATAAGAGAGGTTTTATCAAAGGCAAATTTCAATGGCAAGAAGGGTATGGTGCTTTTTCTTATGGGCATAGCCAAATAGACAGCGTTTACAATTATATAATGAATCAAAAAAGGCATCACGCTAAGACATCTTTTATTGAAGAATACAAACAATTATTGGAGAAATTCGAGGTGGCTTTTGACGAACGATTTATCCTAAAACCAGCCGAATAAACATTCCGTCCCTAGCGGGACGGGTTCGCTAACCATAACCATTCTACAAACATTGCCTCGTCCTAAAAAAAGTTGACAGTTTTTAATGATTAATTCTGCCTCAAGTTTACACTTAAAGTTTAATCCTGCAAACCGTTTACATTTGTTGAACCAGGTGAAGCGGACGTGGGCAATGCTGAGGAGCAACCCATCAGGAATAACCCTGGTCAGATAGCGTATTAATCCGCCCATGGCTTTACAGTCAATGGGCGGATTTTACCTTGCAATACGCGTTCTGGTTTATGCCTTTCAAAACCTGCCGTTAGGCATTTTCACATACAACAGCCTCCTTTCTTTTGTTAATCACATAGTAATTCTTCCAATGCTTCTTCAGCTCTCCTGATTTAGTATGCGCTACAACAGGAGTGAGCATATCCACACTGGAATGTGGCCGCTGGAAATTGTAGATACTAATGGCAGACGCGATCGCTACCTGTGCCTGAGCAAAAGTTGGATAACAAATCTCCAACAATTCATCTTTAAGAATTCCATTCACTCTTTCGGCCATTGCATTTTCAAGAGGGTCACCGTTTTGTGTCATCGAAATTTGAATATGGTTTTCTTCCAATAATGACACATAATCATGACTACAATATTGTAGCCCTCTATCAGAATGATGGATAAGGTTATCATGGGAGGGGTTACCCTTCAATGCCATTTTTAATGCCAGCACACATCCTTTAGCAGAAAGATCTTCGCAGAGATAAAACCCAATAATCTTGTGGCTGTAGGCATCTGTAACCAAACTCAGATAGGCAAAGCCTTTTTCTAAATGGATATAGGTTATATCGCTTACCCACAGTTGGTTAGGTGCATTGGGAACAAAACCAATAATGAGGTTCTGGTACTTTCGCAGCCAGTGATTGGAAAACGTTGTTTGGGGCTTGGAGCGTTTTCTTTTTCTAACCAATAACCCTTGGTTACGCAATATCTCAAAGAAGGCATCACGGCCTATGCTGATCGCATGGTTGTGCATAAAAACATTCATCATGATCAATAACTTTCGAGTGCCAATCCGTTTTTGTGTTTTGCGGATGCGCACCACTTCTTGCACCAGTAAATCCTCTTGCAAGGCTTCCCGTGCTTGAACTTTAATTTGCTGGTAATACGCCTGTCGACTATAACCAAGTAATGAACAAAGCATCCCTATAGATTGGGAAGGCGTTCTTTGAACAATTCTTAAAACTACTTGGTGCCAGACTTTTTTCGGATCGGCAAGCCAAGTTCCTCTTCAGCAATGTTAATTACTTCAGTGAGAACTTCATTAAGCAGCCGGGCCTTACGCAGTTCCGATTGAAGCTGTTTTACATCTGTGGGTAGAGCTTCTTTGGCTAAATCTGCGATGGCCTTTGTACGTTTGTTAATTGCTGATTTATTCATGCGGCCTTGGTATTGCATTACCCAGCGGTGAACGTTACGAAAATTCACCCCGTATTTGGAGCCCAATTTGCGAAAACTTAACCCAGTGGATAAATACTCCGCAATAATACTTTCTTTTAATTGTATGTGATTCATTTGGGTTGACTTTAGTGTCAACCTATTTCAGGACAAGACACATCAAATCCCTAGCGGGATTGATATATGTTAGGACTAAAATGAAATAATTGAACCTCATTGGTTTTAGCTTTTTTGAATAGCCATAATAACGTTGGAATAAACATTCCGTCCCTAGCGGGACGGGTTCGCTAACCATAACCATTTTACAAACCTTAAATCCCTAGCGGGATTGATATATGTTAAGACTAAAATGAAATAATTGAACCTCATTGGTTTTAGCTTTTTTGAATAGCCATAATAACGTTGGAATAAACATTCCGTCCCTAGCGGGACGGGTTCGCTAACCATAACCATAACCATTTTACAAACCTTAAATCCCTAGCGGGATTGATTTCTAAATAACAGAGCTAAGTAGCAACTCTTAGATAAGGGATAATCAGATGAGCTTTAAATCTTGCTTGCAGGTTTCTGATTCAACCCGACCCGATCAGAAAATAAAAATGGCAAACTAACATCGCACCGCTACAACCGCCTACCCTTGCTACCTTCCGATCCTGGGGGAGTTCAGCAGGAGCTGGTCGTGCCAGTTTGCCGCTGCAAAGATAACACTCAAAGTAAGCCCGCCAAATAAAGATTAAATTCGATGGCGTTTACCTCTGCAAAACCATCGTGCTTCAGATCGTCAAATAGTTGGGAATCAAACTCTAGCTCACGCATTTCGGAGCCATCAGGGGTAACGGTAATCTCTGTGCCCGTAAAATAGATCGGATTGATTTTCACCAATATCTTGTTTCCGCCTAATTCTTTTTTAAAATATTGGTGAATGATGTTGTTGGATTTGGCCATTATAATACAGCCAACTTTTTTGCATGCAGATCTGAAAGGCTGATGTTTCCAATCAATTCCTCTTCCAGCAGATTTGCCCACGCACTCAGATAAGCAATGGCATCTTTTTTGGAATTGTATCGGAGGTTTCTTTTCTCCAATGGCAATTGAGAAAGCACTTTGCCGTCCGACAATTTTTCCAAATGCATTAAGTCATCTGCATCAAACCCAAACCGGATCAATTCCGAGATAAGATTATCCATCGCCAGCCCGCTGGTAGGGCAGTAGTCGTTCAGTTGCTCGGTCCAATCTCCATGTCCTTGCATGGCACGTGTGTGGATTTCCACTTTGCTTAAATTCGTAACCTCTTGTGCCAAAAATCCACAGTTGCACAAGCCCATATGCCCCCATTGGTATTGGTTGTTTTGTTCTAACTTCTTTGCGGTATTTCGCAGCGCGGCAATGACTTCAACGGTAGCTTTGGCCATAAATCATGATTTAATCTCTTTTAAAATTAACCGATTAATCGAGATTTTGTTTGCATTACTTTTTTTATTTTGAAAAGAGTGCCTATTATTGCGGCATAATCATTATTTATGGGTAAAGGGGACAAAAAATCAAAAAAAGGAAAGATATCAATCGGTAGCTACGGCAACTCTCGCAGAAAGAAGCAAATTAAGGAAAGACTGAAGCGATCAGCCTCTAAGAAAAAAGTAGTGGCTACAGAAGGAAAAGAGAAAGTGAAAAAAGTGGCAAAGAAGGCAACCGCATAAAATGAAATTTAACTTTACTATGATTTGGTGGTGGCAGCAACCTGAACAGGGTGGGTGCCATGCTGCTTTATAAGTAAAATAAAAACTAATAAAAGCCCGCTCCGATACCCTCGGGGCGGGTTTTTTTATTTTAAACCAGTTGAGAAAATGAATTTTGAACTTGTAACATCCGTTCGCAGGTTATTGGCCGATACCATAACACCGGTCAATATCTATTTAAAACTCCGCGATGTGTATGCCGGAAGTGTGCTATTGGAGAGCTCTGATTATCATGGTCATGAAAATAGTCTTTCGTTTATAGGCTGCGACCCCGTGGCTTCTTTTACTCTTGCCGATCAGTCGCTGGTGTTAACTTTTCCGGATGGGCGAGAGGTGATCAAACAAATTTCTCCAGATGAGGTATTGCAAGCGTTAGAAGATTTTAAAAATACATTCACCTATCAAGCTGGCCTTTCCAAGTATCCGTACGCAGGCTTTTTTGGTTACTTGTCGTACGATAGTATTCGCTTCTTCGAAAAGGTGGACATACAGCGTAGTCAGGGCTCCATTCCTGATGCCGTTTACAAATTGTTTCGGTATGTAATTGTGATCGATCATTTCAGCAATGAGTTGCATCTTTTTGAAAACCAGGTAAAAGGATTCGAGCAACCACGGGGTGGAATTGATCGACTAGAAAAACTTATTTACAGCAACCGATTTGCAACCTTTTCTTTTGAGGCAACGGAAACGGAAAAATCAAACCTTTCCAATGAGCAATATGTAGCGATGGTGGAAAAAGGAATTACCCATTGCCATCGAGGCGATGTTTTTCAAATCGTGCTATCGCGCAGATTTTTTCAACCCTTTAGGGGAGATGAATTTAATGTTTACCGGGCACTGCGATCGATTAACCCATCGCCTTATCTTTTTTATTTTGATTTTGGAAGTTTCAAAATTTTTGGTTCATCACCTGAAGCGCAAATACAAATCAAAAATGGCGAGGCACATATTTACCCAATAGCCGGAACATTTAAGCGAACCGGAAACGATGGGGAAGATGCCGCATTAGCAGAAAAGTTGAGCCTCGATGAGAAAGAAAATGCCGAGCATGTGATGTTGGTGGATTTGGCAAGGAACGATTTGAGCCGCAGCTCTGAAAACGTACAGGTAGAAGTGTTCAAAGAGATTCAATATTATTCGCATGTCATTCACTTGGTTTCAAAGGTATCAGGAAAGTTGAAAGAGAAAGCAAGTACGCTACAAGTGGCGGCCGATACCTTTCCGGCAGGCACCCTATCGGGCGCACCCAAACCCATGGCACTTTCGCTAATAAATCAATATGAAAACTTGAACAGAGAATTTTATGGTGGAGCAATTGGTTTCTTGGGTTTTGACAATAGCTTTAATCACGCCATTATGATTCGGACTTTTTTGAGCCGAAACAATCAACTTGTATTTCAAGCAGGTGCTGGCGTGGTCGCTAAGTCATCGCCCGAAAGCGAACTGCAAGAAGTGAATAATAAAGTAGCTGCTTTGCGAAAGGCGATCGGAATGGCGGAATTGATTTAGAAGTTAATTATAATGAAACAAAACCGAAATATGAGATTAAGAAGTAGAAATAAGCATACACTAGTGTCTCCGATATCCTAACTCCTAACTTCTTTTTTAAAGATGAAAATTCTAGTCCTCGATAATTACGATTCTTTCACCTATAACCTGGTTCACATCATTCGTGAGTTAGATTATGCAATGGATATTTATCGCAACGATGAAATCAGATTGGAAGATGTGAGTCGGTATGATAAAATATTGCTTTCACCCGGCCCGGGCATTCCGAAAGAGGCGGGTATAATGAAAGCCTTGATCAAAGAATATTCACCAAGCAAGAGTATTTTGGGCGTGTGCCTCGGTCATCAGGGCATTGCCGAAAGTTTTGGCGGTACTTTGTATAACCTGCCCAATGTGTTGCACGGGGTTACCTCTACTTTGCAGATTATGGATAGCAAAGAAAAATTGTTTGATTCGTTGCCGATGGAGTTTACCGTTTGTCATTACCACTCGTGGGTGGTAGATCCGAACACGTTGCCTGTGGAAGTTAAAATTACGGCCAACAATGCACAAGGCTTGGTGATGGCAATCGCTCATCAAAAATATGATGTGCGTGGTGTGCAGTTTCACCCCGAGTCGATCATGACGGAATATGGAAAACAGATGATGAAGAACTGGTTGTTAATTTGAGAATAAATCAATTTGAAATAGATCAATTTGAAGATTTGAAAATGATATAATTTGAAAATGCGACTACTTACCACTTACTATTGACCAACGACCATTCACTATTCAACCCTAAGCCTCAAGTCCTAATTCCTAAGATATGAATACGGTACTAAATGAATTAATTGACCATCATTCGCTCACCAAAGAAACCGCCCGGCCGGTGTTGGTTGACTTGGCTTCTGGAAAATACAACCCCGCGCAAATGTCTTCTTTCATGACCGTGTACATGATGCGCAGCATCAAGACAGAAGAGTTGGAGGGCTTTCGCGATGCTATGTTGGAATTGTGTGTACCTGTTAAACTAGATGTGCCCGCGATGGATGTATGCGGCACAGGTGGAGATGGAAAAAATACGTTTAATATTTCGCTGACAGGATCTTTTAAATTTTACTCAAACAATGGAGAGAAAGTAATGAGCCCGCGCGAGTTAGGTTTGACTAAACTTACGCTGAGTGAAATTAAAGGTGGTGATACGGTAGAGAACTCAGCAAAATTATTCATGCAAATATTGGAAGGAAAGGGAACTCCGCAACAAAACGCGGTGGTGGTTGCCAATGCAGGCATGGCCTTGTATTGCGCCAATCAATCAGCAGGTATTGCTCAAGGAATGGCGAGAGCGGCAGAATCACTAACATCTGGCAAAGCACTAGATTGCTTCAAAAGATTGTTAAACACCTAGTTTCATTTTCAAATTTTCTAATCAGCGAATTACCGAATTGACAAAATGAATATCCTGAACCAAATAATTGAGCACAAGCGCAAAGAAGTTGCCGATCGGAAATCGCTGTATCCAACGAAGTTGTTGGAGCAAAGTATTTATTTCGGATCGCCCACCGTTTCGCTAAAGAAATGCATTCAGCGCAGCGATAAATCAGGAATCATTGCCGAGATAAAACGAAAGTCGCCCAGCCGAGGTATGATCAATAATTCTGTTTCTGTTGAGCGAACTTCCATTGGTTACATGCAGGCGGGTGCTTCAGCACTTTCGGTTCTTACCGATAAAGAATTTTTTGGTGGAAGCAACGATGATTTGACAATCGCGCGCAAGTTTAATTTCTGCCCCATCCTGCGCAAAGATTTTACCGTTGACGAATATCAAATCATTGAAGCAAAGTCCATTGGGGCAGATGCCATTTTATTGATTGCTGCGGTACTTTCACCAGAGGAGATACGGCAATTTGCCATCCAAGCAAAGCAATTGGGCTTAGAGGTTTTATTGGAAGTACATTCGCTAGAGGAATTGAAACGCAGCATTACAGATGAGATCGATTTAATCGGTGTCAACAATCGCGACTTGCAATCTTTTAATGTTAGCTTGGATGTTTCTCGTGATTTGGCCGCTCATATTCCCAATTTATTTGTGAAGGTGAGCGAGAGTGGAATCGAATCACCAGAAGCCATTGTTGAATTGAAGAAGTTTGGGTACGAAGGTTTTTTAATGGGTCAGAATTTTATGCAACACAATAGGCCTGAAGAGGCTGCGAAGGAGTTTGTGAGGCAGTTGAAAAGATTGGAGGATGTGAGAAGTTAGATGTGAGATTTTGGAGATGAAAAAATTGGTAAAAATCTGCGGCATGAAAGACCCGACAAATATTGTTGAGGTGGCTAGGCTTTCGCCTAATTGGATGGGGTTTATTTTTTATGAAAAGTCACCACGGTTTGTAGGTAATGATTTTGTGATGCCTGTTATTCCTCATACAATCGATAAAGTAGGCGTGTTTGTAAATGAAACGAGTAGTGAAATTTTGCGATTTTCCGAAAAACATAGTTTAAGTTTTATACAGTTGCATGGAGATGAATCGGTTCAGCAGCTAATCGAGTTGAAGAAATACAACTTGAAAATCATTAAGGCTTTTCGCATCGATGCTGAATTTGACTTTGATTTCGCGATTGACTATCAACCACACGTTGATTACTTTCTTTTCGATACCAAAGGAAAAAAATATGGAGGCAACAATGCTTCGTTTGATTGGACGCTGTTGAAGAAGTACAACCAGAAAGTTCCTTTTTTACTGAGCGGAGGATTGAATTCGAATAACTTAACCAATGTGTCCGCGTTAGAGGATATGAATTGTGCTGGCTTCGATTTCAACAGCGGAGTAGAGCATTCTCCTGGAATCAAAAATCTCAAATCTGTTAAAGACATAATGAACTATTTAGAAGCATCAATTCTAAACTCTTAATTCTAAAATCATAAATCGTACAAGATGAATTATCAAGTGGATGAAAATGGGTACTATGGAAATTTTGGTGGAGCGTTTATCCCCGAAATGTTGTACCCTAATGTGGAAGAGCTTCGTGCCAGCTATTTGAACATCATTTCAACCCCAGCATTTAAAAAACAGTTTGAGCAGTTGCTCCGCGATTTCGTAGGAAGGCCAACGCCATTGTATTATGCTGCTCGATTATCGGAGCGGTACAACGCGAAAATTTATTTAAAGCGTGAAGACCTTTGCCACACAGGTGCGAACAAAATCAACAATACCATTGGCCAGATTTTGGTTGCTCAAAAGCTCGGCAAAAAGAAAATCATTGCCGAAACTGGAGCGGGACAGCACGGTGTGGCCACGGCTACCGTGTGTGCATTGATGGGCATGGAGTGCATGGTGTACATGGGTGAATTGGATATGGCTCGTCAACGACCCAACGTTGAGCGCATGCGCATACTTGGCGCGAAAGTGATTCCCGCTATCAGCGGCAGTAAGACCTTAAAAGATGCCACCAACGAAGCCATGCGCCATTGGATCAACAATCCAACCGATACACATTACATCATCGGCTCGGTGGTGGGGCCACACCCTTATCCAGACATGGTGGCGAAATTTCAGTCGGTGATCAGTGAAGAAATAAAGAAGCAGTTGACAACCGAATTGGGCAATCCTTTTCCTGATTATGTGATTGCCTGTGTTGGCGGAGGAAGCAATGCAGCCGGAGCGTTCTATTATTTTTTAAATGATGAACATGTGAACCTGATGGGAGTAGAGGCAGCAGGAAAAGGCATTGACTCAGGCTATTCGGCAGCTACTACAGCCTTGGGCAAAGCAGGCGTTTTGCACGGAAGTAAAACATTGTTGATGCAAACGGACGATGGGCAAGTAGTAGAGCCACATTCTATTTCAGCGGGTTTGGATTACCCGGGTATTGGCCCGCAGCATGCGCACTTGTTTGAAGCGGGGCGGGTAAACTTTATGAGTGCCACCGATGATGAATCGATGGAAGCTGGAGTTGAATTGAGCCGCACAGAAGGGATTATTCCAGCCATTGAATCTGCCCATGCGATAGCGGTTTTGAAGAAGATTGAGTTTGCGGAAGATGACGTGGTAGTCATCAATTTATCGGGAAGGGGAGACAAAGATTTGGAAACGTATATTAAATGGGGGAAGTACTGATTTTCTAAATTTTGAGTTAAGTTTTTTTTGATTTGTGGCTTGTGAATTTGATTTGTGCTTATGCATGATGAGATGTGCTGTCTCAGATTCACTTTAGTGTTTGGATTTTTTGAGGAAAATGAAAAATAGAATTATTGAATTGTTTCAAACGAAAAAGCAAAACCTGCTTTCAGTTTATTATACTGCTGGTTTCCCAAATTTAAAGGATACGATAGCCATTGCAATTGCCTTGGAGAAAGCAGGTGCAGACATCATCGAAATTGGCGTCCCATTTTCAGACCCAATAGCCGATGGCCCCGTGATTCAAGAAAGCAACAACATCGCTTTGCAAAACGGAATGACCGTGAAGCTACTTCTTGAACAAGTAGCCGAAATCAGAAGAGTGGTTGAACTGCCGATTATCTTGATGGGGTACTTGAATCCAATTATGCAATTTGGGATGGAAGCATTTTGCCGGGCAGCATCCAAGGCAGGTGTAGATGGTTTAATCTTGCCGGATATGCCCATGATTGAATTTGAGAATTCATATCGAACGATATTCGAAGTAAACAATCTTTGCAATACCTTTTTGATTTCGCCCACCACTTCTGAAGCACGAATCAGAAAAATAGATGCAGCCACGAATGGTTTTATTTATGCGGTATCTTCATCAAGTACCACCGGAGCAAAGGGAATTTTTGCAGATGAACAAATTAACTACTTTGCAAAGTTGGCAAATCTAACGTTGAAGAATCACTTTTTGATAGGTTTCGGTATTTCAAATCCGGCCACTTTTTCGCAAGCTTGCCAATACAGTTCTGGGGCAATTGTAGGAAGCGCTTTTGTATCACTAATGAAGAACAGCAAGAATATTGCGGAGGATACAGATCAGTTTGTAAAAAAAATTAAAGGCATATACTCATACAATTAAAACTTACTGCTGGCCGACCCCTCGCACAGCATTGGTATCCGCGAGTTTGTGGAGCAAGTGGCGTTGGCGGCAGTGGTGGCTGATGTCGATGGCGTCATTTAGGAGGCGCACCAAATGATAGGGGCCGCCTTCAGCGATGGAATGTAAACGCTTGATTTTTCGGAGTTGCCAAGGCTAATCAAGAAAAATGAAAAAGGCATTTGTACTGCGAGAAGAATTGCAGTTAACTACTTTTGGCGATTCTGTTGAATCCAATTTTTACCTTCAGCTAAGTTGTTAAAAAATTTGATTCGACCTTGGTAAAAGTTGATCAGTTTCTTTTTATAGTTTTCATAGTCCTCAGGTTCATTTTCTCTTGCGATCACGTAGGCTAGCTGTTTTAAAGGCGATCGTTTCATCTCATTGATAAAATCCATACGTGCCTTATCATATTCTTCATCTGCCTTTTCTGCTTTTGTCCCTTCATTGATGATCACAATCCAATTGTTACATGGTTGGGTGTTATTGTAATCTATACATCGCTGAAAAAATTCTTTAAATTCAACCAATGTAAGTGCTCGTTTCCAGATGACGTATGCAGTATCTTCCGTGGCATCGTAGAACAACTTTCCCCATTCTTTATCCATGATGATCTGATGATCGGGATTGATGGTGTCGGCCAAATAAATGTTGAAAGTTGAACCCACGCCAAGTTCGCTGTCAATTTCCACTCGTCCTCCTAGCGATTCGGATTGCAGTTTAACCAAGAACAAACCAAGCCCTTTGCCATCCACATGTGTGTGAAATCGCTTGTACAATCCAAAAAGTTTTTCTTTGAAACGATTGATGTCCAATCCCAAACCATTATCTGAAACAGAAATTTTCACAAAAGAATCTACTCGCTCCGTTTTTATTGAAACTTTAAGTTTGCGTTCGGGTGATCGGTATTTGATGGCGTTGCTGATCAAATTGTACAAGATACTGCTCACCATAGGGCGAACGGAATAAATCTCCTTTATATTGTCAAAATTGGCATCTATGGAAACATTGTTTTTTTCAACTTCCCTTTGCAACAAGGTGATGATATGATCAAGCTCTTCTTGAAATCGTACTTGTTGTTTTACTTTTGACACTGCATTGCGAATATCTATGATATTTCCCAAGTCGCGAATCGTGGCATCTAAACTGGCAATTGCTTTTTTCTGATGTTCTACCAATTCACGGTGGTCTTCGCTTAGCGTATTGGCATTGGTGAGGTTAATCAATCCCAATAAACTAGCCACCGGTCCACGCAAGTTATGTGATACCGTGTATGAAAATTGTTGCAGTTCGTTGTTGTGACGGATCAGTTCTGCGTTGGTAGCGGTCAATTGATCGTTTTTGGTGATAAGCTCTTGATTTAAGCTCACATTCTCGATTGTTAATTCGTCACTTTGCTTTTCAATAATCTGTTTGGCATGAAGTAATTCTTGCTCTCGTTTGGATAATGCCGAAATCAGGGCAACGTTTTCGTTTTCTGCTTTTTCAAAACTCACCTTCAAAAAAAAGGTGCATCCTGCAATAATCAAATAACAGGCTACGAATACGAAATTCAAAAAATAATAATTGGGATCATTCATGTTCAGATCAAAGTAGCCTACGCCAAATAGGATGTGGATAGGATCGTATAGAATCAAACACAAAATATTGATTGTCAAAGCAGTTAATAGCTGCTTCCTTTCTTGCAAGCGAAAAATAATGAATGGAAATATGGACGAACTCACCAGCATCATACGAAACTGGAAGTATTGGAAATTCTCTATGATAACAAAATCAAATTTATCAACTACAGAAATACCCAACGACATCAGGCTCAACATAACGGAAGCCATCACGCGACTGGTGTTGATTTTCCCAAGGCTATTTAACACTATTGGAAGAATCCATAAGAAGGATGAAGCTAGTACTAATGCTAAGGAAGGAATCCAGCCGAAAAAGAAGAGGCCTGCTATGAAGATAATAAAGACAAAGACGCTTACAATAAAGCTAGCTTGGTTGGTAATACTGACGTACCGTTTTATAAAGGTGTCTTGCTGTTCATGAACTCCCAACTCGCATAGTTGGCTCCAAAAAGTACCCATCATAAGCCCACAATTTATGGAAATATACTTTACAACACCAATTTTATTGCCACCGATTGAAAAGGTTTTTTTTTGCGTGAGAGTCTTATCTTTGCCCTATACAAACAGAAATTGAATGGTAAAAGAACGGCCGGTGTTGATCGATTCTAAACTTTTGCTGAGGGCTTACGAACTGATGCATACGGCCAAGGGGATGGCTGATTTATATGATGAACAAAAGGAAGTTTGTGCCAAGTATGTACACAGTACGTCCAGAGGGCATGAGGCCATTCAATTGGCTGCTGCCTTTCATTTGCGTGCGTATGACTATGCCGCCCCGTATTACCGCGATGAATCGATGTTGCTCGGGATCGGGTTAGAACCCTGGGAGCTGATGCTTCAACTGATGGCAAAAAAAGACGACCCATTTTCTGGTGGACGAACTTACTATGGGCATCCCTCATTAAAGCGAAAGGGATTTCCTACCATACCACACCAAAGTTCGGCTACGGGTATGCAGGCCATTCCTGCTACGGGCATGGCACAGGGTCTTTCCTATCTTTATTCACAAGGCTTATTGAGTGAGCCAGGGAGTATGGTGCTTTGCTCGCTGGGCGATGGCTCGGTTACGGAGGGAGAAGTAGCTGAGGCTTTTCAAATGGCAGTATTAAAAAAACTCCCCATCTTATATTTAATACAAGATAACGATTGGGGCATATCAGCCACAGGCAGCGAAATGCGCACCATGGATGCTTACCAGTATGCGGCCGGTTTCAAAGGGTTGGAGCGCATGAGGGTGGACGGTTCTGATTTTGTTGAAAGTTTTATAGGCTTAGAAAAAGCTTTTGACTATGTGAGGAAAAACAAGGCGCCAATTTTGGTTCATGCAAAATGTCCTTTGCTCGGCCATCATACATCGGGTGTGCGCAAAGAATGGTACCGTGGCGATGATTTAAAATTTCAAGCGCAAGATGATCCTCTCCCAAAACTCGAAAGTTATTTGCTTCAAAATGGTGAAAACGAAACGGCATTAAACAACATAAAAGACCGAGCTGCTGCTAAAGTAAGAGCAGATTTTGAAAAGGCGATGAGAATGCCTAACCCTGACCCCGATGATTTTGATACCCATGAGTTTGCCGCAGCAACTATTTTAGAAGAAAGTGGAGAAAGGTCTCCTGCAAAAGGCGAAAAAGTTGTAATGGTAGATGCTGCCTTGCATGCCGTGGAAGAAATTTTAAAAGAGTATCCGGAAGCAATTTTTTATGGCCAAGACGTTGGTGGCCGACTGGGTGGTGTGTTTCGCGAAGCGGCAACATTAGCACAAAAGTATGGTGATGAGCGTGTATTCAATACTCCTATTCAAGAAGCCTACATTGTTGGTTCCACCGCAGGCATGAGTGCCGTGGGCGCAAAGCCCATCGTTGAAATTCAATTTGCCGATTACATTTGGCCTGGGATGAATCAGTTGGTGGAAGAACTTTCCAAGAGTTGCTATCTCAGCAAAGGCAAGTTCCCCATTCAGTCACTGATACGTGTGCCCATTGGTGCGTACGGAGGTGGTGGACCGTATCATTCAGGCAGTATAGAATCTACGTTGTTGACAATCCGCGGAATAAAGGTTGTGTATCCCAGCAATGCAGCCGATATGAAAGGGCTAATGAAGGCCGCTTTTCTAGATCCCAATCCGGTGGTAATGTTAGAACATAAAGGTTTGTATTGGAGCAAAGTGCCCGGCACATTAGAAGCAAAAACAATAGAACCCGATTCGCGCTACGTTATTCCGTTGGGCAAGGCCAGTAAAGTCTTATGTGCTGATGAGGACAAGGTAACGAGCAGCGAAAGTGCGGTGGTGATCACCTATGGCATGGGAGTTTATTGGGCGAAAGAGGCCGCAAAATCATTTGAAGGAAGAATTGAAATCTTGGATTTGCGTACGTTAAACCCAATCGATTGGAGTGCTATTGTAAATTCGGTAAAGGTTCACGGCCGAGCCATGGTACTTACAGAAGAACCACTCTTAAATTCATTTGCAGAATCATTGGCAGGGAGAATAGCCAAAGAATGTTTTTCTTCCCTTGATGCACCTGTATGGACGGTCGGGGCTGCGAACCTGCCAGCAATTGCATTGAATGTAGCGTTAGAAAAAATGATGCTTCCTAACGCAGAGAAAGTAAAATCGGCTTTAGGTGAACTTCTTCATTATTAAATCTAATGAGAACCAACCAACTTACTTCTCAAGTGTTGATGGTTCGCCCAATCCATTTTGGGTTTAATGCCCAAACAGCAATTAACAATTCATTTCAAAAGATGTCACACGCTGATGTGCAGGCAACGGCTTTGGATGAATTTGATCAGTTTGTTGAGAAGCTCCGTGCAAGTTTGATCAATGTATTGGTTGTAGGCGATACACCAGAGCCACATACACCCGATTCAATTTTCCCCAATAATTGGTTTTCATTTCACAGCGATGGCCATTTAGTTCTTTATCCAATGTTTGCAAACAACAGGCGCTTGGAACGGAAGCCGACAACACTCGCTCAACTGCAAACTGAATTTGGGGATCGAACAATCATTGACTTAACCTATTTTGAAAGGGAAGGAAAATACTTAGAAGGAACTGGTAGCATGGTGCTTGATCGTCAGAATAAAATTGCCTATGCCTGTATTTCACCACGCACGTACACAGACGTTTTGAATGAATTCTGTAAAAAAATTGGTTACCAATCTTGTATTTTTCATGCTGTTGATAGCAATGGACTTCCCATTTATCACACCAACGTAATGATGTGCATTGCGGATGAATTGGCAGTTATTTGCTCAGAATCGATTACAGATTCAGCCGAGAAAGAAAAAATTATCTCGTTTGTTCAATCTACCCGAAAGCAAGTAATTGAAATTTCAATGGAGCAAATGAATTGCTTTGCAGGTAATATGTTGCAAGTACAAAATACAAAAAATGAAAAGCACATGGTGATGTCTTCACAAGCTTTCCAATCACTTTCCACTCTTCAAATTCAAAAGTTAAGCCTACAAAATAAAATTATCCATTCTTCTTTGACTACCATAGAGACGAATGGGGGAGGAAGTGCTCGGTGTATGATGGCGGAAGTTTTTTGATACTGCTAGAAAGGATATCCAATACCAATGTTATAAATCACGGGCTCCTTATCAATTCCATAAGGTCCGCCAAATGCTGCCCGATTTAACACCCACCGCTGACCCACCGGCCTGGCAGGATCCCACGCTTTGATTCCTACATCCAAACGTAAGATTAAAAAGGAAAAATCCAGTCGTAGCCCAACACCTGTACCAACGGCAAGTTCTTCATAAAAATTGCTGAAGTTAAACTGGGCGGTCTCTTTATCGTTTGATCGTAACGACCAAACATTTCCGGCATCAATAAAAAAAGCATAATTAATAAAGCCAATCAATTTTTGTCTCCATTCCATGCTTCCTTCCAGCAACAAGTCACCTGGTTTTTCAAATCGATAATCGAAATAACCGTTCGCAGATGGGTTGGTGCTTAATTGTGGGGGATCTGAACCAACACCCAATCTTCTGGGCCGCCAAGCACGCACAGAATTACTTCCACCGACAAAGAAGTTTTTCTCATAGGGTAAAACTCGATTATCGCTATAAGCGTATCCAAAGCCTGTATTTATTCTCCAAGCAAATGAAGACCTTTTATTAATGAAAACATTTTTGCGGAAGTCAGCACTGAACCGCAGATACTTAAAGATAGCTAATCCTTGATCGATAAGGAATGGAGGAGTGTACAGATTCAACAGCGTGCCACCGCTTTCAAAACTGGTACGAAAAAGCGATGAGCTTTTTTGGGAATTACCATAGTTATTATTCCAGGTAAATGAAAAAATCATGCTTCCCACAAAAGACGGCAAAAAGGCGTTTATTAGATTATTTCCTTTCCGTTCTAGGGTATCTAGAACCAATTTAAAATCATTACTGACAGTAGATTGTATTACACTCAGGTTGGTGGGTGTAAAGGAGAACTGAAACTTTTGATTAATATCCCACGAAAAAGTAGAAGATAACGTAGTAATTTTTCGTTGATACTCTGGTCGATCGGTGTAGGTGTAGCCTGCGGTTAACCGGGTGCGCGGGTTGTATTTTGCGTAGCGGAATGATGCCGCTTTGCTAAGAGGGAATAAAAACTGAGGGAAGGTGAGCGAAGCATTCGCGCTGGCCTCGGTGCTTTGGTAAAAGTTGCCTACCTCCGTTGCCGAGGCAACACCCTCAAAACCGAAACGACCATTGATTTCAAAAATCTCTAAACCACCAAATAAGTTTCTTCTTTTCAGGTTCGTGCTGATGTAGGGACCGGGAAAACCCTGTGTAACGGTTACCCCCGCTTCGTTCGTCCAGGAATATCGATCCAGCGGACTCATAAACAGATTTGCAGCCATTTTTCCACGCGAGGTGTCGTAGTTAACATTTACAAATTTGAAGACATCTAGGTTTGCTAATTGCCGTTGTGTATTAATGGTTTTGGTGCGGCTATAAAGACTATCGCGTTTAATAAAAATGCGTTGTGCCAGTACTTTCTTTTTGTACTCAGGGTGGAGGAAGTTAAAGGTAATCTGTTCATAGGGTTCCGAAATTCGTTTTAGATTTCCAATTCCTTTCAAACCGGTGTCGGTAGTTAAACTAACGGAATCAATTTTGTATTGCTGGTGGTTGGTTGCCTTGGGTGGATTGAGTACTTCCATTCGCAAGGTGATGAGGTGATTTTTCCGCGAAACTGTATCTACTTGAAAATCGATGTATTGCCGTGAGAATGCATAGTATCCATTATCTTTTAGCACGTAATCAATGCGCTCGCGTTCTTTGGTTAGTTTGTCTTGGTCGAATTGGTCACCTTCTGCCACCAAACTTTTACTTGATTGCACAATCTCGGAAACAGAGGAGTCGGCTATGTTATAAAGTACTGTGTCGATGAAATACGGTCGTTCAGGATTTACCTTATAGTTGATCGTTACTTTTTGATTGGCAACCTCAGTAGTAGCAGAAACCTTTCCCCTGAAATAGCCTTTGACAAAAAGGTAGTTATTCATTTTTTCAAGGCTGGCAATTAGTTTTGCCGAATCAAAAATGGCCAGAGGTTCGCCCCATTGCATACGTAAATTTCCGTTCTCTATTTTTTTATCGAGGGCATCTGTTTTTTTTCTTTTTTTAAATTGAAGTGTATTTATCTTCTTTTGACTAGTGGCATTGGCAATTAATTGATCATACTCTTCTGCAATGCTGGCTCTTTTACTAATAAATTTTTGCCGCGATATTTTATCGTACCGCTTTTCACCCGTATGATACATCCATACCAACAGATTGATATTCAGCCAAAGGAATTTTTTATTGGGGCGCTGCACCGCCAAATTAGTAACGTTTGTGCTGTTGAAACCTTTCGGTGCCTCCACTGTTTGGCGGCTTAGCATCTTCTGGTTATCCTTTAAATATTGTGTACCAAGGCAGCTACTCAGAAAAATGGAAATTATTATGCAATAAAAAACTGACAGTAGGCGAGACTGCCAACTATTTATTAATTTGAGCGCACACACGAAAACAGTCTGAATGATTTCCAAAGCAACAGGTAAGTTCATCAAATCTTTGCAAGTAAAGAAATACCGAAAAGAGGAGCAATCTTTTATAGTAGAAGGAGCGAAAAGTGTTGCTGAATTATTACGCTCAGACTTTGAGGTAAAATGGTTAGCCGCCACCGATGATTTTCTTCAATTGCACTCGAATGTCTTGAGCAATAGGCATATTGAGTGGACGGAAGCATCTGCCAAGGAGTTGGGGCAACTAGGCACCTTTCAGACAAACGATGGAGCCTTGGCCATTGCTTCGATGAAGCCAAACCAGCCTTTGACCGTGCAAAATGAGTATGCTTTGATTTTAGACGACATTCGTGATCCGGGCAACTTGGGAACCATCATCCGTACAGCGGATTGGTACGGAATTGACAAAATTATTGCCTCCGAAAAAACGGCCGATTTCTATAATCCCAAGGTAATCAGTGCTACTATGGGTTCTTTTTGTCGTGTGCAACTGTATTATGCAAATCTGGTTGAATATCTAAATACAACTCACCTTCCGGTTTACGGAACATTCCTGAATGGAAAGAACATTTATACGGTTGACTTTGAAAAGGCGGGCTTGATTGCAATGGGAAACGAGGCAAACGGGATATCGACTGAAGTTGGGCAGTTGGTCACGGTCCCAATAACAATACCAAAAAGGGGAGGAGCGGAATCGCTCAACGCATCTATTGCTACTGCCATTGTATTGGATAATGTGTTTCGATGACGACTTAGAAAAACCCAGCGCTTTGTTTGCTCGCTTCTTCAGAAAGTTTCTCCGCTTCCTCTTTGCCTAGATAATTGTCAATCAAATAATGGCCGAGGTAAATAAGGGGCGTAAGTAAAATGGCAACCGAAAATTTATAGAGATAATTGGTCAGCCCGATAGCGATGATTTGCTCGTTGGGGAATATACCTACAAACGCAAGATAGAGTACAACAAAACTATCTATGAACTGTGATACAAGGGTTGAGCCGGTGGCTCGTAGCCATAATTTCTTAGGCCCTGTTACCGATTTCAATTTCTGAAAGACAAATACGTCAATCAATTGCCCAATCAAAAAAGCAGCTAACGAAGCAATGATGATCCGTTGGCCTTGCCCCAATATTTTGTTGAAGGCAAAGTCCATGTTAAAATAGTTTCCTGCGCCATCTTTGTTGTTGGCTTCCAACCACCACTCGGCCGGTGGAAGTTTGATTGTAAAGAAAATTACCAGAAAGGAGTAGGCGATGAAAATTGCCGCCAAATAGCTGATTCGCTTTACGCCAGGTTTGCCAAAATATTCATTGATCAAATCAGAAGTGATAAACACCACCGGCCAAATTACTGCACCGGCAGTTAAGTTAAAATCCATGGTGAAGCCCAAAATGTTCAAGTGAGCAGGGGCTAAACCTAGCGTATTTTCTCCCGAGAAAATCTTTACTCCAATTAGTTCTGCAATAATGGCATTGGTAAGAAAAATGCACGCCAGTACTATAAATAAAGTATTTTTCTTCTTTTCAATTGTACTTATCATGGGACATTCTCTAACAAATTTTCGACATCTATTGTTTGGCCCTCCACTGCAAGAATGGTGTTTTCGAAGGTTGCTTTCGCTTCAGCCAACATCAAATCCAAATCGCGATAACGGGCTGAAAAGTGGCCGAGTAAAAGTTTTTTCGCTCCGCATAATTTTGCCATCTCAGCTGCTTGCTTGGCCGTGCTATGCTTGGTTTCCCGTGCTTTGTCTGCATCCATGTCCATAAAGGTAGATTCATGATAAAGCAAGTCCACATCTTTAATTTGTTCGGCCATGGGTTCATTCCACATCGTGTCTGAGCAATAGGCGTACGAAAGCGGTACTTTGGGTGGTAATGTGAAATCGGAACTTTTGTAAATAAGTTTTCCTGATTCGGCATAGACATCTTCACCTCTCTTTAAGGTGGCAATATGCTGAAGAAACATGCCATCGGGTAACTTGTCTTTATTGATGTTGAGCGGTTTTGTCTTTTCTCGGAATAGAAAACCGGCACACGGTAATTTATGATTGAGCGGTATGGTTTCTACGGTAAGTTTTTCGTCATCAACCAATATTTTTTTTTCGTAGGGGTTAAAAGTATGGTAATTGACTTGGTAGTTTAAGCTTGACTTGGAATATTTTAAGTGCAACAAAATGATTTCATTTAACCCATATGGACTGTATAAATCCAAATCGCTGGTGCGTTTGTTGAGGTGCATGGAAAAGAGCAAACCCATTAAACCCAAGTAGTGGTCGCCATGCAAGTGGCTGATAAAAATTTTACTGATTTTGCCAATGGGTAGGTCAAATCGCTGCATCTGCATTTGTGCACCTTCCCCGCAGTCGATAAGAAAATGTTTGTTTTGAATGTTTAGGTATTGGCAGGAAGTATAGCGACCAAGAGCTGGGGCTGCAGCACTAGAACCAAGAATAGTTAACCTAAAAGACAAGTGAACGGAGATGTTAGTGGGTTTCTATCTGAGCCAATTTTCAAATCTTCAAATTGACTAGTCTTCAAATTGTTATTCTTCACTTTTCATGTCCTTCTCCATCTCGTGCATAAACACCGAGTCGATCCCTTCTTCAACCGTTGGCAAAATATTCAACACGCTATCCAATTGCGAAATCTTAATCAGTTTGGTGGTATGGTCTGATAACTGGGTAAGCACGAAAATGCCTCCGTCTTCTTGCAAGATCCTATTGCCTACAAGCAATGCACTAAGGCCGGATGAATCAGTGTACTTCACTTCACTCAAATCAAGAATGATATTGCGAACGCCTTCCGCATGCAACGTCACCATTTCTGACTTTAGCTGCGGTGCGGCTGTTGAATCTAATTTCTCTTCGTGCAAGCGAATCAGCGTGTACTTTTCTTGTTTGTCGATGGTGTATTTCATTTGGGAAGAATATAGTAGTTAGGGGTTACTGGTTAGAATTTAGAAGTCGGAGTTTTTAAACTTAATAATTGGTTATTTGTAATTATTCAATTCCTAATTGGTTAACAGAGGTTATTACTTTTTGCATTTGACTACTTGCCTACTTTTCAAAACGCTAATTTAACGATTTAACGATACTTTGTTCAATTCGTTTCTCGATGGTCGAATAATCAATGGAAGCCAACTTTTCACCGGTCATTTGTTGATAAAGCTCCTGGTATCGGTGGGAAATCCCTGCAACGATTTCATCGGTCATCTCAGGTACTTTTTGCCCATCCTTTCCTTGAAAGCCATTTTCAATCAGCCATTGTCGAACAAACTCTTTGGAAAGTTGTTTCTGCGCCTCACCTGATTTTTGCCTCGCCTCGTAGCCTTCTTTGTAAAAATAGCGGGATGAATCAGGTGTGTGAACTTCGTCAATCAAGTAAATCTTGCCGTTATGTTTACCAAATTCATACTTGGTATCTACCAATATCAAACTCCGGGCGGCTGCCAGTTCTGTTCCTTTTTTATAGAGTTTAAAAGTATAGTCTTCTAACATCTTGTAGTCGCCTTCATTTACAATTCCTCGGCTCAAAATTTCTTCGCGCGATATGTCTTCATCGTGGCCTACTTTTGCTTTTGTGGTAGGGGTGATGATAGGAGCGGGGAGTAGATCATTTTCTTTCAGTCCATCCGGCAATGGCACACCACAGATTTTGCGTTTGCCTGATTTGTATTCGCGCCAAGCGTGACCGGCCAAGTAACCACGGACCACCATCTCTACGGCAAAGGGTTCGCACTTAAAACCGATCGTCACATTGGGGTCAGGCGTTGATAAAACCCAGTTAGGGACGATGTCTTTGGTAGCATTGAGATTGTAGGCAGCAATTTGGTTTAGAATCCGACCCTTGTCTGGAATGCCCTTAGGCAAGACCACATCGAATGCGGAGATGCGATCGGTCGCTACCAGGGCCATCTGTTCACCAAAGTAATAGACGTCACGTACTTTGCCTTTGTAAAATCCGGTTTGTTGAGGGAAGTGAAAGTGAGTCTCTTTGATTGCCTTCATGTGCTGATTAACTGACGATGCAAATTAAATGAAATAAGGCATTTGGCAAGGGGCAATAGGCATTTGCGGCTAATGAGTTGATCGGATGACCAGCAAGGTTCAGAGGGTGCATTTCAAATTGACGCGGTTAAGCTGCGGCTTTAAATTCAGTTTGTACGAGTTTAACTACTTTGTCCCATTGGCCATTCATGTGCGTTACGCGTAAGTTGAGCATGTTCTGTGCTCCTCTCTTGGTCCAGCGCTGTCCGGAGAGTTTAAGTCGCTTTTGCACCACGGTTCGATGAGCGGATTCAATGGCGCCTGAACCAATAAGGCCGCAACCTATTTGTAAATATTTTTTATAGTCCATTCTGTCTTTATTGGCTTGATAGTAGCCCAAAATTTTTCTGGCTTGTGGATGGCCGGGAAATAATTCCCTGATGTTATCCATTACCCGATCCACTTCACTGTTCAACAGAAGTTTTTTTTGTGCCTCGGTCCACTGTTGTGCCTTTTGCCTGTCCTTGAAACATGATTCCGAAAAGGGGTACAGGTATTGAGTGGCATGATAATAATCCAAGATTGATAGTGCACCTGGAAAAGTATCTGCTATCCAGTTTCTGATCCATGGTGCACCATCGCAAATGAACACCAATCGCTCGCCCAGCGATCCATAGGATTCAATGAGTTTATCGCTTTGTTCGATGAAAGAGCGATGATCGCCCAAGTGGGCTATATACTGCGATCGCTTGATCCAACCCGGTTTTTCATCGATTTTGATACAATCTGATGAATTAAATATCCGGCCTACTTTTACTTCTTTCCATTGCTCTTCCCGTGTCAGGATCATCGATCCATCCGCCTCTACGTACAAGGTGTCTTGTTGTTTTACGGGAGGGGGTGTCCTGGCCCCATTCACTGTTTTGCCAAGTTCCGCCCCATAGGTATCGGTGACCCGGTACACTTGCGCGGCATTCACCTCCACTTGTAGAAATTGCTTGATCACCTCATGGCTCTTGCCGTAACAATCCAGTTGGCCTGCATACACCATGAGTTCTTGCATCACAGGGCTGATTTGAAAACCATTTTTGCCTTCACTGAAGGCATGCCGTTTGTCAATTTCTATTTGCCCCAAAGTCGTGTAGTTTTTTTTTACGTCTGTTAAGGGGAACAGGACCGAGATTCTTCTCGAGTACCTCTCGCCCAAGGTCTCGCCATAGTTCCACAAATAGTTTCTCATAATTGTAAAAGCTGTCCAATTGGTTCAGCTTTTGAAGGGCAATCATAGCGCTGTTCCGCTACGGCTAAAAATTCCTCCTTGCTCATAGTCTTTTGTTTTTATTTAAATTTACAAAATCGCGACAATTTGAAATGCACCCTAAACCAACAATTATGAAAAAACTTTCGTTACGATCTAGTTAATCCCTATTTCAATAAGTATTTTGGCAAAAATTGGAT
Source organism: Chryseotalea sp. WA131a (assembly GCA_025370075.1). Taxonomy (NCBI): domain Bacteria; kingdom Pseudomonadati; phylum Bacteroidota; class Cytophagia; order Cytophagales; family Chryseotaleaceae; genus Chryseotalea; species Chryseotalea sp. WA131a. The sequence continues at coordinate 1,199,660 of CP073016.1, read as the reverse complement.
TACATTCACAACAATCCAGTGAAGGCCGGGCTTTGCAGGCTACCGTAAGATTACAAATACTCCAGTGCGAGGTTTTACGAGAGAAACGAAAAAGATTGGGTATTTTTGACCCACCACGATGGATGAGGGCAGCATGCTTGTTGGTGGAGCCATCGCTCGTTCTTGCACGCAACACCAACAAGGGCGAGTTAACAGCTCATGATGAAAAAAAGTGGGGTCTAAGACTAGAGAGGGGTCTTGATTATATTATAAAAGTAAAAGTAAATGGCAAAGTGCTTGCAACCACTAAATGTAGTTTATCATCCTACAGCCTAGTGCACATAACTATTATTGAGGCGGATTCAATTAGTGTAGTTACTAATTGCAAGACTTACCAAAATCTCTGGGATTTTGGTTTTATCGTTGGTGCTGAATAGTAGGTAGTGCTTTTAGTTCTTCGCAGAGTGTCCCTGACTTTCACTTCACATCACTGAGGACGTTCGCGAGGGCGTCCTTCAGTTTTTTCTTGCCGATGAATGCATCGAGCACGGCATAGAAAGCGATCTTGTCTTTTTTGTCGAGCCCTTCGATGAAGGAGAGTTTTTCAGCGAGCGATTTATCAAAGGAATTGATGTCCTTGAACGTCTGGTCAGCTTTGAACAAATCCAGCAGTTCCCCTAGTTGTCGTTGGTCAGTAAGTTGTTTTTAGTCGTAGTTGTTGGTCGCCTGACCATAGTCGTTAACTTAAGGAGCTTTGCGGAGTGGAGATAGTAACCCCTTCGGGTAACTTACAAAGTTTTCTCCCCATAGTATTTTTAGTTTTTAAAAAGCGGTTTTTTGTTTGTGCCCGCTTTCGATGTTTCAAATTTAGCTGTTTCAAGGGAGAAACAACTTAAATCGAGCAACAATCATTCATTGAGACACAGACGAAGTTCATTGGCCAGATAATTGGAAAACATTTTTCGGAAGAGGCGATCCCTAGTTCTCGTTGGTCAAAAAGTTATTCTTGGTTGTTGTTGCGGGTCGCCTGAGACTCGCTCACCGCATCATCAATATTTTATTGGCGGCATCTACTTGCACAGAAAACTTAATGAGTGCAGACGTAACCGATTCAATCTGCTCCTGCGCTTCTTTCCAATTTCGTTGTTCGATGGCTTCCCTGATTCCTGGCAGTGTCTTCACACCGTATCCTGTATAAAAACCAGGTGCATAAATCGTGTGCTTGTACCAAGGTCTTCGTGGCAGTCCGGTCTCGGATAGCAGTTTTCTTTCCGATTGAAACAATAGTTTGTTTAGGTTGACAATATTGGTATTCGGTTTGGGGTTGGCCGCATACAAATCAGAAAAAGTGGCTGCGCTCTTTTCTAAATTTGCCACGGCATTTTGCAGACTTGAAAAATTTAAAAAGGGTACTGGTTCTTTACTTGCGGGTGGAATAAATTTTTCGGTAGGGTCGTTGGCCAACACGTAACGCTTTTCTGCAATCATTTGATTTTCTACTTCGGTAGATTCACGCATGGTTTCAATCAAAGAGGTGACTTCTGTTGCGTACGTACTCACTGTTTTTTGAAAGGCTTTAAAATCAAACGGTAACACATCTGCATTGGTCAAGCGCATGGTAGCGCGCCCCGCTGTTTTCGCCAGTGCCACACCATACTCAAACGTTGGATCTTTGAAACGCTTGTAGTGATCGTACGAATCATAAATGGAATGATATTCACCACCGGCATCTTCGCCACCGAAGCCAAGGTTTAAGGAGGCAATACCCAAATGCTGGATGAAAGGTGAGTAATCTGAACCAGAGCCGAGTGCCCCAATGGACAGGTTTTTTTTAGCCAGTATTTCTTTTTTTGCTTTCACGGTAGAAGCCTGAGTTGCGTCTGCAGATTTCCTTCTCTCTAAAACCGTAACGCCAGTTTGAGGATCGATCACTTCTTTGGCAATTTCGTTCACCATGGTCTCGAGCGTGTGCGATCCATCGGCATCAAAAAATCCTCTGCCATTGGAATCAGAATTAATATACGCAACTGCTTTATCGGATAGTTCATCCCAATGATCTTCCACCCATTCGGTTGAACCCATCAAAGAAGGTTCTTCGGCATCCCACGCGCAGTAGATGATTGTTCGCTTTGGTTTCCATCCTGTCTTCATCAATTCAGAAACACCTCTGGCTTCTTCCAACAATGCTGCCATGCCACTGACAGGATCGTTCGCCCCATTTACCCATGCATCATGATGGTTTCCTCGAATGACCCACTCATCTTGAAATTGCGTTCCGCGGATTTTTGCAATGACGTTATAGGCTGGCTTGGTGTCCCAATTGAATTCTAACTTTAAACGAACCTTGGCTACACTTGGCCCCACATGATAGGTGATCGGCAACGCGCCTCTCCATTTTTCGGGTGCAACCGGCCCGCCCAATGCTTGTAGCAGTGGTTTTGCATCACTGTATGAAATAGGCAATACCGGAATCTTCAATAAGTTGGGGGCATCTTTTCGGTCGATACGCTTGGCCTCTTGCGTAGAGCCATAGTTAGGGGTGAGCGGATCGCCTGGATAGATGGGCATATCCAACACCGAACCGCGCTGCGCGCCAAACTCATTTTTAAATGGCCCTTTGGGATAAACATCTCCTTGAAAATAGCCATCGCCCTGTGGGTCAGAATAAATAATGCAACCAATCGCGCCATGTTCTTGCGCCACTTTGGGTTTGATGCCACGCCAAGATCCACCGTATTTGGCAATCACAATTTTGCCTTTCACGTCTATGCCCATTCTCTCCAATTGAATGTAGTCGTCCGGCACACCGTAATTCACGAATACCAATTCTCCTGTTACATCTCCATCAGGCGACCAACAGTTGTACACAGGCAGTTGTTCCGATTTTTGATTGGAGGTGCCGTCTTCTTTCAAAGCAGGTTCTTCCAATTTTGCTTTGTAAGGATTGCTGCCCATTAATTCGAGCAGGCGAGATTTTGGAGTAGGGAAGAGGACGTAATACGTTTCCAACTCGGCATCGTAGCCCCAACTTTTAAATAGATCGCGCATGTATTCCGCATTGGCCTTGCCATAGGGCGAACCCACATGGTGAGGACGGGCAGATAACCGCTTGATCCAATCCTCAATATTTTTGGTGGACAGGTAACTATCAAATTTCTCTTCAGCTTTCAATTGCGCTTCTCCAGATTCTTTGCTGTAACCTAAAATTGACTTTTGGGAAAAGGAGAGGGTGCTTACCATTAGCAGCACTACGAGGGCAGAATATTTCATAGGACTTTGCATTATAAAACCGAAGTTACAACCGAATGTGGAAGATTGAGAACCACTGGTGTAATACAAGAATACCAGATAAAAAAGCGTACTGGAAATTAGTGACCAGCAAGCGGTAACCAGCAACTACTTTTTCAACTCCGAACGGAAGATAATATCCCACAACACAGAAGTGACACCATATCCTCTGTCTGCGTCAGCATAATGGTGCTGCATGTGGTGTTGCTTTAGCTTTTTCAGGATGGGGTTGGTGAACGTGCCGTGGTGAAAGGCATAGTGAAACATATCGTAGCACAAGTATCCCGCAAGGAAAGAAGCAAAAAAGGTATTCAGATACAACACAGGAACGGTAGCCTTAAACAAAAAATAGAAAGCTGTGGCCAGTGGGATGCTCATGGAAGGTGGCATAACCAATCGTTTGGCATCGTTGGGATAATCGTGGTGAACACCATGAAAGATAAAATGCAATTTTTTACCCCATTCTGTATTGGGCTGATAATGGAAAATAAATCGGTGCATAACGTATTCGGTAAGCGTCCATGCCAATAGGCCAGCTAGAACGGTAAGAATACAATTGACGGTGGTAATACCCGGCTGAGTCAAGCCTGTCCAAGCAAAGTAAGATATGAGCGGCACAAATATGAACAAAGGCACGGAGTAATGCACTTTCGATAACGCCTCCATCCATTGTTGTTTAAACATTCTGGTGCTCTCCGTAGAATTGGAAACAAAATTCTTCATGCTCAATCAAAATTGACGAGCAAAGATAATAAGAATCTTGAACTAAGGTGATGGTGGGGTTTGGCAGAGCAATTTAAAAAATGCTCGGGCGAGCAAGTTAGGATCAATACCTTTGGATTATTGGCAAATGCAAAAACCAATTAAGGTCAGGCCATCTCCAACCGCTTCTTGTCCAAATGATCCCACACCAAACTGCTCGCTCCTAAAATGGGTGCCGCTTGGTTTTGCATGGCCGATGGCAGGACTTTTATTTTTCCTCGGAAAAGAGGCATCAGATTGGCCTCCATGTGCTTGATGGTGGGTTTGAAAATTAAATCACCCGCCTGCGCCAACCCCCCGAATAAAAAGATCGCCTCCGGGTCGGTATGAACAACAGTCTCGGCCAGTTTCATTCCTAAAATTCGACCTGTATATTCAAAAGCTTCTTGCGCCACGATGTCGCCACGCAGGGAAGCCTCCGTAATCATTTTGGTATTCAGATTATCAAAACTGATTTCGCGCAATTCACTCGGCTCTAAATGATCGGCCAGTAATTTATAAACGGTACGCTTAATGCCGGTGGCACTTACATACGTTTCCAAACAGCCACGTTTTCCACAATTGCAATAGCGACCTACCGGGTTTACCGAAGTATGCCCAACTTCACCCGCAATACCATGATGACCATTTAACAATACCCCGCCACAAACAAACCCACTCCCTAAACCGGTACCAAGCGTAATCACCACAAAGTCTTTCATGTTTTTGGCATTGCCGTAAATCATTTCACCAACGGCAGCAGCATTCGCATCGTTGGTGAGCATGCACGGCACACCAAACTCTTCTCTAAACATTTTCGCCAATGGCAATACACCTTTCCACTTTAAGTTGGTAGCCCGTTCAATAGTGCCTGTGTAATAATTCCCATTGGCGGCACCAACACCAATGCCCACCACTTTTGAATCGCTCGGCAACTTTTCCATGCCTTCGCGCAACGCATTGGCCATGCCATCAAAATAGTCTTGAAACTCTTCGTATTGGGTAGTGGGAATGTTGCCTTGCAACAACACATTTCCGGCTCGATCCACAATACCGTATTTCGTATTCGTGCCACCAATATCAATGCCAACGGTAAGCTCTCTCATAGATTTAGATAGAAAGGATTTTAGAAATACGAAGCGATTCGTTATCAATTTCGTGATGATGATTGATGATGGTCTCGAAGCTATTGTACACTATCTTATTATCGCGAATGCCAACCATTACATCTTTTTGGCCATTGAGTAAGCCTTCTACCGCGGCCACACCCATTTTGCTGGCAAGTACGCGATCAAAATAGGTGGGGGTTCCGCCTCGCTGCAAATGACCGAGTATCGTTACTTTGATATCGAAGTAGTTGTTTCGCTCCGAAAACTTGTGAGCCAATTCCATCGCGCTACCAATCTTACTTCCTTCGGCCACCACAATTAAGCTCGACTTTTTGTTTGTCTTGCCGCCTTCATCCAATTTAGCAAACAATTCATCCATGGTAATTGACTCTTCCGGAATGATGGTACTCACCGCACCACCTGCTATGCCACAATTAATAGCGATGTATCCAGAGTTGCGCCCCATTACTTCAATAAAAAAAAGACGGTTGTGCGAAATGGCGGTGTCCCGGATTTTGTCAATCGCTTCTACCGCTGTATTGGTGGCTGTATCAAAGCCAATGGTGTAATCGGTTCCTGCCAAATCATTATCGATCGTGCCAGGGATACAAATAGAGGGAATCTGATACTCTTCGTAAAATTTGTGAAGACCTGTAAAAGTGCCGTCTCCACCAATGGCCACCAACCCATCAATGCCATTCTTCTTGATGTTCTGAAAAGCTTTTTCTCGACCTTCCTTGGTCCTAAACTCTTGGCTTCTGGCAGTTTTTAAAATAGTGCCACCCCGTTGAATGATGTTGCCCACCGAACGAGCACCCAACTTCACAATGTCACCATCAATCATGCCTTCGTAACCTTGCATGATGCCGTACACTTCTTTCTTATAATAGATAGCAGCACGAACCACGGCACGGATTGCTGCATTCATCCCCGGTGCATCGCCACCTGAAGTGAACACACCAATCTTTGAAATTTTATTCTCCATTTACAAATTAGAAGCGTCAAAAATACTGCTTAGGCTCTACTTTGCAAGTTTTTCAATCTTTGTTTAAAAGCTATACTTGTTTCAATCGTTTGAAATAATTGATTAATCCGTTGGTGGATGAATCGTGAGTTGAAACAACCTCGGAAGAAGTGAGTTCAGGTAAAATCTTTTTTGCCAAAACCTTTCCCAATTCAACGCCCCACTGGTCGAAACTGAAGATGTTCCAAATCACCCCTTGCACAAAAATTTTGTGTTCGTAAAAGGCAATCAAACTTCCCAACACCTGCGGTGTAAGCTTCTTGAATAGAATTGAATTGGTTGGACGATTGCCCGCAAATACACGATACGGTTTGTGAAATTCGATATCATCGGCAGAGAAACCAGCAGCTTTCAATTCTGCTTTTACTTCTTCTTCTGTTTTGCCCATCATCAATGCTTCGGTTTGGGCAAAATAATTTGACAGCAATTTATCGTGATGGTCGCTAATTGGATTGTGACTGATAGCGGGCGCAATGAAATCGCATGGAATCATTTTTGTGCCTTGGTGAATTAATTGATAGAAGGCATGCTGGCCATTGGTGCCTGGTTCGCCCCAAATCACCGGCCCCGTTTGATAATGAAAAGCATGACCTTCGCGATTCACAGACTTACCATTGCTCTCCATGTTGCCTTGTTGAAAGTAGGCAGCAAATCGATGCAAGTATTGATCGTATGGAAGAATGGCTTCCGAACTTGAATCAAAGAAATTCACGTACCAAATCCCCAGCAAGGCAAGTACAACCGGTATATTTTTTTCGAAGGGTTCGTTCTTAAAATGATTGTCGGCTTGGTGTGCTCCTTCCAGCAGTTGTTCAAAATTTTCGAAGCCAATGGTGCAGGCAATGGATAGGCCGATAGACGACCACAACGAATAGCGGCCGCCCACCCAATCCCAAAACACAAACATATTTTCAGGCGCAATGCCAAAGGTTGTCACCGCTTTTGTATTGGTAGATACCGCCACAAAGTGTTTCGATACATCGCCTGCATTAGCTGTCTTGTTCAAAAACCATTGCTTGGCCGATTCGGCATTGGTCATAGTTTCTTGCGTGGTAAAAGTTTTGGACGCAATAATGAACAGTGTGGTTTCAGGGTTCAATTTTTTTAGCGTTTCCGCGATATGTGTTCCGTCTACATTTGAAACAAAATGAGGAGTGATATTTTTCCAATATGGCTTTAGCGCTTCCGTTACCATCAAAGGCCCTAGGTCAGATCCTCCGATGCCAATGTTTACAATATCGGTGATGGCTTTGCCAGAATATCCTTTCCAGCTCCCACCGATCAATCGATCTGAAAAATCTTTCATCTGTGCCAATATGTTGTTCACCTCGGGCATTACATCTTTGCCATCCACTAAAATTGGGGAGTTGCTGCGGTTGCGGAGTGCCACGTGGAGTACAGAGCGATTTTCGGTTCGATTGATTTTATCCCCGTTGAACATTGCTTCAATGGCGGCTTTTAGTTCTGTTTCCTTGGCCAATTCAACCAATAGGCCCATCGTTTCTTCTGTGACTATATTTTTTGAGTAATCAATTAAAATATCATTGAGTTTCAATTGAAATTTTTCGAAGCGTTGCGGGTCTTCTTCAAAGAGTTCGCGCAAGTGGGTAGCCTGCATGGTTAAAAAGTGGCCAGTCAGTTTTTGCCAGGCACTGGTTTCAGAAGGATCGATGGTGGAAAGCATACGTGTTTAAAATTTATATCAGAGCAAAAATAGCAAAGTAAACTTGGTGTAAGGTTTTCGCAATAAAATAATGGAATGATTTCTGACGGCCATGTACCTTTCGACCAATAACCATAATCAACATGCAAATGCAAACACGATTTCTAACATTGATCTCTCTTCTATCCATCATCAGCCTTAGTGCTTTTGGTCAATTGCAAGGAGATACTTATGCTGCCGCCAAACAATCTAAAAAGGCTTCGTGGACAATTACATATTCTGACTCGCCAGGCTTGGCTACGTTGGTAAATGGAAAACCTGATGGCATTTGCTATGATTTAATGCAGGAGTTTGCCAAGTATGTGAAAACCAAGGCGGGCATTGATGTTACTTTAACCTATGCAAAAGTGGATGATCCCGCGAATTTTACAGACTTCCTATCCACAGTGAAACAAGCCAAAGGAGGGGTTTTTGGATTGAGCAACACAACCATTACCTCCGAGCGTAAAAAGTCATACAATTTTAGCCCTCCCTTTCTAAAGAATGTATCGATGATCATCACCAACAACTCGGTGGCTGAAATTACGGATATCAAAGATTTATCTGCCTCTTTTGGTTCGTTAAAAGCGGTGGTAGTCAAAGGCTCGACTAACGAGGCGAGAGTACTTGATTTGAAAAAGAAATATTTGCCGAATTTGGTGATTGAGAGCTCTTCTTCATTTTTGAAGTCCATTGAAACAGTAGCCACTGAAAAGAACACTTTCACCTCTGCTGATTTTACATATTACTTGAAGGCACTTAAGGCCAGAAAGCCAATCAAGCGCCACGCAATTTTTGATGAGGCAGGGGAGGAGTTCGGCATCATCATGCCATTGAGCAACGACTGGAACCCGATTTTAACAGAGTTTATGAAATCAGGCTTTATAGAAAGTTCTCAGTATAACAAAATCATTACTGATCACTTAGGGCAAAGCGTGTTGACGTTTATCAAAATGATTAAATGAATTCTCAGCGTTAGCGAAGAATCTTCCACTAAAAAATCCACAAGCCTTTCTGGATTGGTTATTGGCTTAGCCTCCAACAACCTTCTTTAGATTTTCAATAAGACCTTCCCAAAGATCTTGTAGTTCATCCAGGTCATCAAAGTCAGAATAATCGGTAACCTTTAAGAAAGTGGTCTGCGTTAATTCATTTACCTCCAACCGAAGTTCAAAATAGGATGGATCTTTTTCGTCCTCCTTCGTTTCGGGTAAGTACTGAAATTTTGCATAGTGATTGGTGCGGTGCGCAACCAAAGTAGCTTGGTGCACCTCATGGTCCCAAGTAAATGTAAATACCTTCTCGGGACTGATGGTTACATTGTCAGCAAACCATTCGGATAAACCGCTTGCAGAGTCGATATACGGGTACAACATTTTGATGGAAGCATGGATTTCAAAATCAGCATTGAAGAGCTTCTTTACAATTGCAGTGGCCATAGCGTTTGTTTGGATTTTAATTTACATCAAATTTTTCAATCCATCAAAAAAGAAAATTATTACCTGATGAAAGTAGCCACACACAAATGGTTAAATGTAAAAAGTTTATACATTTGCGCTCCCAAAATAAATGGCGCGGTAGCTCAGGTGGTTAGAGCGTTGGATTCATAACCCAAAGGTCGGGGGTTCAACTCCCCCCCGCGCTACTTTCCCTTACAGGGAATTAAATTCCACTTGTCATTAGCTTTTTAATTTGATTTGAGTGTGGCTTTATTTTTGCCTATGAATTTGCCACCATTCCTTAAGTCTTTAACTAAGTGAAAAAAATCGATAAGCTGATCGTCAGTTCTTTTGTGGGGCCATTCATCATGACCTTGCTGGTGGTGGTATTTATTCTATTGATGAAGCAAATGCTTATTTACTTCGATGACATTATAGGCAAGGGATTAAGCTGGGGAGATTTGGGGACATTAATGTTTTATTTGTCACTCACTTTGATGCCCTCTGCTTTGCCATTGGCTGTGTTGATGGCGTCACTCATTACATTTGGAAATTTGGGTGAACATTTTGAATTGACAGCCATTAAGAGTCTCGGTATTTCGCTTACCCGAAGTTTGCTGCCTCTTTTTACGGTGGTGATCTTTATAACCATTGGAGCATTTTTTTCAAACAACTATTTGGTGCCCAAAGCCTCTCTCGAGGCGTACAGTCTCCTATGGGATATCAAACAAAAAAAGCCAGCCCTCGACATTCGTCCGGGTACATTTTACAATGGAATACCCGACATCAGCATTAAGGTAAATCAAAAGTTTAAAGATGGCATAACACTCAAAGGGGTAATCATTTATGACCATCGCAATAAAGTTGGAAATAAGGATGTAACGGTTGCCGATTCTGGAAAAATGTACACCATACTGAATGATCAATACTTAAAATTGGAATTGTTTAAGGGCTATAACTATGCTGAAAATTCAGGCGGTGGTACGGATGAAACAGGTCGACCTTCGAATGATGAAACCTTTCGAAAGTCTCAGTTTACCAAAACGGAGATGGTACTCGATCTTTCTTCTTTTGGTATGCAACGAACCGACACCAAATGGTTCAAAGGCAATCGCATTATGCGCAATGTGGCCGAGTTGGAAGTAGACATGGACTCTGTTGATAACTTGATGAAGAATCAACGGGTAAGCTTATACCAAACCCAAGGAAATTTTTTCTCCCATCATTTTAAAGACGACTCCATCCCAATGCCCAGCGATCTGAGATCTCATAAAACAAAAAATGACTCGATAGCCAGGCTTACCAATACCGCTGCAGCATACACAGGGTCCGGCTATTTATCATCCAGTAGTCAGTATTTTCCATCGGTTAAAATACCCACTAAAATATCCGAACGTGAGGTGGACATTTCGGATAGCTTGTATGCACTGGCTGTTACCAAAACGGAAGTTGTAAATGCCTTGAATAGGGCACGGATGGTAAAGTCGCAGTTACAAAACTCAAATACCAACATGGATTCTCAAAAGCACGAATACACTGTTTTTTGGATCCAATGGCATAAGATTTTGGCAAACTCCATTGCTTGTTTGGCCATGTTTCTAATCGGTGCGCCACTCGGGTCGATCATCAAAAAAGGTGGTCTTGGCGTACCCGTATTGGTATCCATTTTATTCTTCATTTTATACTATGTATTAGATTTACTTGGCACCAAATGGGCGAGGCAGTATAGTATTTCAGTTTATACGGGTGTGTGGATGGCGAATGTAATCCTATTTGCTATTGGTTTGGTATTTTTGCGTCAAGCAAGGGTAGATGCTCGCTTGTTTGATGCTGATTTCTATAATGTTGCACTGGATAAGCTCAAGAAACGCTTTCCTTTTTTGGATGCAAGTCCAGAGGTAGCCTAGGGAAAACCACGCTTAAATTAAAATCCGCCAAATTTTGGTATTTAAGGCCGATAGCCTTACTTTTGCGCGATTAAAAATAAGGAAAATAAGAAAATAACAAGCGATGCAACTTAGTACAGCCAGAAAACAAGAATTGTTCAGCAAGCACGGTTTCTCCAAGACAAAAACAGACACCGGTTCGCCTGAATCACAAATTGCCCTTTTCACGACTCGTATCAACGAGATTACCGAGCATTTGAAAGTGCAGAAGAAGGATTTTTCAACTCAACAAGGCCTTATTAAATTAGTAGGTCAACGCAAAAGATTGTTGAGCTATTTACAGCGCACTAACATCAACCGGTACCGCGCTATTCTTGCCGAACTAGATCTTAGAAAATAATTATAGAATGCTAGCAAACAAGGGAACCCACACCGGTTCCCTTTCTGCTTTTATTTACATACTTGATTTGGGATTACCCAATCGAAAAAACCAACACTATGAATCCAATTTTAAAGAAATCTTGCCAACTTCCCGATGGCAGGGAAATAACCATCGAAACGGGTAAACTGGCACGGCAAGCGGATGGCGCAGTAGTATTGCGAATGGGCAATACCATGATTTTGGCCACCGCTGTTGCCATGCAACAACATAAAGAAGGTGCAGATTTTCTTCCTTTGTCAGTTGATTACCAAGAGAAATTTGCCTCGACAGGTAAAATACCAGGAGGATTTTTGAAACGCGAAGGAAAGCTATCAGACTATGAAGTATTAATTAGTCGCTTGGTGGACAGGGCTATCCGCCCCATGTTTCCCGATGATTATCATGCTGAAACGCAAGTTTCTATTCAACTGATTTCAGGTGATCACAATGCGCTGCCCGATGCCTTGGCTGCCTTTGCAGCTTCAGCCGCTTTGTCGATTTCTGATATTCCTTTTTACACACCCATTTCGGAAGTTCGAGTAGCTCGTGTAAACGGCCAGTTTATCATCAACCCAACTTTAGAGCAAAAGGACGCTGCTGATTTGGACTTTATTGTGGCTGCCTCTCTTGAGAACATTCTGATGGTGGAAGGAGAAGCCAAAGAAATCAATGAAGTGGATATGCTTGAGGCGTTGAAGCTAGCCCACAGTGTCATTAAGGTGCAATGCAATCTGCAATTGGAGATGGCAAAGGAATTAGGCAAAACGGAAAAGCGTACCTATAACCACGAAGAAAAGGACGAGAACTTAAAAGCGGAACTACATACTCTCTTATATCCGAAAGTGTACGAAGTAGCTCGTCAACAATTGACTAGCAAACACAAACGGTCTGAGTTGTTCCATCAAATCATTGATGAATATATGGCTTCGCTGCCAGAAGATACGACCATCAGCAAAGACTTAGTAAAGCGTTATTATAAGTCCATCCAAAAAGAAGCTTGCCGCAATTTAGTGTTGAACGAAAAAGTGAGATTGGATGGTCGTAAGACAAATGAAATCAGACCCATTTGGTCGGAGGTTGATTACTTGCCGAATGCGCACGGCTCGGCAGTATTTACCCGCGGAGAAACGCAATCGTTGACCAGCGTAACGTTGGGCACGAAGTTAGACGAACAAATGATTGACGGAGCCATGTTCTCTGGCAACAATAAATTTATTCTTCACTACAACTTCCCTTCGTTTTCAACTGGTGAAGTAAAACCTAACCGTGGGCCAGGCAGAAGAGAAGTAGGGCATGGTAATTTGGCCATGCGTGCATTGAAGCAAGTGCTTCCTAACATGACTGAGAGTCCGTACACTATTCGTGTAGTCTCTGATATTTTGGAATCGAATGGTTCATCCTCTATGGCAACCGTATGCGCAGGCTCATTGGCATTGATGGATGCAGGTATCCAAATTTCAGGCCCGGTGTCAGGTATTGCCATGGGTATGATTTCAGACAGTGCAACCGGTAAGTATGCAATCTTATCTGATATCTTAGGTGATGAAGACCACTTGGGTGATATGGACTTTAAGGTAACGGGTACCGATAAAGGTATAACCGCTTGCCAAATGGATTTGAAGGTTGATGGCCTTACCTACGATGTGCTAAAGGAGGCTTTGGACCAAGCGAAGGAAGGTCGCACGCATATCTTAAATGAGATGAAGAAGACTTTGAAGGTTTCTAAGCCTGATCTGAAACCTCATGCACCAAGGGCGGTAACCATTGTTATCGATAAAGAGCTGATTGGCGCGGTAATCGGGCCAGGTGGTAAGGTAGTACAAGACATCCAAAAGACTACCGGAGCTACTGTGGTAATTGAAGAAGTAAAAGAAAAAGGTATCGTCAATATATTCGCTACTAATCAGCAAGTTATGGATGCTGCCGTGAAGCGAGTGAAAGCAATAGTGGCAGTTCCTGAAGTGGGTGAAACCTACGATGGAATTGTAAAGTCCATTATGCCTTTTGGTGCCTTTGTGGAATTCATGCCTGGAAAAGACGGGTTGCTCCACATCTCTGAAATCAAATGGGAGCGCCTTGAGACCATGGAGGGTGTGATGCAAGTGGGTGAAGAAGTAAAGGTAAAATTGGTTGAAGTAGATAAGAAAACGGGTAAATTCAGGCTTTCAAGGAAAGTGCTGTTGCCAAAGTCTGCAGCCAAGGCAGAAACACCCAGTGCTTAATAGTAATTTGCCTTTTGGAACTTATTTTTGAAAATTACGTGTTGAATTAGTTAAAAGTAATTGGATGAGACAGCTTAAAATCAGCAAGCAGATTACCAACCGTGAGAGCCAATCGCTTGATAAGTATTTGCAAGAAATTGGTAAGGTAGATTTGCTTACCCCCGATGAGGAAGTGGAGTTGGCAAAGCGTATTAAAGATGGTGACCAAATCGCGCTCGAAAAATTGACAAAAGCCAACTTGCGCTTTGTGGTGTCTGTGGCGAAGCAATATCAAAATCAAGGCCTGTCACTTGGTGATTTGATTAATGAGGGTAACCTTGGTTTGATTAAGGCAGCACAGCGTTTTGATGAAACCCGTGGTTTCAAATTTATCTCTTATGCGGTGTGGTGGATTCGCCAATCAATTCTTCAGGCGTTGGCCGAACAATCGCGTATTGTTCGTTTGCCATTGAACCGCGTTGGTTCATTGAACAAGATTTCAAAAACATTCTCGGAACTTGAGCAAAAATTTGAACGCGAACCTTCACCGGAGGAGTTGGCGGAAGTATTGGAAGTTACTACTGCCGAGGTGGTGGACACGATGAAAATTTCGGGCCGCCACGTATCGATGGATGCCCCGTTTGTGCAAGGGGAAGAAAACAGTTTGCTAGATGTATTGGAAAATGATAGCGAAGAAACCCCAGACTCAGGTTTAATGACCGATTCGTTGCGCAGAGAAGTGCAACGGGCGTTATCCACCTTAACTCAGCGGGAATCGGACGTAATCACTCTTTATTTTGGGCTAAATGGCGAGCACGCCTTGACCTTGGAAGAGATCGGAGAGAAGTTTAGCTTAACCCGCGAACGTGTTCGTCAGATTAAGGAAAAGGCCATCAGAAGATTGCGCCATACCTCTAGAAGTAAAGCTTTAAAACCTTACTTGGGTTAATAATGATTTGATCCGAGTGAAATTATAAATAAACTATAGGTCTCTACCACGAGACCTTTTTTATTCCAAATTTGTTGTATTGAGCAATGTACAAGTTATGATAAACGAAAAAGTTAAAGTCCTAATCATTGGTTCAGGCCCAGCAGGCTATACCGCTGCCATTTATGCCGCAAGGGCAGGTTTGAAGCCTATTTTGTTTACAGGTGGCCAACCTGGTGGCCAGTTGACCACCACCAACGATGTGGAGAATTTTCCTGGCTATCCGCAAGGTATTAACGGCCCGCAGATGATGGTCGATTTGCAAACTCAAGCTGAACGGTTTGGCACAAAGGTAAATTTTGGATTGGTAACGGCAGTCGATTTTTCCAGTTGGCCTTACAAGATTAGTGTTGACGAGAAAAATATAATCGGAGCAGAATCGGTAATTGTTGCCACGGGGGCTACAGCAAAATACTTGGGTATTCCATCGGAAGAACGTTATGCAAATAGAGGGGTATCGGCATGTGCGGTTTGCGATGGCTTTTTCTATAGAGGAAAGGAAGTGGCAGTAGTGGGTGCAGGAGATTCTGCTGCCGAAGAAGCAACCTACTTGGCCAACTTATGTACCAAGGTACATTTGATTGTGCGAAGAGGGGAAATGCGTGCTTCAAAAATAATGCAGCAGCGTGTAGCCAATACACACAACATTGAAATTCATTGGCATTCTGAAACTGATGAAATTTTGGGTGACGATAATGGTGTGAACGGAGTTCGCATTATTAACAATCAAACCAAAGAGAAGAAGGTCCTTTCGATAGAAGGCTTCTTCTTAGCCATTGGGCACAAACCCAATACCGAAATTTTTAAAGGCAAGTTGAACATGGACGAAGCGGGTTATATAAAAGTAATTCCGGGTTCAACCAAAACCAATGTAGAGGGTGTGTTTGCGGTAGGAGATGTGGCTGATAAAGTTTACCGTCAGGCCATTACGGCTGCAGGCACTGGTTGCATGGGCGCGCTGGATGCAGAAAAATTTTTGGTAGCCAAAGAAATGGAATTAGTAAGTCATTAATCTTATGCGAATTCCTGCCTACTTTTTTTCATGGTAACAAAACTAGATATTCTTGTACTAGCCGCTCACCCTGATGATGCCGAATTGGGCTGTGGAGGCACGATTGTAAAGCATGTTCAGTTAGGTTATAAAGTCGGTGTGGTTGATTTCACTAGAGGAGAACTCGGTACACGTGGAACCATTCAAACCCGTGAGCAAGAAGCGAAAGATGCCGCAAATATTTTGGGATTATCGGTAAGAGAAAATTTGGGTTTGCGCGATGGATTCTTTCGGCATACCGAAGAAGACATTTTAAAAGTTGTACAATCCATTCGCACCTACCAACCTGAAATTGTTTTGGCCAATGCCATTAAAGACCGCCATCCCGACCACGGCAAAGGAGCTAACTTGGCTTATGAGGCTTGTTTTCTTTCTGGTTTGGCAAAAGTAGAAACGGATAGGGATGGGAAGAAGCAATCTCCGTGGCGTCCCAAGCAAGTATATCACTACATTCAAAGTCAATTGCTAATGCCTGATTTTGTGGTCGATATTTCTCAACACTGGGAGCAAAAGATTCAATCGGTAAAAGCTTACAAAACCCAATTCTTTGACCCTAAAAGTGCGGAGCCCGAGACGTACATTTCTAAGCCTGAATTCTTGACTTTTTTAGAAGCCAGAGCAAAAGAATTTGGTCATGCAATCAATGCGCCTTATGGTGAAGGTTTTGTTGCTGCAAACATGCTGGGTGTCGACAATTTATTTAACTTGAAGTAATCTATCATATTTGAACAAAACCTTTGCAAAAATGACCTGTGGCGTTATCTTTGCGCCCTCGTTGAGCGAACGGTCTGGTAGTTCAGCTGGTTAGAATGCCTGCCTGTCACGCAGGAGGTCGCGGGTTCGAATCCCGTCCAGACCGCGGGTTGGGGCAGTACTGCATTAAGCAATTCTGCCCCTTTTTTTTCGTTGTCCTTATCGGCTGATAGTCTTTGAATTAGCTCAATACAGCTGTTAGTTTTTAGTGTTCGATACTCTTCGGTTTTCGAATCATAGAAAATACCGTCTGGGAACACCAAAATTTGCAGCTTTCTTCTGCCCATAACTGACGACAAATGCCACATTTTACTCATATTATTACATAATTCCAGAGAATAGGCTACAAATTTATCAGGGTTCGATAAACCGGTTTTGACGCTTCCCAAAAAGTCCTTTGCGTCTTTCCTTTTCTTATCGAGGTCAGGTTTTACCAGCTCAAAATCTTCTTTTGAAATCGATTGGTTGACGGAATATCCGGTTAAGAAGTTTTTATATTCCTCTTCAGTGTTCTTGAACCTATTCTCGGCTTCGACTTTTATTTTAGAAATATGTTGATTATGATTTTTGAATCCACTTATCAATATTGCTTCGATTGCTGGGACATTTTCTTCCTTAATACAATATTCGCCCAGAAATTCCATAAACTTACCTTCAAAAAAAATCTGGTCACGATTCATCCGGACGCCCACTTTATTGGCTTTATAATACGAATACTTCTTACCGTATCTATTTGTTGTACTGTATCCGGTGTATGAACACTTTGTTTCAAAATCTTTAACAAAAGAGTTGAGTGCAAATCTGTTTTTCTTGTATGCCTGTGGCCTGATTTTCTTGGAATTTATGCGAAGAAATAATTCAATGTCAACAATTGGTTCGTGAGATCCCTTAAATACTTTTTCAGGTAAGAGACCATGTTTAATATATCCGGTGTAGAATATATTCGCGAATACTCTAAAAAGCGTATTCCTAGGCAAGTCAAGACCATTTTTTTTAAGCCTCTCCTGTATTTCAGCATTTGAATACCCTTCATCTTTCCATTTAAATGCCTGCCTAATTTGTTCACCCTCACAGTTAACAACACATTGTTTGGATCCCGCGATTTCCTTATACTCATAGCCAATCCCCAACATTCCAATCCAAAGACCTTTCAATAGTCTTTTCTTCATGCCTGTCACGGCCCTTTCAGTGCGGGCATTGTTTTCAATTTTTGCCGCAAACAAATACAATGCTTTGATCATGTCACCATATACGGTTTCGTCTGTTGGCAATGTAAGGCCAACTACGCTTATTCCATATTCCTCCTTTAGTTGAAGAACCTTCATCAAAGCACCATTTCCTGACCGACCAAATCGATCCAAGGAATAAACTATTATTACTGAAATCTCATTGTGGTGTTTTGTCGCAAAAGCCCACATTCTATCAAACTCCTTCCGATCATCATCGGTTTTAGCACTTTCTGCGATCCCTCCAAATTCTCTCAAAACTTTAAGTCCATTTCCTTCAGCATGTTTTCTTACCGCTACAGACTGAGTTTCCAAACTCTGATTTGTAAGCTGTTTTGAACTAGAAACCCTGGTATAGGTAATACAATTCCGGGGCTTTGATTTTTTGGTTGACGTCAATTCAATAGAGTTCGCAAACTCAACTAAACGCTCTTCTTGTTTATTATTTTCCATGGCTTATCTTTTAGCAATATCTCATAACAGCAATTCATTGTTTTCGACGGGAAATTTTCGACTGCGGCAAAGCCATTGAATCTTCTCGAACTCTTTAATAGTGATAATACCGTTGTATCGACCTTTAACTAGTTTTCCGTCAGTCAACTTTTTCCTGAAGAAGCCTGTGTAAAATATGTTCTTAAACATTCTGCGAAGAAAATCTCTATCAATAGCAATACCTTGCTCATTTAAAAATTTGAGAATGGCACCACTCGGAGTATTGGCAAGTTTCATTTCAAATGCGTTTTTGATTAAGGCTAACTCATTGGATTCCTCAATATTTGTTTGATTGATAGCTACCCTTGTAAAACCGATTGGTAAAGCTCCTATCCAACCTCCTGCTAAAGCATATTTTTTTAGGCCTTTGTATCTTTTTTCATCCTTTATTAATTTCTCAGTAGAATTTATCTTCCAGAAGAGTAACTCCTTAAATTTCGACAATGACATCCCTCTGTCTCGCTCAGATACAGCAATAATTTCAATATCACGTTGGGAGTTTTCTAGTTGATTTAAATACTTATACAGCTTTCGTGGATTTTTTGACTTCAAAATTCGATCTTGTGTTGTGACAAGAATTACTCGGATATCTAATTCATTTGACACATGATGAAATAGATCGTCAATTTCTTTACTTTTATGAGAAACTCCGTAATCTGAAAATTCCATTTTAATCAAAAGATTGTTTTTTAATGCAAAACTCCTGCAAGCATCGATCTGTTCGTTACATGGCTTGAGATGGAAAGTTGTGTCACGTTCCCTGAGGGAGTAAATCACGCACCTCAGGGGCTCACTAGAGCTATTGATTGACTTCAAGTCTTTATTTGAATTACTTCTCTTCATTTTTATCAAAAATCTCAAGACAAATTTTTGTGAACATTTCTGCAAAGTGTTCAGTGCTTTTCAAGACTTCCTCCTGCTCAGTTACTATTTCAAGTTTTCGGTTACCGTTTGGCACATGTCCTTCATCGATGGAAATCTGTTGAGTCGACTCGACTATTTCAGACGGTTTTATTTCAGATTCATCGAGGCCGACAGGGGTAATTGATCTCATTCGAATTTCGTTTTAAGTTCCATTTCGCAGAAATATCTGAACTTGCTCAAACTCTTCTTGCGTGATGAGGCCATCGTGCCTACCTTTTACTAATTTTCCACTTGTTAGTTTCGTTCTGATATGACCTGTATAAAAGACATTTTTAAGAATTGCGTGGAGAGTACTCCGAATGATCGAGATATCGTTTTCAAACAAGTACTTCAATATTTCCTTGTCAGAAATTTTTGATAGCTTCATTTCGAATGCTTTACGAATAAATTTGGCTTCCTTCGAATGAACAATGTTATAGTCTGTGACGACAACTCTTTTGTAGCCTTTTGGTAAGACTCCTATCCAATTTCCATCCAGTGCATTTTCGATTAATCCTTTATAAGATTTCTCTTCTTTTTTCGATTGTTCATATAAGGTAACCGATGAAAAGAGCGATCGCTGAAGCTGAGAAAATGATATCTGATTCTGATTTTCGGTTATCGTTATTAAGTTTATCTGCCTTTCTACTTTTATTAAATCATTGATGTATTGATACAATTTTGTTGGGTTTGTAGAATTGAGAATTCTGTCCTCAGTCGTAACCATAACTAAGCTAACATCAAAATTATCTTTTAAATACTCGAACAATAGGCATATCTCCCCAAAGTCTAAGAATTTCCCAAAGTCTGAAAACTCCTTTTTTATGATGAAACCATGTTCGGCACAGTATTTTCTACAGATATCCAATTGTGCATCAAATGAGTTCCTATCAGTATCAATCCCTCTTCGGGAATAAATAACACAGCCCATTTTTGATGTTTCCATGTATTTTTTAGTGAATCTCCCGATAGTATTCAACCAGATCTTTGGTGGCTTTCATCTTTTTAATAGCAAATAACTAATTCATCGTTCATCCTTTTAATCGTAGGGAAATACTGAGTAGCGAACCGATTAACAGGATATTTTCTCTAACTTTAGACGATCCAAAAAGCAAACAGCTCCAATGATTTTTTTCTTCTAGTGATGTTGATAAAAGATCCTTTATGTATCTAACTGGTACAATGTAGCCTATTTTTTTGGTTATTATGCTTTTTATTGATAAATATTGTTTCATTATTTTTTTGAGGTATGATTTCTTCTTTAAAAACAGGTAAGATCATTTTGAGGCTAAGAGATTCCAGAGGACTTACCCAGACTGCGCTAGCCGAGTTGTGTGGAGTTTCAAGAGTTATGATAGGTAAGTATGAGCGCGATGAATCATTGCCATCAATTGAAGCAGCCAAGAAGATTGCTGATGCTCTTGGTGTATCAATTGACAGACTTGTAGATGAGGAGGCCATTTCAGTGCTTGATTCGCAAGTGATGAAGCGAATCGAGGGAATTTGCAGTTTGGAAGACGATAGAAGGAAAATACTTTTTGACCTTATTGATACTTATATACGGGAGGCAAAAGGGCGTAAAGTATTCGCTTAATTGGTTGATCTATAATCTATGGGTAAATGAGTTTAATTTAGGAGTGCGTCGTAATTGAATTGATTGATATTGCAAGGACGATTCAGGCATTGGTCCATCTCAACCTATGGAGCTTTGGTTAATTTCTCAACCACTTATAATTTCGAGAGAAGATTGCTTGAGAGTTGGTTATAAGAGAAGAGCCTAAACTAAATCTTTAATCGAACGATGATGGAAGCCGTGATTGTGGGATTGAATTGTCATGTGGAGCTGGTGACAAAAGTAAAATATCACCAAATACAATAAGGAATTTTGCATTAAGTCTTGAATTCAAATCCTTTTTTGCAATAAAAGGTGTTTAATTCTCATAATTTTTAGCAAGCTATTACTTCAACTTTCAACCCTACTTAGCCCCCGTAGCCCCGTTCAAATTAAAAAATAGATCATCCACGGACACCACTTTTACTTCACCCAATAAATTTGGATGCAATGGATTGATCAACAGATTATGTTCCCTCGGATAAGCTTTTAAAAGGATGCGCGCAGAAGGAACTTTGAGGCACACCGAAGTATTCATTCGCGCCCAATTTCTACCGAATTCCTGCGTTGACATTGGGTAAGGACGCGAGTCCCAGTCAACCGGCAAAGAAGCTTCATCCAACATTGGTGGTTCTGACAAAACAGAATAAGTAACCAATGACCACGACTGATCGACCACGGCACCACCTTTGATGCTAATAAATTCAGAAGTGATAATAGCGACACTGGAGCCGGCATAAACCATAGGAACACCTCGACTGTTCCATCTTGCCCCGCCACTGCCGTAGCCCATGGAACTGGCAGCATGTTTTTTTTGAATGATCCGAAAATACTCGGCCATTGTTACATCACGTTGCCATACTCCATGGCCTCGATAGCATCTTCCACCAACTCAGTACCATATGGGGTAGGGAGCAAATCGATCGGCTTTTCGTCCCCCAAGGCTGTATTGGGTTGTTGTAACCAAGACTTAAAAGAGTCTTCAGAGCCAAAGACCTCAATGCCCTTGTGAACCAGTTCATCTACCTTAACCAAGTTCTTGGAAGGAAGAACACCAATAATGGAATCATCTGCCCACCTGGAAATAGTGCGCTGCGATACGCCTGTAAGGTCAGCTATTTCTTGGGTGTTCAGGTCAAGGAAAGTCATCAGGGGCTGGACCGAGCGGTAAGGCAGTCCCTTGCCGATAATCGTATTGAGATCGTGAAAATTTCTGGCCTTGCCAGCCTCTTTGATAAAAAAGCCGAATCGGTTGCCTACTGTAATATTGACCGGCTCTGTGTTAAGCGCCCGGATTACAAAGACCCCTGGTTTAGTTGTTTTCATTAATTTTGCCATTTGTCTATCAAAGATACGACATTTGGCGTAAAATAGTTGGCTCTCTATCAAATTTATTTGGTTACCAGTAGTGCCGTAAATAGCGCCCTACACAATTCACAGTGGCCGGTATTCTTTTGCGCGATTCCGGCTTTATGTCAAATTGCCTTCAGTTAAATCCAGATCGTGCGATAGAATTTTTAACAGTTAGATTTGATGATGGGAATCAATAATTGATGCTTTCAATTGAAGGATAAAGTTGTGATTTTCATGCCAGAGTTGATTTTGAAAGGAATTGGAAACCAACGTTTTCGCAATCTGTTCGTGCAAACTATCTATTCTTTAGAGACCGTATTGAAGAACGCATCACAGCATAAAAAAGTAGAACTATAGTAGAGACTAATCCGATTAATATACAATGCCTACCTGCTATAAAATGGAAGTTGTTGAACATCCAGAATCTTTTGAAAAATAGTCCTGCTAAGCACGCGGAATTACTAGGTGCACTAAAAGCTAAATTAATGTAAATTGTGTGAAAGGTATTGACGAAAAGCTTGATATTCACGACCTGATAATCGTCATTTAACGTCACTATTTACCAATACATTAAACTCATATAGTAGAATGCTTAAGATAGCACAACCCGGATCGATCGTTTCATTACTGAATAAATCAGTAAAGCCGATTTGTTTTCTTGGTGCAGGAGTGAAAGCTCCCCTTACTTAGTAGCATCCAAAATTAAAGATTTCCAGGTGAACTTGGCATCCTGTTGGAATGTGGGAAACTCCACCCCGCTCAACGGGTGGTGGAGTTTTCCATATTTCAACAGGAACTGCGAAGGTGTTCTGTAGCCTAGGGCGCTGTGCGGCCTTTCATTGTTGTAGACCCACATCCAAGCTTGCGTGAGGAGCCGTGCCTGGTTAAGATTTTCAAAGGCATAAGCATCCAGTACCTCTTCGCGGTACGTTCGATTGAACCGCTCGATGTACCCGTTTTGTTGCGGCTTGCCCTTCTCGATGAAAACAAGTTCGATGCTGTCACCGCACCAATCTTTCAGCGCCTGGGCGATAAACTCCGGGCCGTTATCGACACGGAGCCGCTCGGGTTTCCCGCGCCATTCCACTATGCGGTCAAGTTCACGAACCACGCGCTTGCCGGTCAGGCTGGTATCGATGGTGATGTTGAGTGCTTCACGGTTAAAATCATCGATGACGTTGAAAGCCCGGAATGGTTTTCCATACAAAAGGCCATCGTGAATAAAATCCATCGACCAGGTCAGGTTATGGTGCAGGGGTTGGAGCAAAGGCTGCTTGATTCGGGCAGGCAAGCGCTTTTTGTGTTTCCTGCGCAGGTTCAGTTTCATATCGGTGTAAATGCGGTAGACGCGTTTATGGTTGTCCCCAAAATTTAATAGCCGCAGCCGGTGGTACATCATCCAGAAGCCCCAGCGGCAATGGAGCTCTGCCATCATTTGAAGTTGTTCACGGATTGGCCCATCATTTTTTGGCTTGGGTTTGTAACGGTGAACTGAGGGGTGGGTGCCCAGCAGTTGGCAGACCTGACGAATGCTGATGGAATGCTCTTCTGTAGAGTGGTCAATCAGCCCCCGTTTTTCGGCAGGCCCTAAAGCTTTTTTTCGACAATGTCCTTTAAAACGGTAATCTGCAAGGTCTGCTCGGCTACAATTTTCTTGTACTGGGCCAACTCACCTTCCAACTCCTTTACCCGCTTGAGCTGGTGCACCTCCATACCGGAATACTTACTCTTCCAGTAATAAAATGTAGGTTGGCTGATGCCATTCTCCCGGCAGATGTCGGCCACTTTCTTCCCTTGTTCTTGCTGTTTGAGGATGCCCACGATTTGGCTCTCATTGAATTTTGTTGTTTTCATTTCTTCCCAATTTAACGATTAAACTCTATTTATAATCGCTACTGTTTTTGGGGGAGCTTTCAGGAGCATCAAAGCAGTCTGGTGTTAAGTTGGTCGTTGAAATTGTTGAAGAAGCAGCTAAGTGGGCATATTGTGATACTAACGGAATTTCGGTTGACGACCCACGGCTGACTATGAGCGATTGGAAGAAGTGGCTTACTAAGTTTTCGTGGTACACAGATGATTATAGTGTCCTTTATCCAATCATCATAGAGGAACTATTGAATCCTCGTCAAACCAGAAAAGATTTCTTCCTAAAGATTATTAACCCAGACATCCCTTCCAGCAGAGGTTATGAGATATTGTGCGAGTTAATGCACCTTGAACTTATTGACACAGTTTTAACAGGGAATTTTGATAATTGCTTATACAAAGCTAGTATTCAAGTAAGAAAGCCACCAGTTATTCATTTGATTAAAACTCCGTTTGATTTATCTACATTTTCATATACCCCTAAATATCCTCAACTAATTTATCTGCACGGATCCGTAGAGCATTACACTGATCAGAATTTGGTCGATGAGATTCAGACGTTGAACCCAGAGTTGTCTTCAACATTGAAACCGCTATTGAAGGACAGACCGTTATTTGTGATTGGCTATAGGGGGTCTGAGCCATCAGTGATGAAGAACTTATTTCTGGACAATCTGTCTTACACGAATAATTTTCATCAAGGTATTTATTGGTGTATTTTAAAAAGAGATTTAGAACAAGCCCAAGCTAATGAGTCGCTATTGGCTCCACATCTACGGGAACTAATTAAGGGAGCAGGTAATAACTTTCAGTTTATACCAATAGATGGATTTGATGAACTAATGAAAAAAGAAATCTGGGGTAAACTACGGGCTACACAAATTGACTTAAAAGCCAAACCTGTCTTTGTCCAACAAGATAATGTCTGTGCTCCTTCTTATGACACGAGACTTGTTGGTGAAAATACTATTGGCGCCCTCGAAGTGGCTTTATTAAGAGAGCGAATCAAGAACTATTGTTCGAGACTAGATATTAAAGTTTACGAAGAGGATTGGTGGTTTTATCAGCAAATGGTTCGTCTAAAGGTTGCAGAACTTGTAGCAAACGATAAATACGAATTAACTTCATCCGGCATTTTGTTATTCTCTTCTAAGACACAAGAGTATCTGCCACAAGCGCATACTATTTTGAGATTCGAGGGCAGTGAAGAATGGTTGAGGGAAGTAACTTCGTTTTCATCTGAAAGAGAAGTCAGTTTTGAAAATTTGTCAACGGGTATTATTGAGAGAAAAATAGAGGGCAATATTTGGAACCAATTGAATGAGATAACTGATACTCTCACCTTAATAAACAGACCATTCAGATTAAAGGGTGAGCTATCAGAGAATGTCTATCCTTATCCAACTCTTGCTTTAAAGGAGATAATAGTCAACTCCATAGTTCACAGGGATTATTCAATACTTATCCCCGTAGTAATTCGTGTGTCTGCTGACCGAATTGTTTTTACAAGCCCTGGCGGACTTGTTGAAGAAGTGAAACGTCAGCTATTGTCAGAATCACTTGAAGATGAAATACGAAAGGGCAAACGCGGAATTAAAGGATACAGAAATCCCGTCCTTGCAGACTTGTTTTACGGAGCAGGAGCAATGGATAAAGAAGGCTCTGGACTTTCTGATGTTGTTAAGCAAGTCATGAATGGTGGATCGGCAATCACATTTGGACCAACGGTTACGGAAGAGAATTTCGAGGTAGTCATATACCGTAGAATTGAAGAGGTAGACAAAGAAACACTTACTGCGACACCAATTACTACTACCACAATTAATGTGAAGGAACCAGTACGATTCGCTTGTAATCTATTTGAGATACTTAAACTACCGAGGGTAATTTATCACGCAGATACAGACGTAAGGCGAAGACAAGAAATATACAATGCACTGAACAACGCCTGGACACCATCATTTTTGCTCTTGAGAGAAAGAATTTGGTCTTTTTATGATTTATCAAAAGCGACCAGTCCATTAAAACAGTTCATTGACGTAGGTACTCTTGAAGAAATAACAATTGAAGAATTTCTTGACCTAAATAATGGAACGAAGGAGTTGGTTCAATTGCTCAATGACAGTATGATTCAGCATTTGTTTTCGGTAGGCCTTAGAGTCGATACAAAGAAAAAAAGAGCATATTTTACAAAAAATATTGATGGGTCTCCTAAAGAAATCAGTTATCAGGGAAGAATAAAAAAAGCTACAAGAACGGTCGCAAAACCTAGAATCAACAAAGTTACTGGGAAAGTTTACTATTGGGAGCACAAATCAATATGGTTTAGTTTTGAACGGCTTGGCGCAGTTTGGTACTTGCTAATAAATCCTGCCTATGTATTTACAATTGATGGAATTAAGCAACTACTCAAATCCGAAAAAGTAAATATTCTTTCCACCAAGAAAGCTTCAAGGGATTATAACATGAGTGTTCATAACGACCTTACTTTTTGGGCTAGTTATATTTCAGTCAACAGTGAAAGCGTTTTCTTATTAAGATCTAACATGAGGACATCGGAACGGCAAAAAATTGTAGATTCCGATCTTCCGGAAATCGTGTTGTCATCGAAACTACCAATAGCATCAGTTCATGATGTTTCAATTGTTGATCCCTTCGTGGAGCCAAGTGATTTGGAAGACATTGAAGATATAGAAAAAGAACTTGAGCAACTTGCGAAGGAAGAACAGGATAAGGAAAGGAAAAAAGATGGCAACTAAAATAGAGATAACTCAGATACCTGATCCCACGCTTGAATTTGGCGGAGTGGGAGAATTTATGGACCCGAAGGAAGGTTTAAAACAGGGGGGGCCGTTTGATTTGAGATTTGGCACAGCACGGAAATCAGTTATTCATGTAGGTTTTATTGGTGATGAAGTTATGATAGAAAAAGCAATGAATTGGTTGAGTTGTACTCAACAGCCAATCGAATCAAAAATGGCTAACATATTTCAATACCCTAACTTTCTAGGCTTTAAAGAAACATTCAGGGCAGATATAACATTTAACGAACGATGGAACTATGTTATTGATAAGTCGAGTCTCGATCAAATACTTTCTCAACGAAAAGAAACAGAGGTCTTCAAGAATACATTGGCTCTGTATTCTAACGGATTAAACCATATTTCAAAAATTGACACAGTAAAACCTGACGTAATATTTTGCTGTCTTTCGAATGAAGTCATTGATAGATGTTGGAGCGTAACAAACGAAAAGGTAAAGATAGAGGATCGGAAGAAAGCCAAAGCTCTTTCAAACCAGCTTCCATTATTTGCTGACTTTGAAAAGGAACCAATTGAAGAGCAAGAAGAGGATATTCTAAACCGAGACTTTAGGAGGGCTCTCAAAGCAACAGCGATGAGATTTGGTATTCCTATCCAAATTGGAACGGATAATCTATTTCTCGACTCGTTGAAGAATCAAGATACTGCTATTAGAGCATGGAACAGCAGCATAGCTTTATACTATAAAGCTGGTGGTATTCCTTGGCGTCTAAGAAAGGAGGGTGTAGAAACTTGTTATGTTGGAATTAGCTTTCATCATCTTTATACCACTCATGATAAGCACCTTGTGAGGTCATGTATTGCACAGGCATTTTCATCAGATGGTGAAGGTTTTGCTATTAGAGGAGTTAATGTTCCTTGGACTGCTGAGCAAGGAAGGAATGTCCACTTGACTGAAGAACAAGCGCAATTTTTGGGTGAGCGTATCCTCAATGAATATAGATATAGAACTGGAAGCACACCTTTGCGAATAGTGTTACACAAGACAACAACTTTTGATGACGCTGAAAGGCAAGGATTGTATTCCGCATTAAATAATGTACCAATTGTTGAGTTAATAAATTTAGCTCCAACAGAATTCAGATTAGTAAGGTTTGGCGACTATCCACCAAGACGAGGAATGCTTTGCACTGTAAATGATGATGCAAGTTATCTTTTCACAACTGGTTTCATGAAGGAATTAAATACATATCCTGGCCCACATATACCTGCGCCTGTCAAAATACAGTCTGATCGAAAACTCGATATTGTTAAAACCGCTTCTGATGTAATAGCCCTTTCTCGCATGAACTGGAATACAGCAAGTACTACAGGTGGTCATCCAGTGACTCTTTTATTCTCAAGACGCGTGGGTGGGATTATGGCTGAATTTGGTGATGAAGAGCCCCCATCATCATTTAGATTTTATTTATAAATATTCTCCAACTTGTAAACATTTTTTGTGTAGCCTGACATTTGCTTTTGATCTACTGAACACAAAAACCACCCTATTACCTTTTTCTTTATAATTTTGACCAACCCAATGCACAACAAAATAAATCCATCTATATCCACCGAAGCAATCATTTCCAATATTTGGGAGGTACGCAACATTTACCTAACCAAGTTAATGAACGAGGATATGCTGTTGGCTTATCTGGAAGAGAATTTCAATACCATAGCCATCAGCCCCGTGAAACTAGAATTCATCAAACGCGATTTGAAGGAGCTGCGTGATAATTCCCTTGATCTCGTCCACTATGCCTCCATCATTCGAGATACCAAAATACTTGGGTCAAGTTCATTCACACCTGAACATCCCCTCCTTGAAATTGAGCTACACACCATCTTTAAGAAGTATGGCCTAGCCAAACCAGTTTGAAAAAGCTGTATTTATTCCAGCCAATCACTTTCAAATTCTATGCATTATCTTTGCCAAACTAAGAAATTTGTTTTTCTGTGCTAATCATATCAAGCCCCCATTCTACCATCAAGTCATTTGTAAACACCCGCATGCTTAACGGGTCAATCATTACCTTCTTTCTCGCCACAAGCCACTCATTTACGTTTTCATCTGTATAGAGCTTTCTGATTTTTAGATTGTCGAGTTTTAAAAGTTTGCCCCAATGGAACGTAAATGGAACATTCTGCGCAAACAACTCAGCCCAAAAGAGTTCATAGAAACGGAATGACTCGTTGGAGAAGACACCGTCTAATTCGACAATGCACGTGATTGGAAATTTGGTAAAACCAAGGGTTGCCTGTGTTCCTTTTACGTATCTGAAAGCAATCACTCCGGCAAATGGACCCTTCGTTTTGTTTAGTTCCAGTAGTATTAAACGTACTTTGTTTACGCAATTTAGTGGAACGCCTGTAGCGGAACTCAATACTTTTCCATGGGTATCCGTATTGCTAAAAATTTCCCCATGGGTTCCCCATACACTATTGTAAGGGGCATAGGCAGATGAGATTAGAGCATTGACTATTGGAGGCACTAGAACAGGAAGTGCTTGAATGATGGCGCCAATAAAAGAAGGTGCGTCATCTCCGGGCGCAAATCCGCCTGTGGTTGAAGGTGGCGAATATGTATTTGTATAGGACCTTTTATACATGGCGGTAACGTACGCCTGATTTTTTTTGTCATATTGGTTGATGAGCGTTTGAAAATGATAAGGGCGCTCATTGCCGAAGGGTAGGGCAACACTCGTACGTTCAAAATTCAACGTTTCCATTAAATCATATAAGTCATCACCGCTATCCACCTTCAATCGATAGCATCGGTATAGGAACAGTGGATCTGTTTCTATCATCACGCCATGAATGAATCCGAAGCTGCCGAAACAAACCAACGCTGCGTTGAACAAAGAATCATCTTGAATGAGCGTAGCCTTGATATTCGATACAAAGGTTTGAGAAACGATAGGGTTGGACTTGCGTTCAAGCCACACATGCCTGGTCGGGCTTACGATAATGTGGAGACCTACTACACAATCTTGAATAGACCCCACATCAATAGCCGAACCGTGCGTACCAGTCGACATGGCTCCAACAATAGTTTGTCCATTGCTGGCGCCTGATGTTTTTAACGATCGATTTCTTTTTCTTAAGCGATCGCTTAGTTCCTTTACGGATGTTCCGCATTGGGAAAAATATAAATCTTCGGGGGATTTGGCGCAGGAAGGGGAGAGGTTCTGCTGGCTGATCTTAAAAGTGATATTCAACGATTTTGTGTTGAGCAGTATTCCATTGGTAGCAGCGATTTTTGTCCACGACCATTATCCACCAAGTACGCGCAGGGTAGTACCCGAATCAATTGCTTGCTGAATAATTTCTTGAATCGACTCGGTAGTGTCGTTATAGTCGGCAAGTATATCTCCCGTATTTCGGTTGGCGAGATCGTATAGATCGTTGATGGGCTGCTCAAAAGTCTCGTGGCGATTGATCCATTTTTTATTGCCGGATTTGTGAATGATCATCTCAATGTTGTTTAAGGGTGAATAATTAAGGAATGGAGCCCTCTCTGTCGCAGGGCTTCGCGCATTTCCACTCAATTTGCATAGGGCACCAGATACCTAGTGTAAGTACCGTAATGAGTGCGTACCCGTAATTCGTGGTTACCTTTACCTCGTCAATTTTGTTGATATTGAGTTTATCGCAATTGGTGGTAACTACATCGATGGCATTGTTTCTCTTCTGCCCAACTCCCCAAAACAAGGCATCCACTCGTTTTTTTTGATAATTGGTAGAAGGATCAAACTTAGCTGAAGATACACGATAATGATAGCAACCCTGGGCGAGGGTCATGGTCACCACCAACGCAGCCATTAACACGTGCTTTTTGGAGTCGAATTCGTTGTGCATAATTCTTGGGTATTTATATATATTGAATTTCTATAAGGGAGCGTGTCCTGACCAGCCCAAACGTGCCTAAACGAAATTGGCGATTATATTTCAAATTGCTGGTAACCAGTGGGAGAAACTCCTATGTCGTCTTATGGCTGCAAGCGATGGAGCAGCGCTCGTGAGTACTCATTCTCAACTAAAGGCAACAGACGTTATTTGGTATTGGCCTACGAAGTTAAAACATCACTGCGCTCTTCAGATTCAGCCAAGTAGCCAGCAACACGCGGGTTCATTTTTTTAGATCTACCAATATATATCGTGTGCTGCATACATATCTACAAAAAGCTACGAACTTTAAGTGGAATAGATTCGGCTAAAGCAACCTATAACACTTATGCCGAACTTGCATAGTCCTAGATTGTTGTTGGCGATGACACTGTAGATTAATGTGCAATATTTAATGGTTGTAAGTCTCCTGTGAAAACAACAAGCCCTAAATCTAAACAGTACTGAACCTAATACGAAGCCAACCGCAAATTTCCGCAACACCCGTCCAAATGCAAAAACGTGTGTAGTAGCCTAGCTGCTTTCGTCCGTTATATTATTCCAAGGGTTTGAAGTAAGTCTAATATGTGTTTTGCTTTTAGATTGTTGGCAATAACTTGTTGTGATTGTCCAGCTACTTGGTAAGTCGAAGTCCAAATAGTGTCAAACCCTCTTGTGTGATGTAAACTATCAACTGCTACCACTGTGTCTCCTCTCGTTCTTGTTGAGCAAAGTATAACCTCACATTTGAAATTATCAGCTAATTCTAACAGTCGGTTTTGTAGGTTTGTATTTGGGTCGCCTTGACTTTCAACACCAATTATTTTGCCGTTTATCTGAACAACAAGTCTAAAGTCGCCTGTTGTTGGGACCATTGCAGTCGTTGGGAAGATTTGTGTGCGAGATGGGTAAGTTGCAAATAGTAAATTTGCAAACTCTCTCAAAGTTTCTGTTTTTCCGTTGTCGCCTTTGTGCCAAATTGCCAATACTGTTTTCATTGTCGTTGTTTTAATGGGTTTCAAATCTGTTTAAGAATGTTCACAGTGGCATTGAGCAATTGATTTCAAATAGATAAAGTTTGTCATAATTGCCAATGTGGGATTTTCAAAGCAACCACACTCTTACGGATGCTTTAACGGGCATTCGAAGGAAAATTCAATACGGTAATCTAACAATCTCACCGATGATATAGTTTATTGTCAAGCTTATCATGTTTATTTTGACTATCCATAAGAGTATTCAGAATAACCGCCTGCTTTGTTCAGTTTCTATAATCCGCCTTTCAAATTGTCTACCGTAGATTTATGAGCTCAGAGGCAACTTCTCCAACACTATTATTATCCATTCCAGTCCGATGCTGTAAACTATTTCTGTATTTCTGCTTTTATGTCGATAAGGTCAATATAATGTCGTCCAGCAACATTGAGTAATTCCCTTGCTACAAACTTGTCAGTGGCAATAACTAGAAATTGCTTGCCTCTTGCTCTCAAAAGACTCAATGCTCTTTCAAAGTCTCCGTCACCACTGATTAATACTGCTAGATCGTAATGCTCTAGTGTATTGAACATGTCAAGAACGATTTCAATGTCTAAGTTTGCTTTCCTTTTTGTTGTCCCAGTTTTGCTGTCATAGATTGTCTTTATTTGTTTTGTAACGAGCGTATAGCCCATTGAGGGAAGTGCGTCTAGGAATGCCTGCTGTTTCGCCTCGGGTGGTGCATCTTGTCCTATGTAATAAAACGCATCAACAATTTCTCCTTTTTTACCAATATAGTCCAAAAGTTTTTTTGGGTCAGCGAACCATTTTAATGCATCTCTTTGCATAAAAAAGAAATTCGCTCCGTCAAGAAATACTGAGATTCTCATGTGTTGTCAATTTAATTTGTCTAACAAGTTTCTGTTGCGTTGCTTTGGGCATTGGCGGTAACAGTGTGTGTTTGCGAAGTGGCCGCATAAACAATTGCTTTTTTCATTTGATCCGTTTCGGGATTCTGCGCCTATATGTTGTTTGCCTTAATGCGTCATTCTTATCGGCTTGAATTTAAGCCTGCGGGCCAAATCAAGCACTTTAATCCGACAGCCGGAATTAGCCAAATCATGTAGGTCAAGAGCTCTTCGCGCCAAGTCGTTGAATCCGCGAGGGCTTCCACTGAGCCTACCAGCAGGGTCGTTAATGTAAAAAAGCCCCAATGGATCTGCATCGTTATCCGAAGGATCATTATTGTCGTCTGTACCCAAACCAGTTAAGAATCCCGATAAGGAAGCCGCAGTTCCAAAACTTGTTGGTCTAACATGAGTGAATGTGAAAGTCTTTGCTTCACCTCCATGGCAACCACTACATGTGTTCAAGGAGAATACATGACGAGCCTTATCGCTAACAATTAGCTCTGGTGCAACATTACGTCCATTCCAATGATAGCTAGTTGCGTCAATAGAATGCGATTTACCTCCCAAAAAGGAAACTCCGTCAAACAATTCAGGGACGGTATAGTTATTTGTTTCAACTGCAGCTTGGTTATCGTTAATAAATTTCACTAGCCTTTCGACATTAACTGCTTGAACGGGCTGAGGAGTGCTTAAAGCTAATGTGTTGACTTGATTGAAAATTGTAGCTGGCTCTTGCTTTGTGGTAGTAATTTTTAACTGATGCGTTGCAGCATCTATTGAAAATTCACGAAGTTCCCATGGTCTGCCCAAAGCTATTTCGTTTGTGCGGAGCTGATTTAATGAGCTCTGGTTTGGCTTTGAGGGATTAGTACCACCCTTAGTAAACTGATCTGTAATATCCTGTAGCTTCTGATTGTAGGTGGTTGAGCCGATTGTTTCGTTTTCCAGTTCGTACCACTGCTTAGCAAATGCTTTTACATCACTACACTTACTCTTATTAATGCCGTATTCGAAAATGACGGTAAACTGCAATGGGTTACAGGATGAGGAAAGAGCAGTGAATACAAGTCTACCTTCTCCTGCATTACTAAATCCATATCCCGAATTTCCTCGAAGGTCAAGTCGATTGACAATTGCCATTAACTTAAATGGCAATGCCTCCAACTTTAATGGCTGGTTGACACCACCACTTAACTGTTGCCAGGTATTTATAACATTGTCAATCGCGTTTCTTGCGGGGACATTATCATTATTTGGATTAGCCAGTGTCTTCCATGATTTGAGCCAGCTTAACGTGAAATCAACAGGGTTGACTCCAGTCATTGTTTGGTTAGCAAGCTCGTTCATTAACATGCCAAACGTCCATACACCACTTGAATTGCCAACCCGTGTGCAAGGATTAAATGTACGGGTTCCGTCCTCCACTACAGCCGGATCGGTAACCATTAAAGAATGATCTTTGATTTTAACAAGAGTGGCAGCGTCTGGCGCAATTACAAACAGATCAATGGGCACTTTCTTACGTAAACCATTCTCAAAATCAAAAGTTTTTAACCGCGCCCGCAAGTCAGCTCGAGTAAGCACAATGGCCGATCGATTGTCGAATTGGATGGGTGGATTTTGTTTAGAGAATAATTCTAAATTGCTGCGTACTCCTTTCATTAACTCCTTGACGTCTTCTTTTAGAACGATACTAAAAATGTTATCTCCTTTTTTTTCATCTCCATTTTTGCCATCATCATTCAATACTACTTTTTCATCACCCAATTGAATTGGGAGAAACGACTCTTTCAGTTGCCCTTGTTCAAACTCAGAGGTTAAAAGAATATTTCCACTCTCCGTTGGCTTTGTCAATTCCTGAATAAATACTCCTTTAGGAATTGGGGGATTCATTTCAAAAGCAGGATTTAAATTAAACTGTGTTATATCCAGCGGCTTTTCCTTATCACGACAAGAAACAACCACTAGCATCAAGCATAAAAGATTTAAAAAGACTTTTAGTGTTTTCATAGGGACTGGTTTTGCTTACTCTTCTTCGGATTTTCGGCATGCTCCGCTCAGGCGAAAATAGCGATGTGAAATTAGAAAGGGGGGAAGGGGTGGGAGAAAGTCCCATGGGATTTTTGGGAAGGAATGAAAAAGTTGTTGTGTTAAGGATTTTTGAAGAAGGACTTATCAATCCATACTCTCTAAAAGTACCTTATCTGCTTGTCTACAGAGATCGACTTCTTTAGCACAATTCCATTGTGACAAACTTACTAAGATGCTTTCTCGAAACGTCTTGCAAACTCTAAGGGGAACGGCTTTATACTCAGGGGCGTCTTTTTCCCTTGAACATCGTAATACATCGAGGAGTAAAGAAAATTAGTTCCTTTGACAGAATAATCATCTACGCCATTTCTTACCATAAGCCAATCAAGAATTAAGACATTTGGGTTTAGAATCTGCGCTGAGAACATGGTAAACCCGTAATTTTCTTTGGGAGAAAAAGACCATTCTATTGAAAATGCAAATTTTGAGATATCGTCTTTATTATAAAAGGTTTTGAAAGGAAAAATTATTGAGTCATATGGAGACGATAGGCAAAATTGGCCTGATATGTTACCATCCGATCCATTGAAATTTATAATCAATGAATAGTCATTGGAATAAAAACGTAAAGGCTTATTTTCGAGCATGTAGTGAATTTTCACCTTAGTCATAAATTTTAACGAAAATATATCTGTTAAAAAACGCTAAATTGCGATGTTTATTACATGCTTTTAATCAGCCCACATTAATTTATGGTTAACGATATTGCTAAATCACTAACAATTCTTAAGGAAATAAAGGATTATATACATCCACTCTCAGAAGAAGAGTTTTTTAATCTAGAAAAAAGTATTCTTCTAGAAGGCTGCCGAGATCCCCTTATTGCTTGGCAAAAAAAAGATGATCAGTTGGTTCTTGTTGATGGACACAACAGATATAAAATCTGTAAAAAGAACAACATACCTTTCAAGGTAAAGAAGATTGATTTCAAGGATATCGAGGAAGTCAAAATCTGGATGGTCGAGAACCAAATGGGAAGGAGGAACTTGACTCCAGACCAAATGAGTTACTATCGAGGCTTAAAGTACCTTTCTTTAAAGAAAAAGAAAGGTGGGTATGATAACGTGCTATCTAAAGGTCAAAATGACTTTTCGACTTCTGAATTTCTAGCCGCTCAATTTGATATTAGTGAAAGTACAATAAAAAGGGATGCCAAGTTTGCCGAGGGGCTCAATGTAATTGGCTTTACCAACCCAGGACTGAAACTAAACATCTTGACAGGAAAAGCTACGGTTAAAAAAGCTGATGTTCAGGCTCTTACCGATGCTAGAAACCCTGAAAAAATGAACATAAAAAATGAAGCCGATTTGTACAATAAAGCAAAGGCGATCAAAGAGGAAGTCTTGCAGGAAGTGGAAGCCAAGGTAAAGAAGATCGAAAAGCAGAAATCCGAAAAAGCGCAAGAGATACTTAAAGGCATGGAACCTGCATTTCTTACCAGAGAGGATAGGCTTAAAAAAATAAAGGGTATGATTATCAGTGCAATCAATCGTGCTATAATTGCGAGGGACTCCGTTGCCATAAAAGAACTAAAAAAGCTGATTGGTAAACTTGCAACTGAATTACAGGATTAGGTGTTTTAGCCCGAAAAAACTTTAGCGACCTCGCACCTCGTTAAAGTGTCAAATTGAGCTTTCGAGCTTTAAGAATAGATTAAGTAATTGATAATTAATTAGGGTTCAATACCGTACTAACAATATACTGTAACTTCCTTTTTCATTTTGTTCATCTGTCACAAAAGCATTCCACCGAGGAACATCGAAAAAAAAATAGAATAATCTTGTTTGTCAAGATTATTTTATTTTACATTGGCAAAGAATACAATTAGCGACTAAAAATTTTTTTTCTAGTAGTTGTATTAAAAGTAAATTCTTTTGTATTTCTCGTCTGATCAAATAAGTTACGGGGGACTTATAGTAGCGAAGCTCTGTCATTTTAGAATTTCTTGTCGGTAGAATTAATTCGCGAATATTCTTATTTGCTTCTTGTCTTTAGTGCACAGTGTCCGCCTAATTTGTGAAGAGGGGATTTAATCTTGGCATGTTCGGGTTTGGCGGTGTTGGCCAGGGTCTCTATCATATGCTCCATGAAACAGCTGGAATTAAGGCGGCAATTAAAAAGATATGTGTTAAGAATGAAAAACAGCGTATGATCCCTGCATCACGACTTACTTTTGACAGTTGCGATATCTTGTTCGATCCCAAAATTGACATCGTGGTGGAGCTGATCAACGATGCTGACGCAGCATTCTCCATCGTGAAGACGGCACTCGAGCAGGGCAAGGCTGTAGTTACTGCCAACAATAAAATGCTATCGGAGCACATTGAGGAAATCTATCTTTTACAGCGCAGGCATGGAAAACCGGTACTTTACGAAGGGGCTGTTTGCGGAAGTATACCAATCCTTCGCAACCTAGAAGAATATTGCAACAACGATCATCTGATCAGTAGTATCGCGGGGATATTTAATAGTCCAACAAACTACATTCTCACAAAGATATTCGAAGAAAAGATCAGCTATTCAGAAGCACTCGCGGCAGTACAGCGGCTTGGTTTCGCGGAATCGGATCCTACGCTCGTTAGTGGATATGATCCTAAATACAAACTCGTGATTGCAATTGCCCATACGTTTGGACTGTTCGTCAATCCCGAAGATATTATTAGTATCGGCATCAATAAGATATCGGGGCTCGATTTGAAATTTGCGTCAGAAAATAACTATACAATCAAGTTGATTGCTCGCGCGTTTAGAGATGGTGAAAAGGTTTATGGCTTTGTGGCTCCACAATTTCTTGAAAAGACGGACGAATTCGCTACTGTGAGGAATGAATTTAATGCCGTGCAAATCAAGGGTGTGTTCAGCGAATCACTTCTGTTTATTGGAAAAGGTGCTGGTTGTTATCCCACTGGTTCGGCCGTGATGTCGGATATTTCTGCATTGGCTTATGACTATCGCTACGAATATAGAAAGCATCACCAGGGACTTAGTGTTCAATTTTCAAATGATCTGTGCGTGGAGGTGTTCATTAGCTTTCAAAATCCTGGTGAACTTGTTCCCGGAGATTTTGTAGAATTTATGTCGGGCTATGCATTTCAGGGAAACCAATATATGCGTGGAAGCATAATGTTGGAGAAACTTCTTACTTTATCGAAAGAGCGATCGGTAGGAATTATATTATGTCCAAAGACCACGCAATTTCCCGTTAGTGTTGAAAAGCTCGCGCTAGTTTAAGCAGCGGATAAGGGTCATCGAGTTCACTTACTATTGAACGGGTCGCTCGATCTTTAAAGACATGGCAGTTGGCTGAGCATGACCGGAATAGAATGGCTAATGTTGAAAAGGCACATATCCGCAATGGAAAAGTCAAAGAATAAGTTCAGGTATGACACAAATCTACATGAGAATAAGTGGTACGTTGTTTATACACTGCCTAAGTCAGAAAGAAAAGTGGCTTCAAGTATTGCTGCGATGGGGATAGAATCGTACTTGCCAATGCATAAAGTTATCCGGCAATGGAGCGATAGAAAGAAAAAAATGGAAGTCCCACTTTTTTCAAATTATGTGTTTGTGAAAGTGGATGATGTTAGGAGAAGGCTTCTGTTTTCAATTGATGAGTTATTGAAATTTGTTTCCATTGAAGGTAAACCAGTTGTGATCAGAGAGAATGAAATCTTGACAATTAAAAGGCTATTGAGTGGAGATTTTGATGAGATTTCAACGGAGGAATATTTTCATTTTCAGGAGGGAATGAAGGTAAGAATAGCGCACGGACACTTTGCAGGGCTAGAGGGTGTGGTCATTAAAAAATGTAATAAGTCTCGATTGATTATTAAAGTAGAGGGTTTGATGAAAGCTTTTTCGTTTGTACTTTCGTCAAAGTATGCAAAGAAGATTGATTTTATTCAAGAAAGTTCGCTTGTCGATACGTGACGAGTCTATGCTGTGTTCATAGTCATAAGTACAAAATCAAACTAAATGATTGCCGATCAAACGAGCGCCGTCTGGTATGTTGTATATACGCATCCAAGGGCAGAACGAAGACCAATGATAAGCTTCAGGAGGAAGGAATTACATTTTTCCTGCTTCTCAGGACGATTGTTCGTCAATAGAACGAGACTGGAAGTTCCTTTGTTCCCCTCCGTGTAAAGTGGAATGAAAAGGTCTATCCAAATTATTTCCCCGCATATCGACGATGCAATATTGAGCATGGGAGGCGCAGTAAGAAATCTCCTTAAGAGAGACGAGCACGTAACGATCCAGTATGTATTTACTGTTTCGAACTGGACTAACCGGGATGCGATTTGCGAAGATGGGTATCCACCTGATGTCGACACAATCACTGGGATAAGAAAGAATGAAGAATCGGACGTTGCGGTTAAACTCGGCTACACCTTTAAGTTCCTGGATTTCGTTGACTTTCCATTTCGGGATCAACATAGCGAAGAAACCGAAAGAGACCTGGTCGACCGAATCGCCGATACACTTATTAAAAGTTGTGGCCGAAAAGATATCTTTATTGTTCCATTAGCAAGCGGTCTGAAACATCCCGATCACGATATTGTCCGCTCAGCTTCCCGGAAATTGATTGCTCTCGGTTGCATGGTATTTTTTTACGAAGATCTGCCTTATGCCGCCAGGAGTTGCCACGATCACAAGAACACATTTAGGGTAATGACTGAGTCTGGATACCGTCCCGAGATCTTTGAGATTGATATTGAACTCAAGGAGTCTCTGCTACGATGCTATAAAAGTCAAATGTCGGACGAATGGCTCGGGTACGTAAAATCGTACTCCTATAACCTGTTCGACAATAATCACTACGAACGGATCTGGGTTCCTATTGGGGCTGAAAAAATCACGCAAGATGTTTGACCGGAAGTGGATCAGGAAGGATATCTGGAGAACTGAAGGAGACGTCGAGACAAGCGCTTCTGCAGTCGACAGAAGAAACATTCTGGCTACACTCCATCTGACATGGGAAATTCACTGCGTCGAATGTGCTATGCCAACATGTTATTCGCTTTGCACATTC
This sequence comes from Chryseotalea sp. WA131a, assembly GCA_025370075.1. Lineage (NCBI taxonomy): Bacteria > Pseudomonadati > Bacteroidota > Cytophagia > Cytophagales > Chryseotaleaceae > Chryseotalea > Chryseotalea sp. WA131a. The sequence continues at coordinate 1,159,928 of CP073016.1, read as the reverse complement.
TATTCTGCGAGGGAGGATGGAAATTGCGAACGATCAGCCTACGGGATCTATCCAAATCGGAATTTTGTCGGCCATTATAATTACGGCGCTGACATCAGGTTCCGTAAATGGGCGAAAGTTGAGGCCAAACTTGCCGATTCATATCCTGTCCAAATACGATACTTTTTAGGGCGGCCGTTCAACGTCAATTTTTGGTCAAGACTTTTTAACAACGCGAATCGAAAAAGTAATTATCGCGATGGAGTTTTCGATGAGTTCCTGATCGAATGTTTTTCTACTGAAAAAACTCCTTTTAAGTTAATCTTTGAACATTTTGAGCAGAAAAATGAACTAAGACAGACCAGGCTCAGAACGGATTTCACGGTCAGTTATGGCCACAATAGATTTAGCATTCCCTTTCGTTCATTCGCGTTAGCAGGCCTAAAGGGCTACATCCACCTTTGCCCAGAGGATACCAATACAGAGAAAAGGATCATTTTCACCTGGCTGGATTTTGTAAAGTTTCGGAAACAGGAAAGCAGCCAAAAAGAAAATAGAAGTCACCGAAAGATCAAGTGCATTGCGTGGGACCTAGATAACACCATGTGGCGTGGAATTCTGATAGAAGACCAACAGGTTTTCCTAAATCCCGAGTCCGTTAGGGCCATAAAGTTGCTGGACGCGCGTGGAATAATTCAAACTATTGTCAGTAAGAATAATTATGAGCCTTGCTGGGAGAAAATTAAAGAGTTCAAACTGGACAAGTATTTTGTGTTACCTGAAATCAACTGGGATCCCAAAAGCAAGAATCTTCTGAAGATCGTTAAGCAGCTCAATATTGGGATGGCGGACGTCGGCATAATAGACGATTCGCCATTTGAACGGGACGAAATAAAGCAGCATATCCCGGAAGTGAATATCTACACCGAAAACGACATACAGTATATTCCGAGTTTCCCCGAATTCGACGTGATTGTTAGTGAGGAAAGCAAGAACCGACGTATACAATATTTGGTGGAAACCAACCGCGTGGAGGACAGCGATAAATTTGCAGGTTCCTATGAGAGTTTTCTCATCAGTTGCGCCATGCATGCAGAAGCATTTATTCCTGAGGAGGAAAGTCAGATTCGTCGGTGCTTCGAACTCGTTCAACGGAGTAATCAGTTAAATCTATCCACTATTCGGTATTCAGAAAGCGAGTTTCGTAGTCTTCTTAAGGACAGATTAGTAGTTCCTGTAGCAATAAACTGTAAGGACCGTTATGGGAACTATGGAATAGTCGGATTTTCCAGTCTCAGGATTGTGAAAGAACCATACCTTGAAAACTTTGTAATTTCTTGTCGCGTGGCGCAAAAAATGGTTGAATACACTTTTATAAAGGAGCTCTGCCTTGTGCTGCGAAATGCGGGATTTACTAAGATGATGGCAAGACTGGTAACTAGTGCAAAAAACGGGCCTTTAATAAAGGTATTTCAAGATCTTCCATTTATGGTCCAGGATAAGACAAACAATGTCCAAACTTTAAAACTGGAATTGAAGCAGGAGGTCCACGTAGCACAAGTAATGAGTTTCAAAATGGATCCGAAAATCCTGGAGAAGATAGCGGATAGTAAGTAGGGGGGCACTGACGAAAACCCCACTCGGGAAATTGAACTAACTTGCCACCAACTATTTTTTCAGTTATATTTCAGGTATCAAAGCCAACACTATGTTAAAACATCATCTCATACTCTTCTTCAGACAGATCAAAAGGAATAAGATCTCCTTTTTGATAAACGTTACTGGCTTAACGATCGGTCTTGCAACGGTGCTGTTGATCTACATATGGACATCGACTGAGTTAAGTGTCGACAAATTCCTGGACAACAAGGACAACCTCGTTCAGGTTCTGCAAAACATGCCGGGGTCTGATGGGATCACCACTTGGAAAAATACTCCAAGCCCATTGTCCGCTTTACTGGTTGCGGAGTTTCCGGAGGTCAAACAAGCTGTCACAGTGCTTCCATTTGAATGGTTTTCCAGTGACGAATTTATCCTGTCGAATGGACAAGAGCAATTCGTGACATCACGCAACCAATTCGTCAGCAAGGACTATTTTTCTGTGTTTTCTTACCCGCTCACTCAAGGAAGCAGGGATCATGTGCTTGACGACGATAATTCGGTTGTTATTTCGGAAGAGTTAGCATTGAAACTATTTGGAAAGGAGAACCCCTTGGGTAAAAACGTTGTGTGGTTGCACAATACCTTCGGTGGTAGTTACAACGTTACGGGAGTGTTCAGCCTTCCCGCCAGCTCATCGAGCATGTTTGATGCCGTGTTCAGCTATGAAGTCATCAATAAACTTACCGATGGATACCAGAATTGGGACAACAGTAATCCGTATACGTTCCTGCTTCTAGATCCCAATGCCAATATCGACCGATTCAATGACAGGATCCGAGACGTAGTAAAAAGCAAGAATAGTGATTCACAGGGTACCTTGTTTGCCCAGCGGTATATGGATACCTACTTGTATGACGCTTACGAGAACGGGAAGCCCGCAGGAGGGAAGATCGAGTATATCAAACTATTCATTGTAATAGCGGCTCTTATACTTTTGATCGCGTGTGTTAACTTCATCAATTTGTCCACCGCAAAAGCATCGACCAGAGTGCGGGAGATCGGTTTGAAAAAGGCGATTGGCATCAAACGGATAAGCCTGTTCGAACAGTTTTTGATGGAGTCGTTGATGACAGTATTTATTTCGCTGAGTGTGGCACTGGTATTGGTGATACTCATACTACCGGAACTCGATACACTCTTTGGAAAGGAGGTCGTGTTAACATTCACTGTGTGGTCGGTAGGTGGATTTCTAATCGTAACAATTGTAGCCGGCATCCTGGCGGGCTGCTACCCGGCCATATACCTGTCGGGGTTCTCACCTGTCAAGGCTTTGAGGGGAACGCTCGATACCGGGAAAGGCGGTCAGTCGATCCGAAAAGGACTGGTGGTATTTCAGTTTACGGTAACAACGATTTTGATTCTGTCGATCCTGGTAATCTACAAGCAGATAGAATTAGTACAAACGAAGAACCTTGGTTACAATAAAGACAACATAATAACCTTTACGAAGGGTGTGCCCCTTTCTGAACAATCTAACGCTGGCGAAGCAAATCAGATCAAATCGTTTAAGAAGGACACTACGGGGGTTGAGAAGCCTGAACAAAGAATCGAGAGATTCTTGAAGCTTTTGAAGAACATTCCCGGCGTGGCAAATACTTCGCAATATGCCTACTTCATCGATAATTTCGGAACTACCGATGGTCTCTCATGGCCAGGCAAAGATCCGAACAACGACATGGTGTTTGCAAATATAGCGGCCGGTTACGATTTCGTCGAGACCACAGGAATGGAAATGGTACAGGGGCGCTCATATTCGAGAGAATTCGGGGAAGAGAATAAAAAGATAGTCTTCAATGAGACGGCGGTGAAAGAGATGGGACTTACTGATCCGATTGGGGCAAAGGTTGTTCTTTGGGGCGAAGAGCGGGAAATAATCGGGGTCGTTAAGGATTTTCACTTTGAACGGATCTACGAAAAAATAAAGCCGCTGTTCATCAATCTGACTACGGATGATTTTGCATCTCAATTGATCGTAAAGATTGATGGAAACAATCAGGATGATGTAATCGATCGTGTGAGGAGTGCTTACGAAGAGTACTTTGTTTCAAGCCTTCCGTTTGAATTCAGGTTCCTGGACGAAAAGTATCAAAAGCTGTATGATCGTGAAAAAAGAGCTGAGATGCTCTCGGGATATGCCGCCGGGATTGCAATTTTCATTTCCTGTATTGGATTGTTTGGGCTTGTGGTGTTCTCTACCCAGAAGAGAAAAAAGGAGATCGGAATAAGAAAGGTGTTAGGGCAGGGAGATATTCAAATTGCATTGTTGGTGTCCAGAGAATTTACGCAGTTGGTACTGATATCGATCGCAGCGGGCCTGCCCTTGTCGTATTATTTCATGTCCAATTGGTTATCCGATTTTGCTTATAGGATTGATCTGAAGTTCCAGTATTTCCTGATTGCGGGCTCAGTTGTTATGATCATCGCGCTACTGACTGTAACCTTGCAAACGCTTCAAGCTGCCCAGAAGAATCCAGTGGATGCTTTGAGAGAGCAGTAGTAGTCCAAATCTTTCAGCAATTCAATCCGGTGTTCCCGCTTGAACGCCTCACATTTTTCTTTCCCTTTTCATTCTGGTTCTTTTCCGAATACCGATCGGTATTCCTGTTAATTACTTCGTTTATGAACGCGATAACACTAAGTAGCATTGTTCTGGAGCTTCGTTCGGAAGCATCGAAGGGTGTAACGTTTATTTCGAATGGTTCAGCCGACTTTTTTCTCTCGTACGCAGATATGGTCAACAATGCCCTGAAGATCCTGCATGTCTTCCAAAAAAATGGAATAAAAGCCGGCGATGAAATGGTGTTGCAGATAGATGATAATAAAACATTCCTGTGCGTTTTTTGGGCTTGTGTTCTGGGAGGAATCGTTCCTGTGCCTTTGACTGTAGGTCGAAACGAGGAGCACAAAAGAAAGACGTTTGCTGTTTGGAAATATCTGGTGAACCCGCACCTATTCGCCAGCAGCGAGATACTCGAGAGCCTGACAGTTTACGGATACGGGAACTCTTTCGGTGAAACGGCCGACGCGATGCGCGCGCAATACTGTGGAATGGATACAATTGATTTGAATGTGCCCAACAACGGACAAGTCTATCCGGCAGCATCGGATGACATAGCATTTATACAATTCTCATCAGGATCCACCGGTGATCCAAAAGGTGTGATCTTGACCCATAACAACCTTTTAACCAACACCAGGGACATCGCCTCGGCAGCGGGTTATTCTATGAGGGACAGTACACTGAGTTGGATGCCTCTTACGCACGATATGGGACTAATTGGGTTTCATATAAGTCCTCTTGTCACCGGCCTAAACCAATACCTGATACCGACAGCCTTCTTTATTAGACGACCGGCGGTCTGGTTTGATGTGGCGTCCAGGTACAAAACGACAATCCTCGCGTCCCCTAATTTTGGATACCAGTATTTATTAAAAGCTATCATTGATGGTTCCGACAAAGGTTGGGACTTGTCGAGTATCCGAATCATCTATAATGGGGCCGAACCCATCTCGGCAGAGCTAGCGAGTAACTTTCTTGTCACGATGGAGAAGTATGGCTTGAGGTTTAAAGCGATGTGCCCCGTATATGGATTAGCTGAAGCCAGCGTGGCTGTCTCAATTTCCGCCGTCGATGAAGAGATGAGCTATCTCACCATCAACCGCAAGCATCTGAATATAGGTGAGAAGGTACTTTTGTCTTCAGACAAGCCTGATGGAATCGCCATCGTCAACGTTGGTAGAGCAATCAACAACTGTTGTATACGGATAGCGGACACAGGAAACTTGCCAGTTATCGATGAAACCATTGGAAGAATACAAATTATTGGTGGCAATGTAACATCAGGATACTATAACAATCGTGAAGCAACTTCTATAGTATTTAAAGACCCGCCCTGGCTCGATACTGGTGACATAGGATTCATCAGCAACGGAAATTTGTACATCACGGGTAGGGCGAACGATATAATTTTCAGCAACGGTCAAAATTTTTACTCGCACGATCTTGAGAGGATCGCCGAACAGGTAGAAGGAGTTGAACTGAACAGGATTGCATTCGGTGGATACTTCAATCAAGTTACTCAAAAAGAAGAGTCCATCGGTTTTGTATTACATAAAGGCGCGCTGGAGGATTTTATTCCACTTGTAGAACGGATCAGAGAAACTATTTTCAACCATACCGGCCTAGTCATAGATCTGATCCTTCCTGTTTCCCTTATCCCCAAGACCACCAGTGGGAAACTTCAGAGATTTGAACTTGTTTCGCAATACCGCCAGGGTAAGTTCAGAAACACCGAAACGGAGATTGATCGACTGCAATCAGCAGCCGATAAGGGAGGCAGTGAGCGGGAGCCCATGACCGATGTGGAGCGCAGGTTGTTGAGTATATGGCAAACTATTTTTGAAGGCCAGTATCTCGGGGTTGATCAAAACGTTTTTGACCTTGGGGCAGACTCGCTCAAGGTGTACGAATTGAGTATGCGAATCTCGGAGCAATTCCAGCTGGATCTCCCGGTGAGGACTGTGTATCAAAATCCATCGATCAGAAAAATTGGCTTGGTGATTTCGAGTCATACGACACAAACGCGTAGCGTCATTCCGCGATGTGGCACGAGAGAGAGTTACCCCACGACACAGGCACAAACCCGACTGTACTACCATTGGAGTCTGAACAAGGATTCAGTTGCATACAATATCCCAGTTGCCTTCAAAATTTCGGGACCATTAAATATCCAAAAGATTGAACAGTGTATCCGCTCTTTAATCCAGCGGCACGATTCCCTAAGGGTATATTTTGAGGGCGGAGACGGCGTGTGTTTTCGTATTGCGGATTCGATCGACTTCAGGTTAAACTGTTTAACTTTTTCCGGTGGCGACATTCACGAAACGATATTGGCAAGGTGTCGTCCATTTGACCTCCATCAACCCAAGCTCTTTAGGATCGAGGTATTGGAGCTGACCTGCCAGGAACTCATTTTGTTTCTGGATTTTCATCATAGTATCATGGATGGACTGTCAGTAAATCTTTTGGTAAAGGAGTTGGTCGACTTGTATCATGATGACACGACATGCCTTCCAGAAGTTTCATATTCTGATTATGCATTGTGGATTGACGGAAGAATCCAATCAGGGGAACTGGAAACACACAGAGATTTTTGGCTTGGGAGAGTGAACGGCGAAGTTCAGTCTTTGGAGCTGCCGTTCGACAGTAGTCGTCCACCGGTATTCGATCTGAAGGGCGGCAAAGTCAGAGTCGTGGTTGCGCGGGAAACAGTTTTAGCCTTGAGGCGATTAGCGGCCACACTCGAGTGCACGTCACATGTGCTGCTATTGGCGATCTACCGATTGTTCATTTTTAAAATAACGGGGCAATCAAACATCCCGATTGGAATTCCGGTTAGTGGACGAGATCATCCAGAAATACAACGTACGCTGGGCATGTTTGTGAATAATATCGTCCAAACGAACTCAGTCAACCCATTGAGCATGTTTGTAGAGCTTGTGATGAAGGAAAAGGATGAACTCCTGGCGGCTTTGGATCATCAGAGTTATCCATTTAACAGAATGATGGAGATGAGCGACACGCAAAGAGATCCAAGCCGCAATCCATTATTTGATACAATGTTTACGTTTCATAACCTCACCGGTAGTTCGAAGGTCTATAAACGTATTGGAATGCAGCCGTATTTCTTCGACATAGGGATAGCGAAATTTGATTTCTCCGTCGAGATATTTGATCACGGCGAACAGTCGATAGAATGTTGGTTCGAATACGCCTCATCACTCTTTAGCAGGGAGACAGTCATAAGGTTGGTAAAGTACTTCACGAACCTTATGGATGAAATCGTTTTGGATCCGGGTAAGCGACTGGTGGACTACAAACTGGATCCGTCTTACGAAGATGCAAGCCGTCTGGATGAGGTGAATGATCAGACCCCGGGTGCAACCGTGGTTGAGCTGTTTGAAAAGCAGGCCTCGAAAACTCCCGATCTGATAGCTATTATAGAGGGTGACACCGAGATGGACTACAGCGAGCTCGCACGGCGCGTTGATGGATTGTGCCTTTTTTTGCAAAACTCTGGACTAAGCCCGGGCGATATTGCTGGTATATTAATGGAAAAGTCAGCGGCATTCCTTGCCAGTATCTTCGGAGTACTTAAGGCTGGCGCTTGCTACTTGCCAATCGACACTGATTTTCCGGAGGACCGGATTCTGAATATTTTCCGTCATTCAGGGCCCAGGGTTATCCTCACGGACAAAGATGTTAGCCAGTTGCCAGAAACGATCAGGCATGAATTCGGCCAATATATCGTTAACGTAAATGATGTGCGGTTTGACCCCGCGGCTGTCGCTAATGATCGGTCCAACCTTGATGGATGGGCGTATATGATCTATACTTCTGGTTCGACCGGAAGTCCAAAAGGTGTAGTGGTGCAGCACAGATCACTATCGAATTATGTTCAGTGGGCCGGGATTAAATATGTTGGAGAGGAACAAAGGGATTTTCCATTGTTTACGTCTGTGTCTTTTGACCTGACGATTACTTCAATTTTTGTACCGTTGATTACGGGCAACAAAGTCGTGATCTACAATGACAAGGATCCTTCCGAGGTCTTGACGCGGATGATATGCGACGGCGTGGTGAGTTGCATTAAATTGACGCCTTCGCACTTAAAGATATTGAGGGATTTGGCGGTGAAGCGCTCTGTTCGGTCAGCTGGCTTGATCTTCATCGTGGGAGGTGAAAGTTTTGAAACAAAACTGGCAAAGTCGATTTGGACAAAATTTGGACCTGAGACGATCATCTATAATGAGTATGGTCCTACCGAGGCTACGGTTGGATGTATGATTTATAAATACAACCCCAAAGATTCTTGCTTAACCGTTCCAATAGGAGAGTCGATAGTAAATTCCGAGGTCTACCTCCTGGACAACTTTATGAACCCGGTTCCGGACGGTATTCCTGGGGAGCTTTATATATCCGGGATGTGTTTGTCTCAAGGTTATCATAATAACGAGGAGCAAACAAGATTGAAGTTTGTCGAGAATCCTTTTCGCCCGAGCTCAATACTCTACAGAACGAGTGACATCGCAAAACGACTTCAGTCGGGAAAGATGATCTATCTAGGTCGCTCTGACAGGGAAATTAAGATCAAAGGTCATCGCATAGATATAACAGAGATAGAACAAAACCTGTTGCTGGTTCCGGACGTCACCGACTGCGTCGTTCTGACACGCTCGACTGGAAATGACGCACTCATTTTGCAGGCGTACTATACGACTACGGAAAAGAAAGAAATATCTCAGAAAGTATTCCTCCAACACTTGGCGAGCCGGCTGCCTTACTACATGATCCCTGCCAGGTATTTCGTTGTTGCAAGTATTCCCTTAACAATAAACGGGAAGGTGAACTACCAGGAGCTCACGAATCTTGTGATGAACAATGATCAGCATGCGAGTTTGGATGAAGTAGGGATGATTGAAATAGAGTCACTCAGCGTTTGGAAGCATGTTTTGCGGCATGACACGATTGCGATGACCGATAATTTTTACGAGCTCGGCGGAGATTCAATAAAGGCGTTTCAGATTGCAACAAGATTGACTGAGAAAGGAATTCAAGTTTCACCGAAAGCCATTCTGACATACCAAACAATCCTTCAGGTAAGTCCATTTGCGCTTCGTTCTTCACAGGACAAAGATTATGAACAGGGTTTGGTCGAAGGGCAACTTTCATTAAACCCGATCCAGCACTGGTTTTTCCAGCGAAGATTTGCCAATCCACATTTTTTCAACCAGTCGGTTTTTCTGAAACTAAAAAAAAAAGTGGATCCAATCATGTTGTCTGAGGCATTTAGACGGTTGGTCAGACATCACGATGGGCTCAGATTGAACTATTCCGAGACCACCGGTTCTCTCTTTTATAACGAAGCTCATTTGTCTGATCCTTTCGGAATTGCGATTCATGAGATAGACACCATTTCTGAAGAAAAAATATCACAGGTGTTAGGCAGCATAAAGGCAGGCTTCGAAATACATCGTACCCTTCTGATAAAAGCAGCCATCGTAAAAAGCAGGAATGAATTTGAAGGCTTGTTAATCACAGCTCATCACCTTGTCGTCGACGGAATTTCCTGGAGGATCTTGCTCGAAGATCTCTATTCGATATATGACAGTTTAAGGTCTGCCCGTACCCCGGAGTTACCTCGCAAGACTGCAAGCCTGACCGACTGGCAATTGCGGTTAACGTCGTACGCAACCGGCTATGATATGTCGCGTGAAAAAGACTATTGGAAGAAAATATCGGAAGAGATCTTTATTGTTCCGCAAGATCATCGGAAGGCAGACTGGCGGTCGCGGAACACGAAGAAGATATACAGGATGTTGACAGTGGCCGACACTGACGTATTGAAGAGGAAGTCGAGCGCAATTTACAACACCAGCATTCCCGTTATCTTAAGCGTAGCGCTGGCAAGAGTTCTTAAGGAGTGGACCAAAAAGGACCGTTTTGTTATAGAAATAGAGAACCACGGAAGACATCTGCCGGACGTTAACCTGCACCGGACGGTCGGTTGGTTTACAATCATGCACCCTCTGGTGCTGGGTATTGAATCGGCGGACCTTGCTGCACAGATCAAAAGCATTAAGGAACAGTTCGGGCAAGTACCGAATGCGGGACTCGGATTTAGCCTGCAGGCATATAGTAATGAACAGAAGGACATTGCCAATTCTGTACAGCGTACGCCAGTTCGTTTCAATTATCTAGGAGAGTTTGGCCTGGAGTTAAACAACGATATCTTCGAGTTTATCGGCGAAGATCCAAGTATCGATACCGATCCAGAGAACGAAATGACTGCGGTACTGGAGATGAATCTGATGATCTCCAGGAATCAGCTTCGTACAGAGCTCGTGTATAACTGCGAAGCTCACGCAGACGAGACGATAAATTGGTTCATGGACCTTTATCTCTCCGAAGCTCTCAGAATTGTGGAACACCTGGAACATGCGAAAGATGTTCAGTTTACGCCTTCGGATTTTCAAACAGCCGAACTGATCCAGGACGAATTGGATATTCTTTTCGAGTAGTCGTCTACACAAACAAGCAAAAATCATGACCAGTATGCGCGACAAATTGCAGAAGTCGAATGTGCAAGAATTGTTTGAGCTTAGCCCCGTTCAAAAGGGAATGTTGTTTCAATATTTGAAGGAGACGGAGAAGAATCTTTACCAGGCACAACTGACGTTCCGAATTCAGGGCACCATCGATCATGAGACACTTAAAGCAGCATTTACAAACGTTCAGACGAGAAACGAGGTGCTTAGGTCTGTTTTCCGATGGGAGAAACTCGGAAAGCCCGTGCAAATTATTTTGAAGGAGTGTCCATTCGACTTTATATACGAGGACCTTTCAACGCTGCAGGATGAGGATGCGGATGGAGCGTTGGATTCGTTATTTCAGAAGGAAAGTGCAAGAAGGTTCGACCTTCAGGATCTACCAGTGCGGTTAACGCTCGTTAAAACCGGACCGTCATTGTATTTGTTTAGAATTACACATCACCACATTCTGTATGATGGTTGGAGTGGTGGCATACTTCTCTCCGAGCTTTTTACTGAATACAATAAATTGTCGCGTGGCATACGGGCAGACCTGGAGTCGAAGCCGTCGTATAAGGAAGGCCATCAGGCTATAGCCGGGAAGGGAGACGAATCCAGTGCCAGGGCTTACTGGTCGGAATATCTTAAGGGCTACGAGATTACGCCTGTCCCATCCGGTAAGGTCAATGGCACATCCGACAGTCCCGTTAAGAAGACCCGTTTCCAGGTTACCGCGGCCAATCTGGAATCTTATGCGAATAGAAAAAGGATAACCAAAGCTGCCGTAATCTACGGCGCTTTAGGGTTGGCCTTGCACAGACTACTGAATCGTTCCGATGTTGTCTTCGGTATCACCGTTTCGAATCGTGACAGCTCGATAGCAGGTGCGGACAGGATCATTGGAAACTTCATCAACTCTATTCCTCTAAGAGTTTGTGTAGCGGGTGATACAACGCTGAGCGATCTTGTCCGGGCAGTGAGCAACGATGTTATTTCCAAAACTCAATACGTCAACACTTCTTATTCGGAGATAAAAGAATATTTGGGCCTGGGATTCAATCAGGATTTATTTGACGTTGTCTTGGCTGCCCAAAATTACCCACTGAATGAAATACTTGCAGAGTTGAATTCGGAATTCAAGGTCACGCTGGAATCATCTTACGAGGCCACTCAATATCTGCTTGGAATGAATGTCTTGTTCAACGACGAGCTGGCTTTGGACTTCGCTCACCGTGATGACGAGATCAGCCATTCCCGGCTGACACAAATTACTCGCTTCTTCAAAGTTGCAATCGACGCTATTCTCGAGAAGGACACTAAGACCGTCGGTGAAATCGACTTTTTGGACGAAGCTGAAAAGCAGAGTCTCCTTGACGAATTCGATTATTCGAAGGTTCCCTTTCCAGAAGACAAAACTGTTGTCGCGGTCTTTCGCGATCGGGTGAGAGAGACCCCGGACTCAGTTGCCGTAAAATTCATGGACCACAAGCTCACCTACCGGGAACTGGACCAGGCATCCGATCGTCTTGCCCGCCATTTGAAACGGACTGAGATCAATAGAAACGAGGTCATCGCACTTCTCACAGATCGGTCCCATAACCTGACAATAGGTATGCTGGCAGTCATGAAGGCTGGAGCAGCCTACATGCCGATCGAAAATGACTACCCTGACGAAAGGATCGAGTATATGATCCGCGATAGTGGCGCCCGAATGGTCCTTGCTTCAAAGGAGATCTTGAAGAAAAATAATTTTAAGATACCGGTCGTCTTTTATGAAGACGTCGAGAACCCGACGTCGGAAGAGCCAAGGGTTGAGGAGATCAATCAACCCTCGGATCTGTGCTGTATCATTTACACCTCCGGAACTACTGGTAATCCGAAGGGAGTGATGATAGAGCACAGAAATATTGTCGGGTTATTTTGCAACGAACAGTTTCCTTACGATGGCCGGCAGGGAGATGTCTGGACTATGTTCCATAGCCCATGTTTCGACTTTAGTGTATGGGAACTTTACGCTGCCTTATTGTCGGGAGGGACAGTAGTTATTGTACCCAAGAAAGTTGCACAAGATACAGCTGCTTTTCACGATTTGTTAGCGCGTGAAAAAGTGACCATGCTGGGACAAACGCCGAGCGCTTTCTACAGCCTCATTGATCAAGATTCATCTTCGCCCGTTGTTCTTGCAGTACGTTTCGTAATGCTGGGTGGAGAAGCTCTTAGCCCCAAAAAACTCCAGCCCTGGAAAGACAAGTATCCAACTGCGCGTCTTTACAATGGCTACGGAATTACGGAGACGACTATCATTATTACCTCCAAAGAATTGGGACAGGCTGATATTGATAGTAACAGTGGCAGCATTGGGCTTCCGCTTGCAACGAAGTCTGTTCTTATTCTTGACGAAAACATGAAGCTGGTCCCGCGTGGATCTGTTGGAGAGCTTTACGTTGGCGGACCCGGAGTAACCCGAGGTTACTTAAACAAGAAAGAGATAACGGCTCAGAAATTTGTGCCGGACCCATTTAATGCAAAAAACATACTTTACAAAACGGGTGATCTGGCCAGGATAATGGAGTCCGGCGATCTGGAATACCATGGACGAATCGATAATCAGGTGCAACTCAGAGGTTTTAGAATTGAGTTGGGGGAAGTTGAAAATCAACTATTGACACATGAACAGATCAAAGAGGCGGTAGCCGTATGCAGGGAAACCAACGAAAGCAAGATACTGGTAGCGTATTACCGTTCGGACGCACCGCTGGAAAAGACGGAGATTCAGCGCTTCCTGGCGCCGAGACTACTCGAACACATGCTTCCATCGTTCTATGTTCATTTGAGTTCATTCCCGCTAACGTCGAATGGTAAAGTCGACAAACGCGCTCTTCCTGATCCGGAATTGAACGAGGAAGCCGACCGGTCTTCTCCGGTTAGTGAAGTAGGTCGCAGTCTGGCAGAGATCTGGTCGAACGTTTTACACATAGATAAACAGGCAATTAATAACGATATAAGTTTTTTTGATGTAGGTGGACATTCGCTAAAAGCAGTTGAGCTCGTAAACAGGATCTTTAAGACATTCAACGTTCAGGTTCCTATCGATCAACTGTTCGAGAATCCAACAATCGCCGGGCTTGAAAACCTGATACAAAGTTCTACGGCTTCGAACGGAAAAGCCGGCGACCAGTATATTCCCATTCAGAAATCTGCAGATCAACCTTACTATCCATTAAGTTCATTTCAAAACAGGCTTTATTTTATTCACCGGTTTGAGCCGTCGTCAACCGCGTACAATGTTTACCTGGCATTGAGAATCAAGGGACCTTTGGAAAAACCTCGCCTAAAGGATGCCTTTTTCAGGCTGCTGCAAAGGCACGAAACTTTACGAACCAGTTTTGACCTTGTCGACGGTATACCGGCGCAACGTATCGTCGATGAAATTTTCTTCGACATCGAAACGGTCGATTGGAAAGAGGGCAGGGAGGAAGAAGCAATCCGGAAGTTTATAAGACCTTTTGATCTGAGCAAACCCCCATTGATGCGGGTTGGCCTTATAGCGATCTCGGATCGGGATCATATACTTGTCGTTGATGGCCATCATATTGTTGCCGATGCGGTTTCGTCGGGTCAATATGTCCATGACCTCCTTTCAATTTACAACAACGAGCCCCTTCGACCAGCCAACTTGCAATACAAAGACTATGTTGTATGGCAACAGAATGAGTCGGTAAAGGGATCGCTTGCGAAGCAAAAACAATTTTGGCTTGACACTTTCACCGGGGAAATTTCGACACTCGATCTGCCAACGGATTTTCCCCGCCCTACCGTAACGAAGTATGAGGGTGACATAGTCGAAGTTTTTATTGAGCCAAATGAAGCCAGGAAACTGAAGGCGGTCGGCGAGTCAAACCAGGCGACCTTATTCATGGTTTTGTTGTCGACTTGTGCAATACTTCTCAATAAGATATGTAATCAGGAGAAAATAATTATCGGCTCACCTGTGGCTGGCCGGCAACACCCCGATTTGGAACAAATAGCCGGGATGTTTATGAACATGATTGCCATCCAGAGTGATGTTGACGGCAGGCTCAGTTTCAACGAATTCGTGGCTTCGGTTAAAGCAAAAACGCTTACTTGTTTCAACCACCAGACATATCCCTATGAGGAATTGATTGATGCACTCCAGTTGCCACGTGATATCAGCCGTAATGCCCTTTTCGATGTCGTCTTTGTTTTGCAGAATGCCGACGAGAAGGCTTGGACAATACCCGGCCTCGATATAAAGGACTATGGACTTAAGCGCCTGGATGCCAAGTTCGATCTTACATTCTTTGCGTCGGAAGAGGCAGGCGGTATCCGAATTTGCATTCAATACGCCACAAGCCTTTTTAAACGTGAGACAATCGCACGATATGCAGACTATTATGAAAGAATAATAAAAGAAGTCATTTCAGATACAAGCATTAAACTCTCTGAAATAGAGATTTTATCCGAAACCGAACGAAAGAAACTTTTGTATTTGTTCAATGATACGGAGACTCCTTTCCCTGGTGATAAAACGCTGGTTGAGCTTTTCGAGGAACAGGTAGACAGGGCACCCGAAAGTCCTGCTTTGGTCTGGAATGGAATAGTCTATCCATATTCCGAGTTAAATGAAAGGGCGAACCGGCTTGCCTGGAGGCTGCGCGAGTATAACCTGGACCCGGATGCCATTGTGGCGATACTGATAGATCAGTCGCCCGGAATGGTGATCGGTATCCTTGGAATTCTTAAAGCCGGAGCCGCATTTCTGCCCATTGACACCAGCTATCCGATCAAGAGAATTCAGTATATGCTTGAGGACAGCGGGTACGCCATGTTGATCTCGCAAGCCGATGTTATGAACAGGGTCGGTTTGAACTTGACATACATCGACCCGTCCGATTCCCAACTTGCGGAACAGCCGGCATCAAATGTCGTCATCAATCGCTCGTCGAGGGACTTGGCTTACGTCATCTATACGTCGGGCAGCACGGGATTGCCTAAAGGCTCTATGATCGAGCATCGATCGGTGGTCAATTTGTGTTATTGGCATATCAATCATTTTAATGTAAGGCCATCCGACCGGGCTTTGAAATTCGCCAGCCTTGGCTTTGATCTCACCGTCGATGAATTATTCCCATACCTTATTAAGGGCACGCCAATCTATTTGGTCGACGAAGAAACGAAGTCGGACATGGCGAAACTCAACAGATTTTGCGAGCAGAACCAAATCACGATAGCTAGCCTTCCAACGCCTGTTTGCGAGCAATTTATCCAGTTGGAGAATAATTCTCTACGCGCCCTACTAACCGGTGGCGACAAATTGAGTGCAACCGGCATCAATAAATATCAATTGTTTAATATTTATGGACCAACTGAGTATACTGTATTCACAACCAGTTTCCATGTAAATGGAGTGTATCAGAATATTCCGATAGGCAAACCGCTCTCGAACACACGATTGATCATTACGAATGCAGATGGCAAGATCACGCCGATAGGAGTGAAGGGTGAGCTATGCATTAGTGGAGTCGGTCTATCTCGTGGTTATTTGAATAAGGAGGCCCTAACGAGGGAGAAATTTGTTCGTAATCCCTACTTCCCGCAAGAGCTGATGTATAAAACCGGTGATGTTGCCCGCTGGCTTGAAGACGGCAATATCGAGTATCTCGGCCGCGCCAACGACCAGGTCAAGATACGCGGTTTTAGAATTGAGTTGGGTGAGATCGAGTATCATTTGAACCGACACAAACAGATCCGCAGGGCAGTTGTGGCGGTAAAAGACAATGACAGGAACAAGTTTATTGTTGCGTACTACATTTCCGCAGACGATCTGGGCGCCGACAAGCTAAAGGCCTATTTGACGGAGGTTCTTCCACATTATATGGTACCTGAGCATTTTATCCGCTTGGAGAAAATGCCCCTAACACCCAATGGCAAGATCAACAAGAAGGAATTGCCGAACCCGCTTGACAACCTCCCTTCGAATTATAACAATGCAACAAATTCCGTGGAGTCCCTGCTGGTTGATATATGGTCCGAAGTTTTGAAGGTCGATAAGGAGAAAATTGGTATAGATCAAAGCTTTTTTGAATTAGGGGGACATTCGTTGAATGCGACGACACTTGCCAACAGGATCTTTAAGAAGACGTCGATCGAGGTGTCTGTCCGTGCGATTTTTGAAAACCAAAATATACGAAGCCTCACCAGGCACCTCGCTGCAAAAAGCCTGGGAATTTTTAGCGCCATAGAGGTGGCGAAGGAACGTGAGTACTATCCGCTATCGGCTGCTCAGAAGCGATTGTATTTTCTCCAGCAATTTGACAAGGGAATAACCGCATACAACATTTACGGCGCTCTGAAGATAAAGGGCAAATTGGATCGCGAATCATTGGAGTACGCCTTTAAAGAAGTTGTAAAAAGACATAGTAGTTTGCGTACATCCTTCTATATCGTAAATGATGTCCCTGCCCAAAAGATATTACCAGTTGCCGATTTTTCAATTCACTATTGGAACAGAACAGGCTCAGATATCGATGACCTGATTCAAACATTTGTCCGTCCATTTGACCTAAGGGAAGCACCGTTGCTCCGGGTAGCCGTCGTATCCCTGTCCGCAGCCACGGAAACCGCGTCACCTGAATATCTTCTCATGGTCGACATGCATCATATCATTTCAGATGGCATGTCTGTGAATATTCTGATAAATGACCTGATGGCATTGTATGCTGGGAAGCCCCTGTCGCCAACCGCGTTGCAGTACAAAGACTATACACTCTGGATGGAGACTCCGGAGGAAAATAAAAGAGCTGCGAAACAGAAAGATTTTTGGTTAAACGAATACTCGGAACTGCCGATGCCACTCGAGTTGCCGTATGACTATGAACGTCCTCAGGTTAAAGCGTACGACGGTGACCTGGTGGAATTCATGTTGAACCGGATCGAGACGCAGCAGCTCATGAAGATCTCCCAATCTCAAAATACCTCAATCTATAATATACTGCTTTCGATCTTTAACGTATTTCTGTCGAAACTGGCAAACCGGGAAGAAATCGTTGTGGGCACGCCTGTGGCCGGAAGACACCATGCCGATCTCGAAAATATCATAGGAATGTTTGTTAACACCCTGGCTATCAGGAACCGGGTGAAGAGCGACCTGTTGTTTATCGAGCTTGTATCGGGCGTGTCGGCGCAGACATTCACTTGCCTGGCCAATGCGGGATTTGCATACGAAGACCTTATCGATTCCCTGAACATTCCGCGGACAATGAATCGAAACCCGTTATTCGATGTGTTTTTTGCCCTGGAGAATTACGGCCAAACGAAACTGGAGATACCCGGCCTCTCTATTACTCCGGGTGAATATGCTCACAACGTAGCCAAATTTGATCTTTCTCTTTACGCGGCTGAGCAGGACAATCAGCTTCGTATGCGATTTGAGTACTGCACTTCATTATTCAGCGCTACAACGATTGACCGGTTTGTCGGTTATTTCAAAGGGGTCGTCACAGCTGTCGCTGAGAATCCGCAAGTCAGGATTTCGGATATCGATATTCTTTCAGATGACGAGAAGCGTAACGTTCTGGTGAACTTCAACGATACTTATGTGCCGTTCCCGGAAGACGAAACGATTGTGTCGATGTTTGAAAGAACTGTGCAAAGTGGTCCCGCAAAAATGGCGATAACATTTGGAAGGAAATCTTTTACGTACCTGGAGTTGAAAGAGTGTGCCGACAGGATTGCCGGGTACCTGCGTAGTTCCCATCACGTTTCGAATGGCGATCTCGTCGGTGTCTTAATGGAAAGGGATGCTGACTTGATCCCATGTATTTATGGAATATTAAAAACCGGCGCAGCTTACGTTCCCATTGACCCCAGGAATCCGCATGAGCGGATATCTACAATAGTATCCGATGCCAATCTAAAATTGCTTTTAACCAAAAAGACTTTCCTGCCGTACGAGGACCAGTTGAAGTCGCCGGTCGTCTACCTGGAGAAGGTGCTGGAGCATATCAATAATGGAGAGCCGAAGTCGTCGTTCGTTGGTCCGAAAGCTGACGACCTTGCGTATGTGATTTATACTTCCGGTTCTACCGGTGTACCCAAGGGTGTCATGGTGGAACATCGGGCAGTGGTAAATCGCCTGCTTTGGATGCAGGAGAAATATCCGTTGACTTCAAATGATATTCTGATACAGAAGACTCCGACGACATTCGACGTGTCCGTCTGGGAGATCTTCTGGTGGGCATTTGCCGGAGCTGGTTTGTACGTACTGCCACCCGGACTGGAAAAAGAGCCGAAAGCCCTGGTCAGAATTATAGAGGAACAAAAAGTTTCCGTGATCCATTTTGTTCCCTCAATGCTCAATGCCTTCCTGCTGTCCCTTGAAGGAAAAGAGATGTCACGGAGAATGTCGGCCCTTAGATTTGTGTTTGCAAGCGGCGAGGCTTTGAAAAAACAGCAGGTTAAGTTGTTCGCAGAACGATGCGATACTAGCCGTACGCATCTTATCAACCTGTACGGACCTACCGAAGCGACGGTTGATGTTTCTTACTATAACTGTGTCTTAGAAAATATTCCCGTCAATATCCCGATTGGAAAGCCCATTAATAACATCAGACTTTACGTTTTAGGCCTGGATAACAAACCGGTTCCCTTGGGCACATCCGGTGAGCTGGCAATAGCCGGTGTCGGTTTAGCAAGAGGTTATCTCGATAATATAGTTTTGACGGAATCCAGATTTGTAAGTATAACTCTCAATGGAAGAAAGGAACGCGTGTACAAGACTGGAGACTTAGCCAGGTGGACACAAGACGGTAACTTATTGTTCCTGGGCCGGATTGATAATCAGGTAAAGCTTCGTGGATTCAGGATTGAATTGGGTGAGATCGAAAATCAGGTACTCAGACTTGAGTCGATCAAGGAGGTTGTTGTGGTGTTAAAGGGCAAATCGGACGATGCAATGCTTGTGTGTTATTGGGTGGGGGAAAAGGACCTTGATGATTTCACAATCAGACAACATTTGATTCAAATGCTCCCCGAATATATGGTGCCGTCGTGTTTTGTCAGGCTTGAAAAAATGCCGGTTACGCAAAACGGGAAACTGAATTCTGCGGCATTGCCACACCCTGAAATTAATACCGCGTCGGCCATCCTGGCGGCCAATACACCTCTTGAGGAAAAACTGGTCGCAGTTTGGGCCGATGTGATGAATATTTCTCCTGACGAAGTAAGTACCGACAAGAGTTTGTTTGAGATGGGAGGGAACTCGATCAAGGCCATTCACCTCATCAATGCCATCTCACGAGTGCTTTCCGTTGACCTGGAAGTGAAGAAAATTTTCGAATATCCGACCGTCCGGGATCTGTCCGTTTATTTGAATCAGGCCGACTCTTACCTGCCTCAAAACAGTATCAACAGGGCAGAAGATAGGCTATATTATCCCGCATCTCCCGCCCAAGAGCGCCTTTACTACCTTCAGATGCACAACCTTGAAAGCTTAGCACACAACGTGTCAGGCGCCATTGAAATTCCTAACGGAGTATCAAAAGATCACCTTCGCTCTTCGATCCAGTCGCTCGTTGATAGGCATGAAACCTTAAGAACCAGCTTTATTTTATCGGACGACAACCTTCTTCAAAGGATCAGCAATGAATTTGAATTCACCCTAGAGGAAATCGATGAGAATAGCTTAAAACCGGAGGAGGCTTTCAAAAGATTTATTCGGCCATTCGATTTGGGAAGTGCATCCCTTTTCAGAGCTGCCCTGTTTAAAAGCAATGCTAAAAATAAAATCTTCCTCTTCATTGACGTACACCACATTGTATGCGATGGGTTGTCGTACGATATCCTGGTCGATGATTTCCGGAAACTTTATCATGGAGTAAAACTGCCCTCGTTGAATCTGCGATATGTCGACTATGCCGTCTGGCAGAAGAACCTCGATAGCCGAATGGAGGACCAAAGGGAATTTTGGGGAGCGACCCTTGCAGAAAAACTACCTTTTCTGAGTCTACCCACATTGCAGGATAGGTCTACTGTGGTGATCGAAAGGGCGTCAAGTAAGATGTGCAGGATTGAAGGGGCAGCGTTCGAAAAACTAAAGCGAGCGGCAAGGGATTCAAATGTCTCCCATTTCATGTACTTGCTGTCGGTCTACTACCTCGTTATGTCTGAATTGACGGGAAGTAAAGATATCATCATAGGTACTCCGGCCGTGGGCAGAACTCGGACTAATCTGAAGAACATCGTGGGCACATTTGTAAACATTCTGCCGTTACGGATGCAGCTTGATTCAATTGACAACCATTCGCAATTGCTGGCAAAGGTGAAGAAGCTTACTACCGAAGCATTTAGAAATCAGGATCTGCAGTTCAATGAGATGGTTTCCCTTGCCCGTAGATCAGAAGGTGACCGGTTAAATCCCATCGTTCAGGTTATATTTTCTTACTCCGACTATTCATCCTCCGACCAACAGTTAAAGGATTTTGGTTTTGTGCCTGTCAACCTCCGCGGTTACACGACAACTCAATATGAGTTTAAGATCGAAGCGCTAGAGCAAGATGACAAGATCATACTTGATTTTGTGTTCTCTACCGATCTCTATGATTCACAGTTTATCGAGGTGGTCCGAAATTATTTTGTCGATACGCTCGCGCACATCCTCGAAGCCATTGGTTCTAGTTCAGAAGTGTTTGCAACTGAAACACTGACTCACTGACGGTCGCTACCTGGAATTCCTTCACATCTATCGCATTAAATTATTTTAATCTAACAAGATGGTATTTCAAAAAGCACTCCTCGAGAGCCTCAAGGCTCATTCCCCATTGATTGCTGTCGAGACCGCAAGTGAATCGTTCAGTTATGAATACGTATTGAAAGGATCCAACGCCATCACTCGTTTCTTGCTGGCAAAAAACGTTCCATCGGAGACACGGGTCGGCCTTGAGATAACTGACAATTTGAAACTTATCATTTCAATGATTGGAGTGATGAATGCAAGATGCGTTGTAGTGCCCATAGATCCGGGTTTACCGAGACAAAGAAGGGCCAGCATGATCGAGGACCTGGGTTTGACGACCTTGATCACATCGCGGGACGTGACCAGTGATCAGGATGTAGAAAGAGAGAGTGTACGTTCGCGACATGTTTATGAAGATATTATTGATGAGGCCTTGGACGGGTTGGCTTCCGATCCTGATTACCCGGAATTCAAGGAAGATGACAGTCTCTATGTGTATTTCACCTCCGGAACGACGGGGAAGCCGAAAGGGATCATTGGCAGGAACTGCAGTCTGACACATTTTATTAAATGGGAAATCGCCGAGTTTTCAATTACACCAGGTACCCGGTTCAGTCAGTTTATCAGCCCCTATTTCGATGCATTTCTGAGGGACATTTTTACACCGCTCATTTCGGGAGGAACCATTTGCCTCGTGCCAACATCGGATGAGCTCGATACACCCGACAAACTTACATCATGGATCACGTCGAAGAGGATCAACTTTATTCATTGTGTACCAAGCTTCTTTGATATCATCAATCACTCAGGTCTTACGGATGAAATGTTGGACGATCTGAACTATGTGTTGCTCTCGGGAGAAAGGATCGTACCCCTTTCATTGAAGAAATGGTTCGACATTTTCGGAACGCGAATCCAGCTTGTCAATTTGTACGGCGCTACGGAAACAACAATGATAAGGACATTCTATCGGATCCGGACGGACGACGTACACAAGTCAAAGATCCCGATTGGAGAACCGATACCCGATACCGTATTGTTGGTGGCCAACTCCGATCTGACCGAAAGCAGACCTTTCTTCCCAGGCGATCTTTATATTTTGTCGCGATATCTAACTAAAGGATATTTAAACCGGCCTGAACTCAACAAGGAGAGATTCCTGGAGATAAAGAGAGGCGACAACAAACCGATTCCAGCTTTCAAGACCGGAGATAAGGCGAGGAGATTGGGAAACAATGAGGTCGAACTTCTCGGACGCGAAGACCGGCAGGTAAAATTAAGAGGCATTCGCATAGAACTGGACGAGGTGGAGTATGCATTGCAGCAATTTCCCCTGATTGCAAAAGCGGTGGTATTGTTGGACGACGGTTCTAAAACAAGGAAGGGCTCTCAAAATGATTTGTCGGGAAACCGTGATCGCCTGGTGGCTTTTGTCATCCTTGTCGACCCCGAAGTAAAGGAAAAGGACGCTGTCGAACTCATGGAAGGACACGTTAAAAAATTGTTGCCAGGCTACATGGTTCCGTCGAGGTTTGTGGTTGTTGCGAAGTTTCCTCTTTTAAGTAGTGGTAAGATTGATCTTTTCCAATTGCTCGATGGTCTGGAGCAAAAAGAAGTTGAAGGGCCTGCGAATCAACTGGAAATGAAACTCTGTGACATTTGGAAAGGGTTACTGAAGATCGACAGTATATCGACAAACGACAGCTTTTATGAGATTGGAGGGAATTCGCTAACCATCCTGCGACTGGTTGGCCAGATATACAAAGAGTTTAAAGTACGGGTGCCTCTAAGTGCAATTCTCGAAAACTCCACGATAAAAAAACAGGCGTTACTGATCGATGGTTTAAAGAAAGATGTCATTCTCGAAATATCTAGGACCGCAGACGAGAGCGTTTACCCTTTATCTCGTGCACAAGAAAGGATCTATTACCTCAACAAGCTGGACCCCGGCAGCATTGCCTACAATACGCCTTTGGCGTGGCAACTAAAGAATGGTCGTGATGTGGGAGGAATAAAGCGATCCTTGAATCAGCTGGTTCGGAGACATGAATGTTTGAGAACCCGGTTCACCTTCGACAATGGTGAATTATTTCAAATAGTTGACGACGCGGTGATTGTACCATTCGAAGAAGTTGACATCGCAGAAACCGACTTGGCTGCCACGTTTAAAAAGTTCATACAACCTTTTCAATTGAACAAAGGACCGTTGTTCCGATTTTTTGTCATCCACGTAGCCGGTAAGAAGACGCTATTGCTGATCGATATCCATCACATTATATGCGACGGCATATCACAAATCAATCTGTTGAAAGATCTGCATTCCCTGTTGGCGGGAAAAATTCTTGACCCTTTGTCGGTACACTACAGGGACTACGTAGCCTGGGAAAAGAACTTTGAAAAATCAAATCAGTACATCCTGGAGCGTGAATTTTGGTTGAGATCATTTGAAGGAGGAAAAATTCCGGAATTGAAATTGCCAGTGTCGCAGAGACTTGATAAAGGAGCAGGTGATGGAGGCGGAAATCATTACTTCGAAATTGCCCTTGAGGAAGCAGGCGGGATGACCGGGTTTCTGAAGGAGAATAATGTAACATCGTTCTCTTTTCTATTTGCTTCGTTTTATGTGTACCTCTTCCAGCTTACGGGTGCGAATGATATAGTGGTCGGCACAAACTCGTCGGGGAGGTTGCAAGACGAGTTGTCGCAAGCAGTAGGAATGTTCACCAGGACACTGCCGATCCGCTGTCCGATAGAGCCTGACCAGCCGTTTCCGGTGTTTGTAAAGAACGTTCACCAGTATCTGATTGATGCAATTAACTATCAATCCTACGACCTTTCCGCTATCGTTGAGGAATTAAACAAAAAACGAAAGAGCCCCATCGAGAATTTGTTCTCTGTGATGTTCGTGTTCCAAAATTTCAGCTCCGATCTGGGTGATTTTGTTGACGATGACTTTACATACTTCCTTGAAAAGAATGGCTCGGCGAAGTTCCCGATCACTCTATTCGCTTACGAGGGTACCCGCAGTTTTAAGTTCAGGCTGGAATACCTGCTTGATCATTTCACGATGGACGATGCGGAAATTATCGCCGGCCAATTTCAGTTGTTGTTGAAAATGATCTTTAAGAATCCACACCTGAGCGTGGGCGAATACATTGAGCACCGTGAAGACCCTCACGAGAAGATTCAAGCGAAAGTTGATTTTAATTTCTGATAAGTTCAGCCACCGATAAGAAGTATGCACTCCGGAACTAACCTGGATTTCGCGGCTATCGAAGCGAATAAGAGCCTGGCTCTCCGTGACTATTGGAGGAAGCGATTACAGGGCTGCAAGCCGGAGCCTTATTTCTACGGCTTCTATTCCAACACAGGCGTTAAAAGGAAAGGAGACGTGGCGACGTACTCCCGGACCGTGTCGCGGGAAGTACTTGCTACGTTAAACAGGTTGGCACCGAAAGCTGAGTCCAGGCACGTTGTGTTGGTGGCAACTTTGGGAATTCTGTTACAAAGGTTATCGGGCCTGCCCGAAGTGATCATATTCAGTCCAGCTTATCAACGAAAACTCTCACTCCCCGATAATTGTGTTGTCCCGTTGCGAATCCACGCTGACGACCATCTCAAAGTAAAGGACTTTCTATTGCAGCTGAGCAACAAAATGCTTCAGGATTTCAGCTACGCCAGGTATCCATTGAGGAATATTCTTGGTATTGAAGAAGAGGAGTTAAAAGACATTCCTGTAGTGGGGGTAATGCTGGACGAAGTGCGTAGTGATTTCGCATTTGAGAAGGTGGCGCCGGAATGTATCTTTTCATTCGAGGCGGGCGATTCGTTGACACTTAAGATGTTGTACAACCGGGATGCATTCGATAAGTCGTCGATTATTCAACTCACGGATTTGTACTGCCATTTGCTGGGTTCGATTGTAAATAACACAAATGATCGGATTTACGACATCGACCTTGTTTCCGAGGAAGAGGAAGTAAAAATAATTCATGAGTTCAATAACACTCAGGCAGAATATCCTTTCCTGGATACCATCGTGTCGCTATTCACAAAGCAGGTGGCAAGTTCCAGTGGGAAGATCGCCGTCAGGTTCGGCGACGTTTCCTGGACTTACCAGGAACTCGATTACCTGAGCAGCCGGATTGCAACCTACCTACGGAAAGACAGAGGAGTGTTGCCTGGCCATTTGGTTGGCGTAATGCTGCAGCGGGAAGAATTACTTCTCCCTGTTATCTACGGTGTTTTGAAAGCCGGCGCGGCATACGTTCCGTTAGATGTAGTATTTCCTGCTCAGCGTATCTCCGAGATCATATCCGACTCGAAGTTGAATGTGCTAATCGGCCGACGACGAAACACGCATAGTTCTCTTTCCGATCTCGAGATCTTTTCAGACCTGGACGATCTCGTAATTCCAGAAGCCGATTTTAGTTTGCCCGAGGTTTCGTTGACTCCAAGAGACCTCGCTTATGTCATCTATACATCCGGTACCACCGGGATGCCAAAGGGTGTAATGGTGGAGCATGGCTCGGTTGTAAATCGGATCAACTGGATGCAAAAGGAGTATCCCCTCAGCGAAAAGGACGTGGTGATGCAAAAAACGCCGACCACATTTGATGTATCCGTCTGGGAACTATTCTGGTGGTCGTTTTATGGGGCTTCCGTCTGTCTTCTTCCACCCGAAGCAGAGAAAGATCCAAAGGAAGTGGCGCGCGCCATCGGCAAGTTCAAAGTCACGACCATTCACTTTGTTCCTTCAATGCTATCGGTATTCCTGGAGTTTTTGGCTCACGGACTAATAACTGATCTCAAGAGTTTGCGGCTGGTATTCTGTAGCGGAGAGGCACTGAGGCCAATACATGTAGAGGCTTTCGGCGCTTTAGTGAAAGACCACCACGTGAGGCTTATCAACTTGTACGGACCGACGGAGGCCACGGTGGACGTTTCATATTTCGAGTGCCGCTTCGATGAAGAATATAAAGATGTGCCTATTGGCAAGCCGATCGACAACATTCGCTTGTTTGTAGTCGACCAGTCGATGTCCATGGTACCCATTGGAATGACCGGCGAGTTGGTAATTGCAGGCATAGGTTTGGCACGGGGGTATCTGAATAACCCTTATCTCACGGATGAAAAGTTTGTTTCCGTCGCAGCTCTTGATGGGATTCGCGTATACAGGACTGGTGACCTAGCAAGGTTCAGACCGGATGGTAACATTGAATACTTGGGAAGGAGGGACCACCAGGTTAAGATCAGGGGATACAGGATAGAACTCGGGGACATTGAGAGCCATCTCACCAAACACAATCTGATCAGGGACGCCGTTGTTGTAGTGAGGAACGAAAGCGATGATAAATTTCTTGCAGCCTATTACGTGGCTACCGAAGAACTGGAGGCGAACCAATTGCGGAATTTTTTACTGGAAAGGTTGCCGGTATACATGATTCCCCTCCATTTTATTTCGATGGCAAGAATCCCTCTTACCTCGAACGGAAAGGTAGATCGCAAGGCATTGCCGTCGCCTTCCGACGTGGCCGCCCCCTCGTCGTATGTAAAAGCCGGAAATGCGATTGAGGAAAAGCTGGTTGGGATATGGTCAAAGATCTTAAACATCGAAAGAAAGGAGATAGGTATCAGGCACAACTTTTTTGAATTGGGCGGACAGTCAATAAAGGCTGCGCAACTGATTCAAAGCGTTGAACAGTTTTTTTTAGTAGACATAGGACTGAAGAAGATATTCGACTATCCGACCATTGAAGGTCAGGCACGTCTTGTAGTTGAAACATCCTGGTCGGCTGAGGAGCCGATCAGGAAAGCAGAGGATCGTGAAAGTTACCCCGCATCATCCTCACAAGAGAGACTATTCTGTGTGCAAATGCTCAACAAGAATGACCTGGTCAATAATTGTTCGTATGCATATAAAGTCGACGGTGAACTCGATATCAAAAGGCTGAACGATACTCTTAACTCGCTGCTCAAAAGGCACAGCGGCTTGCGCGCTAACTTTTTCCTGACAGGGAAGAAGGTGTGGCAGTCGATCCGTAAGACCACAACCATTCAAATTGAAATATTCAACTCCGACGAGCTCACCCCGGTGGACGCGTTCAGTCAATTCATAAGGCCATTCGATCTGGCAAACGATCTACTGATGCGCGTGGGTCTTTTGCCGGCAGGCGACCAAAAGAATTTCATGTTTGTCGACATTCATCATATTGTATGTGATGGGATCTCGATCAACATCCTGATGAACGAATTTAAGCGCGTTTATAATGGAGAGGACCTGCCTTCGATTGCACTTGAATACGTAGACTACGCTTGTTGGCAAAGAAATTCAGAGAACGCACTTTCAGCCCAACGACGCTATTGGCTTGAGCACCTATCCGGTGACCTCTCAGCTGTGGAGTTGCCGGGGATGCTGGGTGGAGCGCAGGGCGAGAACATTGAGGGTAGAAGGGAGTGGGCCATCGGCGGCGAAACTGGAACCGGTGTGAGGGAACTCGCCGTGGAACTCGGCGCAACGCCTTTCATGATCTTCCTTTCAGTGTATTACATTTTAATCTCAAAATTATCAGGTTCTTCGGAAGTAATCATTGGAACAGATACAATCGGGCGGACCAGGCAATCACTGATGAATATTGTGGGAACATTTATAAACGTTCTTCCATTGCGTGTGAGGATCACTGGTGAATTGCTTTTCGTTGATTTATTAGAGCAAGTTAGAAATGTAGTCTTGTCGGCATCAGAAAACCAGGAGTTCCCTTACGATGAGATCATACATCTTTTGGGTAATGTGCGCCACGAGGACGTCGTAAACCTTTATTTTTCAAATGCTGATTTCTTTCAGAATGAGATCGAGCCGGATGGCCTCGCAATAACTCCCGTCGTTCTGAAAAAGAAGCCGCGATCGAGTCGCTATCTGCTTGAGTTAACTCTTGAGGACCGGGGAGATGAATATCTTATGGGATTCAGGTATAATTCGGACCGGTTTGACGAGTCGGTCATCGAACTCTTTGTCAGTTATTACGCAGGGATTGTCAGAAGCGTCGTACGGGAACCCTCTATCCGCGTTCAGGACTTAAAACTTGGTTCATTCAACTAAATTCTCCCAGGCATCATGTGTGGTATATGCGGTTTTTTCAAGTTCAACGGGAACGTAGACGAGTCAGACAGGCCAATCATAGAGAAAATGAACAGCAAGCTGATTCATCGCGGACCGGACGCCCAGGAGCACCAGCTCCTGGATAACGTTGCCCTGGGATTCAGCAGGTTAAGTATCATTGGCCTCAATAACGGAATGCAACCGATCACCAACGAAGATGGATCGCTGGTACTTATCTGTAACGGAGAGATCTTCAACTACATTGAGTTGAGGGAGGAGCTGCAAAACAAGGGACATCGTTTCAGGACAAGTTCCGACGTCGAAGTCATCCTGCATCTTTATGAGGACCATAGCATGAATTTCCTCAACGAACTGAACGGACAATTTGCGTTTGCCCTCTATGATAAACAAAAGCAAAGATTGTTTTGCGCCAGGGACCAGATGGGGATCACACCTTTATTTTTTACAGTGGTCGATAGCACGTTCGTCTTCGCGTCAGAGATCAAAGCGATCTTGCAACACCCGGCCGTTCCGAGAAAGGTAGATCTCACGGGGCTGGACCAGATCTTCACATTTGCGGGCCTTGTTAGCCCACGAACGATGTTCCAGGGTATCTCGAGCCTGGAGAACGGGCATTACATAGTGATTCATAGCGATGGCTGTGTTCGCATCGAAGAATATTGGGATCTGAATTACCCGGATGGAGAAGTGAGGATGAACGGAAAACCAGAACAGCAATATATCGAAGAGCTGGAAGAACTTTTTGAGAACTCGATCAGGCTTCGCCTTCGATCCGACGTTCCTTCTGGCCTCTACCTGAGCGGCGGTTTGGATTCATCGATGATCACCATGAAGGTCCACCAGTTGCATCCAACTGTCGAAAAAGAGGTTTTTTCGATTGACTTCGTCGATTCCACCTACTCTGAATCTATTTATCAAAAACTGGTAGCACGGGAAAGTAACTCACACCTGAACCAAAAGACATTTTTTTTTAAAGATATTATTGAGAGACTTCCTTTGTCGATTTACCATAGCGAATGCCCCATCAAGGAGACCTACAACACGGCATCGCTGTCGCTCTCCGAAGATGTCAGGGCGAAGGGCATCAAGGTAATTCTGTCGGGCGAAGGTGCCGATGAGTTTTTTGCCGGGTATGTGGGTTATCGTTTCGACAAAATGCGGGCGAACAATCTCATAAAGAATACTTGTTCCCCACAGGAGCGTGCATTGAGGGATAAGTTATGGGGCGATCCGGATTTCTTTTACGAGCGAAATTTTCTCGAGTTCGATGTTGTGAAAAGAGGATTGTACTCTGACGGTGTAAACGCTTCATTCGACGAGATCAATTGCCTCAATCATCCCATCATAAACAATGAAAGAACCAGAAACCTGGACGTTCTGAACAGACGAGCATACGTAGACTATAAGATACGCCTCGTGGATCACCTGGTTTCGGATCACGGCGATCGTATGGCGCTCGCAAACTCCGTTGAAGTACGTTATCCATTCCTCGATAAAAACCTGGTTGAATTTTCAACGAAAGTACCTTCGGATTTGAAATTGAAAGACTTTACTGAGAAGTACATTTTAAAAAAGATGGCACAACGGTTTGTCCCAAAGCAAATATTCGAAAGAGAGAAGTTTCATTTTATTGCCCCGGGAAGCCCTTATCTCCTGCAAAAGAATGTACAGTACATCAATGACCTGCTATCTCACGATCGTATAAAACGACAGGGATATTTTAACCCGGACAAAGTTGAGGAACTGAGACATCTCTATAGTCAAAAAGGTTTCACCGTTAATGCTCCTTATGAAAGCGACTTGCTTATTGTCGTGATCACTTTCCAGATTTTTCTCGATCAATTCTTCGATTAAGAAAGCACTTAGAACCAACTTATGATCTTTCAGGATGAGTTAAATGCCTGCCTTGCCAGGTATGGGAATTGTATTTCTATTGAAAACGGTGCGATAACTGTCACCTATTCCAATCTTAAGGAGCGAGCCGACAAGATCTCTGTTTTTTTGAGGAAGAATGGAGTGGAGCTGAATAGCCGGGTCGGGATATGCCTGAACGACCGGTCTGATCTGATCACTAGTATCATCGGTGTCGCAAACGCCAGGGGAATATTTGTACCTATCGATAGCTCGCTTCCTGACTCCAGACTTTTTTCGATGCAAGAAGACCTTCACCTGAATTGTATTATCACTTCAGGATCTGCGTCCGCGAGAAGAACGCCATTCCTTTCAGTGCCACACTATTACCTTGAGGAGATCTTTCAAGCGGAGTCGCCGGCAGAGTTTCCGGGTTATCCTTCATTTCATGCCGACGATAGCCTCTATATTTATTTTACTTCAGGGTCGACCGGCAAACCGAAAGGTATAATCGGAAAGAACAGTAGCCTCTTGCATTTCCTTCAGTGGGAGATTGGGAAGTTCAGGATCGACAGCACTGCACGAATCAGCCAACTTATCAGCCCATACTTTGATGCATTCTTGCGTGATGTATTTGTTGCTTTTCTGTCCGGCGGGACGGTATGTATTCCTTCCAGTGAGGACGATTTTCTCACGCCAAAAAACCTGGTTTCATGGATAGATGAAAGGCGTATAAGCCTCATTCATTGTGTGCCAAGTCTTTTCAGAATGATGAATCATGCGCATCTGACTAATGACAACTTCAAGTCGCTTCGCAATATTTTACTTTCCGGGGAACGTATTACCCCAATAGAATTAAAACAGTGGTACGATGTTTTCGGAAGTCGCATTCAACTGGTTAACCTTTATGGCGCCACGGAAACTACACTGATCAAAAGTTGCTATTTAATTCAACCCGGCGACGTGTCATCGAAAAGAATGCCGATAGGCCATCCGATAAATGATACTGAGTTCATCGTGATCGATAGCAAAGGTAAGCCCTGCGAAAGGCTTGTGGTTGGTGAATTACTGATCGTCTCCAATTACATCACTAAAGGATACCTTAACCGCCCTGAACTTGACAGGGAAAAGTTCGTCGTGTTGAATGCAGGTACCCTGCAGGCGAAGACAGCCTTTAAGACGGGCGACAAGGCTCGACTGATGATAGACGGAAGAATTGAACTCCTCGGAAGGGGTGACCGGCAGATCAAACTGAATGGGATACGGGTGGAACTCGATGACATCGAACAAGCTTTGTTGAAATTTGAAAAGGTAGACAAGGCATTGGTAGTCTGTCGCTCGAACGAGGACGACTCAGGAAATTACGATATCAATTTGTCGGCCTTTATTATTCCAAGGGAAACTCATTCGAGGGAAGTTGATCTGAGCGACTCGATCCGCAATTATCTAAAAGAGAGTCTCCCGGTCTATATGATCCCCCCGCAGATCGTATTACTGGAAGCCTACCCTCTGCTGCCGAATGGCAAAATAAATACCGAACAGCTGATCGCTTCTCTAACCAGGGCAACGGTCCTTCAGCCGGAGAACGAAATGGAGGAAAAGGTACTCTCTATTTGGAAGGAGATCTTGGGTGTTCAGGCAATTTCAACAGATGATAATTTCATCATAATCGGCGGCAACTCTCTGCGAATAATGCGCCTGGCCGGTCGGATACATCAAGAGTACAACGTTCGTATTACCCTTCGTGACATATTCAACAATCTCACCATTAAACAGCAGGCTCAATATATAATCAATGCGGCCAGTGATAATGTTTTCGATATAGAAAAGACAAAACCACAGGCTGCATACAGACTTTCGTCAGCCCAGGAGAGGATACACTACCATTATGAGCTTAATAAGGCAGGCACTTCATACAATCTGCCAATGGCCTGGGAAGTGTTTGGAAATTTGAATATGGGAAAGGTCCAGACCATTCTTAAGTTACTGACGGCCCGACACGAAAGCCTCAGGACCGAGATCGTCTTCCGGGACGGGCGGTACTTGCAACGTATTAAGGAAGATGTAGTAGTTGAAGTTGAGCAACTACCGTCCGACGATAATGATTTTGATGCTGTTCTCTCCAGGTTCGTCAGGCCATTCGATATTCGGAAAGCTCCATTGATCAGGTGTGCTATCCTTCACGCAGGTGAGAGGACGTTTCTGGCAATGGACATGCACCACATTATTGCAGATGGCATGTCCCAGATCACGCTTTATTCGGATTTTTTGAAACTCTTTAATGGCGAAGACCTGCAGCCCCTGCAAATTCAATACAAGGACTATGCTGAATGGGAAGAACAATTTAAGGCTACCGACCATTACAATTTGCTTAGAGAATTCTGGCTCGACAGATTTTATGGGGTTGCTCCGAAATTGGATCTCCCTGTTCTGCGCGATTCGGGAAGGCTGGGACAATCGGAAGGAGATGCTGTATATTTTAAGATCGAACAGGGATATTGTGTTCCGATAGTTGACATGTTAAGGAAACAGGGTGTCACTCCGTTCGCAGGATTTTGTTCCATGTTTACAATTTTCTTGTGCCAGATAAGCGGCCAGGAAGAATTCATTTTTGGGATCAACACGTCTGGGCGGATTCAGGAGAGCCTGCAGGACGTTGTAGGGATGTTCACAAAAACGCTGCCCATCAGGATCAGGGTCGACCTGGAGCAGGAGTTCTTGAAATTTGTTAAAAGTGTTCAACAGGAGCTCATTGAATCTGAAAATCATCAGCTGTATGACCTTAGCGACATTGTCAAGGAGTTAAATCGAACCCTCGATCTTCCGGTCAACGATCTGATCGATGTGATGTTTGTCTACCAGAACTTTGACCAGAAGACGATCTATACAGACAATATTCAATTCTCCGCGGTCGAGGTCAAAAATAAAACTTTTAAATACCCGATCACTTTATTTGCATTTGAGGGCGGGGACGGATCCCTACGATTCAAGATGGAATACTCTTCAGCCTATTTTACACGCAATGATGTTGAACTACTTGTCGTTCAATTCAAGTCACTGGTGGCGTCGGTGTGCGCAAATACGGAATTGAAAATTGTTGACTACATCGATGGCGACGTCCCAGTCGCAACAGAGAAGAACACGATCGACTTCAACTTATAGACAGGCAATCCATTTTAATTTTCCCTGGAGTTATGTCAGTAGAATCAAAACTTGACCATAAGACCCTTGAGGCCAACAGGTTTGCCTCGCACAGGCAGTATTGGAGGAACCGCCTGAAGGGATTTGAGCCAGAGGCATACTTTAACTTCGGCAAGTCGAGTGGTGTAAAGGCGAAGGATTCCGAGTCTTCCTACATCTGCAAGGCTCCCGATGTTCTGGTTGAAGCATTGAATGGGCTGGCAGGTTCAGCTAAAGCAAAGCATGTTGTGTTGCTCGCTGCTCTAAGTATCCTGATCCGGAAAGGTTCGTCGTTAAAGGACATTTGGATTTTCACGCCATTATATCGTAATAACCTTGAGCCGTCACCAAATACATTGGCGATACCGATCAGGGTGCAGGAATTATGGGACGAGCCGTTCGCAAAGTTCCTGATCGCAGTCCGCGACAGTCTGGTTGCAGATTTTGACCATGGAAATTATCCAGCTCTAAATGTGCTGAATGGTGCGTTCGACACAAAGACGGCAAGCCTTGTCGGCCTTTTGGTCAAAGAGATCCATGACACAAATTCATTTTCTGATTTGCCCGTCGAAATCTTGTTCAGTTTCAGGACCGAGGGCGAATTGGAACTGGAGATCACCTACCAGGCAGACAGATTTGACGAAGATTATATAGCTAGACTTTCAAAACTATTTTTTACACTCCTTCATCGGTTACTCACCCGGAAGAATGATCCAATTTCATCAATTGAAATGATCCCGGATGATGAGAAGAATTTGATTATGAACGGCTTCAATCAAACGGAGAGGAAGTTTTCTCACGATGCAACCGTTGTGGATTTGTTTGAAGCTCAAACGAAAAAGACCCCCGATGCAATTGCGTTACGGTTTCAGGACAAAAATATTACTTATCGAGAGCTCGATGCAGAAGCAAGTCAAGTGGCTAACTACCTCGCTATGCATTTTCAAGGCAAGGGGCACGTGATCGCCGTGAACCTTGACCGCTCGCTGGAGTTCATGATTGCAGTGTTTGGTATTCTGAAGGCAGGATGTATCTATCTCCCGATCTCTACCGAATACCCAGTAGACAGGATCCGGTATGTCCTGGATAATAGCAACGCGCTCGGAATCTTCTGTTCGCGCGTGCGATACGCAGACCTCGAACGTGATGTGAAGTATATGGATATGCACGAAGTTACAACGCTTTCTGAGGAATTCATCAGTCGGGCGGAACCAACAGATCTTGCATACATCATCTATACTTCTGGCTCAACCGGGAGGCCGAAAGGAGTTCAAATTCTTCATCGGTCGGTAGTTAACCGGATCGAATGGATGCAAAACGAGTATTCACTTGGTGCGGACGACACTATCATACAGAAAACTCCAACTGTCTTTGATGTGTCAATCTGGGAGCTCTTTTGGTGGTCGATGGTCGGTTCGAAACTTGTGCTGGCGCCTACGGGGATCGAGAAGGATCCGCATGCATTGTATAACACAATTGTAAAAGAGGAGATAAGGGTAATGCATTTTGTTCCCTCGATGCTCCATGCATTTTTAAACTATGTAAAGGAGAGCCGTCCGTCACATGCTTTGACCAGCCTGCGGCTCATTTTCACCAGCGGCGAGGAATTGAAGGCATCCGACGTAACGCTATTTCACAGCCTTTTTAAAAAGGTACAACTTCACAATTTGTATGGGCCCACCGAAGCTACCGTCGATGTTTCATACTATGAGGTTTTGCCGAACAAAGACTACTTCAGGGTTCCGATCGGGAAACCGATTGACAACACACAGCTATATGTTCTGAATGAGAATCGTAATCTTCAACCAATAGGTATTCCCGGTGAATTGTTTATCGGTGGAGTAAACTTATCCATCGGTTATGTTGGATTACCAGAACTAACGAACAGTAAATTCGTCAAGAGTCCGTTCGACAAAGATGCAAAGCTTTATAGAACCGGCGATCTAGCAAAGTGGATGCCCGACGGGAACATTGAGTTTCTTGGGAGGATCGATCACCAGGTGAAGATCCGTGGAAATCGGATCGAACTGGGCGAAGTCGAACACGTACTAAAAGCTTTTGATGGAATAACCGATGCAGTTGCACTCGCGAAGGAGTCGACAGCGGGTTCATTACAACTAGTGGGCTACGTGATAAGTGACGGTGACCTAAAAGAGGAAGAGCTACGGAAGTTTATGTTAGCGAGGGTTCCCGAGTATATGGTGCCCTCTTACCTCATACAGGTCGATGCGATCCCGTTGACCATCAACGGAAAAGTAGACCGGGCGAAATTGTTGTCTGTCCAGAAGAAAGTCGAATCGCACTACTCTGCGCCATCTACCGAGCTTGAAAAGCAAATTGTTGATCAATGGAAAACGATACTTGGTGAGAACCAGATCAGCATAGACGACAGTTTCTTCAGGATAGGTGGCGATTCTATTCTGGCCGTGAGATTGATCGGTGCCATCAACAGGGAATTCGATATCGAACTGACTATGGCGGATCTGTATGAGAACGATACGGTCCTGGCACTTTCGAAATTAATCAGCAAACTCGACGCTAACAGGTTTGGCCGGATCAACGCGACAATCGATGCGGAGCTGATTCAGTTTGACCTTGACTACAAGACTAGTCACCCTGACTCTTCGATCGAAGCGGTATATCCAATGATCGATATTGAAAAGGCAATGTGCTATGTCACTCAGTACCGACCGGAGGATCTCCTGTACTTTGAGCAGTTGATGTGGCCGGTAACATACGAAGTATTTCATATTGAAACGTTGCAGCGCGCTCTTGACCTCCTGACCGCCAGGCATGATACCTTACGCAAGAGCTTCGACCTGGATGAATTCGCGCATCTCATTCACAAGGAACTTAAGAACCAGATCGTATTTTATGATCTGACAGCGGAGACGAATCAAAAATCCATCATTGCTTCCAACCTGGAGTTTAATCGAAAGAAGGGATTCGATCTGAACGATTATCCCTTCTGGAGGGTAACTGTATACAAGCTCGCGACAAGCCACCATGAGCTGGTCGTGGAGTATCACCACAGTGTTCTCGATGGGTGGAGTATCGCGTCCTTCGTGACAGAGTTGAACAACACTTATGGTCAGCTTCTCAGAAACGAATTCACTGCACCCAAGCCCTTGGCTTCAGGGTATAAGGATGTAGTTGCCCTCGAAATATTTCATAAGAGGAACGAAGAAACCCGCGCATTTTGGAAAAAGGATTTGCAGGATTTTCGAAAGTTGGTGATAAAGGCAGGCCCGGATCATCGGATCTTCAAGTCGGTCAGGCGCGTGTACCCTTTGCAATTGGCGGCAGATCTCGAAACTGCCGCACAGCGAATGAGTACGACCGTCAAGAATATCATGCTTGCGGCATATATCTATGCGATCAAAATACTCACTTCCGAAAGCGATATTCTCACTGGCGTTGTAACGTTTTCTCGTCCGTTGAAGCAAGATGGCGATAAATTGCTGGGATGTTTCCTGAACACGATCCCGTTCCGGGTAAGAGTGCCGGAAAGATCGACGTGGGAAGGGTTCGTTCAACTTGTTCATGATAAGGCAATCGAAGTAAAGAAGTATGAGAATCTTTCACTTTTCGAGATCACTCAGTCGATAGGCCTTCCAACCTCAGCCGAAAATCCACTCTTCGATACCACTTTCAATTATATTAATTGGCATATCGAGGATGACATCCGATGGGAGAAGAGGGTTGAGTCGGAGATCGACCGTCTTGATTTTGATGTTTTTCTCAGGGATTACACATTCTTCGACCTCAACTACAACGTTAATTCCAAGCGCGTCTACTGCATGCACGAGTATTCGTCGCCGTTCATGACGGAAGAAATATTTGAGTTCTATGAAATTATTTTTCTGTCGGCGCTTTCAAGGATCATTCATTCTCCTGAAAGTGAATTAGAACCCGACGATTTCTTTTGGGACGACAAACTAACGAAAGTGCAGCAGGAAATGCCTGCCCTTCAGTTTTCGAAAGAGGAATTGCATTTGACCTCTTATAGCCAGCGTCGCCTTGCAAATGTTCCAAAAGACGATTGGAATCTCTTGAATATTGATCTCACGGGAAAACCCGACAAACAGCTATTGGAACAAACTCTTCAGTCCATCACCAGGAAGTATGAAATATTGCGGACCGGGATCACGATGATCGATGGAGACCTCTGCCAACAGATAAGTCGGGGCGATTCTGAAGTTGTATCTCTGGTTTTGTCCGCCAACGACATAGAGGATAAGAATTTTCACCTTGCCTTGTCCGGGCACCCGGCTTATCTCGATCGATTTTCGTTGGCAGCCGTCGGTCATGAGTTCTTGATCACTTACAAATACCTTGCTTCCCTTTCTTCGACTGCTCGGTTGACACCTCAACACCGGCTGCCTTTTCTAAACTATTCTCACTGGGAGCAAAAGACCCTTAAAGGGATCGAGTTCCATCTCCTCTCGTATTGGAAACGTAAGTTGGGTCAAGGTCCTTTTGTTCTCACGTTTCCTTCGGAAAGAGCTGTGTCCCGGCAAAAGCCTCGAAAACAACTCGAAGCGTTACTTACACTTCCTTCAGTAGATATTAGCAGTCTATTAAAGAAGTTGAGTAAACAGGAGGCAGACCTTAAAACGATAATGCTGGGAGCTCTCAAAATCCTCATGCATAATTATTGTTCGCAAGACGAGATTGTTGTAGGTGTGTCGACACCTAACCGCGAAAATATCTTTCTCAAGAGTATGATCGGGCCTCTTGACAATGTTCTGATATCAAAAACCACGGTCACCAAAGAATCGACGTTCCGACAGTTGATTTCTTCCCTTGATGGCAGTATAAGTGAAGGACTGAAGCATTACCTCCCGTTCGAAGTTCTTTCCGACCATCTCGGGGGCGCAGATGTGCATGGTCCCATGTTTAACGTTTTCTATGACTTCAACCTGGACGTCCCTTTTGAGATTGACCTGGGATCATTCAGTGCCTGGATGACTCCGGCGGTTAGCACCCCTGGAAAATTTGATCTTGGGGTGTCTGTAACAAAAGTGATTGATCACCTGCAGGTAAAAGTTGTATGTAATTCGAATGCTATTGATCGTAAAAGTTTGACGCGCCTGATCTCCTATTTCAAGCAGATCGTTCGGGTTGTTTGTAATGATCCGGATACCCGGATAGGGAATATCGAGATGATCCCTTCGAAGGAGAGGGAGCGGTTGCTATTTACATTTAATGATACCCGTAAGGATCTTGACAGGACCCGGATGCTTGGCCGGCTCTTCGAGGAACGTGCGGACCTTTACGGAGATGCGATAGCCGTTGAACACAGGAACCAACGACTTAGCTACAGTGAGCTGTACCGGAGAGTAACTGCGCTGGCCCGCCGGATAGACGGCTTCGGGACAAAACCCGTTGTTGGCATTTACATGACGCGGGGAATCGACATGCTGGTATCAATGCTGGCAACGTTTCATGTTGGAGGGGCGTATGTCCCCATTGACGTTCATCTTCCCGACCAAAGGGTTGCGGCGATACTGACCGATTGTCAGCCTCAGGTCATCGTGGTGAACGAGGGGACAAAGGGAAGAATACAGTCTTCGGGTTTATATAATGGAATTTGTGTCCAGGCCGAAGCGGATGAGCTAATTCCTTTTGACTTTAAAGCAAAAGAATGCAAGCCAGGAGATCTGGCCTACATTATATATACGTCGGGGACCACGGGCAAGCCCAAGGGCGCGATGGTTCACCATCTTGGGATGTTGAACCACCTGTATGCGATGGTTGATATTCTTGGATTAGGATCTGAGGATCACGTAGCACAAACGGCGTCAGCAGGATTTGATATTTCAGTATGGCAGTTCCTGACGGCGTTACTGGTTGGCGGGACCACGCACATAATCGACGAAGGTACTGTACTTGATCCGCATCAACTCATGGGCTCCCTGCGGGAGAAAGAGATCACCATATTCCAGGCGGTTCCCTCGCTGATACATAGCATGCTGAATGAATTTTCGGACCGTGATGATGATGACCTTCCGCACCTTCGCTGGATGA
Source organism: Chryseotalea sp. WA131a (assembly GCA_025370075.1). Classification (NCBI taxonomy): domain Bacteria; kingdom Pseudomonadati; phylum Bacteroidota; class Cytophagia; order Cytophagales; family Chryseotaleaceae; genus Chryseotalea; species Chryseotalea sp. WA131a. The sequence continues at coordinate 1,120,263 of CP073016.1, read as the reverse complement.
TCCCTACGGGGGAAGCGTTAAGTGCCTCGCTGGCGAGACAATGGTATTCCAGGTACAGTAATATTCCGCTTCTTAACGCGTATGGTCCGGCGGAAGCCTCAGACGATGTAACGACGTATGTAGTAAAGCCACCCAGGCGCGGGGAGATGAGTATACCGATCGGTAAACCGATTCAGAACACTCATGTTTATATTCTTGACAGTTACGGGAAATTATGTCCGGTAGGAGTGAAGGGGGAGATATGTATCTCTGGCATTGGTGTAGGGCTGGGTTATCATGGTGACCAGGATAAGACGCGTAGTTCCTTTGTTCCCAATCCTTATTATGAAGAGTTCGGAGATGAGGACTACCGGATGATGTATAAGACGGGTGATGTTGGCTACATGAGCGGGGAAGGACACGTGGTGTTCTCCGGTCGTGGCGATGACCAGTTGAAGATCCGCGGCTACCGGATCGAGCCGGGTGAGATCCAATATGCACTACAGCAACAGGTCGGCATCTCAGAGGTGGCAGTTGTGCCGGTAACAGTTGAAGGTGACAAACACCTAGCGGCGTATTATGTATCCGACGGGGAGCTGGAAGACGAGATGCTGAAGGCACATCTGTTGAGTTATGTTCCTGACTACATGGTACCGTCATTTTTCGTTCGGGTAGAGAAGTTGCCGTTGAATTCAAATGGCAAGCTTGACAAGAAGTTGTTACCGGCGCCACAGGTGTGGACGGTTAAGAATTTTCTTTCCCCTGCCAATACCACCGAGTATCAGTTGCAGGAGATATGGTCGAAGATATTGTCGGTGGAAAAAGACAAGATAAGCACCGACACCAGCTTCTTTGACATCGGAGGACACTCTCTCAAAGCAGTGGTACTGGTTAATCAGATCGCGAAAGTCTTCGGGGTAAGGCTAACCTTTAAACAACTCTTTGAAAACCCCACCATACTTGGGATAAACGAGCAATTGAAAAATGTGGGGGAAGCGCATTCTCGCGCAGGGAACTCTGGATACAAACACATTAAAAAGGCTCCAAAGCGTAGTCACTATCCTTTGAGCTCAGCCCAAAAGCGACTGTTCTTTTTGGATCAGTTTTCTCCGGGTTCAATAGCCTATAACATGCCTTTTGTTTTGAAGGCGAAGGGAAGTCTCAATCAGCCAAAACTCGAGACGGCATTCAGAAAGCTGATCGCCCGTCATGAGATCCTTAGAACCAGTTTTGAGATCGCAGAGAATGGCCCGATCCAGAAGGTACTGGATCATGCGCAATTTGAACTTGAAGAGATATCTTCTTATGATGACATCCCGCAGATCGTTAAGCAATTTATTCGACCATTTAACCTTGGAGAATCGCCACTGTTGCGTGCGGCGATCGCTACTATTTCCGAAGATGAATGTTTGCTTATGATTGATTTGCATCACATTGTATCAGATGGAGTGTCTGATGCTTTGCTGGTCAAAGATCTCAGATCATTCTATGAGAACCGGGATGTTGAGGAACTTCCCTTGCAATACACGGACTTTGCGGTCTGGCAGAACAGTGATGAATACGTGCAATTAATTGCAAATCAAAAACAGTTCTGGATAAACGAATTCAAAGCTGAACCGGTTGCAATTGAGTTACCTTACGATTTTACAAGGCCCCAGGTAAGCGACTTTAAGGGAAAGACATTACGATTCCAGTTGTCGGTCGAGGAGACAAATAGATTAAACGTTATTACGGAAAAATATCGAACAACGCCATTTGTAGTCCTCTTGTCGATATACAACATCCTGTTATTCAAACTCAGAGGGAGCGAAGATATTGTGGTCGGCACTCCCATTGCGGGTCGCAATCATCCCGATCTCGAAACGATGATCGGTCTATTTGTAAACACCCTTCCGTTGCGGAATTTTCCAAAGGGCGAATCGTCGTTCAGTGATTTCTTAGCTGACGTCAGGTCCCGGACGATTGCCTGCTTCGATAATCAATCGTACGAATACGAGTTACTTATCGACGACTTACAAATACCGAGGAATACTTCGCGGAACCCACTGTTCGACGTTATGTTTTCGTACGAGAACTTTGACGGTGGCGATTTTAGTTTCCTCGACTTCAATGTAACGCCGTATAGTGAAGTGTACGACGTATCGAAGTTCGATCTCACTTTGACTGCATTCCAGGAAGCAGGTCAAATTAACTTGAGCTTCGAGTATGCAACGGCATTGTTTAAGGAGAAAACGATCAGGCGCCTGATCTCCTATTTCAAGCAGATCGTTCGGGTTGTTTGTAATGATCCGGATACCCGGATAGGGAATATCGAGATGATCCCTTCGAAGGAGAGGGAGCGGTTGCTATTTACATTTAATGATACCCGTAAGGATCTTGACAGGACCCGGATGCTTGGCCGGCTCTTCGAGGAACGTGCGGACCTTTACGGAGATGCGATAGCCGTTGAACACAGGAACCAACGACTTAGCTACAGTGAGCTGTACCGGAGAGTAACTGCGCTGGCCCGCCGGATAGACGGCTTCGGGACAAAACCCGTTGTTGGCATTTACATGACGCGGGGAATCGACATGCTGGTATCAATGCTGGCAACGTTTCATGTTGGAGGGGCGTATGTCCCCATTGACGTTCATCTTCCCGACCAAAGGGTTGCGGCGATACTGACCGATTGTCAGCCTCAGGTCATCGTGGTGAACGAGGGGACAAAGGGAAGAATACAGTCTTCGGGTTTATATAATGGAATTTGTGTCCAGGCCGAAGCGGATGAGCTAATTCCTTTTGACTTTAAAGCAAAAGAATGCAAGCCAGGAGATCTGGCCTACATTATATATACGTCGGGGACCACGGGCAAGCCCAAGGGCGCGATGGTTCACCATCTTGGGATGTTGAACCACCTGTATGCGATGGTTGATATTCTTGGATTAGGATCTGAGGATCACGTAGCACAAACGGCGTCAGCAGGATTTGATATTTCAGTATGGCAGTTCCTGACGGCGTTACTGGTTGGCGGGACCACGCACATAATCGACGAAGGTACTGTACTTGATCCGCATCAACTCATGGGCTCCCTGCGGGAGAAAGAGATCACCATATTCCAGGCGGTTCCCTCGCTGATACATAGCATGCTGAATGAATTTTCGGACCGTGATGATGATGACCTTCCGCACCTTCGCTGGATGATCCCTACGGGGGAAGCGTTAAGTGCCTCGCTGGCGAGACAATGGTATTCCAGGTACAGTAATATTCCGCTTCTTAACGCGTATGGTCCGGCGGAAGCCTCAGACGATGTAACGACGTATGTAGTAAAGCCACCCAGGCGCGGGGAGATGAGTATACCGATCGGTAAACCGATTCAGAACACTCATGTTTATATTCTTGACAGTTACGGGAAATTATGTCCGGTAGGAGTGAAGGGGGAGATATGTATCTCTGGCATTGGTGTAGGGCTGGGTTATCATGGTGACCAGGATAAGACGCGTAGTTCCTTTGTTCCCAATCCTTATTATGAAGAGTTCGGAGATGAGGACTACCGGATGATGTATAAGACGGGTGATGTTGGCTACATGAGCGGGGAAGGACACGTGGTGTTCTCCGGTCGTGGCGATGACCAGTTGAAGATCCGCGGCTACCGGATCGAGCCGGGTGAGATCCAATATGCACTACAGCAACAGGTCGGCATCTCAGAGGTGGCAGTTGTGCCGGTAACAGTTGAAGGTGACAAACACCTAGCGGCGTATTATGTATCCGACGGGGAGCTGGAAGACGAGATGCTGAAGGCACATCTGTTGAGTTATGTTCCTGACTACATGGTACCGTCATTTTTCGTTCGGGTAGAGAAGTTGCCGTTGAATTCAAATGGCAAGCTTGACAAGAAGTTGTTACCGGCGCCACAGGTGTGGACGGTTAAGAATTTTCTTTCCCCTGCCAATACCACCGAGTATCAGTTGCAGGAGATATGGTCGAAGATATTGTCGGTGGAAAAAGACAAGATAAGCACCGACACCAGCTTCTTTGACATCGGAGGACACTCTCTCAAAGCAGTGGTACTGGTTAATCAGATCGCGAAAGTCTTCGGGGTGAATATGAAACTGGTAAATTTCTTCTCGAATCCGACAATAAAGAGTACTGCCGCACACATTGAAACACGCCTTTGGTTAACCAGGGAAGACAACCGGAATGAAAACAGCCGGAAGAAAAGCGTAATCATCTAACATTCTTTTGGATCTATGAGTCGACTTACTCACTTAATGAGGAAAGGTATTCTTTCCATTGCCTTGCTGTCGCTACTAGCGATATCCTGGTTCCCGCTTTATGCTCAGAACCGGGATCACTTCACGATTAATGATAAGAAAATAAACACCCGGAGTTTTGACCAGGAAATCGAGCGTATCCGGAAAGACATTTTAGCACCTGGATTAGGAATAGCGATCATTGACAACAACAAAATAGTTTACGATCTGGTGTATGGGTATAAAGTAAATTCCGACACTGCCAGCAGGCTTGATAAAACTTCCGTATTCGAGCTCGCATCTTTGTCGAAACCCTTCCTTTCATACGTCGCATTGAAGCTGGCTGATGAAGGTAAACTGGATCTTGATAAACCTGTTTACCAATATCTTGAAAACACCGATCTGGATCACGACGAAAGGTACAAGTTGATTACCCCCAGGATGATCTTGAATCATTCGTCAGGGATTGAAAACTGGAGAGACTATAACAACCCGGATGTGTTAGAAATATTGGCAACCCCGGGGACAAAGTTCATATACTCAGGTGAAGGATATGTTTATCTGTCCAGGGCAATCGCGCGCATTCTAAAAAAGCCATATGAGGAATACATAGATGAAATGGTCCTCCGTCCCCTGAAGCTTGAAAGTACTTTCACAAAGTTCACCAGACTTTACCGGCCTGACTCAACTTATTCTTTGTCGCCGGGTAACTATCTAATGGGACACAACGCTTTGCTCGACAAGACCTACAAGCAGATTTATTTCGAGCCGGATCCTGCCGGTGCCAACATGGCATCTGTTGCTGACTATGCCAGATTTTTGCTTTTCTTTTTGAAGAAGGGAAACCTCTCTGAAGCGAGCAGACGCAGCCTTTTTAGCGCGGGTACAGGGATGACAGACAAAGATCCTGGGCTATCTATGAATCCTGCCTTCATTATAAGTATCACTGCGAAGGACACCATCATTGCACACGGTGGCAGTAACGACGGCTTCAAGCATGTTTTCTATTATTCAAAAGTCTCTAAACGGGGCTTCGTGCTTTTTACGAACTACGATCGTGGATACACGATGGCAAAGGTGCTCAATGAAATGACTGCGGGTATAGACATCACACCGATTATAAATACTTACGATATCACGCAGTATCCAAGTGTCGTCCCCTACCTTCTGAAAACCTACCTGGAACGGGGATCTCGGGAATTGTTGAAATATCTGAGCGATCTAAAGCACAAAAAAGAGATATCTGAAAAAGCTTTTACAGAAGTGGCACTGGCGATCAAGTATCGCGACAAGGACCTGGCTATCCAGGTGCTTAACGAGGCGGCGAACACTTATCCATCGTCGACGGCCGTGCAGTATTACCTGGCATACGTCAATATGGAGTCGTGCAATTTCGAGACGGCGAAGTTTCACTTTTCCAAGGTTCCCGATGTGGATACAAGTGGAGAGATCAAGCGCTGCAACCAGTTGATCTCCGAGATCAGCAAAAGGACCGTACTGGTTACGAGGATTGACAGAACAAAGGTTAGTCAACGAGAGGCGGAAGATTTCAATGGTATGTGTGGGGTAGATGTAGAACCTACAATGGATACGGGCGGTGGCGACAACGTTGGGTATCTCGATGCAACAGATTGGCTCAGTTATTCTATCGATCCGGAGGATTCGGGCGCATATCAACTCTCTTTCAGGGTTGCGAGCCCTGATGGGGGTGGTAAAATAAAAGTTCTCGCGAATTTTGAGAACATCGCTGTCGTAGACATTCCTAAAACAGACGGCTGGCAAACCTGGAAGACTGTAACCATCAATGTCGACTTGGCGAAAGAGAAGCAGACACTAACTCTTCAGGTCGTTCGGGACGGGTTCAACCTCAACTGGATCAGCTTTCAAAAGTTATCAAACTAAAATATCGTTATGAATTCAGCGAACGCTTTCCGCGATTTTCATTTGGCACAGGATGCTAAAATAATTACTGATAATGTACCTGGGGAGCAATCCCAGAAGATACTGGACTACCAGACCCGCAAGGAAGGCAGTATAGTATCCTACCCAAAACGAATGCCCATTGCCATCCGGCGTAGTAAAGGCTCAATAATTGAAGACGTGGATGAAAATTTGTTTATCGACTTCTTTAGTGGAGCTGGCGTATTGAACGTCGGACAATGTAATCCTTACGTGCTCGAACGGGTGAAGGAGCAGCAAGAGCAATTGATACATGCCCTCGACTTTCCGACCGAGAATAAAATGCAGTTAATAGAGAAAATCCTCAACATGCTTCCTGCGTCTATTAGAGAAGACTATAAGGTCAGTTTTTGTGGCCCTTCTGGATCAGACGTGATAGAGGCGGCAATCAAACTCGCAAAAATAAAAACTCAACGCGAAGGCATCATTGCTTTTCATGGGTCATATCATGGCATGACTGCAACTGCACTGTCGGCCACGAGTGATACGCATTTTAGAAGAGAGGTTCGGTCCCTTGTTCCGAATGTAAATTTCATCCCATACAGTTATTGTTACAGGTGTCCCTTTGGGAAGGAATCGGAGTCGTGCTCACTTAACTGTGCTGACTACCTGGAGTATGTTTTGACAAATCCGCATTCGGGGCAACCAAAACCTGCTGCCATCCTGCTTGAGCCTGTGCAAGGCGAAGGTGGTACGGTGGTTCCGAAGAAGGGGTTCCTCGAGCGGATCGTTGAAATCGCGAAGGCAAACGAGGTGCTCGTGATATTTGATGAAGTTCAATGCGGCTTTTTCCGAACAGGAGAGTTCCTGGCCTTTCAGTCTGGCGGCGCAGTACCAGACATCATCACTATGTCGAAAGGACTGGGCGGAATTGGATTCCCCATATCAGCGATCATATACAAAAAGGAAATCGAGGCATGGAAGTCGGGTGACCATATCGGTACGTTCAGGGGGAACCAGGTAAGCATTGCAGCCGGAAATGCGGCATTCGATTTTATCCGCGACTATGACGTTGCGAATCACACTCGCGAAATTTCGGACTACCTGTTCTCTCAACTTACTGAACTGAAAGAACTTTTCCCAGCTATCGGAGATGTTCGCAGAGCAGGCCTGATGATAGGGATAGAATATGTGCAAGATCCAGATTCAAAAAGACCGGCCCCCCAGGTATCGGCTGCAATACGTGAAGCTTGCTTCAAGACCGGATTGCTGTTTGAGATAGGCGGACACTACGGAAATGTGATTCGCTTCTTGCCGGCACTGATCATTAATCGCGAAATCGTCGACAATGCGATGCGCATATTCAGAAATGCACATCACCAGGTGATGAAGCGACTGCAAACAAACCTGACAGATATCCCTGAGAAAGAGGCTGCCATTCCTCAGGCGACTTGAAGTGAATGCGGGTCAGAACGCCTTAAAAAAAGCCGGATCAACCTTTTTAAAAGAATCAAAATGGAAACACTACAACAATCCAAAATCAAATTGCCATTCGTTTGGGACGTTATTGAATCGGAGCCCGATTCCTTTATTTCTTTCTACAAAAAGAATGCAGGCGAAATAGAAAAAAAATTATCCACGTTCGGGGCGATCAAATTCAAAAACGTTCAGATTGCTTCAACAGGATCTTTTCAGCATATCGTTAATTCGGTGTCCAGCAATTTTATGAATTACGTCGATGGTAATTCGCCACGAACCAAGCTTGGCGAGAATGTTTATACATCGACAGAGTATGACAAAATGCAGAAGATCACCATGCACAATGAGCTTTCATATTCTGCGAAGTGGCCAAACAAGCTCTTTTTTAGTTGCCTCCAGCCGGCAACTACAGGAGGAGAGACTTTACTCGCTGACAGCCGTGAAGTACTTCGCCAGATAGACGATAGTATTGTCAGACAAATAAGAACCCATGGCATCACATACATTAGAAATCTACATGGTGGCGGTGGCATCGGACCATCATGGCAAGACACTTTCGACACGACTGATAAGGCCCAGCTCGAAAAGAATTGCAAGGCATACGAAATTGATTTCACGTGGCGAGCCGATGGTGCAATTCAATTGCGCCAACATAGCAAAGGCATTATCCGGCATCGCTCAACCCACGAAGAGGTTTGGTTCAACCAGATCGACCAGTTTCATCCATATCATCTCGGCGAGGAAATGTACGACGTCTTGAAAGTCACCTACGACACCCCCGAAGATTATCCAATGTGGGTTCAATATGGCAACAGAGCACCCATCGGCGATGATGTAATAAAACATGTTCTTGAACAGGTCGACAAAGTTACCTATGCACCGCGTTGGGAGAGAAACGAATTGCTTGTTGTCGATAATGAACTTGCGAGTCACGGGAGGAATTCATACACGGGCGAGAGAAAAGTCCTGGTTGCAATGTCCGCTTAATAAAACCGGGCAACTGTACACTGTCCTTTAAAGTTGAAATACGAAACATCAAGCTTTGACATCGCCCGTTAAGTTTACACGCCTTCTACTGGCGGTGTTATTCTCGATCCTGTTTGTTACCGGCTGGTCACAGAAACCCGTCGTGGGCGAATGGGTGAGTCAGGTTGAAAAAGAGATGCTGCGTCAAATGGACGACGGAAAGATACCAGGGCTTAGCGCGGTGATCATCCGGAACGGCGAAATCGTCACCAGGAATTACGGCTATGCCAATTTAGATAGCCGCGAGAAGGTCACCGACAAAACGCTTTTCGAAATTGGATCTTGTACTAAATCATTCACTGCACTGGCACTGGAGAGATTTTTTGAACAGTACGCTGTCAATCCAGATACCCCTATTTCCAAACTTATACCATGGCTTTGGTTCTCCTACAACGATTCAGTTACCGACGTTACAATCCGGCAATTGTTGCACCATACGAGTGGAATACCATGGAACACATTGTCGAAGATTCCCGAGACAACAGCCGAAGATGCATTGGAGATCACTGTTAGAAAACTGGTGGGGCAGGAGCTGCGCAGCAAGCCTGGTAAGGAGTTTCAATATGCAACGGTGAACTACGACATTCTCGCTCTCCTCATCGAGATCGTGACGAAACAGAAGTTTGAAAAGTATCTGAACGATGAAGTGTTGTCTCCGCTCGGGCTGAGTCATACATCCGTTACTTTTCCCAATAACCCAGCTGACATGGCAACCGGATACAAGACCGGCTTTTTTGTTCCTCGTGAGTACAAGGCTCCGGTATATCGTGGTAACAGCCCGGCTGGTTATGTCATTTCAAATTCGGGAGACATGAAGACTTGGCTGCAACTTCAAATGGGGTTGCTGGATCACTCACTTAGTGCACTCGCAAAGTCGACACAGAAGCGTGATGAAACCGTTGCGATACATGAGATGTTTTCGTACGCAGAAGGATGGCAAGTTTCATTCGATGGATCCGGAAACATCATTCATAGCGGCTACAATCCCAATTTCACTTCTTATGTGGGGTTTAACCGGGAGAAAAAAACCGGTGTGGTGATCCTTACGAATTCAAACAGCCAGTACACATTGTACCTCGGGAACCGGTTGATGCAGCAACTTCTTGGGCGAGAAGTTGAAGACGAGTACGATCCGGGCGACCTTAATGATAAGGTATATTCCATGGTTTGTTTCGGGGTGCTTTTTTACCTGCTGTGCGTTGCTGCGTTTATCGCCCGAATCGTTATCGAGTCCATCTGGGGTCGGCGTAAATTTGATCATCACTTCACGATCGTTCTTAACCACCTGATCAAACTTCTTTTTTGGTTTACACCATTTTTACTTGGGATCTACCTGATCCCTGAGGCATTCGGTGAGTTTTCATGGGATTCGATGCTGGTTTGGATGCCGCAGAGTTTCGGCTTTTTAATAGGAGCGCTTTTAGCGGCAGTAGCATTGACCTATGCGGCGTATGCGCTGAGTCTATTTTTCCCGGAGAAAGATCCGTATAAGATTAAGATCCCTTGGATATTGCTCCTGAGCATGCTATCTGGCCTGGCGAATGTAGCCGTGGTAATTATGGTCAGCTCGTTTATCGACTCCGATATACCATTGAAGTATACAGTCTTCTACTTCTTGTTAATGACTGGATTGTATATCCTCGGCAGAAGGTTTGTGCAGGTAAATCTGATAGGGTTTGCGAGGGGAATGGTGTACGATCTTCGAATGAAACTGATCGACAAGATCTTTTCAACTTCGTATGAGAATTTTGAGAGAATCGATCGAGGAAGAGTGTATACAGCGCTCAACGATGATGTAAATACAATAGGTCACTCGACTCACATGATTGTAACACTGATCACCAGTGTCGTAACCGCCATTGGTGCGTTGGCTTATCTTGCATCCATCGCGTTCTGGGCGGCAATTGTCACTATCGCTATGGTGGTAGGAATTTCCCTGCTCTATTTTATTGTTGGCAAGAGAACAAACCGGTATTACGAGGAAGCTCGCGATTCGAGCAACACCTTCATGAGGCTGGTAAATGGAATCATTGACGGCTTCAAGGAGCTTAGTTTACACACGCGTCAGAAAAGCGAGTATAAGGAGGAAGTTGGAGCCAGCGCAGGAGAATTTAAAGACAAAATTTCAACTGCCGACATTCAGTTCACCAACGCGTTTTTGATTGGCGAGTCTTTTTTAGTATTGCTTTTGGGCTTTGTGTCGATTGGAATGTCCGAGATTTTTCCGGCAATTGAGGTCTATACGATCATTAGCTTTGTTATTGTCTTGCTGTACCTGATTGGCCCGGTCAATGCCATTTTGGAATCCGTACCGAGTTTAATGACCCTGCGAATTTCATGGAACAGGATAACTAAATTTATTGACGAGATACCAGCAAGCGTCGACAGTAACAAACAGGCACGCGTTGAAAAATCCGATCCGGTATTAACCTTCGAAGCGCGGGGAATTACCTACCAGTTTAAGAATGAGGCAGGAGTTAAGACCGGATTCGAAGTAGGTCCGATAGACCTCCAGATAAATGGTGGGGAGATCCTGTTCGTGATAGGTGGAAACGGCTGCGGCAAGACTACCCTGGCAAAGGTTCTTACAGGACTTTACCAGCCCGACAACGGACACATTATGATCAACGGAGAGCACGTCTCCGGTAGTACACTCAGTGAGTACTTCAGTGTTGTATTTAGTCCGCCTTGTCTCTTCGAGAGAATTTATGATGTAGATGGAGATCGTGTAGCTGCCGATTCCAGGCGACTCTTGAAACTACTTCATCTCGACGAGAAGGTTAGTATCGTGAACAACAGGTATGACACAATCAAACTGTCAGGCGGCCAACGAAAGAGACTGGCGCTACTGGAGTGTTGGCTGAGAGATTCTCCCGTTTACCTGTTCGACGAATGGGCGGCCGATCAGGATCCTGAGTATCGGAAATTCTTTTACCGAACCCTTTTACCGGAGATGAAAAGGTCGGGTAAGATTGTTATTGCAATCACTCATGATGACAACTACTTCGACGTTGCAGATGTCATTCTGAAGATGCATCACGGCAAACTTGAACCCTATTTTGCCGAACTAATTCACGAAAAGAGAGACACAGCTTTGCAATAACTCTGTTGTCAATGATGGACATGGACACAATAGGAATTGTCGGTGGAATGGGGCCGCAGGCGGGAGTAGGGCTGTTCAACAGTGTACTCTCTTTTACACAAGCCAGCCGTGACCAAGATCATTTGCCTGTTGTACTGATGTCATTCCCGAACCTGATCGGAGATCGAACGGCGTTCCTGGATGGAGAGATAAGCACAAATCCCGCACACAGTATTTCCGAAGTGATCAGGAAACTGGAAGCAGCGGATGCAAAAGTAGTTGCCATGGCGTGTAACTCTGCCCATGCGCCACCAATTTATGACGTTGTCGTTAGTGCCCTGAGAAAACGTAAGTCGGGTGTGAAGCTCCTTCACATGCCTTTTGAAACCTGCCGGTACATAAGTGACCATCATAAGAACGTGCGTCGAATTGGAGTGATGTCAACTAACGGGACATACAAGACCCGCCTTTATGAGCAACTAATAACACAGATGGGGTGCGAGGTAGTGTTGCCACCATTTCAATTTCAGAATGAGGTTATACACCGGATGATCTATGATGAACAGGTTGGCCTTAAATCAAAGAACCACGTCACAGAGTATGTGATCTTGTTGGCAAGCCGGGCAATAGATTATTTCCGTGATCGCAAAGCCGATGCGATCATTTTGGGCTGTACTGAATTGCCGATGGCGATCCGGGAGCAGAAGGTTAACGATATGTTGATCTTTGACTCAACCGCGATAACGGCCCGTGCATTGATACGGGAAGCCACACGCAAGACACCAGTTGAACTGGAGTATCTGCCTTAACTCTTCGAACGACGCCAGGGTCAATAAGGCCGTCATCTTAATGCATTAGCAAATGAAAATTTTCTGTATACCCTACGCCGGAGGTTCGGCGCAGTTGTTTAATCTGTGGAGAAAGCATTTGAATCCCGGATTTGAACTTGTTCCTGTAGAGCTCGCAGGACGTGGCACCCGAATGAAGGAACCATTGTACGAGCACCGGTTCAAAGCAGTGGAAGATATTCTTAAAATTATTGAAAAAGACCTGAGGCAGTCTCCTTATGTTCTTTATGGACATAGCCTCGGTGCATTTTTGGCGTACGAATTGGCTCAACGCATAGTATCCAGTGGCTTGCCGGAACCAGACCATCTCTTTGTATCCGGTTGCGGTGCTCCCCATCTAAAAGACCCCAATAAAAGATATCACCTGTTGAGTGATCAGGACTTCAAACACAAGTTGATCAGCTTTGGCGGAACACCGAGAGAGTTTTTTGATCACCCCGAAATTGTCGATATCTATTTGCCGGTTTTGAAGAATGATTTCAGACTTGCAGAGACAGATCTGCCCGGCAAGGAGATACGCCCCCTGACGACCGACATAACCGTAATGCTTGGTACCGAAGAAGAATTGACCCTTGAACAGTGCTTCGGGTGGCGAAAGCACACCCGGGGAAAATGCGACCTGAAGTTTTTTGAGGGTGGGCATTTTTTTATTAACGACAATCTTGAAAAGATAATCGGCCTGATACACACCGCGCTTGATAAAACGTTTTCACTTAATACCCGGTGACCTAAAATCTGAATAAATGGAAAAGTTAATAGAGAAGCTAAGAGAGAGCAAGATCATGATAAAGGTCAGGGACAATGACCTCGAACTTCTTCTTCCAGATGAATTCGACTCCGACCAGCTGCTGGATGAAGTGCGAAAGAATAAATCTGAATTGATCACCTACTTGCAAAAGGTAAGCAGCGACAGTACGTTGACCTTGATCCCGAAATGCAGGCCGAAGAAGTATTACAAGCTATCGTCTGCACAGAAACGTCTTTATTTCTTGTATGAATTTGAGCGCGAGTCCCTTGCATACAATATCCCGATCATACTGAGGATAACTGGCGAACTCAATAAAAAGAAGCTGGAACGGGCAATCAGGAAATTGGTCGACCGACACGAAAGCCTGCGTACCTCCTTTATCCTGGCGGACAACGCACCCTATCAGGTGATTTCACCGGAGGGTACCACGCGAATGGAGTGTTCATTTTCGGATGTAGCACAGCTGGACAAAACAATCGCCACCTTCATAAGACCTTTTGATCTCCTGCACGATCCTCTTTTCAGGGTAGGTTTGGTTGAGTTAAGCGACGCTTCACATCTGTTGATCCTCGACATGCACCATATAATCGTTGATGGTATCTCCCAGGAGTATTTGATCAACGACTTTAAACGACTCTACGATGGAGAATCCCTTCCACCGTTGAGGAGACAGTATAAGGACTATGCAGAGTGGCAACAAAGTAAAAAAAGACTGCAGGCAATATCGGAACAGGCCGCCTTCTGGAAATCCGAGTATCAGGATGAGGTCGTTCCACTAGAGTTGCCGATAGATTTTCCAAGACAGATCGGGCAGAAGTCATCCGGACACACTCTGAAGTTCACCCTGCAAGGACAAGAGAAGAAAGCACTGAATGAATTTGCGACAACCGCCGGCACCACCTCATACATGGTTTGTTTAGCGATGTATTACGTCCTGTTATCGAAGCTGAGTAACCAGGAAGATATCGTTATCGGTACGCCCGTTTCCACGCAGGGACGTTTTGGATTGGACGGAGTGGTTGGTATGTTTGTCAACACCCTTGCCTTGAGAAACTGCATCCCCGGAGATTTGTCGTTTCAGGAGTGCGTCAGAAGGGTCACCACCAAAACACTTAACTGTTTTGAAAACCAGGACTATGGTTATGAAGAATTGATTGAAGAACTCAATCTAACCAGGAATATTACCCGTAATCCACTTTTCGATGTTTTGTTCTCTTATCAGAACAACAACGGGTTGGCGATTAACACCCAGAGCCTCAAGATTGAGCCTAGTAAATATTCGCACGAGGCGCCCAACTTCGATCTTACGCTATCGGTTCTTGACTCTGAGAACCTGATTACATTTAGCTTTGAATACAAGGGAAAGCTCTTCCGTGAAGAAACCATAAGTCGATTCATTACTTATTTCAAAATGATCCTGGGTCAGGCATTAAACAACCCGATGATCAAGCTGCGTGATATCAGGATCTTGTCAGATGAAGAACAAGATCAAATCCTGAATGAGTTTAACGCGACCCAAGCTGAATATCCAGCAAGCGGTAACGTGATTGAGTTATTTGAAGAACAAGTATCCAAAAACCCGAACAACATCGCCTTGATATGGCGAGACGAGAGGATAAGTTTTTCGAAACTTTACGAACAGACGACTAAAGTCGCTCACTGGCTGATCGCCGCTCACAACATCAGGGTGGGAGATCAGGTTGGAGTTATGCTGGAACGGGAAGCTCACCTGATCCCATTGATCTTTGGAATATTGAAAGCCGGTGGCGTTTACGTGCCTATAGATCCACGTTACCCTATCGAAAGGAAGTATTTGATCCTCGGCGACGCACGCCTTAAAGTACTTTTTTCACGCAAGAATTTTATGGAGGATTTGGTCACAGGCACTTGCCAAACAGTGGACATTGAACAGATATGGGCAGAGATTGAAAATTCCGAAGCAGATTTTACCACCCGGCAAGTCGCGAAAGGCTCAGACCTTGCATATATCATATACACTTCCGGATCAACAGGTGTTCCAAAAGGAGTGATGGTTGAGCATCACTCCGTGGTCAATAGGATACTTTGGATGCAGAAGAGGTATAGCATCACCAACAATGATGTAATTCTTCAAAAGACGCCGCTGGTTTTCGACGTGTCTGTATGGGAGTTGTTATGGTGGGCTTTCACCGGAGCAAGCCTGTGCTTGTTGGAACCGGGAGACGAGAAGGATCCGTACCGTCTGATGACCACTATTCAAAAATACGACGTAACGACGTTGCATTTTGTTCCGTCAATGCTGAGGAGTTTCCTTTCCGCATTTACTCCGGCTTACAATGTGGGCATATTAACATCGCTTAAGAAGGTATTTGCGAGCGGGGAGGCCCTAAAGATCGATGATACCGTTACCTTTGGACGGACATTGGGGAAAGGGCCTCGACTAATCAACCTGTATGGACCAACGGAAGCCACTGTCGATGTATCTTATTATGATTGCTCACCGGGTGAGATTGATGATTTGCCGTCGGTGCCGATCGGCCGGCCGATTGATAATATACAGCTTTATGTTCTCGACAAATATGACAATCTGCAGCCTGTCGGTATAGCTGGAGAGTTGTGCATTTCGGGCGCCGGCGTTGCGAGAGGATATTTTAATAATTCCTCGCTAACAGAATCCGTATTTACATATAATCCTTTTCCAGGAGGCACTCGTCTATACCGTACTGGTGATATGGCGATGTGGTTGCCCGACGGTAACATTGTCTTTCTGGGAAGAAAAGACGACCAGGTAAAAATTCGGGGGAACCGGATTGAATTAGGTGAAATTGAAAATGCAGTGGCTGCCTATCCCGGCGTCATCGAGGCGGTTGTCCTAATGAAACAAACCAAATGCGACGACAAGGAGTTGGTAGTTTACTTTACAGGCTCGTCTGCAATTGAAAACCGGAAGATACGCGAACACCTCGCACGAACATTACCGGATTACATGATCCCGGTTTTCTACGTTCAGCTGGATCAATTGCCATTGACCTTTAGCGGGAAAATTGACAAGAAGAAATTGATCGCTATGCCGGAACGTTCTTTTGAGAATACAAGATCTTTTGAGGCACCGGGAACAGAGATTGAATTAAAGCTCGCCGAGATCTGGGAACATGTGCTAAGGACAAAAGCCATTGGTGTTAACGACGATTTTTTCGAAATGGGTGGACATTCGTTATTGGCGATCCGGCTCATCTATGAGATCAACGACAAATTTAAAGTGCAGCTTTCTGTGAAAGCCATATTTCAGTTTAAGAGCATTAATCTGCTTGCCAGGCACATTCAATATTGCATGGAAAACGACCTGGAGAAATTCGAAGAGTACGATTCAATCACTCTATAAACACCATTTCGTTCACGCGTGGATAAATTATTGTTAACACAGATAAGTGAGTTGCTTGGTCGATCGAATCAGGCAGGCCTGAAGATTTTGTACGATGATTCAGGACTCTCGCTCAAATACCCGAAAGGAAAAGTCATTGATCCGGGAATCCTGGATGAACTACGCCTCCATAAGCAAAATGTTATTGAATATTTAAAGAATATGAAGTCCGAAAAGGATTTTAGTGAACTTCACTCGGACTGGTCAATACCGAAAGTCGTCAGGAATGGTAGAGACTACTATGCCGTGACACCCGTACAAAATTATTGGCTCGACGACTCATTGGACGCCGAGTTTAAAAACGAGGACAATATCCATGGGAGTGTCATCCAGAATTATGAGATACTCGGCGATTTCGACGTGACTACATTCAACAAGAGTATTGCATACCTTGTACAACGTCACGAAAGCCTCAGGACCACATTCCATAAGCTGGACGACAGTTACTTTCTGAGAGTCGAAGACGAAAGTTTCTATACCTCGGAGTACTTCGATTTAAGTGGAATGGCCGAAGGAGATGAGAAAATCGTTCAACTTTCCCGTTTCGCAGATCATAAGTTTGATCTTGAAAATGGACCAATATTCCTTGTACGCCTGATCCAGTTGAAGGTTAAGAAGTACATTCTCTCCTTCAAGTTTCATCACGTAGTATTCGATACGATGTCCGACGAGATCTTTTTGAGAGATCTCTATGTTTCCTATATCGCCTTCGCGAAAAATTTGCTTCCTAATCTACCGGCTCTAAGATATCAGTACAAGGAGAATCTTGCGTTGATCAATTACCAGGTAGAGCTCCATGGTCGATCGCAATGGGTGTATTGGAATTCCACTTTTCCCAAACTGCCCACAAAAAGGGTACCCATTCGTGGCATCAGAAGTCTGAAGCGAAAGATGTCCGACCGGATATCAAAGTGCGAGCAATTTGAGTTTAGCACCGACGCGTCCAGGAAGTTGAGAGCGCTGACGATCGACTTCTCGACTTCGCTTTTTGTCATCTTGCAAGCCACGTTTAAATCATTCGTTTTTTCATCAACCCGGGTCAATGACATTTTGATTCGAACCGATGTTTTTGGCCGCGACTTCCAGAGCTGCAATAATCAGATCGGATGCTACGCGAAGGGCGTATTTGTGCGTACTGTATTTGATGAGGATGAGTCGTTCGCGACTGCTATCCCGAGAGTAAAAAAGGCCAACGAAGATATGCAGGAACATCGCGCTCTTACGTTGATGCAGTTCCTACACGAAAAACTCCTGGCGGAGGGAAATCCGTCAGACACATTCTGGGCAATACAATACGAAGATACTGACAGATCTTCATACAGTCGCTCCGATTTATCGAGGATGCCACTACCCGTAGACTTCACGGTATCGGCGATCGAAGGGCCTTCCAACATACTCATCCCAATAGATATAAACCTGAAGTTTATTAATACTGCTAACAATATACGGCTGAGGGTTGACTATGACAGTAGTGTCCTTGACAAAACTGCGATAACCAACTTCATCGGCGAATACCTTTCTCATATAAAACGAGTGTTAAAAGAGAAACAAAGACCACTAATTGGAATTTGAGTATGATAATGATCAAGGATCTTAAACAGCGGGCGGTAAACCTAAAGTGGATCGGACCGGTTCCCGAGGGTTATAAGAAAGTTGCCTTATTGATACCACTTTTTAATGAGGACAGCAATTGCAATATGGAACGTCGCCTTTCTTACTTCAAAGGACTTGCCGAGAAATACAGAGACGAAATAGACGTCATAATAATTGACGACGGATCGACTGACCGTAGTCTTCAGAAGCTTGTAACTTTTTTTGAATTAAATCAGAGCGCGTTCTTCGTTGCTTCTGTGTATCCTAATGCCCAGAAGGTGGGGGCTCTCTTCCTGACTACGCTCTCGATCACTCATGAGTTTGTCATCTTGTCGGACTTCGATACAGATCTTGATGGACTCTGGAATGTCGGTAAAAGCATTGAGAACCTGCGGCGCAACCCGGAGTTGATGGGCTGTTATTACAGGATGGTGCCGTACGAAGGCTCTGGTAATATATTTCTATGGCAGCAACTTGAGTACTCTTGTCTCAGGGTCTTCTATCGGATTCATCACAAGGAACAAAGCGTTCCGGTTATGCCAGGCGCCGGCTCGTGCTACAAACGGAGTGTGTTGAATAATATTTTCGTCAGGCATAGCGGCTTGCGAAGTGGCGAGGATCGGGAGTCTACATTGATTGGCCTGCGGGGTGGATACAAGACTGTGTATGTCGACAATATTTTGATTTCGACACGACCACCGCTCACGCTTAAGGCTCTGGTCAAGCAACGAATTCGCTGGGAACTAGGGTACCTGGAGACGTTTAGTAAAGAACGTGACTACTACCTGTCGGAAATGAGAAAGATGAAGAAGATTGGAGTACGCGCGGTACTGGATTTTCTTGTTATTGCTTTCGTTTTGCTCCTTCCAATTACGTTGTTCGCGACGGCGTTCATTAATCCAATAGTTGCACTACTCATACTTCCCTCTATTTACATTCTGAACGCTCTCGGCTGCATCATTATGATTGTAACGGGGCCGAAGGAGTTTAGTGAATTGAAAGGAAAGAAGATGAAGGCAGTTGTGATGTTCCCCGCTATCAAGTTGATCGTCGATTACTTTTCGTGGTTCGGCGCGATCCGGACATTTATTCGAAAATCCAGAAAAAGCAGATTGAAGCCCGCGACTTTAACCGGCGTGTTTTTTTAACCGGTAAAACTATTACATGGAACGCGAAGTGTATTTGAAACCGAATGTTGTCTTCGAGCCACTCGTTAATCAGTGGTATGCGTGGTCACACCTCATTTCTCCCGCCACCCTGGCACTCAATATTCAAAGACGGCATTTTACGATTATGCAATCATATATTGATAATCCGGAAATTCACCGCAATGCTGCAAGTAATCCGAAAATGAAGGGCGGGCCATTCATGGATTTTAAAGAAAATTCCGTAGACAGGGTTACGGCGTTGCTGCAAAAAACACTCGAGGAGAATACGGACCTATTGCAATTGGCCGATGCCATACAGGAACTTGATGCACTCCTTCGAAATCAAAATAAGGGCGTCGGGTTGGACGAGATTTATCAAAAAGTACCTACGATACTGCGGGGACTGGTTGAATTGTACTACGACAGGAATCATCACGCTGACTTCCGATTCTTTGAACCTCTTTTGTATCAATCCGATTTCTATAAGGCAAAATCTCAAGGTGTCGCCTTATGGCTAACGGAAAACGATGAACGCCCCTTTGTACTGAGCACACCAAGGTTTGAGGACCATAACAGTGTTTACCTTGACCTGGCCTTTAATCGCCCGGAAATAGATCTGCTGGCCAAAATGAAATGGCATCCCAGTTCATATGATCGGATACAGCAAGTCCTGGGGATCAAGACAGAGCAGAAGGATATTTTTCAAACATTCTTTACCGACGAGCCGCCGCGCCCTTATAACCGGTATACAGGGGATAAGGTACGTATGCGGTATATGGGACATGCCTGCATTCTCATTGAAACAAGGGAAGTAAGTATTCTTTTGGATCCGCTCTTGAGTTACTACGGGTATTTAAACGGGCTCGATCGTTTTTCGGACATGGACCTTCCGCCAGTCATTGATTATGTGGTGATCACCCACAATCACCAGGATCACATACTGTTCGAGACGTTGCTACCCATTCGTCATAAAATTGGAAAGGTCATCGTGCCCCGGACCTATGGCGGCAAGCTTGAAGACCCTAACTTGAAATTAATGTTGAATAGCATCGGCTTCAACAATGTGGTAGAAGTGGGAGAAATGGATTTGTTGCAGTTCGACGATATAAGCGTTCAAGCGCTCCCGTTTACCGGGGAACACTGTGATCTCGACATCCTCACAAAGGCCTGTTACTTTATTAAGATTGGAAATTTCAAGTTGTTGTTTTTTGCGGATTCCAAAGCTACGATACCAGAGATGTACGAACGAGTGCACAGCTTGACAGGCGACGTAGATGTAATGTTCCTCGGAATGGAGTGTGACGGTGCTCCACTTTCGTGGTTGTACGGCCCACTCTTGACGCAGAAACTAACAAGGGTACAGGATCAAAGCAGGCGACTGGCAGGATCGAATTGCAAGGAGGGGATAAAACTCGTTAACATCTTTAACCCGAAAGAGGTTTATGTATATGCAATGGGGCTCGAGCCATGGCTTGAGTTCATAACAACTGCAAGGAATGCCGACGATGCAAACCCTATTGTTCAGTCCAACCAACTTATCAGGGAATGCCGGGAAATGGGACTCGTTTCCGAAAGGCTTTACGGAGAGAAAGAGATCTTATACGACAAGAACATAGTTCCGGGAGAAGGCGTACTCATGGTCTAGACCGGATAGCAAGATGGTCTACGTCTATTACTCAAGAATTTCGAAGCGAAATCACTCGTTACTCGTCGAAGAGCATTTGCCCCATTTTCCATTAGATTTTCAGAACCGATTGCACAGATTCAAACGATGGGAAGATTTACAATTATCGTTGCTGGGCAGGCTTTTGCTTGAACGTGGGATCAGGGAACTTGCAGGAAACACATCAAATAATTTCGTTGAATACACTCCTTATAACAAGCCGCGCTTTTCGACCAATGACAGTATTAAGTTTAATATCTCTCATTCCGGAGAAATAGCCACGTGCGCCATCACACATCATCATGAAATCGGTATCGATATCGAGTCGATACGCCCCATAATTCTTGATGACCTAGAGAACTCAATGAGTAAAAGGGAATGGGAACAGATCCGTGCGTCGGACAATGTGCTAAAAATGTTCTATTCGTTTTGGACGAGGAAGGAAGCAGTAGTCAAAGCTTATGGCGAGGGCCTGTCTATTCCCCTTACATCGTTTGAGGTCACAGGGAAGGAGATTTCCTACGGGAATAAAACTTTCACAGCCACCAACGTGAATATAGCAGCCGGATATATGTGCAGCCTGGCGCTGCAGTATCCTCCGGGGTCTGTTGTTCCGCCGGTCGCAATACGTAACGTACAGTTTGATTGACTAAATCACCAATGTATCCGTGAAATTAAGCGTTTGTATTTTCACTTTTAATCATGCGGCATTTATCGCACAAGCCATCGAAAGTGTCTTAAAACAACAGGCCAATTTTGAATTCGAGGTTATAATCGGTGAAGACTGTTCAACTGACAGGACGAGAGACATCGTCGAATCCTTTCAGGCAAAGTATCCTGACAAGGTTCGGGCGTTTTTGAACCCGAAGAACCTTGGCGTCATGCCAAATAATGTTTACATACTGGGTCAGGCTCGCGGGGAATACATTGCATTGTTGGATGGCGACGATTACTGGTTGGGCACTGAAAAACTCCAACACCAAGTTGATTTTCTCGATGCGAACCCCGATTTCGTTCTTTGTTTCCATGATGCTAAAGTGTTGGGGTTGAACGGACAGATCGGGCCCCAAACGTGCTGCGGTGACAAGCAAAAGAAAGTTGTTTCTCTATCCGATATTGTGTGTGACACACATATTCCCACGGGGAGCGTCGTCTTCAGGCGCAGTGCATTAAAGAAGTTTCCGCCGCCCAACTATTGCTCGTTGAAAGCGACAGACAGGCCCTTGTTCCTTTTTTTGTCGGAGTTTGGCCGTTCCTACTACTTCAACGAAACATGGTCGGTGTATCGGAAACATCCCAACGGAGATTGGACGGGCAGACCTTATCAAAGTCAGTACCTTACACACCTGCAGATATACACATTTATGAACAAGCATCTTAAACGGAAACATGAGAGTGCCTTCTGCAGTTGCGAGACCCGGGTTGCTTACGAACTGGCGTTTGAATTGTTAAAACACGGCCGTGTGAAAAGAGCAAGATATGCGTTCAGGCGGTTTCTACGTGCGAGCAAGGGATTGACTCCTTTTAACCTCGGCGTTCTTTACAAGACCTTGAAGTTCTACAACTTGATGTTCAGGCACTGGATAACTTCCACACAGGCTGTCGTCACTCGCAATATTGCCTCCAAAGCTTCTGTGTGAAGCTTCCGTGTTGAAATGCTGACTTGTTAAAATAACTGTAACCTCTTACACATTCGCGCCAAAGGTGAACCGCGTAACTATTGCTAAAATCAACAATATGGTCGATTGAATTGTCGTAGAAAAGGCTCCACCATTGCTGATAGGAGACCGGATAAAAATATGTTGAAGGTTTTACTTTGTCTGCAAAGTTGAGATCCTTGATGATCGTCGTTACACCGATCGGTCCGGCTATCGCACCCCAGGGGCTATTGACATGAAAATACCTCATGAGATATTTTTCACCCTCTTTCTCAAGCAGCTCCATTGTTGACACCCCGTTTAATTGTTCAAAGGCTTCGATTTCTTCAGGGCGACCATAGACCCATGGCTTCTCGCATCGTTGAAGGATTTTCTGTCCCAGTATGCTTCTTGCCGGGAATCCAAGCACAGCATTGCAAACGACTTCACCTTCCTCCTGGTAACCGATAATTACTTCGTTCTCGTCGAAGTCAAACCTTCTCAGGCAAACCACATCCGTGTCAACCCAGGTTCCTCCGTTGTGATAGAGCAGCAAGCTTCGGAAATAATCTGCAAAAATTGCGTAACTGTTGTGGGCAATAAAAACCTCCTCACGGGGAATAATCTCATTGGCGTCTTTCAGATTAACTCCTGCAGGAACGTTTGATATTGGATCATAACAGTAAAGGTCGAATTGATATTGATTTTTTATGAATGAATTAATACTTAATATTTCGATTGGTGAAAGCGAATCTCCAATCCAAAGACTTTGTATTTTATTTTTTATTTGTTCCATGTAACACTTGTTCTTGGCAAGTTAACTCATTTTATTTTGCAACTCGTTTAATTAGTCGGCAACATTTTATTTTTTTTATCTCAGTTGTATTCGACTCGAGACATGCCGAGTTCTGTTCTATGCTGGAATAACAACGTTCGGGTATCTACTTCCCCGATACAAAATATTTTATAACCTGTTACTCAGCTAGATTTGAGTTGTCGAGCAACAAAGTGGTAACGTGATAAGAACGAATATAGAGACTAACGTACAAAGATCTTGACAATGTTTTAAGCCTGTTTGATCCTTTTAAGCTTGTCTTTGTAGTACGACTTGAAGCCAGCCTTGATATCATCTTTGAGAAATGATCGATCAACCAAGTAATCGATGCTCTCGTCTTTGCCAGTGAATTCATTAATGAATTTAGTAACCCTGGATTCTTTGATGCCAATTACCTGGCCGAGTTCTTAAAGTTGGCAAGCTTATAGAAGCCATTCGCCTGAAAAGAATCCATATAGCGATCCTTCAAGAGCTCTTACGCCATACCCGCTTCTCCTAGTGAATGGATCTTTGTGCAAAATAGATCATAGGCAAGAGTCAGGAGGTCTGCTATCTCACCCAAGAGTAAAGTTCCAGATCGTTTTGGCATCGGGCACGGTATCGGAAATGTTCAACCCTAAGCGCTGCAAAATCAATATCTTGAACATCATCAAATAATCAAACGAAGGCCGACCGCCTTGGCTTCGGTCTTTTCCAAATTCAAAATGTGTCTTCAGTGGTGTGCGGAAAATCTCAAAGTCTATCTGAGCTTGCAATTTTATCAGCGGATCGTTTTGCTTGCCCATTTTATTCAACCGAAACTGCTCATCGAATAATCCTCTCGTTCTGTTCTTCATTTATTTTCTCCTTTTTCTCAAGAAACAAAATTTATCGATAACTTGGTAGGGTTATTAGAGATGCCCTAGATACTTTATTGACACGAAACGATCAAGGTTATATAATTGTGTAACCATAAACGTAAACATCATGAATGGTGAGTTACAGGAACTCAGATCGATCACAGTTTTGAATGGAATCTCAAAACCGGAGAATGGCGGATTTTTTCATGGTTGGTGTAAAGAGCCCTTTTATAATGATTTAGGAGGGTATATCACTAAAACATATGCACTCATTGAGCTTTTCAACGGAATTGTAAGATTCATCGACCCAACTGACATAAGGTTCACCAAGCCTTATATGACAAAAGAAGAGTCTACTTCAGTTTAGACACGAATTCCTCCAGTGGAACATCTAGGATAAGCGATATCCTGAATAGGGTATAGACATTGGGGACTTTCTTGCCATTTTCTATATCGGAAAGTACATGTCTATCAATAGAATTCTCTTTTGCTTCAAAATGCTTGAGACTTATGCCCTTCTTAAGCCGTAGTGCTCGAATCCGCGGTCCCAATGATTTCGCAAAAGATTTCCTTGGTTTAATTGCCATAAACTGACAATCAAGGAATTAATATGAAGCCTAAGGTGCAGGGTTATATCCGGTGGAAGGCCAAGGGGTGGAAGCTTAAGGGCATTAATTGCATTTTTAACCAATTGCGAAGGTGCTTCAAAACCTTCATCGCTGTAAACACCGGTACCCCAGTCGCCCACGATGGCAATAGTAAGGCTATTTTGTTTGGGAATTTTGGTGGTAACTGGTGTGATACCAAATTTTGCATCTTTCCTCTTCTCGTGTCTGTAATACAGGTAATACACCAGTGATTCTGTCCAGCCAAAATCAAGCTGAGCATATTTTTTAAACAGGTATATGGTACCATCACCAGCAACCACGCCCGGGCCATGCTCTACGTCATGCAGCCATTTATCCCAATCGACTTTTTTTATCTGTGTTGGCGGCATGCCCATTACAAAAATTAAAACATCAACCACAACTTTTGGCAATTGATGTAATAAGTACAATGCAGGCCCATACTCCATATTGCCAACAGCAGGCTCCTTTTTGCTTTTCATAAAATCTATAAAAAACAGTTCACTTTCCTGCAGGTAAATCCAATCCTCTGCAATTGGGCTTAGCTGATTTTTACGGAGTTTTTTAATGCTCAGCAGCTTTTGTGTAAGTGTGGCTGATAATTTTTTTAAAGGTGGCATAATAAAGGTTTAACGTTAATTGTATGGTAAGATAAACCAAATTTAACTACTTTAAGAAAAGACAAATAGAACTATTAAAAGTACAAGTGAGTGACACAACTGACGATACCATAGAATTCGCAAACATTTTGTTAGCTGCCGTTTTCTTGGTCTAAAGTTTCATATAAATATGTGTCGGAGAGTCTTTTTCCTTTTGGCTGGGACGATCAATAATGTATCTCAACACTGATATGATGATTGTGAAAGTTTTCAGCGCTTCAAGCCTACTCTGCAAGCCTTCACTTATCTATCGCTATTAAGGCTGCGGGCTATTAGAAATGGTGTTTTTCAAGTTTTTCGAGCATTCTTAAAAAACCCAAAATGTGTTCAGAGGTTTCAGAAACGCGTACGCATTTTCAAGTATTTTCTGGCTTTTGTCCCGACTTCTCGAAGGGTCAAATTTTGCTCAATCCCTGAATTTATCCAGAATATTCAGGATTGGTTTAAGAAAGGGGAAATTGCTACAAGCGCAAGAGGCTACGCCCATATGATCGTGATTTTTGCCCGCCCCAATGGCCCACAGGTACCAATCAGTTTGCGAGCTATCGCATTTTCGGGAAATCGACATGCTCACCATGCCTTTTGGAGCACTTCATATTAGAGATGATCGTTCTTCAAACTTTGGATTTAATGTGCTAAATTTCTCATGAAATTCAATTCCATATGGCAAAAGATGATTTAAACCACATCCCCTCAACATTAGTGGATGCTAAACTGCGTATGTATGCAAATGGAAGCCAGGAAGTAAATGAGATTCGCGCGGGCTTTCAAGGCGGCTTAAGTGTTAAAAAGCAACTGAAGCATTATCTTCAGTTACAGTCAAATCTGGCTGAGATTCCGCAACTCACTCGATCTCTGAAGAAAAAGAAGGCAACCAATCTTCCTGATAATATCCTTACAAATGTTTTTGTGCGCGTCACGCCTGATCAAACTGATCTTAAAGTCCCGGGAAAAATTATTGAAAAGGGAAATATCATTTCAGCAAGACTTTCGCTCACGCAGATACATGACTTAAAAAATAAACGTGGAGTAGTTAGTATCGAATCTGGAAGGCCACTGAGGCACCCAACACCAAAAATAGAAAGCGAATATCCTGGCAAACCTGAGAAAAATATTCTGCAGTCTTTCAAGATAAAACCTGTACAACAAAAGGTACTGATAGGCATCATTGACGTGGGCGGATTTGATTTTTCTCACCCAGAGTTTCTAGATAAGGACGATCAAACACGTTTTGTTGCCATTTGGGATCAGGGTGGTGATTTTAGAGAGCCACCGAATGGATTTGACTATGGCTCAGAATTCAATCGGACACAACTTAACAGTGCCATAAAAGATTCAAAGAAACTGAAGATACCGGCATTCGAAATTGAAAAGCAATCCGTCATCTCGGTAGGCTCACATGGTACACATGTAGCCAGCATAGCAGCAGGAAAATCAGGTGTTTGTCCGGATGCTTTGATTGCTGGTGTGCTCATTTCGCTAACGCCATCCGAGCTAGATCGAAGAAAGTCTTTTTATGATTCAGCTAGTATTGTTCATGCTGTTGCCTATTTGAGTCGACTGGCAGATTCAATGGAAATACCATTATCTATAAATATTAGTTTAGGTACTAATGGTCACGCACACGATGGTAGTGATGCGATGAGTCGGTGGATTGATTTCGAATTGCTCAGCGAAGGCCGATGTGTGACAGTGGCTGCAGGAAATGCAGGTCAAGAGGCTGCGGAAACCCCTGACGACCACGGTTACGTCATGGGGCGAATTCATTCAAGCGGAAAAATAAAATCACGTGGCTTAACCAGTGATATTGAGTGGTGTGTAGTCGGTAATAGTATATCAGATGTTTCTGAGAACGAATTAGAGGTGTGGTATCCCTCACAAGATAGATTCGCGGTATCTGTAAAACCACCAGGAATGGACTGGCTTCCCATGGTGAAGGCAAACGAATTCATTGAAAATCTTCAGTTACATGACGGTTCTTTTTTGAGCGTATATAATGATTTATATCATCCGGCTAACGGAAATAATTGTATTGCAATTTTTTTGAGTCCTAATTACAATAAGAGGCAGGTAATTCCTATCCGGGCTGGAATCTGGCAGGTACGGCTGTACGGAGAAGATATTAGGAATGGCGAGTATCATGCTTGGATTGAGCGTGATGATCCACGCCCAGTGGGTCCAACAGGAGATACGGCAGACTGGAATTTCCCATCCTTCTTTTCAGAGAAAACAAATGTAGACAACACATCCATCAGTTCTCTCGCCTGTGCAAGATACGTTGTTTCAGTAGGTAATTACGATCATATCAACGAGCGTATAAACAAAACAAGCAGTCAAGGCCCTACACGTGATGGTCGCACAAAACCTGAGGTGATTGCGCCCGGAACCAAAATTATTGCAGCAAAGGGTTTTGGCGGTGTTCATGATCCGTGGATAGAAATGAGTGGCACAAGCATGGCCGCTCCAATCGTCTGTGGTGTAGCAGCGCAAATGCTGGCGGTCAATTCTAAATTAACCGCTCCGCAAATCAGTGGCATTATGATCCGAACCAGTAAGCCAGTACCCGGAACAGATTATCATTGGAAAGATGACCTTGGATTTGGTGTCGTAGACGCTCAAGCATGCGTTGCCGAAGCGAAACAAATTGAAATTAAAAAAGATTTAAAAAAATGAAGCTAAAAATATTTCAATCCGACAAAGGAGATTGCCTTTTACTCTCTCACGGTTCAACCAATATCTTAGTTGATGGTGGGCTTTCTTCATCCTATAACGCTCATGTGGCGCCATACTTAAACAAAATGCGAAACGGTGGCGAGAAAATAGATCTTCTCTGTGTATCGCATATTGATGAAGATCATATTCAAGGAATATTAAAACTGATTGAAGATGAAGTTGATTGGCGAGTTTTTGATCATCATCAGGCAAGCGGTTCGAAAATAAAAGAACCAAAATCACCCCGACCACCTGTTATTGATGAGATTTGGCATAATGCATTTTATGATTCTATCTCGAAAAACAAAGGCGAAATCGAAGAGATGTTGGCAGCGTCGGCTTCAATTTACAGTTCTACCAACGTACCAGAACTTGCTGAACTTGGTGGCTATGCGTATAGCATTCGTCAGGCAATTCAATTAAGCGGCCGACTTCGGGCTGAGCAATTAGGATTGAAACTAAATAAGCGATTCAAAGGTAAATTAGCAATGTATCGGACGAAGCAAGCTCCCATTAAAATTGGGACAATGACTCTATCCATTATTGCTCCATTCGAGAAAGACCTGAAAAAATTACGTGAGGAGTGGAATACTTGGCTGAAAACAAATAAGTCAGTCATCAGCCAAATTAAGAATTCTCAAAAAAAAGATGAACCCTTGCTTACTTCAAACAATTCTGAACTTTTAGCATTAGCCGGGGAATTAGGAAACAGAGGAGAAGTCACTACGCCTAACCTCGCCTCAATTATGTTTTTGGTGGAAGATGGCAAACACACAGTCTTAATGACAGGAGATGGGCACAGTGAGGATATTATGAAGGGCCTTGAGGCCATTAATAAGTTAGATCGCACCAAAGGACGGCACGTGGATGTGCTGAAAGTGCAACATCATGGATCCGAGAACAATCTCGATGAAGAATTTTGCAGAACGGTTACAGCAGATCACTATGTCTTCTGTGGCAATGGTGCCCATCATAACCCCGATCTGAATGTGATTAAAGCAATTATTGACTCGCGAGTTGGAAAAAACAAGGCCATTACACCTCAAGCCAAAAATAATTTTACGCTACACTTTAATAGTTCATCATTGGAAACTAAAAGCGCTAATAAAAAACACATGAAAAGCATTGAAGACTTGGTTAAGAAAGAATCTTTAAACAGTAAAAAATTTGATTTTGAATTCATGGCAGCTGGAAAGAGCTACATGGATATCGTGCTTAAATAATTATAAAGCAGTGCTAGGCTCAAGAAGAGAGATCAAACGCATCTTAAAAATCCAAAGAATTATGTCGTTGCATCTGCCTTATTTTGTGGCTGAAATTTCTAAAATCTCAAATTTGACTCTCGCAAAATGGCTATTAATTGAATGTATATGATTGATGACTCCATCCTCTTAGAAGGGTAATTTTCTCGGAGATAGATTTTTGCTTTTTTGTCCGCCACCTTAAACAATAAAACCTACATGAGAATTGAATTTGATATTAAAGATGAAGACGCAGCGACATTGCTAGAGGCGCTGGAGTTCGCGGCTGCCAGGGCGGCTAGTCCTACTTCGTTCCAGAAAATTCAAACCTTGATCAATGAGATTCGTTCCGACATTACCAATGGTGCCGAGATCTTTTTTGATATAAAAGAACGTCTAAAAAACTACGCCAATGGTTCATTCATCGGCCTTGATTCAAATTTCAGGACGCAACTCGGAATTTCGCTGAATTTTGTTGAGAGTTCTGAAGGTCTACTGTACGTGTTGAACTGGATATTAGAGAAAAATGTCCGAATGAAAAAGCCAACAGCCGCGACAAAAAAAATCAAGTTGAAAGAAATTGATGACCTGACGCAAATTAAAGATCTTGTGGAATTAATTACCGATCATTATGACAAGTCTAAATAGAACACTTATCCTCTTGGCATTTCCTCTCTTGTGTGTGCATTGTTTGATTGCCCAAGAAAAGGGTATGTCATTTACACTCGGACGGTCGTCAGATAATTCGTATACGAAAGGCAAAGAGGCGGAGGTGATTGGAACATTTCCTGATTCATTAAACGCGAAGGATGCATGGCTAACGAATGCTTTTTTTGAGCTAACCTACACAGATACCAATCGTTGGCAATATGGGCTCATCGCTGAAATACATCGGAACACTCTCATTGCTAAAGAACAGCATGTGGTTCAGTTTGGAGCATCGATTGGTAAGGTGTTTACTTTGATTGAAGATGAAATTGGCGTGGCCAAATTTCAGATACCATCTACTCTTACACTGAAACTATCCGAAGACAGGAAGGCAGACGAGGAAACTTTTCAGATAATTGCGGCAAGTAGTTTCAACACATACACCGGAAAAGACTTTCTTAAGACCCGAAACGCTTTCCCCAGGCTGGCGTCACCACTGGCACATATAGTTCAGTTTTCACATGCTCATTCGATTGGAGTGACTTATCTAGGGAAGGACGAGGATATTCTGCTGGGAACTCTCGATCTAGAGTTCAATTCATTCCTTTTTCCAAGATTGATCAACAAGTGGACAGGTGGTAAGTACACGGATTTTTTTAAGATTCAATTTTCCTATCGGGGACGAACGCCGTTTTATGGAACGACAGATCTTGACCTTGATTCAGCGATCGATCTGCAATGTGGAATAAACATACGACTTGGCACTGCGTCCAATACAATTGGAATTGCTTACGACTGGATTCAAGGTGCCAATCCATTGGAGGGCTTAGCAGATCAAAAATATGAGACCTTAACTGCGAAAGTAAAATTCACAATTCAAAAATAATATCCAGTGGATCTACTAAGGGTTTGTATCGACAGGGAGAACGATCATCGATTTCTAGACGAAAATCATTTGGTTCACCGCCTGCACCACGCATTTATGGAGCGTTCTGAAAATATTCTCCATGAACGTGCTAAATCAATTGTTCGACCGGGCACTCTGACTGAACAACTATTGTATGATTCGAAAACTAGTAGTGCTCTGGACAAACTACTATTTGCTAATAAAAAAGAAAAAGCACTTCTAATGGAACTCGCCATCGCGAGGCGAACCTGGTGGGGCAGTGGGAAATATTTGTGGGTAAGGTTTTTGGAAAGCAAACCGTATATTCAGAGCAAAGTCCAGGAGTACGCTAAAATATGGGAACAGTTCGCCAACATACACTTTAACTTTGTAACGAAAGGAGATGCAGAAATCAGAATCTCATTTACGCCTGGGGGTTCCTGGTCACAAGTTGGAACTGACGCATTAAGTATTAACGATCAAACTAAACCAACCATGAACTTTGGATGGTTTCACAATCAGACTGTAGAGGATGATTTTAGTTCGACTATCCTTCATGAGTTTGGTCATACCCTAGGTTGCATACATGAGCATCAGACTTCAGATGCCGTTATTAATTGGAATAAGCCTGAAGTGTATAAGTATTACAAGGCGACACAGGATCCGCCATGGGATGAAGCTATGGTAGATTTCAACATATTTCGAAAGTACAGTCAAGCGGAAATAACAAATAATGTTTTTGACGCTAGGTCTATCATGCTCTATCCAATTCCGCCCGGACACACTACAGATGGCTTTAGCTGCGGATAGAACACACAACTGTCTAAACAGGATCAACAACTAGTTGCAATGAATTACCCCAAAATATAAGATAAACAAGTCCCTTTCGAATGAGATACCTAATAGAAAGAGCGCGCGAATTAGGTCTAAACGAGGTTGTTGATAGGACACTCGAATTTAGCAGCATACATGGTGTTGTTTTGACCATTCATGATTGGTGGTTGAGTTTGTCGATGCACCGTTCATTTGGAAAGTCGTATGATTTGTTCCCGGATTTTAATGCTCCTTTTCCAAGGCAGGTAATACCGGGATCCAATTCAGTCATGACGTCCATTGATTTGTCTTTTCGGCCACCGGAATGGATTCGTGTTTTCGGACAGCGCAGCCCAATTGTCGTAACCCTACACATGAAGCCGGGCATGCCTTTCGTGGACCCCGAAGAGATTCTGAACGGCAATCCGTCCCTGTTCATACGGCAAGAGAGCAGATCGATTCCACGTATGGTGGCCAATCCACAAGGACGGTTCACCACGATGCAGGGTGGAATAAGCATCAGTGAAAACGGATCCAACGTGGCAGGTACGCTGGGAGGAATTTTGAAAGACGCGGCGACTGGAGTTCGATATGCCATTAGCTGTGGTCACGTCATACCAAGCAACAATGTACCAGTGATTCAACCCGCGCTGATTGATCATGGATCAAATACGATCATAGGAAATTGTATTTATTCCAAAGATGCGTTGCCCAACCTTGGCAATGTTTGCAATCCAAGAAATCTGACGTCAAACCTGAACGATATGGATGTCGCGTTAATTGAGCTTAATCAAATAGGCAGTCAATTCTCAATAAACAACATAGGTGCGGTTGATGGGATTACTCCTGCAAACCTTATCAATAAAGGTATGGGTATCGAGTATACAGGTAGGACTTCATCCCATAAACCCAATCTGGTGGTCAACAGTATCGGCGTTGTTCAGCAAGTGACTGCCTTGAATGGTAGCATCTGTTGTTACAAGGACTTGATACAGATCCAGGACCCATCGATTTCCAGTTTAGTGAACAACAGTCCTGCTCAGGGAGGTGACTCCGGCGCGTGGGCAATCACGCAACGCAATGGTAATAATGAATGGTGTGCCATGATTGTTGCCGAGGACCGTCAATCGGCGTACGGAATTATGAGCGAAGATATTATTACGCACTTGAATTGCGAGAAAAACCTAAATCTGGTATGCAAATGACTAAGATAAGATTCTTTGGATTATTACTTATTCTGCATTTATGCTCTAGTGCCGTAGCCCAAAAAAACTGGGCGGTGCTGAACGACAGCACAATTAAACTTGCCGCTTTCGGGAAATACAGCAAGCAGAGTCTTTCCTTTGCTATTGACGGCTCTTTGAATTTTAAAAACGTTGAAGTTGATCCTCGGCCCTTGTTTGTGCGATATGAAGGCCGCTTCGACAGCGAATATCGAAACGCAATTACCCTCTCGAAAAGTTTGACCGATGAAAAAATTCAAATGGAGATCAATCTTGACAGTCTACAAGCACCTGGCATCTATGTGGGTGGAGTAAGATTCAGATATGTTGCGGAAGGAAATGAATCCAAGAGACTTAATGCGCGCTTTACATTACTGCGACCTGCGCCGAAATTGGAATCGTCAGAGATAATAAGGATCACCATTTCAGGAGGAGAGTTAGAGAGCGGTTCTCCATTTTCTATTTTGGAAACCGGCGGCCTATCAGATGCGAGATCTGTGAAATTAATATCACCTGATATATTCGGGGTATCAATGCCCGGTTTAATTGAGTTTACGCCCCACGTTATAGACATACCAGCCAATTCAAAAACACAAATCAAATATGATCTATCGCGAGGTGCTGCGACGAGTTTGCCACTAGGTAAGCTTACAGGCCAAATGCGTATAACGGCTCCGGAGTCTCCAACTCCCCTCATAATATCCTGGGAGATTTTGAATCGGCGCAATCGAGGACTAATTATTCTACTCATTTTGGGAGGTGCATTTGTCGGATCGGTGATCAGAAATCTCCTTGTCCCAAGTAAAGCACTTCTTGAATCAAGAATTAAAGCGACAACTCAGATGCAAAGAATGCGTGCCTATATCGATAGCGACGTTCGTGACGCAGTATGGTCGAAAAAATTTGAAGCATGCGTGGCAAAACTCTCGAGCGCCCTTATGATTCGGAGCGTGACTATAGTTGCTGAGCGCGAGAATGTGGATGCGGCTGTTACAAGTGTCACTAATGAGTTCAATGAGCTGAAGACAGAATTCTGTGAACAGGTTGCTGTTACAAAGGACAACGTTCGAAAACTAAGAGACATATTTGAAGCTGATATTAACATCAGCGATTCCTCGTTCGTTTCGGCGCTGGAAGCTTTTACTAAGGCAGATGTGAATTATAAAAATGGGCAGTTAGACCTGGCGCAAGAGTTATGTAAGACCAGTGAACAGGAATTACTCGCCTTTGCAGTTGAGTACTCAAGACAATTAAGGGAAGTAAGCAACGCAATGAGCTCTGACTCTCTAGTGCCTGTTTTCATCCCGGGAAGGGGTATCTTTCAAAAATGGGTGGATGATCTCAAATCACAACTCCCTGCTGACAATGTCGATAGCATTGATAAGATCAAACGATTTATTTCGAATGCAGAGGCCAATAAAAATAACCTGGAGAAATTTGCCAATGCAATGATCAACCTTGTATCATCAATGCTTGAGGGCCACCTGAAGACAGAATTACTCAAAGCTCATGGTGTATGGAAGGAAACAATGGCGTCAACTTTTTTGGATAAAGACTTGCCGGACCGTGGTAAGTTCGCAGTACTCGATCAGCGCAAAACGGCCTTAGAGAAAGAGGTCGGACTAACGAGCGGCGATAACTTGACGACTACTCAGGCCGGAGTCCAGCTCGGAATGAACATGGCTTTGACCGTAGAGATTGATTCAAGTCTAGTAGAGCCGAGACAGTTACCTGGAAATGGACCTGCAATTACTCCAAACATAGATCTGCTGGGTATGGTGGAGAGAGATAAGTATGCATTTTGGAGAATTAACTTTCTGCAATTGTTACTGGTGAGTTTCGTTATGGCGTTGGGGTCGTACGGACTTTACTATAAGGATTTCATCGGGACTGTGCCGGAGATGATATCAATTTTTGTTTTTGCATTTGGACTTGATATTACGCTGGATAGTATTAAGATCGCCGCTAAAGGTGGGAGCTGAGTCTTTTAGTTCTAGTAACCTTGCACGACATCGGTGAGCCTTGATCGGACAGTTTGGTCAATCTACGAACTTATGGCGCATTAAAGTTTATGGTTGCAATTAGAATATGACCTTACAAAAATGGTTCTAAAGCGTTAATTTTTGTATATTAACCACGTAGGGGAAAAAAGCCTTTGAACTTACAAAGTAGAATTTACTTACCATAGGGGCCTATATTGCTGTCAAATTAAAGAATAGAAGGCGTGTTTTTTTTATTAGCAAACCATAATAAGGAGATTAAACATGAGAATAATTAAAGTCAAAGTGCAAAATTTTCGAGGAATAAAAAGTGCTGATTTGATTCTTAGCAATCATACCGTTCTTGTGGGAGATAATAATATTGGTAAGTCAACAATTCTTGAAGCGCTTGATCTAGTACTCGGGCCAGAACGTCTTTATAAATTTCCTGTGATAGATGAACATGACTTTTATGTTGGCAATTATTCTGGAAATGGAGCTGATCAAATTCAAATAAACATTGAAGTTCTGCTTATTGACTTGAATGAAGAGCAACTAAGAAAGTTTAGAAATAACATCGAATACTACAACAAAGAAACTCACACGTTAATTGAAGGCCCACCAGCTGAAGAGACAGACCAACCAGGTGTCTACCCTGTATTGAGAGTTGCGTTTAAGGGATTCTACGATGAAGGTGATGACGATTTTAAGGGTGAAACATATTTTTGTCATCCAGAGGCAGGGGAGGGCGAGAAGCATAGTTCTTTTACAAAGACTGATAAGAGATTGTGTGGATATTTATACTTAAGGACAATTCGGACTGGATCAAGGGCATTGACCCTAGAACGGGGCTCTCTATTGGATATCATTTTACACCTCAGTGAAATACGCCCAAAAATGTGGGAGGACGTTCTATCTCAACTACGAATCGTTTCTGTCGCAGACGATCCTACCCTCGGTATTTCCGATATTTTGAGCAGCGTACAAAAGTCTATTCGAGCTTTTGTTCCAATTGAGTGGGCAGATAGCCCTCGACTAAGGGTTACATCACTTACAAGAGAAGAGCTAAGGCGAGTTTTAACTGTCTTTATTGGAACCGGAGAAGTGGACGATCAGGGAATCGAATATGGTGCTCCATATCAGCACCAA
The DNA here is from genome assembly GCA_025370075.1 of Chryseotalea sp. WA131a. Classification (NCBI taxonomy): domain Bacteria; kingdom Pseudomonadati; phylum Bacteroidota; class Cytophagia; order Cytophagales; family Chryseotaleaceae; genus Chryseotalea; species Chryseotalea sp. WA131a. Next base: position 1,083,922 of record CP073016.1, on the reverse strand, counting down.
GGCACAGGAACAATTAATGTTCTTGTGCTTACATTACTGGTGATGATTGCAGAACTCAAGCAGAACGTAATTTTTGCAATGGAAGAATGTGAGACGGCAATACCTCCGTATGCTCAAAAGAGAATTGTAAATAATGTTATGTCCATAGCGTCACAATCAATTTTCACTTCCCATTCACCTTATGTTTTAGAGGAGTTTACGCCCGAGAACATTCTAGTTGTCAAAAGAGAAAAAGGAGTGTTTACAGGAACCCCAGCGAGTTATCCCCCTACTATAAAACCAAAAAAATATAAAGAAGAATTTAAGAAACGCTTCTGTGAAGCTTTGCTTAGTAGGCGCGTGCTAATTACCGAAGGCCGGACCGAATTCGATGCATTCCCCTCAGCAGCCCGGAAGCTACACGAGATAGATAGTTCAAGGTACTCAACCCTTGAAGGTTTGGGCATTGCAGTTATTAATGCAGAAACTGATTCCCAAATTGAACCGCTTGGAAAGTTTTTTAAGGATCTTGGAAAAGTAGTTTATGCAACATTTGACAAGCAAGAACCAACTGTTAAGGCGGCCATTGATCTGGTAGTTCATCACTCATTTGAAGCGCCCGAAACCAGCTTTGAAAAAGTAATATTGAATGGAACAGCAGATACAGCACTGAGAAGATTTGCGGGCGAGTTAGTTTCAAGCAAAGAGTGGCCAAGTCATCTTCACGACAAAACGCCTACTTCAGAGATGCCACTCGAAGAACTTAAAGGTGCATTGCTTGAATATTTTAATTGGTCGAAAGGAAGTGGTGATGCTGGTCATCTATTATCTCAATGCACTGAGCACGAATTACCAGTGTTTGTCAAAGACACTCTACTCGCAATTAATGCCACTATTGATTCTTGATGAACTTTTTAAAGCTTTCATTAACTAGTATGAGTGAGCCGCCATTTGAACTTTCAGAAAAGAAAAAAGAATTACTTGAAACGCCCGGTTGCATTGTAGCTCTTGGAGGACCAGGTGCAGGTAAGACAACCATATCATTGCTAAAGGCGAGGCGAATAATTGAACAAGGACTTAAAAAGGGTCAGAAGGTTCTCTTTCTGAGTTTCGCTAGATCTACGGTAGACCGAGTAGATCAACAAGCAAAGAAAATCGTCAAAGATGTTAGGGAATGTCTGGAGATTAATACTTATCATGGATTTGCGTGGACTCTACTAAGATCTCATGGATATCTACTCAATGCAAAAGATCTTAAATTGTTGCCACCTCCTGAAGCCGCCTCAAGATTGGCAGACATAAACCGTGATCTTCGCGATGTGGAAAAGCAAAAACTTTTTTTAACCGAGGGCCTGGTTCATTTCGATCTCTTTGCCCGACTTAGTTCAGAGTTGTTAGCTAGAAGCAAAAGCCTTTCTGCATTGATATCAGATGCATATCCTTATATAATCCTCGATGAATTTCAAGACACTGACACGGATGAGTGGAAGCTTATACAAGAACTTGGAAAGGGAAGCGTATTAATTGCCCTTGGTGATCTAGATCAACGTATCTATGAGTTCAGAGGCGCAGATCCAAAACGAATAGGGGAGTTCATAAAGAGATTTAAACCAACAGAATTTGACTTCGGGACTGAGAACAATAGGAGCAATGGTACTGACATAGCAAACTTTGGAAATGATTTACTGACAGGGCGAAACAAAGCTCAAAATTATCGCGATGTAATCTTGAAAAGATACCAATCGCGAAAAGGGGCATACCATTTGACTCTAAAAACTGAGGTTATAGGCGCATGCAGGAGATTAAATGAACGTGGGGGAGATTGGTCAATTGGAATATTTGTTCCCTCAAAAAATCTTATGCTTGCGGTATCGGATTATCTTTCTGCGTCACAAAGATTTGCAGGAAACAAGTCGCTACCGCCGGTTTTCCATGAAGTTGCAATGAGTATGGAAGGTCCATCGCTAGCGGCAGTGTTGATAGCACAAATGTTGGAGAGGGCTGGTAGTGATTTAGAACTACAATTCTCAATTCTGAAAAATCTCTATGAACATATTAGAGGGAGAAATGGCGATAGTGTTGTGAGTCAAGCCAATATTAAACTAGCACAATCTCTTAGAGACTATACGTTTACGGGGAAAATATCAGGAAGCACAAGGAAGGAAATTGTAGCAGAGACCTTAAGAATTGCAAGCCTATGTCAACGTCTTGATTTTACTGGCGATCCTGCTTCAGATTGGATTGCTGTGAGGAAACTACTGAGCTCTTCACAAAATGAAGTTGTGAATCAAGTGGCATTAGATGCGCAATTTCTTCGACTTCTAAGAAAAGGAACATTGTTAAATAGTGGTCTTGGAACACTATGGAGAGATAAAGGTAATTATAGAGGGGCAGTCAATCTAATCCGAACTGCGTTGGCTCTGGAGCATTTTACGGCAACTGTGAGCAACCTGAAAGGCATTCATCTAATGACCATGCATAAGTCGAAAGCCAAAGAGTTTGATGAAGTAATTATTTATGAAGGCCTTCATTCTGGGAGAATAGCAATTACAGATAAGGGAGATAACGTTCTTAATCAATCTAGATTAGCCCTTAGAGTAGGAGTAACTCGTGCAATTAGGCGAACAACTATAATTACTCCATCAGAAAAGGAATGTCCGTTTCTCTATTGACGATCAATACAAGTTTTCCAAAATTGTAGCCCACCCAATACAAATTGAATCATCCGAGACGTGCAAAAAAGTTACGCGATTCTTTCAAAGTACTCAATATTCGGACTCTTCGTCCCATCATGCGGATGCTTTCAATTGAAGGAGCCTAAACATCGGTATCATTAATGAACCTTGCTAATACTGCAGGGGAGAACCGAAACCATCAATAGCCTTAACACGAAACCCTAAATGATAGCCGCTAAAGGCTAGGATCTATTATTCAACGATTTCAAGGCCATCTCGCGTTAAATATGGTGGTTACTTGAAATTTTACCTTTTGCCACTTGACTTCGGAGACAATCTGGGACACAATAATTTCAGTTCAAAAGGCCTGGGCAAAAATGTAAATAATCCATAGCGAAGCAGTTAGCCAGATATTGCAATGAATGTTAGTTTTCGATACAGTAACGAAGACCCATCACTAGGGGGCTATTTAAAGCCCCCTAGTGATGGGTTAATAAGTGAATAGAAACTATTTTTTCTTTCCTCCCTTAGGAGCTGCTTGAGACAATGCGCTACCCGCTGCTTTCTTACTGTCCTTTGAGGTTCTTCCATCTCTCAAAACCCTTGATGCAGCCTTTGCCGCTGATGGGCTTGTTTTTCTTTGACCTGCCATAAATTAATAGTTTTTGATTTATTCAAAATTTCGCGATTTGTTTCTTGTTAAACAAACTAGGCATTCACTTTTATGTATTTTAGATTTTGTAAATTCGTTACATGGACGAATTTCAACCAGTGGGCATTGATTTATTTTCGTAAAGTGCATTATTTCTTAGAGATTTTCAATTGCGGTTATTTAACTTTTGCGTTTAAAATCTTAATGTCTCGAATAACGGAAGTTTATTGGTACTCTCACTATGAGGAAGGCGTTGCAATAGCCCTAACAGTCCCATAAACTCCGTCTCATTAATGAGTCTTACAAAGTACCGTTTTATTACGACTTAATAAAAGTAATAACAATATTATAACATTATCAAAAATTATCCGTTATTTGAGTTATGGAAAAGACATTAACAGTGGTCGGTAATAGCAAAGCTGTTATCCTGCCAGCACAAATGGTAAAAAAGTTAGGTGGAGATAAAGTAATCATTGAGGAGACTGAAGATGGGATTTTAATCAGGACGGCCGTCAAATCATCTTTCCAGAAAGCCGTTGACAAGATGAGAAAGAATAAAGCCGCCATATATAAACGGATTGAGATTCAAGCTTCAGATCCAGAAACAATCAAGTATTATTCAAACCCATCCAATAATTTTGCTGATTTAGACACCGAAATAATTGAGGGATGAAACAAAGCGAAATTTGGTTGGTTGATTTTTCTCCGAGAGTAGGTCAAGAAATTGATAAGGTAAGGCCTGGCATTATTGTAAATCATGATAGCATCGGAGCTTTAGAATTGAAAGTTGTTGTTCCAGTAACTGATCCAGCTCGATCAATCCGTGATTGGCATTTCTCTTTAAGCCCTACATTGGAAAATGGCTTATCTAAAGAAAGCATTGCTGATTGTTTTCAAATCAAATCAATTTCTCACAACAGATTTGTTAAACGTTTAGGTAAGTTATCGCAAAAGGAAATGGAAGGGATTAAATTAACCTTAATGACAGTTTTAGATCTATTTTAACAGTCCCATTAAACGATGGAAACAAAATTTAAGACGTTTGGTACACCCACTTCATTTCCTTTGCCGATAGATGGTGATTGGGTAAGAATACATTGTGGTGTAGGTGGCCATCCGAATTACATTTTCGGTATCGAGGGCTTGAAAGCATTCTATGAAAGCTGGCGCAGGGATTTATTCCCGTAATAAACAAGGCAAGCCAGAGGATCCTCTAGGATACTGGATAACCTGGTATGAAAAAGGAAAAAGATGAACGCCTTTATGAAACACCGCCAAGAATAATTTTACCCAGCTAGAAGCTGCCTGTCTGTCAGGGCTTCATAGAAATACAGTTTCAAAGATTGAAGGAGGTGGGGCGGAACTCTGTCAACACTTGTGCAATTACTTCGAACGTACAAATACCTTCACCTGATCGAGCCGATGAAACCTCTTACTATAGGATTAAGCCCTGGCAAGGCCGATGGTACCTACTTGAAAGAGATCACCAAGATGGAAAAACAAGACTTGCTAATCATTGACGACTTCGGTATCCAACCCCTGGATCAGCAAAGCAGGACGATACTCATGGAGATTATTGAAGATCGCCATGGCAAGCACTCGACCATATTCACATCACAGGTACCAGTAGCTCTTTGGCATGAAGTGATTGGTGAACAAACGATAGCCGATGCCATCCTGGATGGTATTATCCGTCACGGGACATGTCTTCATGTTGACTGAGCGATTCTCTGACGACAATTGTAAGGTGGTTGCGCAATGTGACTGCTGTTCGACCGACCTATTCTTCTTGATAGACAAGGACTTTGCGCTGGTAAATCGATGCTTGTACAACGACATGGACCCTCATTACAGCAGAGCAAGTATAGTTAGTTAGAGAATTGGACCAAATCATTGACTGGAGATACCCGAGCGTATTCGTGTCGAAAGCGGTCCAGAATATTTCAAGAAAGCTTGGTATGTGGTGCGAAGAAAAAGGGATTGCCTTGCAGTTCATTCAGCTGGGTAAGCCAATGCGTAATGCACATACATTGAAAGATTCAATGGTAGCTTCAGGAAAGATGCGTTGGACGCTAATCTGTTTCGAGAACCTCAATCAGGTAAGAAGGCTTGCAGAGGAGTGGATAGGGGATTACAACCATCATCGCCTGCACGATGTCTTAGATGGTATGAGTCCGGCAGATCAGGCCTTTAACTTATTTAATAACGAAGAGAATTTTGATGTGGTATCAAATTTTTCGCATCTTTCTCTCCTCCATGAACGCCAAAATGGCATGGTAATCTTGGTTAAAAGGGTTCGATAATAGTATCATTCGTCCCGCATAGTAAAAAAAGCCTTTCTAAGAGGCTTTTTTTATTTACTTTTTTCAACAACATCTTTATCTATTTCAGTATCAAAAAAGATATCTGAGTTGATCTTTATTTCGCGGGCATTGTCTTGGGGTCACTTAGTGTCAATTCAACTATTTTACTTTCAATCATTGTTTCCTTTTTGGTTTTAGAAGCAAATCCTGTTTCATTACCTGAAAAAGAATAGTGGCAATCTTACTTAGGAATAGAATACCCGTTGTGGTACTTCGCAAACATGTATGGATTAGCGGCTGCTTCTTTAAACTTAGCTGTTTTTTGGTCCCACGTCACTTTGCTACCGGTTCGATAAGAAATATTTCCCATTTGACAAACCTTTGCTACATGCGCCCCATCTTGAATAGAGCAAGTCAGTTTAGTAAAATCACGAGACTTTACCGCTTCAATAAAATTAGCTGTATGCAAATCCAATCCTGACCCTTTATTTAATTGTTTTGGAATTGATTCCATTCGTTTCTCGTCTGCGATTACCTCCCATCCGCCACGATCTAAAACCAATGTTCCATTCGTTCCGATATAAGCTATGCCATGATCGCGCCCGTAGTTGCCGTTGCTGATGCTTTGGGCATGCTCCCACAGCATATTGTACCCGTCAAATTCAAAAACCGTAGCCAGTGTATCGGGGGTTTCTTGTGATCCATTGGTGCTCCCATAAATGCCGCCCATTGCTACTGCTGACTTAGGAAATTTGGCATCCATTCCCAGCAACGCATAATCGATGAGATGCACGCCCCAGTCGGTCATCAATCCACCTGCATAATCCCAAAACCAACGAAAGTTGAAATGAAATCGATTGGGATTGAATGGACGCCTAGGGGCTGGTCCGAGCCATAAATCGTAATGAACTCCCGCAGGTGCCACTCCATCGGGTTGCACTTCAAGATTTTTCATCCAACCTTGATAGGCCCAGGCTTTCACTGTTCTTATCTTGCCAAGCTTTCCAGATTTTAAGTAAGTAAGGGCATCCACAAAATGGGGCATGCTACGTTGCCATTGCCCAGCCTGAACTGCTTTTGAATATCTTTTTTGTGCCGCCATCATGGCATTGCACTCTTGCATCGAATTGCCAACGGGTTTTTCAACATACACATCTTTGCCAGCTGAACAAGACTCAATCATTTGCAAGCAATGCCAATGATCGGGCGTGCCTATAATCACCACATCAATGTCTTTGTCTTCCAGCATTTTTCTATACTCAACAAATGCCTTCACTTCAAGGCCACCCTTTTTCAGTTCTTCTTTCCTTTCGCTTAAAACATTTTCATCCACATCGCAGATGGCCACTACTTGTGTGTCTGGAATTTTCATCATTGATTGTAAATCTGTCCAGCCCATCCCTTTGATGCCAATCACCCCAATGCCAATTTTATCGTTGGCCGAAATTGTTTTTTTTGAATTGGCTAATGCTTCCCAAGGAAGGCCCATGGATAGACCCATTCCTGCCAATGCGGTAGATGTATTCTTAATAAAATCTCTGCGCGATGATGCCATGGTTGTTGAATTTAGTAAGAATTATTGAAAGGCTAAAGTAAGGAAAAAGCCTGTTGCAAGCTACTTACCTGTCAGCTAGTTAGCCTCTGTTAAGACCTGATTGTAGCCCCAATTTTAAAATTCTGTTAAATTTGTCCTCGCAAAATTAACAAAGGCGATACGAATGAATCTATTGGATTTTGAAAAACCCATTGCGGAGTTGGAAGGTAAGTTGGCAGACATGAAGCAGCTTTCAGACGACAGCGATGAAAGTGTGAAGAAAGCCATTGAGGCCTTGGACAAAAAAATCACCGATTTGAAAAAAGAAACTTTTGAAAACCTGACGGGCTGGCAGCGTGTTCAGCTGTCGCGTCACCCGGATAGACCCTATACACTGGATTATATTTACGAAATCACGACCGACTTTATCGAATTGCATGGTGATCGGACAGTTGCCGATGATAAAGCCATGATAGGTGGACTGGGTAGTATTGAGGGGCAAACATTTATGATGATTGGTCAACAAAAAGGCCGCAACACCAAGCAGCGCCAAATGCGAAATTTTGGTATGGCCAATCCAGAAGGCTATCGCAAGGCATTGCGACTTATGAAAATTGCAGAGAAATTTAATAAGCCCATTGTTACCTTTATTGATACGCCAGGAGCTTTTCCTGGGTTAGAAGCCGAAGAGCGTGGGCAAGGGGAAGCAATTGCCCGTAACCTCAAAGAAATGTTCATGTTGAAGGTGCCCGTGATTTGCATCATCATTGGCGAAGGCGCTTCAGGCGGTGCATTGGGTATTGCCATTGGCGATAAAGTATTGATGTTGGAAAACACTTGGTATTCGGTAATTTCGCCAGAATCATGTTCATCTATTTTGTGGAGAAGTTGGGATTATAAAGAACAAGCTGCAGAAGTATTAAAGCTGACAGCCAAAGACATGCTGAAGAATAAGTTGATTGATGGGATCATTAAAGAACCCTTGGGCGGAGCGCATACAGATGTGAAATCGATGGCGGCTGAAATCAAAAAAGTGATACTTCAAAATTTTGCTGATCTCTCAAAGCACACACCACAAGAGCGAATCAGTCAGCGTATTGATAAGTTTTGTGCGATGGGAGTGGTAAAGGAATAGTAGTCATTGATAAAATAATATTCGGTAATAAGTAAAAGGCAAAAGGTGTTAAGATCTCTATCTCCTAAATTCTAATTCCTAACTCCTAAAATCTTATCTTGAATCTACACGTCATCAACACAGGCAATTTCAAACTCGATGGCGGAGCCATGTTTGGTGTGGTGCCTAAATCCATTTGGCAAAAAACAAACCCTGCCGATAGTAATAATCTTTGCAATTGGGCCATGCGCTGCTTGCTCATTGAAAATGGAAAGCAACTGATGCTTATCGACAACGGCATTGGAAAAAAACAGGACGAAAAGTTTTTAAGTCATTATTTTTTGAATGGAGACGAGAGCCTATCAAAATCTTTGAATAAAATTGGGTTCACAGAAAGCAACATCACTGATATGTTCCTTTCGCACTTGCATTTTGACCACTGTGGGGGTGGCGTAAAAAAAATAGGAGAGAAGTTTGAGTTGATTTTTGCCAACGCCAACTATTGGAGCAATGAAGATCATTGGAAATGGGCTACTCAACCCAACGCGCGCGAGAAGGCAAGTTTTTTAAAAGAGAACATTTTGCCGATGCAAGAAAGCGGTCACCTGAAGTTTATTTTAGAAAAAGAGGGGCAATCTTCTCCTTTTGATTTTATGGAAATCTTCTATGCTTCGGGGCACACCGATAAAATGATGATCCCGAAAGTAAAATATAAGGACCATACAATTTGCTTCATGGCCGATCTCCTTCCATCGGTTGGGCATATTCCGTTGCCCTATGTGATGGGGTACGATACACGCCCTCTTATCACACTCAAAGAAAAGGAAGCCTTTTTAAATCAAGCAGCCGATAACCAATACATTCTTTTCTTGGAGCACGACCCCGTAAATGAGTGCTGCACTGTAAAACACACTGAAAAAGGAGTTCGGTTGGATCGTGTTTTTCCTTTAAAAGAGATTCTTTAGCAATGCAGGATGAAAGTTGCTGGATGCTAGACTAGCATCCAGTATCTAGATTTCAACATCTTTACTAAATTGTACCCATAACTAAGTAATCGATGAAACTCGGACTCGTACTTTCAGGTGGCGGTGCTAGGGGGGTGGCACATATTGGCGTTCTAAAAGCGCTTGAAGAAATGGGTGTGAAGTTTTCCGCGGTATCTGGCACCAGTGCTGGTTCGATAGTCGGCTCACTGTATGCCTATGGATATTCACCCGATGAAATCTTTGCACTCATTAAATCCTTAAGCATCTTTAAATCTGTGCGCCCTGCCTGGACTTGGGCCGGTTTGCTGCGAATGGACGGCTTGCAAGAGCTTTTGCTAAAGCACATTCCTGAAAACAGTTTTGAAAAATTGAAATTGCCATTGACGGTAGCTGCCACCGAAATTCGAAAAGGAAGAATTGAATATTTTACTTCTGGCGAATTGATACCTGCTGTGTTGAGTTCCTGCAGTATTCCAGCCGTGTTCAACCCGATGTCGTTCAAGGGTGGATTGTATGTAGATGGTGGTTTGTTTGACAATCTACCCGTTAGGCCTATTCGCGATGCTTGTGATAAAATTGTTGGGCTACACTGCAATCACATTACACAAGATTTTGACCCCAATAGTTTGCGTACGGTAATTGAGCGCAGCTTGTTAATGGCCATAAATGCAAATACCTTGGTAAGCAAAGCGCTTTGCGATGTGTACATTGAGCCACCCAATATGAGCAGGTATGGCAGCTTTGACATTAGCAAAGCGCAAGAGATTTTTGATTATGGTTATAAGTTCACAAAAAGCAATTTTTTACCACATCATTTTCAATTTCCCTCCGCATGACCACCGCCTTGAACTTCAAAGATGAAATCTTAAGAGGTATTCCAGAAGCGTTGCCTTCACCCAAGCCTTTTGACTATTCCGTAAGTCATGCCCCTAAGCGCAAGGATATTTTATCAATCGATGAAAAGAAGTTAGCCCTGAAAAATGCATTGCGTTATTTTCATCCTCGGCATCATGAAGTGTTGGCTCAAGAATTTTACGAAGAGATTCAAAAGTTTGGGCGAATTTACATGTATCGTTTTCGTCCGGAGTATGACATGAAAGCAAGGGCAATTTCCGAATATCCGTGTCAGACTGCGCAATCAGCGGCTATCCAATTGATGATCCAAAACAATTTGGATCCTGCCGTAGCACAACATCCACATGAGTTGATCACTTATGGAGGGAATGGTGCAGTGTTTCAAAATTGGGCGCAGTATCTATTGACTATGCAATACTTGGCCACTATGAAGGGCGATCAAACCTTGCACATGTACAGTGGTCACCCCATGGGATTGTTTCCCTCTTCCGAAGAAGCTCCACGAGTGGTGGTGACAAACGGGATGATGATCCCTAATTATTCCAAGCAAGACGATTGGGAAAAATACAATGCCTTGGGCGTAACACAATACGGACAGATGACAGCTGGTAGCTACATGTACATTGGACCGCAAGGGATTGTGCATGGCACCAACATTACGATCTTAAATGCAGGCCGAAAAATTTCGAAACAAGGGGAAGGGCTTGCGGGTAAAATCTTTGTTACTTCTGGCCTTGGCGGAATGAGTGGTGCGCAACCCAAGGCAGGCAACATTGCTGGCTGCATAACTGTGATTGCCGAAGTAAACGAGAAGGCAACAAAAAAGAGACATGAGCAGGGTTGGGTGGATGAAGTAATGTATGACTTAGATCAATTGGTTAGTCGTGTGACAGAAGCCAAAAAGAAAAAGGAAATTGTCTCGCTTGCTTACCAAGGAAATGTAGTAGAAGTGTGGGAAAAGTTTGCTGATGAAAACGTATATGTGGATTTAGGTTCTGATCAAACATCGCTGCACAACCCATGGTCAGGCGGCTATTATCCTGTTGGATTATCTTTTGAAGAATCAAATCGCTTGATGAGTCAACAGCCTGATGCGTTTAAATTGAAAGTACAGGAGTCGATTCGCAGGCATGCGACCGCCATTCGAAAGCATACAGATAACGGTACTTATTTTTTCGACTATGGTAATGCATTTTTGTTGGAAGCATCACGTGCGGGAGCTGCTATTTTGAAAGGGGATGGCGTGAATTTTATTTACCCATCGTATGTGCAAGACATTATGGGGCCCATGTGTTTCGATTATGGATTTGGCCCTTTCCGATGGGTATGCACTTCGGGCAAGCAGCAAGATTTGGATTTTACGGATAATCTAGCTGCCGAAGTATTGACTAGCATTTTAGAATCAGCCCCTTCTGACATTCACGCACAATTGATTGACAACATCAATTGGATTAAATCCGCAAAAGCGAATAATTTAGTGGTTGGCTCCAAAGCTAGGATTTTGTATGCCGATGCCGAAGGCAGAATAAAAATTGCTGAAGCTTTTAATCGAGCCATTCGAGAGGGAAAAATTGAACCGATAGTGTTAGGTCGCGATCACCATGATGTATCGGGAACAGATAGCCCGTACCGAGAGACATCTAACATTTACGATGGTTCTCGATTTACCGCAGACATGGCCATCCACAATGTGATTGGCGACTCATTTCGTGGAGCTACGTGGGTTTCAATCCACAACGGTGGGGGAGTAGGATGGGGAGAAGTAATCAATGGCGGATTTGGACTGTTATTGGATGGTTCCGTTGTTGCGGATAGGAGGCTAAAAAACATGTTGCATTTTGATGTGAACAACGGAATCGCTAGGCGCGCTTGGGCAAGAAACCCAAATGCATTGACGACCATTCAACGCGAGAAAAATGTAAGCGTAACCATACCTCACTTGGTCCAAGATAATTTGTTAGATAAAATTAGTTAGACATGTTTCGCCCCATCTATCGATTGATCTTTTGGATTGCTGGCTGGAAGATTAAGGGTAAATTTCCAGACCTTAAAAAATTCGTGGTGGCCGTGGCACCCCATACCAGCAATTGGGATTTTGTAGTAGGGGTAATGGCGCGAAGCATTCTTCATTTAGAATCTGCAAAATTTTTAGGGAAAGATTCATTGTTCCAGCCTCCTTTTGGTTGGTTCTTCCGATGGCTAGGCGGATACCCCGTAGATCGGAAAAATAGGAATGACATTACGGAACAAGTAGCCGGCTACTTTGCCAATCATGATCATTTTATTTTGGCGATGGCACCAGAAGGCACGCGCAAAAAAGTAGAGAAACTTAGAACGGGATTCTATTATATCGCCAAAAAAGCAAATGTACCCATCGTTCCAGTTGGATTTGATTTCTCAATCAAGACGATTATTATCGGCCAACCGATATTGCCTTCCGATGACATGGAAAAGGATATGAATTTTCTTCTATCGTTTTACCGACAAGTGAAAGGGAAAAATCCTGCCTACGGCCTTTAGTCGTTAATTCTGTGCCTTCACTAATTAAAAGTTTTTGAGATTTGGATTCTTGCTACTCTCACGTCAAAAAAATTAATCAACCATGAGAGAAAAAGTTTTTGCAGTAATCTTATCCGTTTTTATTGCCACTGTTTCAAGTGCAAAGTCTTTCCCCAATGACAGTTACGTTACGGAGCCCAATGCTGACTTATTCCTACTATTTGGTATTTAAGTTTATTTGCTAAAATAGTTATCTTTGAGAAAAATTATAAACAATGAAAAAATCATTTTTAATCTTGTTGATTGCAATTGCATCAGTATCGGCTTATTCTCAAGCGCAGTTTGCCATTGGCATTAAAGGTGGATTAAACTTTGCTAATTTAGATGCAAGCAGTATATCTGCAGCGTATAGCAATAAAACAGGTTATCACGGAGGTGCCTTTGTGTTAATTAAACTTGGAAAAATTGGTATTCAACCAGAATTAATTTATTCAAAGCAGGGCTCTGCATTCAAAGTGAACACCACTAGCTTTGACGCCAACTACGATTATTTCAATATTCCGATCATTTTAAAACTCTATACCATTGCTGGCATCAATCTTCAGGTCGGTCCTCAATTTGGCTTTGCATCAGGTAACGTGCCCGTTGGAATCAATGTAAACAATGGAAGTACAATCGTTGACAAATTAAAAGGTTCTGATATCAGCGCAGCCTTAGGGCTTGGTTGGGATGCACCATTTGGCTTGTCAATTGATGCTCGTTACAACTTAGGTCTTTCAAAAATAAATGAAGGAACAAGTACCTCTGCAGAAATTAAAAACCAAGTAATTCAAATTTCACTTGGCTACAAACTCTTCAAATTCGGCAAGTAATTATTTCTCAAAAGAATTTAGAAGAGCCAGTCTTGCATAAGGATTGGCTCTTTACTTTTGCACCATGTTGATTTCGAGCTACCCACAAGCCGTTGAGTTTCTATACCAAAATCTGCCCATGTATCAGCGGGTGGGGGCAGTGGCTTATAAAGCCGACCTGACCAATACTATTCAACTGTGCGAAGCCTTGGGCAATCCTCACTATAAGTTTAAAAACATTCATGTGGCAGGTACGAATGGCAAAGGTAGCTCGTCACATATGTTGGCAGCCGTGTTGCAATGTGCGGGTTATAAAACGGGGCTTTATACTTCGCCTCACCTTAAAAACTTTACCGAACGCATCCGCATCAATGGCCAAGAAATAGATCAAGCATTTGTGGTTGATTTCGTGAATAGAATTCAATCAAGTATTGATAAAATTCAACCTTCATTTTTTGAGATTACCGTGGCCATGGCGTTTGATTATTTTGCTAGGCAAAAAGTAGATATTGCCGTGGTGGAAGTTGGCCTAGGGGGTAGACTGGATTCTACGAACGTGATCACACCGCTTGTTTCGTTAATTACCAATATCAGTTGGGACCACATGAACTTGTTGGGCGATACTTTACCAAAAATAGCTTTTGAAAAAGCTGGCATCATCAAAAAAGAAGTGACGGTTGTGATCAGCGAAACACAAGATTCAATTAAGGAGGTGTTTGTCCAAAAATCGAAAAGTGAAAGTAGTTCAATCGTTTTTGCCGATAAAAAATATGAAGTAGTCGGTGAAGGATACGGAAAGTTTCAGGTCACAGATGATAAAGTGACGTCAACTTACGAACTGGACTTAAAAGGAATCTACCAACAAAAAAATTTGCCAGGTGTATTGGCTACCCTTGATGAACTAAAAAACTTGGGGTTTAAAATTACAGATGAAGCAACGGAAAAAGGTTTATCGAATACAACCACTTTAACAGGATTAAAAGGGCGGTGGCAAAAACTGAAAGACAATCCGTTAACCATTTGCGATACGGGTCACAACGAAGCAGGCGTAATGGAGATTCTAAAGCAAATCAAAGCCCAGAAATTTGAAAAGCTATTTATGGTATGGGGGATGGTAAACGACAAAGATGTTTCAAAGATACTTTCGATACTGCCCAGCAGTGCCTATTATTTTTTTTGTCAGGCAAACATTCCACGGGCGATGGATGCAAATGAATTATTTTTAAAAGCCAAGGCGGCAGGCCTGAGGGGAGAGGTAATACTAAATGTGAACAACTCTATTTGTCAAGCAAATGAACGAGCTACTCAAAAGGATATGATTTTTATTGGAGGAAGCACTTTTGTGGTGGCCGAGATTGAGAATTTATGAAGAGCAAACTAAAGCGATTTGAGATTATTGCGGCCAGAGAGAATGTAATCGAGCCAGGCAAAGAACTTTTTAATACGATCAAAGGAAAGTGGAACGAAGTCTACTTTAAAAACAGTCTGCCCATTACCATCGAGTTGGCTTGTGGTAGGGGTGAGTACACTGTAGGATTGGCCAAGCATTTTCCGAATGGCAATTTTATCGGCATCGACAAAAAGGGTGATCGCATTTGGAAAGGCAGTACGTGGGCGGTGGAAGATCAACTGGCGAATGTTGGTTTTCTGCGCACAGGCATTTTGTTCATTGAAAGTTTTTTTGAGCAAGGCGAAGTAAACGAAATATGGCTCACTTTTCCGGATCCACTTCCGCGTAAGCGCGATGCCGAGCGAAGGCTTTCGAGCCGTGTGTTTATAGACATGTATAAAAAAATCTTGCACCCAGCAGGGTATTTTCGATTTAAAACAGACAGCACAGACCTTTTCAATTTTACATTAGATGAATTGAGTTTACGCACTGATATTGAGGACTATCAATTTACCCACGATTTATATGCTTCAACCCTTCGGGCCGAATGCTTCGATATCAAAACCAAGTACGAAGAAATATTTGCTGCCCAAGGTGAAACCATCAAGTACTTACGATTTAGATTTAAGGAGCAGCAAACGAGTACGAACTAGCCAGTACCTAACATTCCGTATCTGAATCGTCACCTTAACATTTTGATAACACAGCTTCCCGTAAGAAAAGCCTTGCACAAAGTATCTTTGTTCACCTAACCATTGTAATGGCAAAGAAGCGGAAGCGCGAAGTTGAATTGGTCATCCTTTCTGATGTTCATTTGGGCACGTATGGTTGCCATGCCGAAGAACTGCTCCGCTACCTCAAATCCATCAAGCCCAAACGGTTGATTTTAAATGGCGACATCATCGACATGTGGCAGTTTAGCAAACGCTATTGGCCAAAGTCGCACATGCAAGTGGTGAAGCACATTACCGGCTTGTTGGCCAAGGGAACCAAGATCACTTACCTAACAGGCAATCACGATGAAATGCTTCGCAAGTTTGCTGGTTTCAAACTCGGATCCTTTCAAATTGCCAATAAAAAAGTATTGTCGTTAAATGGACAGTCGGCCTGGATTTTTCATGGCGATGTGTTTGATGTAACCATGCAATACTCGAAATGGCTGGCCAAGCTTGGCGCGATCGGGTACGATACATTGATTGTGATCAATTCGTTTGTGAATTTTATCAGCAAACTTCTGGGAAGAGGGAAAATCTCGTTAAGTAAAAAAGTAAAAGACAGCGTAAAACAGGCGGTTAAGTTCATTGATGATTTTGAGAAGACGGCAGCCGACATTGCCATTAGCAACGGGTACAGCTATGTGATCTGTGGACACATCCATCAGCCTGCTATGCGGAAGATAACCACCGAGAAAGGGGAGGTGACTTACCTCAATTCGGGGGATTGGGTAGAAAACCTAACTGCCCTGGAATACCAGCAAGGAGTTTGGAGGATCTATAATTACCAAGATGATTTGGTGGCACAAAAGATAAAATTATCAAAACATATACGCCATTCGCTGGATAATGACGAGATATTTAAAGACCTTGTCAGTGAATTTCTGTCCACTAAAAAATGAAGCTACTCTACGCGATTCAAGGCACCGGCAATGGTCACCTCAGCCGGGCAATTGACATCATACCCGAACTTAAAAAATACGGCAGTCTCGATTTGTTTGTAAGCGGTGCCCAAGCCGAAATTGTGTTGCCCTATCCGGTAAAGTACAAGTCAAAAGGTCTTAGTTTTTATTTTGGGAAAAGTGGGGGCATCAATTTTTTGAAGACCTTTCAAAAGAACAGCTCCAAAGATGTTATCAAAGAAATAAAAAATTTTCCCGTTGAGAATTATGATTTGGTCATCAACGATTTTGAGCCTATCAGTGCTTGGGCTTGCAAGCGGAAAGAAGTAAAGATTGTATCCCTTAGTCACCAAGCGGCCTTGCTTTCTAAAAAAGCACCGCGGCCAAAAATCATTGATCCGTTTGGTGAGTGGATGCTTAAAAACTACGCACCTGTTAAAAAATATGTGGGCTTCCATTTTGAGGAATACGATAAGAATATTTTTACACCCGTTATCCGAAATGCCATCCGTCAAGCAAAGGTTACAGATGATGGTCATTACACGGTTTACTTGCCAGCTTATGATGATAAAAAGTTGGTTCAAAGATTACTAAAGTTGAGCAAAATCAAGTGGCACATTTTTTCGAAACATACCACGAAGCCCTATCATGTAGGTCGGATTTCAGTTTTCCCTGTAAGCGGTATTGATTTTATAGAAAGCGTGGTGAGCAGCAGTGGCGTATTGTGTGGGGCTGGTTTTGAAACTCCAGCCGAAGTATTGCACTTAAACAAAAAATTGTTGGTAGTGCCGATGAAGAGCCAATACGAACAACATTGCAATGCAGCTGCACTAAAAAAGTTGGGCGTTCCTGTTTTAAAGAAAGTTAAAAAGAAGTCGGTCAAAAAAATAGCCCAATGGCTTGAAGAAGCAAAGCCACTAAATCTTTCTTTTCCTGACGTGACGGCCGATGCGGTTGAACACCTCTTTAACAAATTTGCGGATTAACCAGAATGGCTAAAAGACCGAGTCATCGCTTGATTAGTTTGATTTTGTGTAATTCATGCGCGGTTTTGAGTGTTAAGATATACAAGCCCGGCACAAGATGGTCGGTGCTAGCTCGATAGACATCACCTTCCCTTGTCAAAACGATATCGGCCTCATGTCCGTGCATATTTGTTATTCTTGCCTCGGCTACCTGTTCGCTTATTCCCGTGAGATAAAGAAAACTTCCAACAGGATTGGGGTAGAGGACAATGGTGCTAACAAACGCGAGTGAGTCCGCTGTGATTATAATTGAAATTTCATCTGAGAAATCACTGACACAATCGTCAGCTACCACGTGAACGCTGTACACGCCTGGCGAGGAAACTAACAGCGTGGCGTTGGTAGCGGCTGGTATGGCCGACCCATTCTTAAACCACTGATTTCCTGTCGTTGCATTTGAGGTGAGGGTGACCTTATCTGTATTGATTCCGGCAGTTGTAACGAATGGCTGCACAGGTTTGATGCAAAAAGATTGGGCGACTTCTGGCGCAGCACTAATGGTGCTGTTGCCCAACTGGTTTGCTTTAATCAAAACACGACCGGTGCCGACAATTGTAACCGTACTTCCATTGAGAATTACTTTATCAGATAGTGTAGAATATTGCACCGGCAAGTTGGAACTTGCTATAGCAGTCAATTGAAATGGTGGATTGGAAATCAATTGATCGGGTATGGACGGAAAGGTGATGGTTTGGGTGTTGACAGGAGGAGGAACTCCCTTTTGATAAACCCTTACATAGTCCACCTCCATGGAAGATTCTGTGAAAGTGGGATCAACGGCTCCTCCCACTCCACCCATTGCGATGTTGAGTAATAGGTATTGAGGCTTGTTGAACGGCCATGTGTTCGCGTCCTTTACGCTCGGGCTATAGGTGTAAAAAACAACGTCATCGATCAGAAAATCTATTTTAGTTTCGTCCCATACGATAGAATAAACATAAAAGGTGCTGCTGACCTGAGAGAGTATTTTTGTTCGCGTGTTGATGGTGCTTCCGAAAACTTGAGTGCGTATGAATAGACCCGTGAATCACATTGGGATTATTGCCCCAATGCTCCATGATATCTATTTCGCCACAGGCGGGCCAGCTAACTGTCCCAAATTGATTGGAGAAGAAACCTCCGGGTTCATTGATATTTTTTCCTAGCATCCAGATTGCAGGCCAAGTGCCAGCACCACTCGGAAGTTTCGCGCGAACATCTACTCGCCCATAAATAAAAGCAAACTTTGAATTGAGTCGGGCAGACTGTAAAAGGCATTTTTAAAATAGACCAAACCAATGATGAAATTGTAGAGCAAGAGATTTTCTCAAAAACAGTTGGGAAGCAGTGGGTTTACCAGTTCGCGCAAGACAGAAACAAAAATATATACGTTCATTCAGAAAATAAGATGGGCATGTTCAAGCAAGTGAGCCTGGGAAATTATGTGTACTTGCCGACTGCGCTGTTTCAGTTAAGGCAATCCTTCAACAACGACCTTCTTCATATCTCCAGCAATGTGCAGCATGGCGTAATCTTCAACGCCAATGAAGGATTTATCTATTACAACCCTGAGCTGGAAGAGCAAGTATCTTTTACCAAAGCCCCGCTGGTAAGCAGGGTATATAGCGTTGCAGAAGACAGTGTGCTTTACGAGCGCAAACCATTTGATGCGAGAACTGATGAGGTGGCACCTATACAGATTTCGGAAGGCACCAAAGTGCTGCAGTTGACAGTAGAGTCGTTTAAATTTAAAGATGTTAGCAACCAACAGTTTCGTTTTTACCTCAAAGGCTTTGATGAGGGATACGGAGCCTGGAGTACTTCTGGCACAAAGGAATACACCAACCTAAAACCAGGAAGTTACACGTTTGTGGTGCAGACCGTTGACCCCAGGGGCGAAATTATCACCGGCCAACCATTGGAGATAGAAGTGACACCACTGTTTTACAAAAGCAATGTTGCCAAGTCTTTCTATTTTTTGTTGGCCATTTTTGTTTTGTACCAAATTTACAGGCAACAGCGACAGTATTACCGAAGAAAACAAAATCGGCTGGAAGTGGTAAAACAAACAGAGCTGGCTGCAAAGCAACAAGAACTTCAAGATTTAAAGGAAGAACAAATAAAACGAGAACTGAGCCATGTCAATAATTTGCTAGCTGCATCTACCATGAACCTGGTGGTGAAGAACGAGTTCATGGATAACATCAAAGAAGAAATCAGGCAAGCAAAAGCAACCGATAAGGTGCAAGACCAGCAAAAAGCTTTGGAGCGGATCATCAAAGAAATTGACACTACATTAAAAGTACAAGAAGACTGGCAACAATTTGAACATCACTTTGACCGCGTGCATGGCGATTTTTTAAAACGCTTGACAAGTGAATTTTCTGACCTGACCCCCGGTGAGCAAAAACTTTGCGCATTCCTTCGTCTGAACATGGACACAAAGGAAATTGCCAACCTGATGACCATTTCGCCACGCGGTGTTGAAATAGCCAGATATCGTCTGCGAAAGAAGTTTAAACTGGAGACACATAAGAACTTATCTAAGTTTATTTTAGAATACTGATTTCGTATTACCCTTTTAAAAGAAAGGACTGTTACAAAATTGTCTCAGCGAATAATCGAGTTAACTAAAAACATCACCTCCTTGCCATCCCAACTTAAATGATGTCGATTCTTTACAGTAGGTTGATTTTAATTTGTCCGATCTACTCGTTGGGGCTTTTGTTGTGATTTGCTTTCAGATTGTGTTCTTTGATAGATTGCTTACAGAAGATAATTGATTCCTTCGAGCAATAGTCACTAACTTTAACACAGATTTAGAGCACAGGCAAGAGTACTATTTTAGGAACCTGCTGATACAAAATGAGTTTAATGGATGTAAAAGGAGCGACCTTCTTTCAAAAAAAGAAGGTCGCTCATACCCAAATTAAAAATAATTAATTTTTACTAGCGAATCGCTAGGCCAGTTCCCACTGTAAGAGTGTTGTATTTTTGCAACGTGTAGTCGCCATTAATATAAAAAGGACCCAACTTTACCCGTAATCCCCCTGTTAAGCGGGCACTACTGTTATCGACAGACATAGCGAGTGGATTTGTTACAGAAATAGGAGAAGAACCTTCCTGATTGGCATTAAAAGTGAAAGTGCCTGTAATGTCGGCAGTTGAATTAACCGAACCATAGCCCGCTGCAGCGTACAGGGTAAGCACAGACAATTTTTTGGAAATAAGTGCTTGGATGGACCAGGAGTTAAACTTCATTGGTAAGGTTGCCATCTTTGCTAACGACACTTGTTGTACTCACTAAGCTAGAATTGGCTGAAACGGAATTATAACTCGCCAGCACTGCCAAATCAAAAGGCATCTCTTTCAGTTTGCCCATGTATTGGCTTAGGCTATGCATTACAGCAATGCCAAACATTTTGATACCCGAAGATTCTTTTTTGATTTCGGGAACGTACCTTATTTTAAGATCGGTATTTTTGATTGTACCAATACCTACCTGCAAAATGGGCACAAGCATAGCACCTAAACCTACATTCTTGCTTAGATCCAACCCTTCAGGTCCATCAAATGAAATGGATTGACTGGCCAAAGGGCCATTACCATCAGGATCATAACTAGAGGTGTACCGGGTTAAATCTTTCGGGCCAAATACGGTTGGAGCTCCTGCACCGGGATTAGTAGTATTGTTGAAAGTTGTGTTGGTTAGTGACGGTGTAAAATAATTATCAGAGGAAGGCACAAACACTGCGGACAAAGAAACACCTAAATCAAACCCTAGTGGCTTGTGTGTTTTGGCTGTTGTGTACCAACCGGTATTGGTTCCGTTTGAAATTGCATTGAGCGCGGGTGATATGTATGAAGCCAAAAGACGATTTGCGTCAGCTTTTTCTGCTTTCATAAATTCATTGAGGTCCGTAAGGTCTTGCGACAAACAAAATTGAGACGCAAATAATACATGGGCCAAAAGAAAAAATCTTTTTGTTTTCATGTTGATTCAGTTTAGGGTTACCGTTTTGATGCTAAAGATGAGATTTTGGTAACCAAATGTCTAAAATAAAAATGACATAGAGATTTTTTTGATCGATACCAGTAAAGATAATGCTAACAAAAAAAACTGTGTTTGATTACTTAGCGGGCGTAACCACTATTTTTTGGTATTCAATTGGACCATGGTTGCCTTGTAAAAATAATGGACTGGGCTCGGCTTCGTGGCTATCAATTGCTCCGCTTGTAATGCCAGGTATCCTTGATCACAGATTACAGTAATTCCATTGGCCACCACTATCACAGTTCTGCCAACCAACGTGATGTCATAACTCTGCCACTCACCAGCTTCTTTGGCCACTATTTGATTGAGCATCAAGAATCCATAGATAATGCTAAATTGGTTATCCCAAGGATCCAATTCTTTGCTATCAGTTACTTGCACCTCATAGCGAACGCGCAAATATACACCGCTGTTGTTGTCTTTAGGATAACGGAACTCGATGTGCAATTTAAGTCTGTAAACTTCTTATCGGTAAACAGGTTTACGCCTGATTGAGGGTTTTGATTTGCTTACAGATTTGTTTCATCACGACCTAGCAGGAGTGTTCTTTCCCACCTTCGCTAAGGCTACGGTGGGCAAGGATAAATTGTCTCGCGAGACGCGGGATGATATAGTGTTCTTTGATAGATTGCTTACAGAAATAGCCGTTATGATTTAAGAAAAATCAACTCAAACCAAATTTGTCAACGATGGCTTGGCGTTGGTTATTAAACGTTGTAATTCCGAATCGTTTATCAAGATCAGTTAATTTCTTTGCCATCTCTGGATGGGTTGGGGGTAAATTGCGTTGTGCCATTTCTGGGATCAGCTTGAAGAAAAGCTCCTCCAAAAAATCGTCAAAGTTTTGGTTGAAATACATATCGGTGCCTCGCGCTACTTTATCGGAGGAATTCCAAAAAGTGTGAACAATACCTTTGGGTCTGAAATGCCAACCACCCGCCTTTACTTCAACTACCTCAGTGCCTACCAAAACACTAACTACGCCTTCATGAACGTACATTAATTCATCTAAGGCTTCATGCACATGAGGAGATGGACCCATTGTTTTAGGTGCCACAGCGAAATCGATACACGAGAACTGGTTATTCGTTTGCTTGCTCCTTACTTTGAGCCGTATATCCAACCCATGCTCGGGTATTAGGGGCGTTGGATCGGGCGGCAAATAAAAAGTTTTCAGTGTTGGATTACCTTTGTTGATCTTTAAATTACTTGCGAGGGCAGTGGATGCTAGGCCAAGCATCATACTCGATAGAAGAAATTGTTTCCTTTTCATAGCGTTACCGTTTTTGTTAATTTTATAATTCAAAAATGGCATGTGAAGGAGAAACCTAAGTGGTAAGAAAACGTCAATATTAATCGAAAGTTTGATCTTCAATAGCGTAGCGATACCAAGCCTCACTTAGCCCGAGCGAACGCTCGGGTGATTTATTTTCTATTTCATAAAATGAAGTGGGCGAGCATCCAGTAAACTCCTTGTAGTCTCTTACCAAATGCTGATAATCATAGTAACCACACTGGATTGCTATTGTTAACCAGTCTAAGTGCGGCTGCTTGTTTTTTAAGATGAAAGCTTTATCAAAACGAGTGACACGCGAAAACAATTTTGGTGTAACTCCCACACGCTCTTTAAATTTTCTTTCAAATTGTTTATGGCTGCAACAAGACTCACGTGCTAACAAATCTATTGAAAACCTTGAATCCTGCCTTAAGATAATTTTACTAATCCTATCTAACGGATGTGAGTCTTTGGCACGTTTGCGTATCAAGCTTAAAACAAAGTTATGTGCAACTTTCAACATCTCATCGTAACTTTTCGCATGATAAAGTTGCTCATTTACAAAGTTGATATCTGATGTAAGTACGAGTTCGGCATCTATGTATTGGTTTGTTAATTCGTTTGATGGAATGCCCAGCAGTTGATATAAACCTGAAGGCTGAAACACAATCTGGATTACCAAGATATTTCTGGCAACCGTGCGATTGATAACTTCCAGCTGCTGCCCCGTGAGGGTAGTCCTAAAATGATCCATCTTCCTTTTACTAATCTTGTACTCTGCTTTCTCAGTATCATAAGGAAAAAAGGCCAAAATCTGCTCAGGTCGTGGCGCGTAGGCTTTGACTGGGAAAGATGTAAGGTTATTATCAAACGAAAAATGAACGATCCGATAAAGGCGTACAAATTGACTTACACTTGGGTGGGGAAGAAAATCCTTTAAAAGCATGATTGGGTTATAAAACGCTTGTCAAATTGATAAGAAGCTTCTACAGTTTAGTGGTAAAAAATAGACAATTTACAATTAACCCAGATTACGCATTAGAAAAAGATGAGGCAAAACAATTGAAAATCAGTTGTTTAGGGCATTTATTTTCTAATGCGTAGCAATAGGAAATTTTAACAATAAAATAACTGTAAATCACTGATGATATAGGGTTTACAATGGTTTTTGATTATCAAAAAACACTTTCTATTGCGTAATTTGGGATTAAGGGCATCGCTAAAACTAAAAGACCATGTTTGCGAAAAGCGGACAGGCTGAAGCAATGTCTATTGGGAGTCCGAATTGCGTGTTGCTTCACTTGCGTTCTGAATGAAGTTTTTTAGAGATACCCTTAATTCAGCGATTCAAACTCCCCAAATACTACGGTATCGCCTACAGCGGTGAGTACTTTTTATTTGATACAAGAAAATCTATTTATGCGTTGAACGAATGGTAGGTCGAGTAATAACATACAGGTAAAAGTAATCCTCCTTTTACCACCAATAAGTATTTTAGAAGACTAAAAGAAATTTCCTCACCACACAAAATCCTGTTGTGATTTGCTTTCAGATTGTGTTCTTTGATAGATTGTCCCGCGAGACGCGGGATGATTTGCTTTCAGATTTGTTTCATCCCGCCTTAGCGGGGGTGTTCTTTGATAGATTGTTTACAGAGTACCCCCATTCAAAACTTTCTATCTCAGTTACTTATAGCCAAAATTACGATTTAAAAAAGTGTGGCAATCAATCAGTAAAGGCCCCGTGCTAAAACAGTTCTAGCTGTTGTGGCACCGGGGCTTTTTCTTTTTCTACCCCGCCAAAAAATACTTGCATCATGCCAAATTGCTTATCCGTAACGGTAAGTATCCCCACATGCCCTTTGGGCGGTAAATTTCGCTGTACACGCTTTACGTGCACTTCGGCATTTTCTCGGCTGGAGCAGTGGCGCAAATAGGCACTAAATTGAAACATGGTGAAGCCGTCTTTCTGCATTTTTTTGCGAAAGTCGGTATAGTTCTTTTTGTCTTGCTTGGTTTCGGTGGGCGGTACCGCACCAATGTCTTCAATAGGTATGGTGGCTGCGGCTTCTTTTTTAAACGCTTCGGGGAGGGTATCATTCTTTTCAACTTCGGGTAAACGTACTACTAGTTGGTCGAACTTTGTGCTGAGGTAGGCAGGGTTGCCGAAATAGAGGGTGCGTTTTATCATGATAAATGAATTTAGTGCCTCTAAAGAACCGTGAAAATCTAAAATTATGTTTTAAGTTTTCACGGTTTGTATTTACAGCTTAGGAAGTATGTCCGTTAAAAAATACAACAACCCGCTACAGGTTATTCGTTTCTCTAAGAGTTGTAAACCTTCTTTAGAAACGATTACGTACCCTCGTGTTATTTTCAAATCGTCAAGTACCGTATAAAATCCTTTCGATAGCGAAGGGTTAGCTGCGTGTTTAATTTCAACGGCCATTATAGGCGTTAGCCCTCTCACTAATAGTAAATCGCACTCTGCGCCATGGAAAGTACGATAGTAGTACAGGTC
Source organism: Chryseotalea sp. WA131a (assembly GCA_025370075.1). NCBI lineage: Bacteria > Pseudomonadati > Bacteroidota > Cytophagia > Cytophagales > Chryseotaleaceae > Chryseotalea > Chryseotalea sp. WA131a. The sequence goes on along the minus strand of CP073016.1, from coordinate 1,058,615 downwards.
TATGCCCTTGGGTTTGAGCTGATACACCTGTTCAATTACATAACCCTCCCACGAGGCGCCCACTCCTAGATGCAGGTGCATGTTGGCCATGTTGCCAATGCGATTAAGCACATGCAGCAAGCCACAGTCGCGCAAATATATTTTGGGCGCTTTCACCAAGCGCTTGGTGGTGTTTACATACCAAGCCGGCAATGAGCGTACTAAAAATGCGCCTTCCATAAAATCTACATACCTTTTCACGGTAGGGCTACTTACTCCAAGCGCGCGCGCGTACTTTTCACCATTCCAGATGGCCCCTTGGTTGCCAGCCAACATATACCAAAAATTACGCATGGTTTTTTCTGAAAGCCCCACACCAAACAGTTGCGATAAGTCACGTTCAATATAGGTACGGATGAAATTTTCCATCCACCGAACAAATGCGGCATCAGTATTGGCTGTGAGGGCCATCGGGAAGCCACCCCGAAACCAATGACGCGCCAAGCCTATGCGGCTTTTTTTCGCTTCTACCCAATTGATGGGTGTAAGTTCAGCAAAGGCGATTCGTCCGGCAAGCGATTCGGAGACGCCTTTCACCAACGTGGGTGATGCCGAGCCGGTAAGGAGAAACCGGCCTGGCTTACGGTGCCGATCTATTATTGGGCGCAGTTGGGCAAACAAACTGGGCATGCGCTGCACTTCGTCTAGTATAATACAATGGTCTTGATATTGATCGAAAACAAAAGCAGCATCTTTTAGTTTTGCCAAGTCGTTGTCGTTTTCCAAATCGAAATAGATGGTTTTCCGTTTGTGCTTTTTCAGAATACTTTGGGCAAGCGTAGTTTTGCCCACTTGGCGTGGCCCCAGTAGCGCCACCGCAGGAAATTCGGTAAGCAGTGTATCCAATTCTGACGTAAGCGCGCGGTTTATCATAGTACAAATATAGAAAAATGAACCGTGAAAATTTAAAATGGCATTTTAAATTTTCACGGTTTATAGAATTATAAAATTTAATCTCCTATCCGCACTATTTGACCCAATGCATCGAGTTTTACTCTTATTCCCGACATACTGCTAAGGCTGGCCTGAACACATCTTTTGGCTTTCTTATCTTCCAAACTTTCTTTAGGCTCGGTCTACTTTACAGGAGCAACCGCATCTAAACCTGTATAGCACCTCACCGTTTTTTATGGGTATTCTTTTTTCTTCATTATAAGAAAAATACCGTTTTTGTTACTCCCATCTTTAAAAGTTAGCCTGTTATTGTTCTCTATAAAATGCTAGATTGCTTTATCAATCTATATACTACCATGCTCCACCGCAGAAATGTTTTAAAGTACTTGGGCCTTTCGGCACTTTCGCTTTCGGCCATCTCTAGTCACGCCAATTCAATTGAACCACTGTTGCGAACAGATAATCCTAACTATTGGGACAGCATGCGCAAACAATTTATGCTATCCAATGATAGCGTATTTTTTAACTGTGGCACAGTAGGAGTAATGCCGCGTGTGGTGGTGGAAAAGATGACCGAGCACACAAACTATTTAGCTACCAACGTAGCCGACTGGGCCTACAAAGACGATAACAAAGAACAATTCATCAGTGGCTATAATAATTTATTGCCCATTCGCACCAAAGTGGCTAAACTACTTAATTGCGAGATCGGTGAAATTGCCATGACGGATAACGTGACCAATGGCATGAGTTACCTAGCCAATGGTATGACGTTGCAACCCGGTGATGAAATTTTAACCACCGACCAAGAACATGGTGGCGATCAGTCAGCGTGGAAGGTAAAAGAAAAGCGGTTTGGTGCTGTTTTCAAAACCGTGGTCATTGGTAAACCCATCAACAGTTCATCGGAAGTTTTTGATACGATTGTGAAGGCCTTCACTCCCAAAACAAAAGTGCTGATGCTTTCACACATGATTTCCGGCAGTGGTGCAATTTTGCCTGTGAAAGAGTTATGTGCCGAAGCGAGGAAGCGCGGCATCTTTACGGTGCTGGATGGTGCGCAAACCGTTGGGCAAATTAAAGTGGACATAAAAGACATTGACTGCGATGCGTATGTTGGCTGTTTTCACAAATGGATGGGCGCACCTTGTGGCACTGGCTTTATGTTTGTAAAAGCAGAACATCTTAAAAATCTTTGGACTACCGTAGCCAGCTATCGATGGGACGACCATGCCGATGAAGGATTTCGCTTTACCCAACGAGGCACCGGAAATTTCTCGGTATTGTTTGGGTTAGAAGCGGCACTGGATTTTCATTTTCAACTGGGTGCTGATAAAGTGTATGAACGGATTAAATTTTTAGGCAACCGCTTGCGCCATGGTCTTCGTGAAAACAAGAAAGTAAAAATCTTTTCACCCAAAGAAGAAGCCATGTGTGCGGGCATCACACTTTACAACATCGATGGCATGACGGGCACACAATTGCAAGACGCCTATTGGGCAAAAGCAAAAATGCGCCCACGGTCGCAAGGCGATGTATTTGGAGTGCGGCATTCCACGCATATTTTTAATAGTGAAGGCGAGATCGATCGTGCGCTGAAAATAGTTAATGAATTATCGGCCTAGTCATTTTCTATTTGACCAAGCCCAATATATCAATAGAGGATGAACGACTAGCAACCGGATCCAACCGATCAAGGGTGAAACACAAAGTCCGCCTTCAATACAACTGTTGATCTGAATAAAATACACATGAGAAGAGATAAAAGCAACGAGCATTGCGATGATTCCGTAGACAGCCCATTTTCGGCTAATGGTAGGAATGAGTAGTACGCCAAATAGAATTTCAATCGACCCACTAAAAATATTGATGAAATGGTGCCATGGTAAGTAGGGTGGAATGAGTGGTAAATAGAAAGCGGGATTAAGAAAATGATTAAGGCCAGCTAGAATGTAGAAGATGGATAGTAATGATAAGCTGATTTTTTTCATTGTTAGTTAGATATGTAAAAATAACTGTTCTGAACGAGTATTTTTGCAGAATGTCTTCTTACCCCGTCCTCGAAATCCTTCCTGAGTTAAAGCAAAAGCTCAAATCAGATAAGATCGTAATTCTTCAAGCTCCACCTGGGGCGGGCAAGTCGACTGTCTTGCCTTTGGAGTTACTGCACGAGAATTGGTTGAATGGAAAAAAAATGGTGATGCTGGAGCCGAGGCGATTGGCTGCACGATCGGTGGCCACGCGCATCGCTAGTTTAAGAGAAGAGGAAGTGGGTAAAACCGTAGGTTACCAGGTTCGTTTTGAAAATACTACTAATGCCACCACTCGCATCGATGTGGTGACGGAGGGAATCTTGACAAGGAAAATTCAAACAGATCCTTCGTTGGAAGGAGTAGGGTTAGTGATTTTCGATGAATTTCACGAGCGGAGTTTGCATGCGGATCTGGCATTGGCTTTATGCCTGCAAGTTCAACAATTACTGCGCGAGGATTTGCGTATCCTCATCATGTCGGCTACGCTGGATGGCGAAAAGCTTTCTTCCATTTTGAAAGCCCCGATTATTACGAGTGTTGGCAAGCAATATCCGGTGGCGATAAAATACATAGTGCCCGAGCGCGATGCTGCAATTTCTTCATTGATGGTTCGGGCGATTAAGAAAGCCATTCACGAAAACCAGGGTGATCTACTCGCTTTTCTTCCGGGTGTTGGCGAAATTCGACAAGTGCAAGAATTATTGAGCAACGAAAGTTTTGTAGTCATGCCCTTGTATGGCGATTTGCCTTTTAAGAAGCAACAAGAAGCGATTTTGCCAAATGCCCAAGGAATGCGGAAAGTGGTGTTGGCCACTTCCATTGCCGAAACTTCATTAACGATAGAAGGAATCAATACGGTGATTGATTCAGGGTATTCGCGCGCGCCAACGTTTGATCCACGCAGTGGACTTACAAAGTTGGAAACCATTCGTGTAACCAAAGATGCTGCCGATCAGCGTGCTGGACGTGCGGGTAGGCTTGGGCCAGGCAGTTGCTACAGACTGTGGTCAGAGAGTGTCCAACTGAATTTACAACCATCGCGACAACCAGAAATTTTGGATGCTGATTTGACATCGTTGGTGCTGGAGTTGGCAAATTGGGGAGTGAAAGATGTTTTTGAATTAACATGGATCACACCTCCGCCAAGAGGGGCAGTTAACCAGGCAATTGAATTATTGAATCAGTTGGAAGCTTTGGAGGGGAACAAGATTACTCATCGCGGCAAGCAGATTTTAAAACTGCCTACGCACCCGCGCATAGCCCACATGTTGCTGAGCAAATCTACGCCTGTAGCGGGAGGAGGCGTGGGTATAAATTTAGCAATTGACATAGCTGCGATATTAGAAGAACGCGATCCTTTGTCCAAAGAGGCCGGTGCTGATTTGAGTTTACGCATTGAGGTATTGAGCAAGTGGAGAAGAGAGGAAAAGGTAAATGCAGATAGAAATGTGTTGCAGCGGATTGAACGATTGGCCACCGCATGGCGAAAAATTTTAAATGTGAAAGTCGATAACTCGTTGGTGGCCGATACAGATGTTGGGTTGTTGTTAATGGAGGCCTATCCAGAGCGGATAGCCCAACAAGTTACCAAGCAAAGCGAGCGATATAAATTGGCCAATGGTCGGGTGGCAAAATTGCCGGACCATGATGCCCTGCATCGCGAATCGTGGCTGTGCATTGCGCAGTTAGATGCAGGCCGAAGTGAGGGCAAGATTTTTTTAGCTGCCCCACTTAATGAAGCGGATTTGATTTCAAAAAGTCGAGAAGTTGAAAATGTAAAGTGGGATGGAGAGCGGGGAATGATTTCGGCTTCACTTGAAAGACGAATGGGTAGCTTAGTTTTTTCCGCAAAGCAGATTTCAAAAGTTTCGGATGAAAAAAGAGTAGAGGTTTTACTAGCTGCGCTGCTTGAGGAGGGATTATCCTTGATTGGTTGGGGAGAGAAACAAAAAGAATGGCAAGCACGCATTATCAGTTTAGCAAAATGGCGACCCGAAGAAAACTGGCCATTGGTAACGGACGAACAACTAATCGAAACGGCAGGTGTTTGGTTAATACCATTTATAAATGATTGTTCCAAACGAACAGAATTACAGCGACTGGATTTGAATGCCATCACGCAAGCTATTTTGCCTTGGGAGATGAACGCAAAGCTTGACCAGCTGGCGCCTGAGAAACTAAAAGTGCCAAGTGGTTCGATGATTAAGCTTCAATACGATGAGCAGGGCAACACGCCAATTATGGAAGTGCGTTTACAGGAAATGTTTGGGTTATTGGATACGCCAGCAATCAATGAAGGCCGCACAAAAGTGATCCTGCATTTGCTTTCTCCTGGCTACAAACCCGTGCAAGTAACGCAAGACTTAAAAAGTTTTTGGCAAACCATGTATCACGAGGTGCGGAGCGAACTTCGAAGACGGTATCCCCGCCACCATTGGCCAGAGGATCCGTGGACGGCAGAGGCAGTGAGGGGGGCTATTCGGAAAAGACATTAGGCACTTTGCGCGTGACAGTTTTGTGCAAACTGGTAAGTGTCAGCTAGAGATTTTCAAACGCGCTCCGATAAAAGTCTTTTTCTTGCACGTATTCCAGAAGTTTTATGTAAAATGGATGGGAGCCCAGCGTAGCACTATCGCCAACCATGATTAGTTTTTTCTTGGCGCGCGTCATGGCTACATTGGTTCTGCGGATGTCTGAAAGGAAACCGACTTCACCCTTTTCATTGCTGCGAACAAAGCTAATCGCAATCACATCGCACTCTTGCCCTTGAAAAGCATCCACCGTATTGATGGAAATCAATTTATGGAGTGGTTCCAATTGTGCCGATCATTCAGCCAACGAATGGAGATAATCTACTTGAGCCCGATAAGGAGTAATAATGCCCAAGGTAATCTTCTGGTGTTGCCAATTTTCAATCCCAATTTGATCAATTAATCGCTCTACCAATCGAATGAGTAATGCTGCCTCTTCTTTGTTCATTCTGCTGAGCGTTTCTGGATCTTGCTCTTCGTTGTAACTACAACCTGCCGTATCGATAAATTCAACGGGCGATTCAGTGGGTAGTAACAATTCTCTTCGCACCGACTCGTGCGCGATCAACCCACTCTTATAAAAATAATTGGACGAAAATTTCATGATGTCCTCGTGCATTCGGTATTGCACTTGCAACATAGTAGATTGCTGCGGGTGTTTGGCAATTCCTTTTTCGAACAACGTTTTGTCTAACCCTTGTTTGGCGGCTTCAATCGATTTGATGGTAGGAGGGAGTTGGTGATGATCACCTGCAAAAATTACACGTTGTGTTTTTAAGATGGGTATCCAACTGGCGGGCTCCAGCGATTGCCCGGCCTCGTCAATAAAAAGTGTTTTAAATTTTCTGCCTCTCAACGTTTGGTGAGAGGACCCCACCAATGTGCAAGCAATTATTGCGCTGGATTGAATCAAATCATTAGTAATGTAAAACTCCAACATGTCTGCGTCCGATTTCAATTGCCTAGCTTCTTCTCGAAGCATTCTCCGTTCGGCTTTTTCAAAATGTCCAAAGGTGCGCTTGTACTTGCTAGCTTTTTGTTTGGTATGCTCTAATTTTTTTCGGAGCGATCGCAGCTCATCAAAGTTAGGATGTTCGGCAATGCGCGCGTCCAATGTTTTGCTTAGTGATTGTTCTGTCACCCGGGCAGGATGCCCCAACCGCAAGACTGATAACTTTTTATCGCTTAATTTTTCTACCAATAAATCAATAGCGGCATTGCTCGGTGCACACATCAGTACTTGCCCTTCCATTTTCACGGTGTACCGAATCGCTTCTACAATAGTAGTTGTTTTCCCTGTGCCCGGGGGGCCGTGGATGAAGGCGACCGCATTGGTGTTAATTACTTTTTGTAGTGCTTTATATTGACTATCATTTAAAATAGTAGTTTCTGGATGCTGGATAATAGTAGCATGGCTACTAGTATCCAGCATCCAGGATCTGGTATCCCCCAACAAAATCTCTCTCAACTCCGCCACCCGATTCTCTTCGGCTTCCATCACCTTTTTCAAGGCATACTCCATCTCTCGATAGCTCACCTCATCAAACATCACATCGACACCAAGTGAACTGGCATCCATCCAATCGGGAATATCTTCGCCATTCAGCGTAATCACCATTAAATTTTCCCGTACATAATTTACTACTCCGGTTTGATTATCACGATCGGGTTTGTTTTGTGCATTGGAAAAAACGTTCACTACTTTTCCACTTTGAAAAGCATGAGGCTGATCGTGAAGACCGTTCCGTTCGATTTCAATGATAATTCGTTCACCCGTGCCAATGTGATTGCTCTTAAGTTTTACAGGATACCATGTCATGCCATCGCGTACGCGCGAAGTGAGCGGCTTCAACAATACTTTTTGGCGGTACTGTTCCAGATCTGCCTGCTTCTCAAGCTGAATGAGTTCTAATGTTTTTTTTAGTTGCTCGCGCGAATTCATGGTGTGCTTTACTTCTTCTGTGCTATTTCGCCAACGCTACGTAGTACCCTGTAAAGCCCGCAAATATAAGGCAATGTATTCATCTACCTTCTTGCGCTTGTATTGCATGATGAAACGTGGATGAGGAAGCGGAATAAGTAATTTAAAAAATCGGTGCTGTTGATTGAGTTTTTCCAAAAAATCGTAATTCTTGCCTTCACCAAAAACAAATGCAACTTCGCGGTTGATGCCCCAACTTAGTTGGGTGGTGAAGGATTCGCAAATGAAATCTTCCAATTTCGTTTGAAGAACTTTGTCATCATAGTAGTTGATGTTCTTTCCGTCTTTGGTGAAGCCCAGAGGTGATACGGAAGTAAAATAGAAATCACCATAAAAATTTTGCAACCCACCATAGGCCTCTATGACGCGATACACAAATTCGGATGATAGTTCGTGCTTTTTGGGCAGGTTATTTTTGATACCACAGTATTTCTCTAAGTTGATAGGGTCAGTAAACGGCACTCCCGTGATGCCGCTCCCAAACCGACCAGGATTGATACCAATAATAGCTGTGCGCTTGTTGGAGTCTGAATAGTACTTTTTATAGAAGGCTTCGCTCAGGTATCGCGTTACCTCGTCCTTAAAAGGATTCAGTACCACAATTCCTTTCGGGAGGCGAATTGAAATCGAAAGACCTTTATTAAAATGTGTGATGTGTGGCGATAACACGTTGTTAAAAATGCTGATTCATAAAATAGACATAAACACCTGCCAATACACCTTGCAACGTTCCCCACGCCATATCGATTAAGGAGATCCATAGCGGCCAATCTTTTACAAAAGATAGGTTTGTAAAATCGTAACAAGCATAGAAGGCAAGCCCGATAAATCCACCGACCAGCATTGCGGTTACCAACCGGTTGTCAACTTGAAGGCTAAGCATAATGACGAACGAAAGGGTAAACGAAATTGCAAGCTGAGCTATTAAACCTGCGGGAATGTTGAAAGTGATTTTACCTTCGGCACTCAACTGAGATAAGTAGCCTAGTGCGTTTCTATACCAAGGTGAAGCGATCACGGCCAACCATAGAAAATCCAGCAGGATGAAAAGAACTGCTGATAGCAATGCTATTTTTAAAAACTTAAAGGAAAACAGAAAATCCATTTTATTGAAGAAGTGATTTGAATCGTGCCAATTCTGATTTGTTTCGTTCTGAGTAAATATTATTTACAATGCCTTCTTTTTCGCGAGTCGTTAATCGCCAACTGAGCGATGCGCGTGCATTATTTTGGCGGATGCTATCCATGCCTTGTAGCAAATTGATATAATTTTCCGCTTGGTATTGTAGATCAATTCGATCGATGGAAACGTCTAACCAATCGTGTGCTTGCCCCAACAACAAGTCTCCATTGATGTCTTGAAAATTTTCGAAGTTGTTGTACACCGAACTGATTGGCTGAGTAAGGGCATCTAAAATCGTTTGCCCCGATTTCGGTTGCACCGATGGTACCTTAGGCGAATCGCGAATGGACACCACCACAATGCCACTGGTGTTTTCGTTGATCCAATTTTTAAACGCATACATAAATCGAACAGCATCAATGATCCCAAAGTTATCAGAAATGCCAGCGTCCATCATTTCGATGGGAGGATCGGTTGGAAGCGTAGTGTTGGGTGTGATGTAAGGGAAAGTAGCACTCATGCGCAGCGCTGACAAAAACCGAAGTTTGTCGGCATCTTGTTCTTTAAAGAATCGTTGAAAATCGACACCGCTGAATTTTTCCAACGAGTAGTTTTTAAAATTCTCCAACTCAGCATTCATGAATGAAACAGGACGAGATGCGATGTATATTTTTCGGCCATCGTTTACCACCGTAGGGGAGAGAATGACCATTGGAATGGTGCCTTTCATTTCGTGTTCGTAATAATAGGAGATGGGGTGATCCATTAACCCTTCGGTGATTTTGTTCAATTGATCTTCGAATGTATACGCTCGGTCTTTTTGGTATTTTTTATCAGCATATTCAAAATGTGTAAAGCCTACGAATAAATCGTTGGCCAGCAAACTGAAAATGAGCGGATTCAAGTTGTCGCTGCTTATCATTTGCCGATGGATTTTGTGATTCGGCTTGGTGTGCTCGCCCAATTTTTCGCGCAGCTTCAGTTCTCGATAATAACTTGCGCCAATCAATCCGCCCGAGGCACCCGTTATCAATACCGTACTTTCAGAACTCTTTCCATGCGTTAAGCTGTCGGCTGTTTGCAACGCGTTCAGGGTCCACAGGGCCGCACGTTTTCCGCCACCGCTTACGCATACAAAAAGCATTTTGGGTTTCTGAGAAGCGTGAAATTTGTTCTTCCAGTTGTTGAGCTGTACCAAAGTGGTTTTCTTGTCTTCTTCAATGACAGTGGTATCATTTTGAAACTGTAATGTGTCCGCATCGTAAATGGCAGGAAATGTATCGTAATTCATACCAAAAGCTTCATACTTTTTGGTAAAGAAATCTTTTCCTTCTAAATAGTTGATAAACAAGAATACTACTAGGCCGGCTGTGGCCGACCACTCCCCAAACCAGTAGGCAAATGCCCCGGAAGCCATTACAAAAATGGTAAGGAAGATCATAAAGCTAGCGGCCGCAGGTAATTGAAAGGCAGCATAATCTTTGAAGATGCCCAATATTACTACGGCCACAAAAATCAACAGTTCAATCACTACTAGGTTAAAATGGTTCTGATCAAATACTTGAAGGATGGTAGCCTTATCATAAAAACTTACATCTTCTATTTTGGTTACGCGAATGCGGCTGTCCAAATAGTTATCCACCCGCACTTGTTTTTTACGTGCAATGTCCAGCTTCTTCATAGCGCTTGCCCGCGTTAGTCTCACATTGCTTTTTATTTTTTCATCGATGCGGCATACCATATATTTAAAAATATCTTTATTGGTAAGTCGAAAGTAGATGGCAAACAGAAAAGTCATTAACCCATAGCCGGCCAGTAGTCCACCAATTCGCTCAATCAATTGCTGTGTGGTGCAATGTTCGTTGTCGATTTGGAAGGTGATAATTTGATAAATGAAAATACCAAGAAACAACATCGGTATAATGCTATTGTTGATTACGAATTTTTTGAACGGATTCGGAAGTGTGCCCACAAACGAGAAGCGGTGGCCATCTGAAATATAGCCTGTGATGTGGAAGGCCATGCTAAACCCAGCCGACATAAGGCCCATGAAGAAAAAACTCGTGAAGCTGACTTTGTTGAGGTATTCAGGATCCAAAAACAAGTACGGTATGCCCAACAGTTTCCCAAAACTGCCCGTGATCATGGCAAAAAGAATAATCCAACACAAAAGTAGCACATGATTGCGCCTGATGTTGTTGAGCAGTAACTGTATGGCAAACGAGTAGTAAAACCGTGGCCACCATAAATAGAGCTTGCGCGACATGAATTTCCCGAAAATAATGGAAAATTTTGGTAAAAGCGACTCAAAAATTTTATTTCTTATCGATTTGATTTAGCATTTTTAGTCTTTTAATAGTTCAGAGCAAGCGCATTTTGACAGCTAAACCCTTTCATATCTATCGATCTTCTGCCGGCTCTGGCAAAACAAGGGTATTGGCCAGATCCTACATTCAGTTGGCGCTGAAGCGACCAGATTATTTCAAATACATTCTTGCGATGACCTTCACCAACAAAAGCACGCAAGAGATGAAGGATCGAATCTTGCATTACCTCTACGATTTTACGGAAGGTAAAAGCCAGGATTTAGCCAAAGAGATAATCGAGCAATTGGAGTCGGAGCAAATCAGACTTTCGTTGAAGGAATTGAAAGAACGGAGCGCACAGATTTTGTCTTTGCTCTTGCACCGCTATTCCGAGTTTTCCATCAGCACCATCGATGCTTTTTTTCAACGTGTTATCCGCTCGTTTTCCCGGGAAACGGGTTTGCTCGGTAATTTCCGTTTGGAAGTAGATAACGAACTCGTGCTGGAAGAAGTAGTCAACTTGTTGATGGATGACCTAACCAACAACCCTCAATTGCGAAGTTGGGTATTGGACTTTAGCATCGAAAAATTGCAACAAGGAGAAAATTGGGATATCCGCACGGCCCTTTCAGATTTCGCCAGGTTGATGAAAGATGAATCGTTTAAATCCATTGAAGAAGATGTGGTGAGGGCAACGGGTGACAAGGACTTCTTCCAAACATTCAAAAGAAATTTGGACAACACCATTTATTCCATTGATAACCACGTGAAAAGTGTTTCTCAAAAGATGGTACAAGAGATGGAGGCCAATCAATTGACGGCAGATGATTTTACAGGCAAATCAAAAGGGGTTTTCTCTTATATTGTTAATCTTTCAGCAAAGACCTCCCTACCAAGTGATACAGTAATGGAAACTGTATCCGATGCCGCCAAATGGGCACACAAATCATCATCGTCTCGGGCGGTTGTTTATTCGATGGCCCAAAAAAGATGGCAGCCACAACTCCAAGCTTTGGTCGAGTTCATTGAGCAGAACAATATTCTTTATAGTTCCGCATCGGTGGTGGCCAAGAATTTATACACGTTTGGTTTACTGGCCGACTTGACTAAAATCCAAAAGAAGTACTTAAGTGATGAAAATCTAGTGCTCTTGTCGGATGCGCCCAAGTTTTTGAATGTGCTGATGCGCGAACAAGACACGTCTTTCATTTATGAGAAAGTGGGATCATTTTATAGACACTATTTGTTAGACGAGTTTCAAGACACCAGCGGACTGCAATGGAATAATTTATTGCCCTTGGTGCAAAACGGGCTGGCGCAGAATTACAGAAGTTTGATTGTGGGCGACATCAAGCAATCCATTTACCGATGGCGCGGGGGTGATCTTTCCATCTTGCAGCAAAAAGTAAAAACGGATGTGAGCGAGCTGCTTTCGGAAACCCATTCGCTTGACACCAATTACCGAAGCGAAGGGCGATTGGTGGCTTTTAACAATTCTTTATTTGACGTAGCAGCCAAACTCATTGCGGCCCAAACAGGAGACAACTTTCCAACCGAAGCCTACCAAGATGCTGCACAGAAGTTTTTCAGAGAAGAAGATAAAGGCTATGTCAATATTCAATTTTTGGATACGGACAAGGAAACAAGTTTTGAAGAAGAGGCTCTCCGGAGATTGCCAAACATAATAGAAGATTTGCAAAGCAAAGGGGTCCGCCAACGGGATATTGCCTTTTTGGTGCGCGAAAACAAAGAGGGTCAAAAAATAGCGGCACGGTTTATTGAGTACAAAACCCAAGAAGCAAAAGAAGGATTCAACTATGAGGTGGTTTCCAATGAGTCATTAATGCTGTACCGCGCTTCGTGCGTTGTGGTACTCATCAATGCGTTGCGGGTAATCCACAACTCAGCCGATTTGATTGCCAAGGCAAATCTATCGTATGAATATCAGAAGTTGTGGCCGACCCAAACGTTTACTGACTTGAATGAAATATTTTCTGATACCACCACCAAAAATTTCGTAAAATGGGTGCCGCCCATGTTTGTGCATCAGCGGGATTACCTTGCTTCGCTTTCGTTGTTTGAAATGGTCGAGAACCTGATCCATATTTTTAATCTCGGTCAGTTGACAGACGAAATCATTTACGTGCAATCATTTCAGGATGTGGTGCAAGAATTTATGCAGCGCGAGAAAAATGATGTAGGTTCATTTTTGGAATGGTGGGAAATCAATCGCGAAAAAAAATCTATTCAAGTGGCCGGTGGAGTAGATGCCGCACAGATCATCACCATCCATCGGGCCAAAGGGTTGCAGTTCAAGTATGTGATTATTCCTTTTTTAGATTGGGAATTGGGTCATGGCAACAAATCGCCCATGCTGTGGGTAAAGGCAAATCATTCGTTGTTTAGCCAAGCGGGCTTTATCCCAGTAAAGTATACCCAATCACTTGAGTCAACTTATTTTAAAGATTATTATTCTGAAGAAACGAAGCGTGTGTACATCGATAACTTAAATGTATTGTATGTAGCGTTTACCCGTGCCGAGGAAGGAATGATTGCACTTGCACCTGCATCGAAAAAAAAACCAACTGAACTGAAGCGTGTCAGTCAACTCGTGTGGGAAGCCATTCAAACAAGCGAGCCTCTTCAGTTGGCTTGGAACGAAGCGGAAAAACAATTGACGTTGGGTGTAATTGACCAAACCGATGACAACCAACCCACCGAGGCCATGGTCGCCCTTAAATCATACGCTGTTACCCAATGGCGCAATCGATTGACTCTTCGAAAGAGCGGCCATGATTATTTTCATACATCCGATAAGCGAGTTAAAATTAACGTGGGTGTGTTGATGCACCGTTTGCTTTCCAAAATTTCGTATGCCGATGAAGCACAACAATTGTTAAAGCAGATCGCAGAGTCTGGTGAACTTTCAATGGAAGAAATGCAGGCAACTGCGCAAACAGTAGTGTGGTTGTTGAACGAACCAATTCTGTCGCCATTTTTTAGTAGAGATGTGATTCACAAAAAGGAAGTTTCTCTCTTTTCAGCGAATGGTGAGGAAAAACGAATCGATCGAGTTGCCATTAAGGATCAGCAAGCGTGGGTATTGGATTATAAAACGGGTAGTGAATATTCAAAAGATAGAGATCAGGTGAAGGAGTACATGGTATTGCTTTCGCGGATGGGCTATCAAGTAAAGAACGGGTATTTGGTATATGTGAATGAAAAAAGAATAGAAGAAGTTAAGGTTTTGGAAAACACATGAAATCATTCCTGCAAGAGTTAGCCGATACAGTCAAAACCGATTATTCTGATTGGGAAAATCTGACCGTGGTATTTCCGAACCGCAGGGCCGCTCTCTATTTTAAAGATGCCTTGCGCAACGATTTAACGGCTCCTCGCTGGGTGCCTACTATTCTCACCATCGAAGAATTTATTGGTTCATTTTCTGATTTGCAAGAGGCCGATAAATTTACGCTGATCGTTAAACTGTATCACTCCTACAAAGAAGTAAACCCCAATACCGAGAACATCGACCGATTTTATTTTTGGGGCGAAATGTTGTTGCGCGATTTTGATGAGCTCGATAAATATTTGGTGAATGCCGAATTTCTTTTTCGCGATGTGAGCAATCTAAAAGAAGTAGAAGAATATTTCGATTACCTAACCGAAGAACAAAAGGAATATCTAAAGGAATTTTGGCAATCCGTTGAATTTTCGACCCCAGAAACCAAGCAGCGATTTTTGAATCTCTGGCGAAGTTTAATGCCCGTGTACAAAAACTTCACCGAACGTTTGCAACGCGAAGGCATTGGCTATGCGGGCATGATCCACCAGCAAGTGGCACAACGCATCAGCAATGAACGGCCAGGCTTTTACCCTAAGCAAATAGTCTTTGCTGGTTTTTATGCGCTGACCAAAGCAGAGGAGAGCATTATCAGTTGGTTTGTTCAACATCAATCGGCTGTTGTGCATTGGGATGAAGACGATTTTTATGTGGAGAAAGATTATCGTGAGGCAGGTAGTTTTTTTCGGTTGTACCGCAAGCATCCCATCTTGGGCAAGACATTTAGCAACAGCCCTTCCAAAAATTTAGATCGACCACGCAAGCTAACTATGCTGGGTGTTCCGCAGCGAGCGGGTCAATCAAAGTTGTTAGCACAATATTTGGAAGAGCTTCCGATAGAAGAGCACGAAAAAACGGTAGTGGTGCTGCCCGATGAAAGCATGCTGCTGCCGGTTCTTTATTCATTGCCACCGCAATTGCCAGCGATCAATGTTACGATGGGTTATCCTTTGGTGAACACACCACTATTTTCGTTGATTGATTTTGTGTTTGACCTTCACCGAACAAAGCGCAAGAATGGATTTTATTTCCGCGCAGTGCTGAATGTGCTCAACCATCCATACATAAAATCGACTGATGCTACAGCGGTTAACCAACTTCAAGAAAAGATCAAAAAGGATAACCTCGTTCAGTTACCGGAGGATTTTTTTTCCACACAATCAAGTTTGATAGCGACTGTGTTTAAGCAAGTAGCGCCAACGGATTTATTGGGTCTATTACTGGAAGTCATTACCCTATTGGCCAATACAACACAAACCTTGTTTGAAAAAGAGTTTGCGTATCAGTTTCATCGCATGCTGACAAAACTAAAAGGACTGAATGATACCGAGCCGATGGAAGTGATGATGGTGCAACGGTTGTTTCGGCAAATGGCGAGGGCTGAAAAAGTGCCGTTTGTGGGCGAGCCGCTGAAAGGCATTCAGATCATGGGTGTGTTGGAAACTCGTACGCTTGATTTTGAAAATGTATTTGTGCTTTCTTTGAACGAAGGACAGTGGCCGGCTTCTGCCAAGCAAGGTTCTTATTTGCCGTACTCCATCCGCAAAGCATATGGGTTACCTACGTATCAGCAACAAGATGCCATGTACGCGTATCTTTTTTATCGATTGCTGCAGCGAACACAACGGGCTTTTTTGTTTTACAATACCGAACCCGATGTATTGGGCACGGGTGAAATGAGCCGCTACCTCAACCAGATTATGTACGAAACGGGCTGGCCCTACGAGAAGAAAATTTTGTATAGCCCCATCTCCATCAAGCAACCTAAGCCCATTGTCATTCCAAAAGATGCCAGTGTGCTCGACAAGCTTTCGCGCTATCAGGGCAAAGAGTTAACACCTTCTTCGTTGAACAATTATTTGGAGTGCCGCCTAATGTTTTATTTTAAGAATGTGATTGGGTTGAAAGAGCCCAACGAGGTGGAAGAGGTAGCCGATGCTCGCGTATTCGGCAATCTCTTTCATAAGGTGATGGAATATTTCTATCATGATGTAAAACCACCTGCGGGCCCGTGGAGGGTAGAAGCCAAACACTTTGACAATTTGAATTTGAAATTAGATTTATTGATGGAGCGGGCTTATCGCAACCATTTCTCCTTGCACGACAAACGACCGGTGGAATACGAAGGTCAACAGTTGGTAGTAAATGAAACGGTGAAGCGAATGGCGCAGCATGTACTGGAAAAAGACAAAGAGTATGCACCGTTTGTGATTGAGATGTTAGAGGCGGCAGATTTTAAAACCAGCTATGTGCTTTCCGATCGGCAATCAATTGCCATTGGGGGCAAGATTGACCGTGTAGACCGGAAGGAAAATCATGTACGAATCATTGACTACAAAACAGGAAAGGATGTCAATAGCTTTGATTCGATTGCTTCTCTTTTTGAGCGAAAGAAAGATCGGAATAAAGCGGCCTTTCAGGCGATGTTGTATGCATGGGTGTATGAACGAAAAAATAATTCCACCTATACGTTGCAATCGGGGTTGGTCAATCGCAAAGATCTCTTTAAATCCGATTTTGAATACGGGCTGCAGATGGATAAAAAAGTGGTGAGAGATGTAAGGCCTTTGTTACCTGAGTTTGAAGATCACTTTGTAAAATTGCTTACGGAGATTTTCGATAAGCAAACCCCTTTTGACCAAACGGAGAATTTAGATACATGTAAGTATTGTTCGTTTAAAGAGATTTGTAGTAGATAATAAAACTGATTTACAAACTTAATAAAGAGAGGCACCATAAACCATGGAAACTTTTGAACTGAATAAATTATTGAGAAGTAATCGAATAAAAATGTTCTTTAGTGAATACTATTTTGGCTATTCAAGATTTGCAATGATTAACAGGATTATTGGTGGTCCATTCTTAGTATTAGTTGGTTGTAATCTTTACAATAGTAATGACAAGTTCGGAATTGCCTACGCTGGATTTTGCATTGCTTATGGAATATATTTTACGCTCAAGCCATTGTTATGGGTTTTGTTTAGGATTGATTCTTTTAAAACGATTAACTTCGGTGTACAACCTTTAGAGGATAGAATTATCTTTAGAGAGGATTTAAGTCAAACGGAAGTCCTCTACGAACGATTTAGAAGAATTTTTAGGCGTAAGTATTATTACGTTTTTGAGACGGAGATTGCAATTAGAATTTATGTGCCGTTTTCATTCCTATCAGATAATCAGATTATCTTACTTGACGCGAAGTTAAAGCCTTAGTAAGGCATCAAGTTGGGTAATATTTGTTTCACTTTTAATAACCTATCAACTTAATCGACTATGTTTGCAATTTTATTTTACTAGATGGAAAATAATTCTGGAAGGTTTTGGGCATTGCTCCCGTTGATGGTCTTCATAGTTGTTTACTTGGGCACATCACTTTTACTCAACGATTTTTACAAGATGCCCATTTTGGTGGCGTTTTTATTCTCGGCCATCATCGGGTTTCTGCTCTATCCCAAATTTACATTCCACCAAAAAGTAGAAGAGTTTAGCAAGGGCGCTGGCGACTCGGGTATCATGCTCATGATTTTAATTTTCTTACTCGCGGGTGCGTTTGCCGAAGTAAGCAAAAGTATGGGCGCGGTGCAATCTACCATCAACTTTGCATTGAGTTACGTTTCTCCCAGTTTGCTGATTGGCGGATTGTTTTTAACCTCCTGTTTTATTTCACTTTCATTGGGCACTTCGGTAGGTACGGTAGTGGCACTAGCACCTATCGCTGCGGGCATCAATGAATCTGTTCCCGGCACGTTGGCAGTCGGGCTTGCGGCCGTAGTGGGTGGTGCCATGTTTGGCGATAACCTCAGCATGATTTCAGATACCACCATCGCGGCCACACGCACCCAAGGAGTGGAGATGCGCGCGAAATTCAAAGTCAACTTTTGGATTGCACTGCCGCCTTCGATCATCACCTTTTTGCTCTATGCATTCACCACCAATCTTCCTGCACAGTCTGCGGCTGTTTACGAGTATTCGTTTATCAAAATCATTCCTTACCTCTTTATTTTTATTGCTGCCTTATTGGGCATGAATGTGATTTGGGTGTTGATCTCTGGTATTTTTCTTTCCATGGTGATTGGTTTTTTTGTGAGCGACCTCGCGCTGTGGCCGATGGTCAACGCGCTCAACACGGGTATGGCTTCCATGTTTGAATTGAGTTTAACGTGCATCATCATTGGCGGCATTGTGGGTATGATCCGATTTTATGGAGGCATCGATTATATTTTGCACCACGTATCACGTCATGTAAAAAGTAGAAGAGGAGGGGAGTTAGGAATTGCCACGCTCACGGCTTTGGTAAATACCACCTTGGCAAACAATACGATCACCATTTTGATTGTGGGGCCACTGGCTAAGAATATAGCCGACAAAAATCAAATTGACCCGCGCAGAAGCGCCAGCATACTCGATACCATTTCTTGTTTTGTGCAAGGATTGCTTCCCTACGGAGCGCAGATGTTAGCCGCCTTGGCCGTGGCCAATCAACTGGTGGGGCCGTTTGATATTATGGCGCACCTTTATTATCCCTATCTTTTGGGATTGAGCACCGTGGTGTTTATAACCGTTAACAATAAATTTAGGCCATCTCAAAATTAAAGTAACAGTTTTTTAATTTTTAAGGAGAACAAATCAAAAACAAAAACATATTCGCTAAAATCCGATATTTGACAAAGTAAAGCTAAAATGCTTTGGCAGAATATTACTGAAGAGATTGCGATAACCCTTTAGTCTAGTTTTAAATTATGAAGAAAATAAGTTTACTGTTGGCTGCCAGTGTTATGTTTTGCTCGGCCATAGCGCAAAACGATCTATTGAACGAGTTAGAAAGCAAAGCGCCAAGAACTGCGTATGCCGAGAGCACCTTTAAAGGATCTCGGTTGGTGAACGGGCAAACCGTGGAGACACGCGGTAGAGGCGAGCTTGAATTTATTTTCTCGCATCGCTTTGGCGCAATGAACTCTGGATCATACAATCTATATGGTCTCGATCAAGCAGCTGTGAGGCTCGGTTTAGAATATGGCATTACAGATCGGTGGGGTATAGGTTTTGGCCGCAGTTCTTCTGACAAAATCATGGACTTTTATTCGCGCTACAAAATTGTTAGGCAACGTGTGGACGCTGTCCCTGTAACAATAACTGTGTTTGGATATGCCAGTTTTAAACTAGCCTCACCCGGTGATGCCACTTCATTAAACGACCGTACTGCGTATGTTACTCAATTGTTGATCGCTCGAAAATTTTCACCCAAACTATCGCTTCAATTGATGCCTACCTACGTACACAAAAACGCAGTAGACAAAACCATTGAATCTAACGATCAAATTGCTATCGGCATTGGAGGTCGGTATAAAATTTCGCGAAGCATTGCCATCACTTCAGAGTATTATCATCGGTTGGATGTAAAAACCAACAACCCTTACAAAAACTCAATTGGGTTTGGTGTAGATATTGAAACGGGCGGCCATGTGTTTCAGTTATTGCTTAGCAGCTCGCAGCGGATTACCGAACGTACCTTCATCACCGAATCGGAAGGCGATTTTTTCAATGGCGACATTCATTTGGGCTTCAACGTAACGCGTGCTTTCCAATTGAAAAAGAGAAAATAGTATCCGCCAATCAATGAACTTTAGTCGATAGTTTTTAGATTTAGGTTTTTGTAGAAAATCTGAATTGACCTGAATTGCTTTTAGCTTCTATCATCATCTATTTGCTGCTTACGATTTTTGTCGGCTATTGGGCAGCGCGCAAAGTTAAAACCTCGGGCGATTTTATGTTGGCGGGCAGAAGCCTACCCATCGTGCTCAGTTCATCGGCTCTGTTTGCCACTTGGTTTGGCAGCGAAACTGTTTTTGGCGCTTCTTCCGAATTTTTAAAAGGTGGGTTGTATTCCGTCATCGAAGATCCTTTTGGGGCAGCCCTTTGCTTGTTGCTTTTTGGATTGTTCTTCGCACGTAAACTATACTCCATGAACTTGCTCACGCTGGGAGATTTTTTTGAAGTAAGATATGGAAAGCGTACAGAACTGATCACCAGCATTTTTTTGGCACCACCCTACGTTGGCTACATCGCAGCGCAGTTGGTGGCAATGGGCTTGATCATCAATGTAGTTACCGGGCTTCCTGTTTGGCAAGGCGTAATCGCCTCGGCCTTTGTGGTAACGTTTTATACCTACATCGGTGGCATGTGGGCCATTTCGATTACTGATTTTATCCAAAGCATCATCATCGTATTGGGTTTGGTGGTGGTGGCCGTTATCTTAGCGAATCAAGCAGGTGGCGTATCCAATGTGTTGAAGGAAGTGCAGCCCGATACCTTTCGGTTTTTCCCAACATTTCGCCTTCGCGACATTCTTCTTTGGTTGGCCGCGTGGTCGGTATTGGGGTTGGGTTCTATTCCCTCGCAAGATGTCTTTCAACGGGTGATGTCATCAGGCTCTGAAAAAATTGCTGTACGGTCGTGCTTCATTGCCTCAGGTATGTATTTGACCATCGCTGCGATCCCCTTGTTTATCAGCCTCTGCGCAAAGCATCTTTACCCACACCTAGCACAAGGCGATACACAATTGGCATTGCCCAACATGGTTTTGCAACATGCTTCGTTGCCAATACAAATTCTTTTTTTTGGGTCGTTACTGTCTGCGATCATGAGCACCACTAGTTCGGCCATACTTGCCCCGGCTGCTATCTTTTCAGAAAATTTGATCAAGCCATTGGCCAAGGAACGATTTACGGACAAGCAATTGTTACAAATCACCCGAATCTCCGTACTGATTTTTAGTTGCATTGCTACGGTAATGGCGTGCCTTCGCTCCAATATTTACGAGTTGGTAGGGGAGTCGTCCGTGTTGAGTTTGGTTTCATTGTTTGCTCCATTGGTATTGGGTTTATATTGGAAGCGTGCCAATAGTACAGGTGCATTATCGGCCATGATTTTGGGCACGGCTACGTGGGCGATTTTTGAATTCATCGATACTGATTGGCCGAGTTTACTTCCCGCTACATTGGTTAGCTTTGTAGCCATGATTGGTGGAAGTTTATTGAAAAAAAAAGAAGATAGGACTATGATCAAAGCAGCATGACGAAAATAGAACTCACCCGCAAAGACGATAACTTTTGCATGGAGGCCGTGAACGACATGGGCAACAAAATCGTGATGGATGGCTCACCAGCCGATGGCGGGCAAGATGGAGGTATGCGCCCGATGCAAGTATTGCTGGCAGCTATGGGTGGATGCAGTGCTGTAGATATAGTCACCATTCTGCGCAAGCAGCGCCAAGATTTGAAGGATTTAAAAATTACGATTTCGGGCGAACGCGAAAAAGACAAAGCCCCTTCGCTGTACACGGAAGTGCATGCGCATTTTAAAATCTTTGGAAATGTTGATAAAGACAAAGCCGAAAAGGCGGTGGCGTTATCAGTCGGCAAATATTGCTCTGTCGCCAAAACATTGGAAAAGTCGGCAAAGATTACCTATAGTGTAGAGGTGATTTCAGTTTAGATGTGTGATTTTTTGATTTGTGATTTTTGATTTATGGAAGAGAAGCGAAATTTTGAAACCGATGCCATCCGTGCTCAAGCGGCCCGAACCGATTTTCGCGAGCACTCGGTGCCGTTGTACCTAACCTCTAGTTTTGTTTTTGACGATGCCGAACAAGCTCGTGCGTTGTTTGCCGATGAAGTGCCTGGAAATATTTACACCCGGTTTTCCAATCCGAATAATACTGAATTCATCAACAAGCTTTGTTTGTTGGAAGGTGCAGAAGATGGAATCGCAACCGCCTCGGGCATGGCGGCTATGTATTGCAGTATGGCTTCGTTATTAAAAGCAGGCGACCATGTGCTGGCTTCACGCTCGGTATTTGGTTCTACTCACCAAATTTTAAATGTGCTGTTTCCGCGATTTAATATCACTCACACGTATGTAGACATCAGTGATGTTGATTCGTGGGAAAGTAAGATACAGCCCAACACCAAAATGATTTTTGTGGAGACGCCTTCCAATCCGGCCTTGGATATTATTGATTTGGAATGGCTGAGCAAATTGGTTAACAAGCACAATCTTATTTTGAATGTTGATAATTGCTTTGCTACTCCCTATTTGCAAAACCCCGCTCAATGGGGTGCACACATCGTTACGCATTCGGCCACTAAGTTTATTGATGGGCAGGGGAGGGTGATAGGCGGAGCGATTGTGGGAAAGAAAGAATTGATCAAAGAGATCCGCTTCTTTGCCAGGCATACGGGGCCATCTATGTCTCCATTCAATGCGTGGGTGCTATCAAAAAGTTTGGAGACCCTAGCGGTACGTATGGAAAAGCATTGTGAGAATGCGCTCAAGATTGCTGAGTATTTAGAACAACATCCAAAAGTAGAGTATGTCAAGTATCCTTTTTTAGCTTCGCATCCGCAGCAAGCCATTGCCAAAAAACAAATGCGCTTGGGTGGCGGCATTGTTTCGTTTGAAGTGAAAGGCGGAATTGACAAAGGTCGAAACTTTTTGAATTCACTTAAGTTGATTTCTCACTCTGCCAACTTGGGCGACACGCGTACCATTGCCACGCACCCAGCCTCTACCACGCATTCTAAACTTACGGATGCCGAACGATTGGCCGTGGGCATTACTCCCGGCCTCATTCGCATCTCTGCGGGGTTAGAAGCTGTTGAGGATATTATGAAAGATATTGAGCAAGCGCTTTAGGTTTTGTTGAGCCCTCCACTCCACCAAATGCTGCAATAGATTGCTGGTGCATTTTTTTATAATCTTCAGCATTGCCGAACCATGTCATCACTTCTTTTTTCATCACAAAGGTAGGAGTGTCATCAAATATTAATTCATACGAACTCCAAGGCCAATCAGAAAATGAATTAGTAAACCCATGATGAACGGGGTTGCGGTGGATGTAGCAAATTACATTGGTAAAATATTCGTCACTCGTTACTTCTTCACGTTAAAAGTTTGGGATAAACAGACTGCCCCTTCGGCCATACATCTTATTAAAGGCTTTGGAGGATTTAAACAAGCCTTACTGGCCTTTGATCCTAAACCCAATCGCTGGCCCTTTATCCACTTCTTTGATTTCAAACTCTTTCACATCTTCCAAAATCAAGGTCTCCATCAATTCGGGTGTTCGTTCTTCTTTTTTCATGGAAGCCAATCGGAGGTTTTGATTTTTGACTGATTCGCCCACCACTTGCCGCACGGTGCGCGCGTTGCCAAAATGTTTGTCGCGTTGGCCGTGCAAGAAGTCGAAGTAATTTTTTAGGTGATCGGCAGCGGCTGCTTCGGGCTTCACGCTCTCTTTGTTGAAGTGAGCCATGGCAATCGCAAACATTTCATTGGGTGTGTAGTCGGCAAATTGAAAATACTTATCGAACCTAGATTTCAATCCTGGGTTGGAGCCAATAAACTCTTGCATGTTTTCCGTATAGCCGGCTACAATCACCCCAAACTTTCCGCGCAGGTCTTCCATCCGTTTCAAAATAATTTGAATGGCCTCACCCCCAAAGTCATACTGACTGCCTTTGCCAGAAGCAAGCGAGTATGCTTCATCAATAAACAAAATGCCGCCCATGGCCTCGTTAATTTTTTCGCCTGTTTTGATAGCGGTTTGGCCTACATACCCTGCCACCAATCCTTCGCGGTCCATTTCAACTAAATGACCTTTTTCTAAAATGCCAAGACCTTTGTAAATCTTAGCTAAGATGCGGGCCACGGTTGTTTTTCCGGTGCCGGGGTTTCCCGTGAAAACGGTGTGAAGGGAAAATTTATTTAACACATCTTTTCCGCTCTCTTGGTAGAACCGAACCAATTTCACCATTTCGTTTACTTCGGTCTTGATATTGTCAAGCCCAGTCAGTGCATTTAGTTCTGCCAAGCTTTCATACAAAATATCATCCAACGATTTGTTGGAAGTGGGTGAGGCTGCCTTGGAAGCTTGGCTCATCATTTTTCCTGCATCCGTAATCACCGCGGCTTCTCCTTCTTCAAGGGCGATACCCACAAAGAAGGGCACCGTAGCAATGAGGTTATCCATAAACACCACTTCCATGGTGTAGGAATCATCTGTCCATCGGCCGGGTGTTTCACCACCCCATCCGGGGAATATCGTGTAGACTTTGTCAGGCGTATTGGGGGCCACGTAGGTCAGGTACGCGTGCGACCCTTTCAGTTGGCCGGCATTGTCGTAAAAATTGAAGAAGATTTCAGCGTAATAATCTTTGGGACTTTTGTTTTTGAAACTGAACTCACTCCACACGTAGCGCGTATC
Source organism: Chryseotalea sp. WA131a (assembly GCA_025370075.1). Lineage (NCBI taxonomy): Bacteria > Pseudomonadati > Bacteroidota > Cytophagia > Cytophagales > Chryseotaleaceae > Chryseotalea > Chryseotalea sp. WA131a. The sequence goes on along the minus strand of CP073016.1, from coordinate 1,034,101 downwards.
TTTTTGGCTAAATGTTTTAAGGTATTTTTTTTCAGGCAATGCATGCGCTTGCCCATCACCTTCAAACATTTTGATGGAAATAATATCGAAGAAAAGATTTTCGTTGGGCTTTGCTTGCCCTACGTCTTCCACATAGAATTTAGACTCGCCAACTTTCACTTCATCGATGTAGGCTTCCCACGAGTAATCGCCCTTTTGCCAATAGGTACCGGGTGCGGCATTGCCCCACGACTCGCGGATGTACACAATGTTTTCATCTTTCAACACTTTGCGCTTCTGTTCGAGGCTGCACAGTTCATTTTTTTGACTTCCGTTGTGGAAGAAGCACTTCATGCGAATGGAGGCATCCCAATCTTCTTCATCAAAAAGTTTATTAAAAAAAGAAAACTCTGCACGCTGGTAGGTAGTTTCCCATCGGTCGAAAACCTTGCGGTATTTTTTGGAATTATCGGCCATCCATTCATCGGATGAATAGATTTTGATGTCGCGATGCTTGTATTTTAGCGGCATCGGTTTTGGCGTTTCGGGCGAATTACTATTTCCGCGTGTACTCATGGTAGGTGTTTTGATTAGCCAAAGTAATCAATGCCTAACAAGAAATGAACAGGAATTTTACAACAAATAAAAGGGATGCAGAAGCCCTAAAAATCTAAAAGAAAGCAGAAAAAAGACTACTCTCCCTTCTGCTTGGTTCTCAAATAATCCACATAGCCCATCGCTGCTGCGAAGCCAACAATAACCGCTAAAATGATTACGAAGAGGTTGGCACCATCGGCCACATTTTGATTGAACATATGCACTGTTTTTAGAAGCTCAAATATAAGTGGAAATGATTAATTCTCAATAGATGCTGGGACTTAGGTATTGGGGCTTAGGACTTAGGAATTGAACCCAAACACCTAATACCCAGCCCCTAATCTCTAAATACCCAACTCTTCTTTATTTTTCTTCAACACATCAATAATAAATGCAATGTGTTTATTCAGCTCTACACCCAGTAGTTCAATGCCTTTGTATACCTCATCGCGCTCTACTTTGGCGGCAAAGCCTTTGTCTTTCAGTTTCTTAACTACCGATTTCACTTCCAACGAATTGATTCCGTCTGGCCGCACTTGGCAGCAGGCAATGGTAAAACCGGTCAGTTCATCGCATGCTAACAGCGCTTTGTCCATCAGTGTTTTATACGGGACGTTCCATTTGGTATAATGTGCTGAGATGGCATAGGCAATTTCTATTTCGCCTTTTTCGCGTAATTTTTCTACAATGATGTGCGGGTGTTTGTCAGGGAAAGCCTCGTAGTCGGCATCATGCAGCAAGCCCGCAATGCCCCAACTATTTTTGTCTTGGTTAAATTTTTCGGCATAGGCCTCCATCACCAATTCAATACTGCGCATATGGCGCAGCAGACTTTCGCTTTTCGTCATCGAGCGTAGTAGGTCAATGGCTTCAGTTCGCTGCATCATGCCTTCGCAATTTTTCTTTTGGTGTAGAAGAAGTTGATCAAGCCAATGATGGTAATGATACTTAATACGATGGCCACAATAAACATGCGTGAGTTCTTTAGCTGCAAACTTTTGATGTCATCGGTAGCCTTCAGCGATTCAATTTCTTTTTCTTTTTCGTGAAGGTTTAAGGCCATCTCCATTTGAGCTATTTTGCGTGTGCTTTCTTCACCGTATATTTTGTCTTTAGCTTGGTCGTAGCGCAGCATGGTTTCATAAGCCTCTTTCATTTTATTTTGCTTGGCGAAGTTGGAAGCCTGGCTTTTCAAAATGGTAGGCTCAAACAAATAGGCTTGCAATCGCCCGCTCAGCACTGCGGCAGTATCTAAATACGATTGTGCTTTGGTGGTTTGCCCAGCTTTGGCATACAACTCGCCTAGATTGGCGAGTGAATAGAGCAATGCGGTTTGATTGTTTTCTTTTCGGGCGATCACCATTGCGCGTTCATAGTACTCGGCTGCGCGTTGGTAGTTACCTTGGCGGAAATACAAATTGCCAATATTGTTGAGTGGATCTGAGTTTACCTTACCCATTTTTTCGCTTAGTTGCGAGGCCTGTGAGAAATACTTCAAAGACTGTTCATATAGTTGGAGGTCGCTGTGCAAAATGCCCAAGTTGTTCAAGGATCCAACAATTTTTTCGGGATTGCCCAATTCAGTAAAAGATTCGTTGGCTTCCTCAAAATACTTCATGGCCTGACCGTAATCTTTTTTAAGTGAGTAGATTGCTCCGATGTTGCTCTTGGTTGTGGCAACACCATCTTTGTTTTTTAGGTTATCGTAAATTTTTAGTGAGTTTAGATAGTATTCCAGGGCTTTATCTAATGCACCTTGGCTTTTGTAGGCCACGCCCAAATTATTGTAGGCGGCTGCCATGCCTTTGCGGTCATCAATTTCGGTGGCCAACGTGAGTGCTTGGCGTGCGTAGCCAATGGCTTGCACTGGTTCGGAATTAAAATTTGCGCGGAAGAGTTCGTTTAATGTTTTTACCCGTTGGTCACCTTTGGCATTATCCAACGCTTTGTTAAGACTATCCAATTGATTTTGACCAAAAACAGAACTAGAACAAACCAATAAGACAAGTAAGGCGAGGTATTTCATATACGTGGTTAGTAACAAAGGATAAAAGTAGAGATTTTTTGGGTCATGGGGAATGTCAAACAATTCCTTAATGTTCTTATTTTTGATGAAACACCATCCATATGAAACATTTTCTCCCTCTATTTTTGTCGGTCATCTTTTCGACTGCCTGCCTTGGCCAATCATCCACGGATAAAAAAAATATAGAAAGTACGATTAATACCCTATTCACCGCCATGAAAAAGGGCGATAGTTCGTTGTTAAAGACAGCCTTTGCCGATCAGGTTACCATGGTCACCATTGGGCAAAAGAAAGATGGCTCGCCCTCTATCAATCGCGAAGCTGGCATCGCAAATTTTATGAAGGCCATTGGCACACCGCACCCGGTAGCTTACAATGAGCCTATCTGGAATTTGAAAATTGAAGTGGATGGCAACTTTGCACAGGTGTGGGCTGATTATGCTTTTTACATGGGCAACCAATTCAGCCATTGCGGGGTAGACGCTTTTCAATTGTATAGAGACACCGATGGCCAATGGAAGATTTTTCATTTGGCTGATACCAGACGAAAAGAGAATTGCCAAATACCTGACTCGATTTCTCAGCAGTTTAAGTAGTATGGAAAAAAAGTACGATACCTTTTGGAGTAGATTTTGCGCGGGTATTATTTCTTGAGGTCTTAGGAATACTGGTTCTTGCTTTTCAAATCATCAAACTAGGTCGTTCTCCTGCATCTGATAGCCGGGTGGAAAGTTTTTTAAGTTGGCTCGGATTTTTTTGGTTTCTCGTTGAGATTGTGACGATGCTTAACAATCCAAAGAGAAGAGCCTTCCATGATTTGATGCAGGGAGCGTTGTTATTAGTGATTACTTTAGCAAAACAACTAAGCAATGAAGATTTTATTTTTAACCATAACTATTTTTTTTGCTCAACTTGGATTCTCTCAAGAAAAGCTAACCACAATTATCTTACTTCGCCATGCTGAGAAAGAAAACGATGGAGGCAAAAACCCCGAACTTTCAGAAGCTGGCAAAAACCGGGCTGCCGGTTTGGTGACATTGCTCTCCAAAACCAAGATTAACGCAATTTACTCCACCGCATTTAAGCGGACAGAGGATACCGTAAAGCCGTTGGCAAAATCCAAGAATCTATCCATCAATCATTATGATGGCAGTAAGATGGCCGAGATTGATGAGACACTTGCTCGGTGGTCTGGAGGAACGGTAGTGATTTGTGGCCATTCGAATACCACGCCTGCCATTGTTAATTATTTGATTGGCAAAGAAGAATATGCTGCCTTTGCGGATAGTGAGTACGGTAACTTAATCATTGTAGCCCTTGGAGAAAACAAGCAAGCCCACGTTACTTGGTTGACATTTTAGTAGGTTAGTAATTGGCAATCAATCCTCTGATTACTTGGAGTTGTCAGTCGACTTTTTCGGTTGCCGATACTGATTCGCACGAATGTTTTTGGATGCTAGGCTTACTGTTTCGGTGATGCGCTTATTCCTCGTCTCATCGGTTTTTGCATTGAGGATCCATTCCAATATTCCCTTTTTGGTAGAAGGAGGAAAGGCGTTGAAAAATTCGTTCGCCTTTTTGTTTTTACTGAACGCACGGTTTAAATCTGCAGGTAATTGAAGTTCGCTTATGTTGTTCAAAGCATTCCACGTTCCCGATTTTTTTGCCAGATCAATCATCTTCTGCCCGGCCGCTGTCATCCAGCCCTCTTTCATCATACGCTCGGCTCGCCCTTTATTGATCTGCGACCAATTGCTTTTGGGTTTGCGTGGCGAAACCAAAACTTTAAATCGTTGATTGTCTATTTTATTGGGCACGCTATCGATCCAGCCAAAGCACAATGCTTCTTCGACTAAATCATTGTTGGTTATGCTGGGCAGTCCGCTTTCCTTTTTGGCAATGACTACCCAAATGCTTTCTGATTGCGTGTTATTTTTTTGCAGCCACTGTCGCCACTCTTTTCGGCTTTTGGGCTCAACCTCTTGAAATTGCTTTTTGATTTTTAATGGCATGTTTACTTGCCGATGTTCTTTTTGTATTTCAACAAGGTTCCGCTTACTTGTTGCCCTTTATCGTATTTGGTTTTCGACCCAAAGATGCCGAAAAACCAACCACGCTTGGCAGTGCCTACGCCTGCTGTGCCAGAAGTACTGCCCGTGGTAGTTAAACTAATGTTATCGAAAATAATGGCATCGGCACCTTTGCTTTTGGCGCGATTCATCAACTTACGTTGTATTTTATCAGAGCTTTTTTTAGCTGACATTTCCAACGTTACCTTTCCCATAATTTCGTTGGGCTCGGCTACATCACCTTCCCGAAAGAAAATGTCCACATTTTGAGTGGGTGTATATTCCCGACCGTAGTAAATAATTTTATTGCCGCATGAGGATAGCATTAAGACAGGAATCCACAAAAGGAGGCGAAAATGGCGCATAGGCATTTGTAAATTTGTTACAAATTAAGCAATCGTAGGAAGCAAAAGCAACTCAGCCTTGGGTTGACCAAAATGGATTTTTCAATATTCATGTTTACCTTTATTTATATGATGACAAATTATTGTCTCTAATACCGTGGTACGACTCATCCTAATATTAATCTTAGCGCTGTTTTCTTCTGGATCTATGGTGGCTCAGCAAGAAGAAATTCGCATGAGCATTTTTTTTGGCGGTGGCAGCTATTATTTGGACGATGAACAATCTACTTCGCTTTCGCGCTGGCTCGATTCTATTCCAAACTTATTAGATAAATACGAAATCCAATTGATCAGCCACACCGATCCTGTCGGTGGGAAGCGCTACAACCAATGGCTCTCTAAAATGCGCAGTCAAGTGGTGTTTGATGCATTGATCCAAAAAGATATTCCCGAGCGCATCATCCATATAAAAGATTGGGCATTTGAAAACCCCGTTTATTCAAACGAAAATTACCGAGGCATGTCGATGAATAGGAGAGTGGATGTGATTTTGCATCCGTTAGTGTTTTAACAATCTTATTGATGATTTATGGGATATATGGGGTTTGGTATGCGGAAGGAGGATTATACTCGTAAACCCAAGAAGGCCTTTAAGAAATACAAAGAACATTTTGAAACCAATCGAGCTCTGCAAGATGACGTAGAGAATTATTGGAATACTAATGAGAAAATTTCTCGATATAAGCAGCTAAAAGAAACGCTAGGGTTTAGGATTTTTATAGCACTAATCTTAGTCGTAGCTTTTGGCTACATTATTTGGATCTTTTTGATCAGAGAGCCTTTATTCCTTTCTCAGCAGAAGGAATTTGAGGAGAATGGAATCAATCAATATTTTGTTTCGAACGAAAAAGAGGTGATGTTGATTAATAAATTCGCGCAATCACTCACAAAAAGAATGGTTTCACTCAACTATGTGAATTGGTGTGATTGCTTCGAAATAACATTAAAGCACTACCAAGTCGAAAAATTTAATGACGAGGTAAATTGGGTTGATCCTTTTTTTTTATCGCTTGAAAAGCTTAAGGATTACAAGATTTTAGATGATGCCTCATTGATTGCGGAAAACCAGAGGTTTGCCAATAGATGGATGTTTACATTTCGGTTTTCGCCTAATGGTATCGATTCAATACAGCCGTTGCGCTATTTGAATATAAAGCCAAAAGAATTTCGTCAAATTCTTAATGCTTTTAAAAAGAACAGTGCAAAATTAGATTTGTCAAGAGGCACTTCAATCGAACTATTAAATAAGAAATTTGGACCTTATCGGTTTCTAATCGCAAATTCTTTAGGTCCTAAAATAGATTCAACATCGGTTATCAGAACCGGAACGATCCGACCTGGCTTAAAGTGGATTAAAATAGAAGAATCTTGGAGAGACTGGCGCCCATGGAATGACAATTATTCGTATTGAACATATCCGCTTTCGGACACCTTTTTTCACAAGCGAACGATTTCTAAGCAACAAAACAACCAAATTTAGCGTCTTTTGCAGATAATCGAGGTTGGCATATTATTCGCCATTATCTCCTCGGTTAACCAACACTATGCTTAAACTTCAAAAGATCGACAAATACATTGATTCCCGTTTTCAGCGCACTTTTATTTTAAAAGGTGTTGATCTTGAGGTGCAACAAGGGGAGTTTGTAACCATTATGGGTCCTAGCGGTGCGGGCAAATCATCGTTGATGAACATCATTGGTATGTTAGATGAACCCTCTGTTGGAGAGTATTATTTTTTTGACGAGCCCGTGCACAAAATGCGCGAAAAGCAGAAGAGTGAGATGCACAAGAATTACATCGGCTTCATTTTTCAAGCCTATCATTTAATCGATGAATTAACGGTTTACGAAAACATAGAAACGCCTTTGCTGTATAAGGGAGTAAGCGGAAGCCAACGCAAAAGCATGGTGGCCGAAATGCTGGACCGGTTTAACATGGTAGCGAAGAAAGATTTGTTTCCCGAACAACTCTCGGGCGGGCAGCAGCAATTGGTGGGAATTGCCCGAGCAATAGTTGGTGAACCGAAATTGTTATTAGCCGATGAGCCCACGGGCAATCTGCATTCCGACCAAGGCAAGCAGATCATGGACATTTTTGAGAAACTAAACGATGAGGGCATCACCATTATACAGGTAACCCACTCCGAAGAAAATGCCAAGCGTGGCAAGCGTGTAGTAAAAGTAGTGGATGGCGCAATTGAATCTGATGAATTGGTAAAGAGATAAGTAAATTATGAGAAGAATAATTTTAGCAATTTTTAGTTTTTTCTGTTTGTCTTTCGGCTTCGCGCAAAGCGGAAAAAGAATTTTGACGTTTGATGAAGCGATAAAAATCGCATTGAAAAACTCAATTGTGTTAAATCAACAACGCAATAATTTAGAACTTAACCAAGCCCAGAAGAGATCGAGCATTGCTGGTATCGCGCCCAATCTCTCCGCAAATTTGACAACTTCACAATTTAACGGTAATTCGTTTAATCAAAATACTGGGCAGGTTGTAAATGGTGTTCGCGATAATATTTCGGGTTCTTTAAATGCCAACCTAAATTTGTTTAGTGGGTTTAATCGAATCAATTCAATCAAGCAGTTTTCACATCAGCTAGACGCGCAAGCCAATTTTGTTCAACGCACCTCGCAAGATGTTCTCAATACGGTTTCAACGCAATACTTGCAAGTTATGTTAGATGTCGAATTGCTACGAATTGCTAAAGAAAACCTGGCCGCACTAACTAAACAATTGGAGCAAACGATAGAGCAGGTAAGGGTGGGAGCAAAATCGCCAGTTGATGAGTATAATCAAGATGCACTGACCAAGGGGGCTGAACTACGAGCGGTGCAAGCAGAAATTACCCTTAATAATGACAAAGCCTTTTTAGCTCAAACCCTTTTAATAGATGCCTTAGAGGAGTATGACGTGGAGCGTCCTAGCTGGGATATCAATACAATTAGCGCAGAAAGTATTAACCCCGAAACATTGGCTGGTCAAGCAAAACTACATCGTGGAGATTATATCCGGGCTGAAAAGAATGAATCAGCTCAAAAATACGCTATGCGTGCATCCATGGGAAATATGATGCCATCTTTATTTGCTTTTTTTAACTACGGATCCGCCTACAACTTTCAAAGAGGAGAACCGGACTCTGTTTCTAGGTTTAGAACACTTGTAGTTGTAGACCCTTCGCAGGCTTCTGGATATGGTTTGCAAGGGGTAGAAACTCTTCAGCCGAATGATAAGCAGCGATCATTTAATGATCAGTTTAGATTCGATAACGTTTACAAGCAATATGGCTTTCAGCTTTCCATTCCACTTTTTAGTGGTTTGCAGAACAGAACAAATTATTATCAACAAAAAACATTATATGAAAACAGCAAGTTGACACGGAAAAACATCGAGTATCAAATCCGCAATGATGTGGTTCGCGCTTCAAGAAACTATGACGGTGCAAAAAAGGCTTACGTAGTAACTGTCGATCAATTAAAGGCAGCTGAGATGGCTTTTGGTTTGGAAACAGAACGCTACAACCTAGGCGTTACCAATTTTGTAGACTTTATTAACGCCAATCGCGTGTTTGTGCAGGCGCAAACCGACAAGGCACAAGCAGAGTATCGTTTGCTCTTCCAAAAGGTATTGCTAGACTATGCTGTGGGCACACTAAAAGTAGAAGATATTCAACCCTAAAACCATCAGGGAAATCGCTTTTAAGAAATTTTCAGATAACAAAATGATTATGAAGTATTTGGAGCAAGGGCAGTGATACTGTATTTTTGATTCATCAAAATGAGTTACGTGAAAAAAAATGCGTAGCCCAAATCCCCTTAGAGATAGCAACTCGGTTTTCCATACATCCTTCAGCCCCTTGCCCGACCCTCGCAGGACCACCAAAGGCCACTTTCAATACCCGCTGGATGAGATTTTGTTTTTAGTGATCTCGGCCGTACTGAGCGGGGCCGATGGCTGGTGCCCCGTACACGTTTTCGGGAAAGCCAAACTGGACTGGTTGCGCCAATACCTTCCCTATGCAAATGGGATACCTTCACACGATGTGTTGGGGAAGGTGTTTGCGTTGATCGACCCCGTTGAGTTCAACCGGTGTTTTATGCTTTGGGTCAATTCCCTGTCCAAACTAACGGACGGGGAAGTGGTTGCCATAGATGGGAAGACGCTTTGTGGATCAGCTTCGCAAGACCGGACAGCTTTTCACCTGGTCTCCGCTTATGCCACCCAAAACAGGCTTTGCCTGGGCCAACAATGTGTGAAGGAAAAGAGCAATGAGATCACCGCCATCCCTGTTTTATTGGACATGCTTGCCATTGAAAGCTGTGTGGTCACTGTGGATGCAATGGGCTGCCAACAGGATATTGCCCAGAAAATCCTCGACAAGAAGGCCGATTATATTTTGATGGTGAAGGACAACCAGAAAAGTCTGAAACAACAGATCGAGAAAGTGTTCACCCTTGAAAAACCTTCCCATTCCCATAGGCAGACAGATATGGGGCATGGGCGTGCAGAAAAAAGGGGATGTGATGTGATCAGTGGGTTGAGGTTTTTAGATGACCGTTCGCATTGGCCGGGGCTTCAAAGCATCGTGCGGATAAGATCAGAACGGGCAGAAAAGAAAACAGGGAAGATCACGCGGGAGGCCCGCTATTATATTTCTTCTTTGCGCGGGGATGCCGCACAGTTCAATGCCAAGATCAGGCAACATTGGGCAATCGAAAACAACCTGCACTGGTCATTGGATGTGCTCTTCAACGAAGATGCCCTGCTGATGAAATCCGGAAACTCGGTTGTCAATTTCTCGATTGTCAACAAGATGGCCTTGGCTTTGTTGGACAAAGAAAAATCCACCAAAATGTCCAAACGATCTAAACGGTTGACCGCTGCACTAGATGATGGTTACAGAAGTTTGGTGCTGAAATGTTAAAAGCGATTTCCCTGCTAAAACCATCCTTTTAGTAAGGCTTTCTGCCTTTTTTACCTATATTTGCGGCCCTGATGAAATCATCAGGGGTTGTTTTTTTAAAGAAGCAGCCATCTAAAACTAAATTTGTAGCGAAAATGCCCGTTCGTTGCATGTAAAACAGGGCAAAGCGTATGGCTAAAGTGTCAAAAGACAAAGATCAAAAAGATTCAAAAACATCGAAAGGAGATGGACAAGTGAAAAAAGCCCTTGCCGTAAAAGGTGCTGAAGCGGATGTAGACGTAAAGACTGCAGAAGCAGAACTTGAGCAAGACGACCTTGCTGCCTTTAAGGCGCAGAAGAAGCGCGAGGAAGAAGAGGGCATCAGCCGCATGATCAAAGATGTAACCGCTCGCAAAGAAGCTACCGCATCTAATTTTTCGCTTGAAAACTTCAATTGGGAAACCTTTGACCGCAAAGGTTTCGGGGAAGGTTATTCAAAAAATGAACGTGCCGAGTTGGATAAATTGTTCGGTGGCTCTGTTACTTCGGTTAACGAAAGCGAAGTAGTGGAAGGCACTGTGGTGGGCATCAACGACCGCGATGTTATATTAAATATCGGTTTCAAGTCTGATGGCTTGGTGCCGTTGGCCGAATTCAAAGACATGACCAACCTAAAGATTGGTGATGTAGTGGATTTGTTCATTGAGGAACGCGAAAACGCCATGGGGCAATTGATCCTGTCGCGCAGAAAGGCGAAGTTGGTGAAGGGCTGGGATTATGTTCAGAAGGCATTGGATAAAGACGAAGTGATTGAAGGCTTTGTGAAACGCAGAACCAAAGGTGGTTTGATTGTAGATGTGTTTGGTATCGAAGCTTTCTTGCCAGGATCTCAAATTGATGTGAAGCCTATCCGCGATTTCGATATTTATGTGAATAAGTCGATTGAGGTGAAGGTGGTGAAAATCAACAATACCAACGACAACGTAGTAGTGTCGCATAAGGTATTGATCGAAAAAGACCTTGAGCAGCAAAAGGCTGTTATCTTAACAAACTTAGAAAAAGGACAAGTATTGGAAGGTGTGATCAAAAACATGACCAACTTCGGTGTATTCATCGACTTGGGTGGTGTAGATGGTCTTCTTCATATTACCGACATTTCGTGGGGTCGCATCAGCCATCCAGAAGAGTTGTTGAAACTCGATCAGGTGGTAAAGGTAGTAGTGTTGGATTTCGATGGCGACAAAAAGAGAATTTCATTGGGTATGAAGCAATTGACGCCTCACCCTTGGGAGTCATTAGCGGCCGAGATCGCAATCGGATCGAAAGTAAAAGGCAAGATTGTTAACGTGGCTGATTACGGTGCGTTCTTAGAATTGCAACCCGGTGTAGAAGGCTTGATCCACGTAAGTGAAATGAGCTGGAGCCAACACTTGCGCAACCCGCAAGATTTCATGAAAGTTGGTGATGAGTTAAACGCTGTAGTCTTGACTATCGACCGTGACGAACGCAAGATGTCGTTGGGCATTAAACAATTGACCGAAGATCCTTGGACACGTCAAGATGTGTTGGGCAAGTATGCCATCGGCACACGTCATACCGGTGTCGTTCGCAACCTTACCAACTTTGGGTTGTTCATTGAATTAGAAGAAGGCATTGATGGATTGGTTCACGTTTCAGATTTGAGCTGGACCAAAAAAATCAAGCACCCATCTGAATTCACTAAGGTAGGGGAGAAGATAGATGTGCAAGTATTGGAATTGGATACAGCCAACCGAAGATTGGCCTTGAGCCATAAGCACTTGGAAGAAAATCCATGGGATACATTTGAGAACATCTTCACTATTGGTTCCGTTCACAAGTGTACAATTCTAAGTAAAAATGACAAAGGTGCTACCCTTGAGTTGCCTTATGGAATTGAAGGATTCTGTTCTGCAAAAAACCTTGCCAAAGAGGATGGTGGCAAAGTAGAAGCAGGCGAATCACTTGACTTTAAAGTGCTTGAGTTCTCGAAAGATGACAGAAGAATTGTTTTAAGCTTGAAGGCCATGTGGTCGGCTGAGGAGCCAGCGGCACCTAAAGCAGCGGCTGCTAAGAAGCCAGCCGCGCCTAAAGGCAAGAGCATCGAAAAAATCAATCAAGAAGTAGAGAAATCTACCTTGGGCGACATCGAGGCATTGAGTGCGTTGAAAGAGAAAATGAATGCGGCTAAGTCTAACCCAGACGCCAACTAAGTTTTCTTTCAGATGATTCTAAGGTGGCCCCATATTTTGGGGCCACTTTTTTTTATGGTTGCAATACCAATGCGATTTTGTAGTTTTGTAGCATCAATAAGGTCTCGTGGCCGAGTGGCTAGGCTGAGCTCTGCAAAAGCTCCTACAGCGGTTCGAATCCGCTCGAGACCTCCAAAAGCCATGAAGACATTCATGGCTTTTTTACTTGCTAATTTTTTCCTGCTTGAATATGAAGGCAGGAGTAGCTCGGGTGTCAGACCAACAACATACCCAAACGATAGATTGCGTTTTTCACCCCGCGTTCAGAATTGGCCGGTATACAAATAAGACTACATCGTTTTCCTGTCAAAAATCACCCAGCCATGGAGGTCATCAATAAATCCGTGTTGATGCGTAATGCTCCCAAGCCCTAATAATTCCAGAGCCGATTTGGTCATAAAAGTTTATTGAACATAAGGCAAGAAGTTTAAAGGTTTGAAATTTTATTTAACTTTCTGTAAAAGAAAAGACTGTTCCTTTAACTCCAAAGAACGCAGAGTTTCCAAAGTACAGTATAAGCTCTGTGGTTAATTGCATTTCGTATCTTACATATAAATAAAACAAAAAAATGGAAGTTGGAATTGACAGCTTTGCCGCCATTACTGCAAGCGATAACAGCGAGCGATTGAGCAGCACTCAAGTGATCACTGAACTATTGGAACGGATCGAGCAAGCAGACAGCTATGGTTTGGATGTATTTGGCATTGGGGAACACCATCGAAAAGAGTTTTTAGATTCTGCACCGGCCGTTATTTTGGCGGCAGCTGCTGCCCGCACTAAACGCATTCGTTTAACAAGTGCCGTTACGGTTTTGAGTGCAGCAGATCCTGTTCGTGTGTTTCAAAATTTTGCTACGCTTGACTTGGTTTCGCAGGGCCGTGCAGAAATGGTGGTAGGCCGTGGTTCTTTCATTGAGTCCTTTCCATTGTTTGGATTAAATCTGCAAGACTATGACGACTTGTTTGCTGAGAAACTAGAATTGCTTTTGCAGATTCGAGCGAATGAAGTGGTCAATTGGTCTGGGCAGTTTCGCCCACCTTTGAAAAATCAATCGGTGTACCCACGTCCACTGCAAAATCCCATTCCCATTTGGTTGGGTGTAGGCGGAACACCTGAATCATTTATCCGCGCAGGCATGCTGGGCTTACCACTAATGGTTGCGGTTATTGGTGGAGAGACGCATCGGTTTCGCCCGCTGATTGATTTGTATCGGCAGGCAGGCAAAGAGGCAGGGCATTCTCCCGAAAAATTGAAAGTAGGATTGCACTCCTTGGGCTATGTTGCCAATACAACGGAAGAGGCTATTGCTGATTACTATCCCGGTTATGCCGAGATGTTTACACGCATTGGCAAAGAGCGTGGTTGGCCACCTGTTACAAGGGCTGGCTTTGAATCTCAGCGTGGCCCATTGGGTGCGTTTTTGGTAGGCAGCCCGGAGGAAGTAGCAGCGAAAATCATTCGACATAGCAACGCATTGGGTGGCATTACTCGACTGTCTTTTCAAATGGACAATGCCGGCCTGTCTCACAAAAAATTGATGCAGGCCATCGAGTTGATTGGTAAGAAGGTGAAGCCTTTGGTTAATGGATAGCAAGCTCTAAATAATTCCGCATTTCCTTTTACCTTTGAGGGTTTTAATCATCGAAAAAAGCCTGTTGTGAACTTTTCCGCCCAGTTGAAAGAGAACCCTGTGTTTAAGTCAGTGGCGCATGCTGCGGAAAAACTTGGCTGCAAGGCGTATGTGGTAGGCGGCTACGTTCGTGATTTGCTGCTCAAGCGTCCTTGCAAAGATATCGACTTTGTCTGTGTAGGCAGTGGCATCGAATTGGCGGAAGCAGTCGCAAAGATTTTGAACGAAAAGCAAGTAACCGTTTTCAAGAACTTTGGTACGGCCAATGTCAAGCACGGTGAGTATGAATTAGAGTTTGTAGGTGCACGGAAAGAGTCGTATCAACGAGATTCACGTAAGCCAATTGTAGAAGGTGGCACACTTGAAGATGATCAAAACCGGAGGGACTTTACTATCAATGCCATGGCCATCAGCCTCAATAAATCTAATTATGGTGATTTGATAGATCCGTTTGGGGGTGTGAATCATTTAAAAGAAAAGTTGATCAAGACGCCACTTGATCCAGAAATTACTTTTTCCGATGATCCGCTGCGCATGATGCGCGCCATTCGCTTTGCTTCTCAGCTCAATTTTGATATTGATGCCGATACGTTTGAATCGATTATTAAAAATAAAGACCGTATCAAGATTGTATCGATGGAGCGCATTGCCGTAGAGCTGAATAAAATTATTCTGACGCCCCTGCCTTCGTACGGATTCAAGTTGCTGTTTCAAGCAGGATTACTCAAAGAGTTTTTTCCAGAGATGGTGGCCTTACACGGTGTAGAGTATCAAGACAATAAAGCCCACAAGGATAATTTTTATCACACCCTGCAAGTGCTTGACAATGTTTCTAAAATGTCAGATAACTTATGGTTGCGTTGGGCAGCTATTTTGCACGACATAGCCAAACCAGCCACCAAGCGGTTCGACAAAGAAGTGGGTTGGACTTTTCATGGACACGAAGACAAAGGTGCGCGAATGGTGCCGGGTATTTTTAGGCGCATGAAGTTGCCCATGAATGATAAAATGGAGTTTGTACAAAAACTGGTTCGTTTGCATTTGCGCCCCATTGCATTGGTAAAAGATGTAACCGATTCGGCTGTTCGCAGATTGCTTTTTGAGGCGGGCGAAGATGCCGATGCGCTCATGAAATTGTGCCGAGCCGACATTACTTCCAAAAATTCGGAAAAGGTAAAGAAGTACCTGACTAATTTTGAAAAGGTTCAACAAAAAATGATTGAGGTGGAAGAGAAAGATCATATCCGCACCTTTCAACCACCCGTGGCGGGTGATGAGATCATGCAATTATTTGATGTTCCCCCTGGCAAAATCATTGGCGATATTAAAGATGAAATAAAAGAGGCTATATTGGAAGGTGTAATCAAAAACAATCACGAAGAGGCGTATGAATACATGCTGAAAATCGCTTTCCTAAAAGGATTAACCATTAAAACTAAAACTATAACCCATCCACCTGTATGAACATGAGAAGTGTACTTGTACTATTGATCGTATTTTTTTGTTTCAATGCATTCGCCCAAAAGAAGAAAAAGGGTGAAGAGCCACAAACCACTGCCCAACCTGCAACAACGGAAGTAAAGAAAGCTGAACCTGTAAAAAAAGATTCGCTGGCTCCACGAAATATTTTATCAGAACACTTTGCCCGAAAATATGCTACGGCCCTCCAGTGGAACGATTATGAGGTGGCCAAAGATGCTCTTTATGATTTAATTGTTCGCAACCCTCAAAACGATTCGTTAATTTTTGATCTAGCAGTTTTCTATTACCAAAATCAAAAGGCGGCCAGCGCTGTGTTGGTATCAAACGAGCTGCTGGTACGCAATCCAAAAAATACGGCAGCATTGGAAATCAATGCTTCTGGTTTAGAAACCTTAGGTGTGTTGGACAAAGCCATTCAAAAATATGAAAGCTTGTATTTGCTTACCACCAATATTAGCATCATGTACAAAATGGCTTTTCTTCAATATCGCTTAAATAGATATGGTGAAAGCGGAGCTTCCTCGGATATTTTGTTGGCATCAAAAGACGTGGACACCAATAAAGTGACTTTCAATGGTGCCGATGGAAAACCTAAGGATTACGCCATGCGCGTGGCTGTGCTTAATTTAAAAGGTATGTTGGCCATCGATCAAGGAGACAAGGTGAATGCTAAAAAGTTTTTCGAGCAAACGTTGGCAATCGCACCTGATTTTGTGTTGGCAAAAGAGGGATTGGCGAAGACGAAGTAATCTTTTGGGCTTTAAGTGATGGTGCTTAAGACTGGGGTGACCAACCCAACACCCAATTGAATGCAACCTTTTCAAAAACCCGCGGTCTTTAATTCTGAAATTCTGTTTTTTTGGATTCAACGGTGATACATGTACATCAGCAGTTGATTGACCGTTGCCGTGCTGGCGACCGCCAATCGTACTATGATTTGTATAAATTGTATAGCCGAAGCATGTATAATGTTGGCTACCGAATCGTTAATAACGAAGACGAAGCGCACGATGTATTGCAAGAAGCCTTTATCAGTGCCTTCAATAATCTAGATAGTTATCGACAAGAGTCATCGTTTGGTTCGTGGCTGAAGCGGATTGTAGTAAACAAAGCAATCAATTATCTTCACAAAAGAAAGACAGAACGATTTCCCGATGATGATAAATGGGATGTGAAGCAAGAGCAGGAAGTAGATCCGTTTGAAGCCTATCCATTCACCGTTGAAAAAGTGAGGTCTGCCATTGAGTCTTTGCCAGATGGGTATCGCACCGTACTATCGCTTTATTTGTTGGAAGGTTACGACCATGGTGAGATTTCCGAGATATTGAACATCACGGAATCAACATCAAAATCGCAGTTCAATCGATCAAAGAAGAAATTAAAAGAATTACTAGAACAGAAATGAGTATGAAAGATTCACTAAAAGAGTTTATGGATGCAAACCGAGATGGGTTTGACAATAAACAACCAAATCAAACTGCCTGGACTAAAATTGAAGCTGGTCTCTCGTCCCATAGAACAAGGTGGTGGAATACGGTTTCAGTTTGGCGTGCAACCGCCATTATTTTGTTTGGGCTATCTTCTTATTTGTTGATTACCCGAACAGCACCTATCAACAAAACCAATCGGCAACTGGCCAGTGAATTCAAAGACTTGGATGTTTTTTATAGTAACCAGATAACGGAGAAGGCGGAGTTGGTTTCTCAGTTTCAGATAGAGCAGGGTGAGACGGATGATGAAGTGACACAGAATATTCAAAAACTAGAGGCCATGTATCAAGTTCTCAAAACCGAAATGCGCCAACGCCCCTCGCAAGATGTAAAGGATGCTTTGGTATTGAATCTGTTGGTTCGCATTGATTTACTCAATCAGCAATTGAATAAATTGGATAGGAGGGAAGAAGATAAGGAAAGTTCTAAAAGTGTTTAAATCGATTCTTGATACTGGATTCTTGATTTTGATCCAGTATCCAGGATCCTTTAATACAAGTCTTGATTCAACTCAAACTGCTCTTTGGTAGAGTCAAGTATTTTACTCTCTTCGCATTTCAATATGCGGGCAGGAAATTTTTTGATCAACCCGTAACTGTGCGTGGCCATTAGGATTGCAGTGCCACTTTTATTGATTTGTTGAAATATACGAATGATGCCATGTGCCACCTCGGGATCTAAATTTCCAGTTGGTTCGTCTGCAATTAAAATCAACGGCTCATTAAGCAAGGCACGGGCAATCACCACACGCTGTTGCTCGCCACCCGATAATTGATGCGGCATTTTTTTTTCTACTGCCCCTAATCCTACTTGCATCAACACCTCTGCCAGCCGGTTCTTCATTTTGGCCTTGTCTTTCCACGCAGTGGCCTTCATTACAAACATCAGGTTTTCGCCCACGGTGCGATCGGGCAATAATTGAAAATCTTGGAAGATGATTCCAATTTTTCTGCGAAGCAAAGGCACTTCATGGTTTTTGATTCCACGAATCGATACACCAGCCACACTGATGTCGCCTTGCCGAAGAGGAAGATCGGCATATAAAGTTTTTAACAAAGATGATTTGCCTGAGCCCGTGCGACCAATCATAAATACAAATTCACCTTTTTCAATTTCAAAGCTAATGTTGCTGAGCACGGTGCTTTGATCTTGAAAAATGCTTGCCTCTTTTACGCGAACAACGGGATCGGTTGAAAACATGTTAGGAGTTAGCTTTCTTGTGGTCGGCCAAAAATTTCTCTAAGCCACTATCGGTGAGCGGATGTTTTAGCAAACTCATGATCACATTCAATGGACAAGTGACTACATCGGCACCAATTTCGGCACATTTAACTAAATGAATGGTGTGGCGAATGCTAGCAGCTAGGATTTCAGTTTCAAATCCGTAGTTGTTATAGATTAAACGGATTTGGGCAATGAGTTCAAGCCCATCTTGCGAGATGTCGTCCAGCCGCCCGATAAAGGGAGAAAGATAACTAGCGCCTGCTTTGGCGGCCAATAAAGCTTGCCCTGGAGAAAACACCAAGGTGCAATTGGTTCGAATGCCTTCGCTGGTAAATTTTTTAATGGCCTTTACGCCATCTTTAATCATCGGCACTTTTACCACAATCTTATCGTCAATCTTTGCCAACTCTTTTCCTTCTTTAATGATATTATCAAAATCGGTGGCAATCACTTCTGCACTCACGTTATTGTCAACGATGTCACAAATGGCTTTGTAGTGTGCCTTTACTTTTTCCGCACCGGCAATTCCTTCTTTGGCCATGAGCGATGGGTTGGTGGTTACGCCATCTAAAACGCCCAAGTTGTAGGCTTCTTTTATTTCATTGAGGTTGGCCGTGTCGATAAAGAACTTCATTTGAATTTTATTTTAGGGTAGTGAGAAAATCGGTTTTTTTGATCTCGGATTGGTTAACAAATTTATCAAAAAGCAACATGGCTATTCAGGCTTTTTATCTTCGGTAGCATCAAACACTTCGGGTGCTTCTTGCACCAAAATGCTATACCACTTAATGAGCTTTTTAATATCTGACGGATATACACGGTCTTGATCAAACTCTGGCAAAAATGATTTCATAAAAGCCTGAAGATCTTTGGTATCGGCCTCTGGAGTGATCCCCAATTCTTGACCAAACTTAACGTTCATGGTTTTCAATACTTCTTGCAGCGGTGCGGTTCCTTCTTTGGTGGTCGTATAAATGGAGATTTCGCTTAGCACCGACATGCGTTGGGTTGCGCCCACCACAAGCTTTGCTTTGGTAACATCAAGCGATTCGAGAATTACTCCCGATTTGCCAGGTTTCCAAATCTTAAACAATCCTCCTTTTCCGCTGACTGAAGCGATATCCGATAACGTCATAAATTGATTAATAAATTTTCGGCAAAACTAATGATTTTATTCGCTTGCCGTGGCCATTGATTCGGTGATAAAAGTCAAAACTTTATCACGTCCGGTTCTTTTTTCGGCCGAGGTAACAAAGAGAGGAGGAAGTTCTTCCCAATATTTGAGCAGGCTTGCCTCAATTTGACTTTTGGATTGGGCCAATTCAAACTGCTTAAGTTTATCAGCTTTGGTAAGTATGATGGACATTGCCAATTGCTGCTCGCCCATCCAATTGATGAAATCTAAATCTTTGTTTTGCAGAGGTAAACGGGCATCTAGTAGGATAAACGTACACAAGAGATTGGTTCGATTTTTTAAATACCCTTCAATCATTTGACCGAATTGCCAGCGCGACTCGCGGCTAACACGGGCAAAACCATAGCCTGGTAAATCTACCAAATACCATTGCTTATTGATAGCAAAGTGATTGATTGTCTGAGTTTTGCCAGGCGTGCTCGATACTTTGGCCAAGTCTCTGCGCTCCACCAACATGTTGATGAGAGAGGACTTGCCAACGTTTGATCGGCCGATAAAGGCAAACTCTGGAAGTTTGGGCTCGGGGCATTTTTGGTAGTCGGTATTGCTCACCATGAATTCTGCCAACCTGATTACCATATACTTAAAGTGTTGATTGAAGCGCAAATTACTAAGAATGTAATAATGGAGTTAGTTATGATAAAAAATGACCGCTTTATTTTTTGAAGGAATTTGCTAAATTGCCCCTTATTAACTTATTTTTTAATCGAGTAAAACCATTTTTTGATATGTACAGCTATTTGCGGGTACTTTTTTTACTTTGCTTAATCACACTTTCGTCTGATCTTTTGTTCGCCCAGAACCGACAAGACAAAGAATTGGCTCGAACTTACATGGAACAGGCTGAGTTGATTTTGGCTGATACAAAAGCTGAAGACGAAGCCCGCGAGATTATAGTGACGGCAGCGAATCTGGATACTACTTTTATTCAGGCAAATTTTGAGGCTGGGCACATGCATTTGATAACCATTGGTAAGGAATTGGCTGTAAAGTACTTCTTACGAATTTATAGACAGGATCCAAATTATAGATTTGATTTAGAATTTTGGATTGGCAAAAGCTATCAATATGGTTTGCAATTTGATAAAGCAATTGATTTTTATAACCGTTACCGGGATAAATTGATTAGAAAGCCTAACTATCTGGGCAAAGACAAAATAGAATTGAAAGTAGTTGACAGAAACATAGAAGAGTGTAAAAACGGAAAAGAGTTCGTAGCCAATCCTCAGCCATATTCAATTATCAATATGGGGAGAGAGATCAATTCTGAATTTGAAGATTACGGCCCTGTGTTTAACGCGGACGAATCAGAAGTTATTTTTACCACTCGTAGGCGAGATGGAAATACGTATGAAAATGTTGCTATTGATAACAAGCCCTATGAAGATGTCTTTATTGCCAAGAAAGTAGGTGGATCTTGGAAGAAAGCTCAAAATATCGGCCTCCCGATTAATAGCAAATTTGGAGATTCTAATTTAACTCTTTCTCCTGACGGCCAAACATTGTTTTTATATAAAGATGAAGGAAATGGAGATATTTACGAGAGTGAAAGACAAAAAGATGGAACTTGGAGCGAACCTGAAGCCTTAACAGCTTTAAATTCCTCATATAGAGAATCGTCCGTCTCAATCACAGCCGATGGAAATACGATATACTTTGCGAGTGAAAGACCAGGAGGCTATGGAGCTTCTGACATTTATTATAGTGTAAAGGATAGTAATGGAGAATGGAGCCGAATAAAAAACTTAGGGACAACAATCAATACAGAATACGAAGAAGATGGCCCATTTATTTCTTACGATGGAAAAACTTTGTATTTCAGTTCGAAAGGCAAAAAGGGAATGGGTGAGTATGATATCTTTAAAACAACTTTAATCAATGCGGACAAAAATGAATGGACTGAGCCTGAAAACATTGGGTATCCCATTAATTCCCCCGATAATGATGTGTTTTTTAGCACTTCAAAAGACGGAAAAAGATGGTACTATTCGTCTCTAAGAGATGATGGAATTGGCTATGAAGATATCTATGAGATTTTACCAATAGAGCCAAAGAAGGAATCAATAGTAGCAAAAACCCCCGATCCGATCATAGAAGAACCTAAAATCCCATTGGTAGAGCCTAAAGTAGAACCAAAGGTCGAACCCATAGTAGAGCCCGTTAAGCCAAGCATAGTCCCAATCAAATATGTAGTGAAGGTAGTAGATGCAGAGTCTGAAAGTCCAATTGATGCCAAGGTGCGCATGCAGGGTTCTAAAGATAATTCACCAGTGGGCATGACCAACAATGGTACTGAATATGAGTTTTCATTGGCAAGCACGAAGCCAAAAGACTATCGATTATCAATTGAGCGTGAAGGATATATTTTTCAAAATCTTACCGTAAAAGTAGAGGCAGCCACTGAGAAAGAGAAAACCATTACCAACACCATTCGAATGAGAAAGTTGGTGGTAGGAGCGGTTTCTATTCTACGCAATATTTATTTTGATTTTGATAAGGCCACCTTCAAAACAGAGGCTTACCCTGAGTTGAACAAGTTGGAGGCGATGATGAAACAAAATCAAAACCTTTCAGTTGAAATTGCAGGCCATACCGATAGCTTCGGTTCTAAAATAGTGAACATGAACCTATCTGAAAGAAGAGCAAGAGCCGTAAAGAGTTTTTTAACCTCAAAGGGAATTGACCCACGAAGAGTAGCAACAATAGGTTATGGAGAAGAACGTCCGCTGGCTAGCAATGACGATGAAGAAGAAGGTCGTCAATTAAATCGCAGAGTGGAGTTTAAAGTGTTGGGCAATTAAATTTTTGATTTCGCCCAACTTAATCAAAACAACAGCTTCTTATACTTGTTATCTGAGTTAGGAATCTATGGTTGTTAAGAGTCCTTAATCTTAAATCAAACATCTTAAATCTTAAATATTCTTGGTAGTCCCCTATAAAAATGATGAAGCCACCAAAAAGCAACAAGTGGCCCGCATGTTCAACTCCATCAGTGGTACCTACGATTTTTTGAATCACTTTTTGAGTTTTGGCATTGATATTATTTGGCGAAGAAAAGCAATTGATACATTGAAGGAATTGCACCCCAAGTTAATACTAGATGTTGCCACAGGTACAGGCGATTTTGCGATTGAAGCGCTGAGTCTGAATCCTGAGAAAGTGGTTGGTATTGATATCTCCGAAGGTATGCTGCAGGTGGGAAGAAAGAAAATGGTGGACAAAGGCCACAACAAAATTATTTCGATGCAAACGGCCGATTCAGAAAATCTACCCTTTGCTGACAATAATTTCGATGCGATCATCGTTGCCTTTGGTGTACGCAATTTTGAGAATCTAAAAAAGGGATTGGCAGAGATGCACCGGGTATTAAAGCCAGGAGGAAAGGTGGTGATTTTGGAATGTTCCAATCCTCGGTCACCTTGGTTTCGTCCTTTCTACTTGTTTTATTTCAAGGTGATTACACCCTTGGTTGGAAAAATATTTTCAAAAGATTCAGCAGCTTATTCGTACCTTCCCGAGTCGGTAAGTGCCTTTCCAGACGGTAAAAATTTTACCGACATTTTGGAAGCTGTTGGATATAAAAAAACTACATGCAGGCCATTAACATTTGGAGTAAGTTCGCTCTACACCGGCATCAAATAGTAGCCGTTTCGTTTTTGCTCTTGCTTACTTCGGCTGCGCAGGCGCAATTGTTTCGCTGGGCTCGGCAGCACAATCCCAATTATGACGAGCGAAAAATCAGCTATGGGTTTTCAATCGGCTTGCATACCAGTTCGTATCAGGTAAACTATTCTGAGAAATTTATCGCAAAGGCCTACGATACATTGTCGTCTATTCAGCCACAATTTTTCCCCGGTTTTTCATTGGGCTTTTTGGTCAATTATCGACTCAACGAGTTTTTTGATTTGCGGCTCATGCCAAAGGCTGGTTTCTATTCTCACCGACTTACCTATTACTTTACCAAACGCACCACGCAATATCAAATGGTGGAATCTACATTGGTGGAATTTCCGCTATTGCTAAAATTCAAATCAATGAGGCGTGGCAATGTGCGCATGTATATGATAGGGGGGTTAACACCCGCATTTGAAATCTCTGGTAAGAACGATGTTGGAAATGCTTCTGCCACTCTCCCAATCGTGCGAAGAAATATAAGCTTGGATGCTGGCATTGGCTTCGATTTTTATTTTCCTCTTTTCAAATTTTCTCCTGAAATTCGATTTTCGAGAGGCATTTCAAACATGTTGGGCGATGAGTCAAATTATTACAAAGACCCCATCAGCCGATTGAACACAAACACCATTGGTGTCTATCTTATCTTCCAATAACCTTTTTTATGCAAAAGAGAATTGCACTCATTACAGGAGCTACTTCCGGAATTGGCGAAGCCACTGCTATTTTATTGGCGAATAACAATTTTGATTTGATTCTATGTGGTCGCAGAAAAGACCGATTGCAAGCGTTGGAGAAAAGCTTGGGTTCGCTTACCAAGGTTACCACTCTTGCTTTCGATGTCCGAAATCTGAATGACGTAAAATCTGCCGTCCATTCTTTATCAAGTGAATGGAAATCAATTGATGTATTGATTAACAATGCTGGTAATGCTCATGGACTGGATCCTATCCAAACCGGAAGCACAGAAGATTGGGATGCGATGATAGACATCAATGTAAAAGGTCTGCTATACGTTTCTAAAGAGGTTATGCTGGGTATGATTTCAAGAGCGAAAGGGCACATCGTAAATATTGGTTCCATTGCTGGAAAAGAAGTGTACCCCAACGGTAACGTTTATTGTGCAAGCAAACATGCCGTGGATGCCATCACTAATGGAATGCGAATGGATTTAAATCCTTACGGCATCAAAGTAACGGGGATTCATCCGGGTTTGGTGGAAACTGAATTTTCGATTGTACGCTTTAAAGGGGATGAGACGCGCGCAGCCACTGTGTATAAAGGCTTAAATCCGCTTACTGGAAAAGATATTGCTGAGTTGATTTTGTTTACCATTACACGGCCTGCCCATGTAGTAGTGGCCGATATGATTGTGTTGCCCACCGCGCAAGCAAGCGCTACTGTGGTAAAAAGGAATGTTTAATTATCCTTTTTGGTGGCCGATAATTCAGGTAACTTCATATCCCCGCCCATCCAATTCCCGTGCACTTCTTGTTAATTATTTTTTAGCTTTCCACTAAAATCCGATATTCCATGAACCGACTGATTCTATTCGCCAGCTTGGTAATTATCAACCAACTCGCATTCTCCCAAAAGAAAAAGCAAGATGCCCCGCCAGCGCCTGTATCTATTTCACCCATCGCTGCCAAAGTAGCGGGCATGAAAAAATACGAAGGTTACTTTGAGTATTATTATGATGAGAAGCAAGACAAAATCTTTTTGCTGATTGATAAGTTTGATACTGAAGTACTGCATATTGAATCGTTGACGGCCGCCATTGGCTCAAACGATATTGGGCTGGACCGCAATCAGCTAGGCAAAGAGAGGATTGTGAAATTTGAAAAACGAGGGAACAAAGTTCTACTGATTGAACAAAATTATTTCTATCGTGCCAGAAGCAACCATGAAGCCGAGCGCAAGGCGGTAGAAGAATCTTTTGCGCAATCCGTCCTCTGGGGCTTTGTGTCGATTGCAGAAGAGGGCAACAAAGTTTTGGTAGATGCCTCTGATTTTTTGTTGCAAGACGTTCACGATGTTGTGGGCACATTAAAGGCACAGAATCAAGGCACTTATTCGCTTGATAAATCTCGTTCTGCATTTTACCTGCCGCGCACCAAAAATTTTGCGAATAATTCCGAGTTTGAGGTAACGCTTACGTTCACCGGACAAGCTACCGGTAATTATATTCGCAGTGTAACCCCTACACCCACTAGCGTTACTGTTCGTGAACATCATTCATTTGTACAATTGCCTGATGGAAATTTTAAGCCTCGCAAGTTCGATCCGCGTGCCGGATATTTTACTTTTTCGTTTTATGATTACGCAACCCCCATCAGCGAGCCGCTCGAAAAAAGATGGATCACACGCCATCGTTTAGAAAAGAAGGACCCAACTGCTTCCATTAGTGAATCCGTCAAGCCAATTGTGTATTATATGGATCCGGGTGCACCCGAGCCCATTCGCTCGGCATTGATGGATGGTGCCCAGTGGTGGAACCAAGCTTTTGAAGCGGCCGGTTATAAAGATGCTTTCCAGGTAAAAGTATTGCCCGAAGGTGCAGACCCAATGGATGTGCGCTACAATATGATTAATTGGGTACATCGATCCACACGCGGGTGGTCGTATGGAAGTAGTGTAACTGACCCGCGCACAGGAGAAATTATCAAAGGTCATGTTACGTTGGGTTCGCTACGGGTGCGTCAAGATTTTTTAATTGCCGAAGGGTTGCTTGCTCCGTATGAAGAAGGCCTACCAGTTTCAAAGGAAATGGAACAAATGGCACTGGCGCGCTTGCGTCAATTGGCTGCGCACGAAGTAGGCCATACACTGGGCTTGGCGCATGCTTATTCTTCAAGTGCAGAAAATTTGGCATCGGTGATGGATTACCCGCACCCCATGGCTAAATTGGTAAATGGCAAAATTGATTTGAGTGAAGCGTACGATACCAAAATTGGTGTGTTTGATAAAGTTTCGATTGCGTATGGCTATCAACATTTCCCGCAAGGAACAGATGAAGACAAAGCGTTGAATGACATACTTCAAAAATCATTGAAAGCCGGGCTTACTTTTTTATCCGATCAAGATGCGCGACCGCAAGGCGGGGCACACCCTTACGCACATTTGTGGGACAATGGCAAAGACCCGGTAGATGAATTGAATCGTGTGATGGAAATCAGGCAGGTAGCATTGAAAAATTTTGGTGAGAAAAATATTAAAATGGGTGCCCCCATGGCGATGTTGGAGGAAGTGCTGGTGCCGATGTATTTCTTTCATCGTTACCAAGCTGAAGCGGCCGTAAAAATGATTGGCGGATTAAATTATCGGTATGCCTTGCGTGGAGATGGGCAACCGATCACCGAATTGCTATCGCCACCACAAGAACAGAAAGCGTTGGAAGCATTATTGAAAACTGTGCACCCTTCAGCACTTACTCTCCCAGAAAGTTTATTGAAGATCATTCCTCCACGGCCCATCGGTTATTCGCGTCACCGCGAACTGATTAAAATCAAAACAGAACTTACCTTCGATCCGCTCTCCGCGGCCGAAACAGCAGCCGACATGACGTTTAGTTTGATACTACACCCCGCACGTGCCAATCGGTTGGTTGAACAGCACACACGTGAAGCCAAGTTGCCGTCCTTGGAAAATGTAATCGATCAAATGGTAACAGCCACTATTAAAAGTGCACCCCGAACGGGTTTGGAGTCATCTGTTCAAATGGCTGTAAACATTGCGTTGATTTCGAACTTGGCAAGTCTGGCTCTAAATAAAGACGCATTGGGTCAAACCAAATCTATCATTCACTTTAAGATTACACAGCTAATAGCTTGGTTAAGTACTAGAGCTACAGCCGATGATGGCTGGAGAGCACATTATTCGTATTTGGCAGAAAAGTTAACACAATTGCAAGACGATCCGGACGAATACAAGGAAGAGAATGTGTTGCCACCACCTCCTGGCATGCCTATAGGCGATATGGATTTGGATTTTTGTGGAGAGTTTAGAAAACCCTGATTTTTTTGGTTATTCGGTGGTCATAAAACTCGCTAAAACCTATTGATGTAGGTTTTCAGTTAGTTTTTGAAGATTTATCAACCCTTGTGTACCTACATTTGGAATGGTAGATTATGACCAAACCCCTTTTTATACTATCTGCTTACATAGCTGTGTCGGTTACGGTGTTCTCTCAAACTAGGTACGACAGTTTGATGAACTTGGCCAACCAAACCCATCAAGATTCTTCGCGCGTAATCTTATTGAACGAGGCCTCCATTGCTTTGCGCGAGTCGGATAGCAACAAAGCTTTAGAGATAACACAGCAGGCAAGAATGCTGGCCGAAAAGCTACAGTTTAATAGGGGCATTGCTATGACATTGGCCAACATTGGGTGGATCAATTACCGTCAAGGCATTTATTCTGAAGCCCTTTCGCTCTCTATGGAAGCCCTAAAAATTGACCGTCAATTGGGTGACAATAAAGAGATTTCAAACTGCCTGAACAACATAGGTGCAATTACCTTCGAGCAAAAAAAGTTCGATGATGCTTTGAAAAGTTTTAAAGAAGCGTATGCTTATTCAACGAAGATTAATTATACAATAGGTATGAACAGAAGCTTGAATAACATTGCTTTTTGTTTTTTGCGCCTTAAGAAATTAGACTCTGCTCGCCATTACACGCAACGTTCAATCAATGAATTTACCAACAGTAATTTTGCCCCATTCTCAAAACGCCTTTTGGGTGACATCGCTCTGGAAGAGAAAAATTATGGTGAGGCATTGGGCTATTACGAGGATTGTTTGCGATCTGCAGTGGTGCAAAAAAATAATTTTTTGGTTGCTTCTACCCAATATAGAATCGCCAAGACTTATAATAAACTAAAAAACCCTGACAAGGCTTTGCAGATACTATTCCAAAATATTGAGGTTGCTAAAAAATACAATTATAAAAGTGAATTAGAGTCCAGCTATTTGGTAATGGCAGAATCGTATTCATTAAAAAATGATTTAGCCAAAGCAATGGAGTACCAAACGTTGCATTACCAATTAAAAGATTCTCTTTCTGAACAACGGAGAGGAGAACTAACCGAGAATATCCAATCAAAATACCAATCAGAAATTAAGAATGCTCAGATTGAATTGCTGACAAGAGATTCGTTGATTAAGGGAAATGAATTGAAGGCTCAGCGAATATTGATGTATGTGGGTATAGGTATTCTGATTGTGTTAGCCATTTTGATCTTCAATCTTTTGCAAAGCAATCAACGAAACAAAATGGCCAACTCCTTGCTTTCAAAACAAAATGAATTGATCAACGATCAGTCTAACCAATTGGAAGCACTTAACAAAACAAAGGATAAAATCCTATCGATTATTAGTCATGATATGCGAAGCCCGTTGGCGGGATTGAAAGGCATTGTCAACTTGATGAGTACGGATAGCATTTCGCAAGAAGAGTTTATTGAAGTTTCAAAAAATCTGCGCAAAAACCTCGACTATGTTTACAATGATTTAGATAACCTTCTTCATTGGGCCAACGCTCAAGTAAAGGGTATTCGGCCACAGTTTGAACGTGTTTCCGTTCAGGACGTGGTGATGGAGAAGGTGAACCTGTTCGCAGAAGTGGCAAAGAATAAATCTATCCAAATTGATTTAAATATTGCTGCGAATCTTTATGTGTGGGCCGATATTAATCATTTGAGGTTAGTGTTTCGCAACCTCCTCAGCAATGCCATTAAATTCAGTGCGCCTCATTCAAAAATCGAAGTAAACGCTTTCGATGAAGGCAAAATCGTACGCATGGAGGTAAAAGATTTTGGGATCGGTATGAGCGAGGAAGAAATTCAAAAGTTATTCATGATTGAAAACCATTTCACTCGAATGGGCACGCAAAATGAAAAAGGTATTGGCCTCGGTTTGATTTTAGTCAAGGAGTTTGTGGAGACCAACAAAGGGTCTATCGCAGTTCAAAGCCATGAAAGAAAGGGAACCACCTTTACCGTAACGATGGAAAGCCAACCTGCCTAACGATACTTTTCCTCTAATCGTTTTATTTCGCCACTCCTGTAAGCCACTTGGTGTCGACCTTTAATTCTTGCTACTTTCAGCATTGTTAACTCATGACTTATGCAAAATTTATTTCTGGTTAAGAAGTCAATAGCGCTCGCACTATTGTTCTCTTCCACTTATTTGTTCGCCCAAGAAGATAAGGAACTGAATCCGGTAACTCGTACCTACGCTATTACTAATGCCAACATCATTCAATCACCAGGGCGTAAAATCGAAAAAGGAACCGTAGTGGTGAAAGATGGATTGATCCAAGCAGTTGGTGTCTCAGTATCCATTCCACCAGAGGCAATTGTTATCAAGGCCGATTCAATGTTTGTGTACGCAGGCTTCATCGATGGCTTCTCTCGCGTGGGGGTGAGCAAACCAAAAGAAGAACAGAAGGAGCGTCCCAAAGATCCGGGCAAACCGACCAATGAACGCGCGGGCATCACCCCACAGAATGATGTGCGTAATTTTTTAAACCCAAATGACAAAGCAATTGAAGAGCTGCGGAATATTGGCTTTACCGTAGCACAAGTAGTGCCTTACGGGAATTTATTGCCCGGTCAAGCAGCCATTGTTTCGTTGGGCGCTAAGACTGCCGATGGAATGGTGTTGGTTAGCAATTCTGCCATGTATTCTGAATTATCGACAGCAGAAAACGTGTACCCCGCCACGATTCTTGGTGTGATGGCCAAGTGGCGCGATTTGTATAGACAAGCCACGGCTGCAAAGTCAAATCAAAGTTTGTATGCCTCCAATCGGGTAGGGCTGGAGCGCCCCCTTTCGGACAGATCGCTAGAAGCATTTTATCCGGTTATCGACCAACGCATGCCTATGATTTTCAAAGCAGAAAAAATGTTGGAAACGCAACGTGTCATGATTTTAAAAAATGATTTAAAGTTTTCCTTGATGATGGGTGATTTGAAAGAAGGATGGCCCATCATCAATAAAATAAAAAGTTCAGGGGCTAAGGTCTTTTTATCTCTTGATTTACCCGAGGAGGTGAAAAAAGATGACAAGAAAGAAAAAGAAGAACCTAAAAAAGAAGATCAACCCAAGTCTGAGGGCGAACTAGAAAAGGAAGCGCTGGAGAAAAGAAAAGCTGATGCTATTGCGAACTTCATTGGGCAAGCTGCCAGCTTTAGCAAAGCTGGGGTTCCGTTTGGCTTTTCTGTTATGAGTGCCAAACCAAAAGATATACCGACTAACCTTAGGCGCATGATTGCCGCAGGATTATCGGAAGATGCAGCGCTAGCCTCTCTGACAACGACACCTGCTCAATTGCTAGGGTTAAGTGATCGGATGGGGTCCATCGATAATGGAAAAATGGCCAACCTCGTGATCACCGATAAGTCGTACTTCAACGAAAAAGCAAAAGTTCGTTATGTGTTTGCCGATGGCAATCTCTACAAGATGGAAGTCAAGGAGACTAAAAAAACTGACCCGAATGCAAAGGTGGAAATTCAAGGAAGCTGGTCTACCACTACCGATAGCCCGCAGGGAAAGTCAACCAACAAGGTCGCTTTCAAGAAAGAAGGCAGCAATTATTCGGGCACTATTTCGGGTGGCCGACTTCCTAATGAAGTGTCTCTAAAATCAGTAACGCTGGAAGGTAATTCACTTACATATACGTACACGTTAAATTTTGGTGGACGCTCCGTAGATGTAGAAGTGTCGGCAACCGTTGAAGGCGATGCGTTTAAAGGCAATGCAAATGTTGGTCAGTTCGGTAGCTTTACAATTGAAGGCAAGAAAGACCCGAAGTAAGTTGGCCAGTAGTAAGTTGAAAATGAACAATTGACAAAATCAAAAATCAATATGATGAAAGATGATAAACAAATAATAGGCAGTAGGCAGTTGGCAGTAGGCAGTATTCTGACTTCTATCTTCTGTATTCTAGCTTCTTTTATATGCTATGGCCAAGTTGAAAAGGGAAGTATGTTGATCAAGAATGGAACAGTACTTACCATCACCAAAGGCACGCTGGAGCAAACGGATATACTGGTTAAAGACGGTAAGATTGTGCAGGTCGGAAAATCGATTGCTGCGCCAGCAGGTGTGAAGGTAATCGATGCTTCGGGTTTATTTGTGATGCCTGGCATTATTGATGCGCACTCACATATTGGATTGGACGCGATTAATGAAGGCACGAACGCCATTACTCCTGAAGTACATGTTTCGGATGCTATCAACCCCACCCAAATCAGTATTTACAGAGCTTTGGCCGGAGGATGCACCTCTTCACATGCCATGCATGGTTCGGCCAATTCCATAGGTGGCCAATGCCAAACCATCAAGCATCGCTACGGCACACTTGATCAAGAGGCGATGAAAATGGAAGGCGCACCTCGCACTATCAAGTTTGCGCTTGGTGAAAACCCAACGACCCACGGTAGGAGAGATGGTACACAACCGCAATCGCGGATGGGCGTGGAGTTTGTGATTCGCGAAGCATTTTCGCAAGCAAAAGAGTACAAAGAGGCTTGGGAAAAATACAATGCAAATAAATTGGTGAAAGGCTTTCGCGGAACACCCCCAACCTACAGTTTGCGGTTAGAGACCTTGGCCGAAATTTTAAAGGGCAACATCATCATCCATTGCCACAGTTACCGTGCCGATGAAATCAATATGATGTTGAACGTGTGCAAAGATTTTGGTATCAAACGAATTACGTTTCAACACGTAAACGAAGGTTTCAAAGTAGCGCCCGAACTAGCGGCTGCTGGCGCCATGGCTTCTGTATTTTCTGATTGGTGGCAGTACAAATTAGAAGTGTATTATTCCACTGCTTACAATGCCGCTATTCTGGTCAAGAATGGTGTGGTTACTTCTATCAATTCAGACGATGCCGGAATGATCCGAAACCTGTATCACCAAGCAGGTAAAACACAAAAATATGGTAGCCTTAGTGATGACGAAGCCTTATCATTAATTACTATCAATCCTGCTAAGCAATTGGGTATAGAAAATAGAGTAGGTTCTATTGAAGTTGGAAAGGATGGAGACTTCGCCATCTTCAAAAATCATCCACTCTCTATTTATGGGGTACCACAATATTCAATTGTAGATGGCCTTGTACGATTTGACCGAGCAAAAGACAATAACGATATGCGTGTGTGGACTGACCCAAAAGAGACAATCGATATCCCCACCATTCATAAGAGCTACGCCCATGACAAAGACAATTGTTTGCAAGATGTAGATATGGAATTGGCCGATTTATTTAACGACAAAAAATGATTATGGAAAAGAGAATGCAACTAATTACCGGAATTTTGACTTGCGTTTTAGCAATCTTTGTCGTTCATGTACAGGCGCAAAGCCCAAAGGCGAAGAACGGAACATTCGCGCTCACCAACGCCACGATTGAAACCGTGACCAAAGGCACGATCAATAACGGATCAATTATATTGGCCAACGGAAAAATTCAAGCGCTCGGCACCAATGTAACGGTTCCAGCCAACGCAGAAGTTATTGATTGTAAAGGGCTGCGCATTTATCCCGGCATGATCGATGCAGGTGGTAAAATTGGTTTGTTAGAAATCGGGCAGATTCCACAAGGCAGCGATGAAGCTGAGAAGGGAGATGTACTTCCGCAGATAAAAGCATTGACAGCGATCAACCCGAATGCAACAGCCATTCCGGTTACACGTGTCAGTGGCATTACCACTACCTTGGTTACACCCGATGGCGGATTAATCCCCGGCACGGCTGCTCTTGTAAATTTATTTGGTTACGTGCCCGACCAGATGTTTGCGGGTTTCGAGGGAGTAGTAATTAACTTTCCGAATACAGGAAGAAGAGGTTTTTTTGATAGAAGATCGGACGATGAAATAAAAAAAGCATCTGAGAAAGCACTGCAACAACTGAACGATGTGTGGGATCGTGCCATTCAATTTCACAAACTCGACAGTGCTACTAAAGGCAAAGGCACAACCTACTATCCTGAAATGCAGGCCATGTTGCCGATTGTCAGGGGAACTCAGACATTGTTGATCGAAGTAAACGCGGCCAAAGATATTCAGGCTGCCTTGAAATGGGGCAAAGAGAAGAAAGTGAAGAAACTCGTTCTAATGGGTGTATCAGAAGGATGGAGAGTGGCAGATGAAATTGCAAAAGCAGGAGTTCCTGTGATTACGGGTCCGGTGATTGCATTACCAACACGCGATTATGATCGATACGATGCTGCCTATGCGAACCCTGGTTTGATGAAAAAAGCGGGTGTGAAGGTAGCCATTCGTTCGTTGGAAGAGAATAATGGAAATTACCGAAACCTGCCTTACCATGCAGGGTTTGCAGTTGCCTATGGTATGGACAAAGAAGAAGCATTGAAAGCCATCACGATTGTGCCTGCGGAAATTTTAGGAGTGAGTGATAAAATGGGTTCCCTTGAAATAGGCAAGATTGCCAACCTTTTTGTGTGTGATGGCGACCCGATGGAGACCAAAACACAAATCAAGCACGTGTTTATTGATGGCTGGCAAATGCCGATGACAAGCCGGCAGATTGAATTATACAACGAGTTTTTGAAACGAGAGCCGGGGGTGAGTAAGAATTAGAATGATGGGTACTGGTATCCACTTGTTGCAACGACCAACCCTTTGAATGAAGCGTGTCATTCTCGTAGTTATTTTTTGTGTTGGTCTAATAAGTATTGCGGCTTATCTTTTCTACGATGGAAGAATTCGTTTCAATTACCCCGACCGTAATGAGTTTCCTCTTTTAGGCATTGACATTTCTCATCACCAAGGTAAAATTGACTGGCAGCGGTTACGCGAAGAAAAGTTGTCGTTCGTCATAGTTAAATCCACAGAAGGAGGCGACTTCAAAGACCCTTTGTTCAATGAAAATTGGGAAGCATGCAAAAAGGAGAAGTATAAATTCGGAGCTTATCATTTTTATAGCTTTTGTAAGACGGGCAGAGAACAAGCTCAAAACTTTATGGACGTAGTTCCATTTGATAGGCACAGCCTACCGCCCAGCATTGATTTGGAGTTTGGCGGCAATTGCAAGACCACCAAAACGGATTCCGTAATGGTATCAGAAGTGAGAGATTTTTTAATTCTCCTCGAGTCGTATTATCGAAAACGACCCATGATTTATGCTACCAGGGAATTTTATCAAAAGTACCTGCTGAATGATTTTAGAGATTATCCGATTTGGATTCGGGATATCTATCGTCAACCTAAATTAGAAGGAAGAGACTGGGTGATATGGCAATTTGCAAATCGCGCACATTTAAAAGGAATCAATACCTACGTTGATTTGAATGTAGTAAACGGTAAATCATTAGACCCGCTACTTACTACCTTTTAAGTTTCTCGCTGCCTCACGGCTTCAAATACCACCACAGCAGCTGCATTCGATACATTCATGCTGTCAATTTTTCCGTGCATTGGGATGATGATGTTAGCTGTTGCGTTCTTCACCCAAGTCTCCGAAAGACCGGTTGCTTCGGTGCCCATGACAATAGCGGAGGGCTTCCGGTAATTAACTTGATGATAGATTTGTGAAGCCGAAAGATAGGTGCAATAGATATCGATGTTATTCTTCTTTAGCCAAGCAATGGTTTGCTCAGATGAAGCTGCCGCTATTTGTTTGGTAAAAACACAGCCTACACTGGAGCGAATAACATTGGGATTGTAAAAATCCGTTTGAGGATCGCAAATGATAACGGCATCCACTCCCGCGGCATCGGCCGTGCGAAGAATGGCGCCCAGGTTTCCGGGTTTTTCTACACCCTCTAAAATCAAGAGCAATGGATTTTTGCTTAACGAAATTTGCTCCAATCCATGCGGCTTCATTTCAGCTACCGCAAGTACCCCACCCGAATCTTCTCGTACCGCCAGTTTTTCAAACACTTCGCGTGAAACGGGAATGACCAATTTATTGTCGGTTAAGTCAAAGCCCAAGTTGCCCTTGGCAATGATTTCTTCGCAGTAAAATATGTTGCCGACTTTATAGCCGGCCTCGAGTGCCAACCGTACTTCGCGGCTTCCTTCTATCAAAAACAATTGTTGTCGCCTGCGCTCGCGCGGTTTCTCCAACTGCAATAGGCTTTTTACCTTTGGGTTTTGGGTGCTGGTGATTACGGTACCTGGCTTCATTGATTTCAAAGGTAATGGTCAAGGGTTAATAGTTGATGGTCAATCCTCAATTTTACTTTTAACTTTTAAACTTTAACTTTCAACTTTTAAATTTTGAACTTAGAACTTTAAACTTTTATTCTTGAATTTACAACTTCTTAGTCCCGACTCTTGGCAAGATTATGAATTGCTCGACTCGGGCTCTTTTGAAAAGCTAGAGCGTTTTGGAAAATATATTTTGATTCGCCCCGAGCCACAAGCGATTTGGGAGCCCGGTCTGTCAGAAGATGAATGGCAACACGTGGCACATGCACATTTTACGCGCGAGCAAAAAGAAAATTATCGCTTTGGCGAAGATATTAAAGGTGGATGGAAAAAATTGAAACCCATTCCTGATAGTTGGGACGTAACCTACAAGTACAATAAACTCTCCATCAAACTTCGACTTAGCCTCACCAATTTTGGGCATGTGGGCATTTTTCCGGAGCAAGGCGAGAATTGGAATTTTATTTATGATACCATTACTAGCTGGGCGATGCCGCAACCTAAAGTGTTAAATCTTTTTGCTTATACAGGCGCAGCATCGGTAGTGGCCAAAGCAGCTGGCGCGGATGTGATGCACGTAGATGCCTCTCGCCCTGGATTGAATTGGGCCAATGAGAACATGAAGCAAAACAATTTAGATAACATTCGGTGGGTGCATGAAGATGCTTTGAAATTTGTGAAACGCGAGGCCAAGCGAGGCAAAAAATACAGTGGCATTATCATGGACCCACCACCGTATGGACGTGGGCCAGAAGGGGAGAAGTGGTCGCTGGAGGAGAAGCTCAATGAACTTATTTTTTTGAGCAGCCAGTTATTGGAGAAAGAAAATTCCTTTTTCATTTTGTCGATGTATGCCGTTGGGCTTTCAGCGATGGTGGGGCAAAATGTGGTGACCACCCATTTTAAAAACGTGAAAGTAGAATGCGGAGAATTCTTTTTAAAACCAAAGGAGGGCAATAGTTTGCCGATGGGTACGTTTGTGAGGTTCAAAAGTTAACAGCAGCAGTAATTATGTATTTAAAGCAACCCACCAATGAAAAGACTTTTTTTGATTGTATTTACTTGTGGTCTCTTATCATCAGCCGATGCCCAAATTTACCCTGGGACAATCTTAGTAGGAGGGTCATCATCAGGAATTATCCAAAGTACCAAGCTCGGTAGTTCTTCACAAACTCTCTTCAACGTTAACACAAGATTGGGATACTTTATAGCTGAAAACTTAGCAATAGGCTTCAATTTTAATTATATAAACTTTGGAAGCATTGACCAAACATCTATCGGTGCTTTCGGGAGATACTATGTGTCTGGTAAATACTTTTTAGGTGCGAATTTCCTCGGTAGCAAATCCGTCAATAGTACAACTTCAGGGTCAGTTAACTTCGAAGGAGGTTATGCCGCTTTTTTAACTGATAATATCGCGATTGAACCAGCAATTGTCTATTCGACTGGAGTAGGTGACTCATCAAACTCATCAAGTATAGGATTTGCGGTTGGCTTTTCCTTGTACTTAAATAGGAAGAAAATTAAATAATTATTTTATTTGAGGCTATTATTTCAATTAACCTATTCGTAAAAGCAAACTGATCGTCAAACCAGGCAGAAAGCTTTACGTGTTTGCTAATGGCGTGGGTAAGGGTTGCGTCCACAATGGCAGAGTTGGGATTACATAAAATATCGCTTGAGGTAACAGGTTTTTCATTGTAATCCACGAGCCCCTTCAACTCGTTTTTTGAAAGGTGGGCAAATAATTCGTGGATGGTTCGAACATCGACTGATTGGGTAGCGATAAAGTTTAGGTCGCACAAAGCTCCACAAATGATGGGCACCCGTGTGGAGGACGAAATTACTTTTCGATGCAGCGTAGGAAATACCTTTTCAAGTGTGTCGTGCAAATCGATTTTCACCGGGATGATGGAGGTGGTGGCGGCCCGACCGCGCCTGAAATCGGCATGCGGTGAGTCCACCAGAGATTGCCGTGAGGTGTACGAGTGCGTTACATTGATATGCACCGATTCTACCCCAAAGTTTTTGATGAGGTGATGAAGCAACAACACGGTACAATTCGTCATACACCCGCCCGAAGCGAGTATCGGTTGCTGCAACAATTCAGGCGAATCGTTAAACCCTCGGATAACCATTGGCACACCCTCTCCACCTGTCGTGGAAAGCAGCACACGCTTTGCGCCCGCCTCAAGATGATGTGATAACAATTCTCTTGTTAAAAACCGACCACTGCAATCCACTACTACATCAACTTCCAATTCCTTCCACGGTAGTTTGACTGGTGTTGGCTCTGAAAATACTTTTATTTTTTGTTTATTGATTTGAATACCCTCATCGGTAATACCATACTTGTTCTTGCCTAAAAAATACTGACCGTAAGTCGAATCGTATTCCAGCAAATAGGCTAAGTTTTCTTTCGGCATCAAATCGTTTACTGCTACAATCTGATGGCTGGTAGTTTGCAGTAACTTGCAAAGCAAACGGCCAATGCGGCCCATTCCATTAATCGCAATTTTCATGGAGTAAAGTAACGCATAAGGATTTATGGAAACTACTGGATCTCTTTCAAAATCGTAAAAATTGAAACTACATAAGGAACGTAGGCCTTCACTTGGACGTTATGTTGCTTTCCATTTTTAAAAATTGAAAAATCAAAATACCAAACTTGTATTGGGGAGATTACTTGCAAATTGTTTTAAAAACTTTTGAATCAACTTTGGTTTTTAGGTCTTGTGCTTTTCGCAAATCACCGCAAGCTTCTTTTTGTTTACCAAGTTTATGATAAGCTAATGCTCGATTATAATATGCCGCACCGTATTCAGGATAATGATGAATGGCCAACGTATAATCCTCCAATGCTTCCGGCAGCCTGTTAAGGTTGGTCAATACGTTTCCTCTGCAAAGCCAAGCTTTTTCAAAATTATCTTTGAGTTTAATGGCCTCGGTTAAATCATTCAACGCTCCGGCCAAGTCTTTTAGCTTTTCTTTCACTAACCCACGACTAAGCCAATCGTCTGCATCGGTGGGGTCAATGACCAATGCTTCTGTAAAGTCGGCCAGCGCACCTTTCCAGTTTTTGAGTTTCATTCGTACATGGCCACGCTCGGCATACGAGTAGGGCAGCTTCGGATTTTTATCGATCGCTTCGCCCAACATTTTTTCTGTTTCCTTCAGGTTGCCAACAAAGCCTGACAGCACCGCTAAATTGTGAAGTGCCAAACTATTTTCCGGATTTAGTTCGATGGTTTTTTTGTAACTTGAAATAGCTTTCGATGTATCTCTTGCCATCTGAAAGGCCAATCCGCGATTTAGATAACAATCGGCACATGATGCGTCTACGCGCACGGCAGAATCAAAATACTGAATGGCCGTTTTGTACTTGGTGAGTTTGAGATCAATCAACCCCAGGTAATTGAAGTAGAGGCAACGGGTATCGCCTTGTGTTGTAAATATTTTGTTCGCCTCTTCACCTTTGTCAACTTGAAAGTAGACTGTATTTGTTTCGCCAGGGGGTAATGTCAATAGCTTTAAGAAGCCTTCTCGTGCAACCGCCCACTGCCCGTTTTGATAGCGCAAAACTGCCCGCGAAAATAATGCTTCCACATTGGTAGGCCTCGCTTCCAAAAAGATATTGTAGTCGGTCAGCGATCCTTTCAAGTCGCCCAATCGCTCGCGTGCCATAGCGCGGGCAAAATACGCATCCCAAAAAAAAGGATCCAGGCGAATGGCTTCATTATAATGAGCAAGGGCGGTTCTGTAGTTTCGGAGTTTTAAGGAGGCATCCCCCAATTCAAAATAGTAGGTAGCTGTTTTGGGTTTTTCAGATTGGGCTTGAATGGCATGGTTGCTAGCGAGTAGTAAACAACCACAGAAAACGAATGAAATGACCTTTGATAATTGCGAAGAGAGCATTGAATCAAATATCAAAATTCTTTACACCAAAACCTTAACCATTTGGGCGGATTTTCTGTTAAGAGAAGCATATGGAAGCTACTAAAAAATCGAAGGCTAAAAAAGCCGAAACCAAAACAGGTACGGAGATCAGTCATGCTTATCACGAATTCGTGCTAATGGAAGGAAAACGACCCGCCACGGTTTTTAAATTCTGTAAAGACCTAGGTATCAAGGAGGAAGAGTTTTATCAGCATTTTGCTTCTTTTGATGCCCTCGAAAAGTCTATTTGGACTGCCTACGTTATCCAAACTCGCCAACGCATGGAGTCAGATGAGGCATATGTTACGTTTGGTTCGCGTGAAAAAATACTCACATTCTAT
Organism: Chryseotalea sp. WA131a; assembly: GCA_025370075.1. Lineage (NCBI taxonomy): Bacteria > Pseudomonadati > Bacteroidota > Cytophagia > Cytophagales > Chryseotaleaceae > Chryseotalea > Chryseotalea sp. WA131a. The sequence continues at coordinate 994,705 of CP073016.1, read as the reverse complement.
TTTTCTTTGGTTGAACTGTTAAAGACCGACCGCAGTTTTGTGTTGCATCAGTTGCAATCGATTAAGACACCCGCTTCAACACCTGTATTTTTGAAAGGATTTAAAGCTGCGTTTTCGGAATGGATTTCATTGGTTCTGAACGAAGGCAAGGCCACGGGTGAGATTGCCAAACGCCCGTATTTGGATGACCGTTATCACTCACTCTTTTGGTTGCACTTGATGTTTATTCTTCAGTTTTGGGCACACGATGAAAGCAATGGTTTTGAAAAGACCGATGTGGCCATCGAAAAATCTGTAACCCTTGCCTTTGATTTAATTGGTAAAGGCGTGCTAGACAATGCGTTGGATTTTGGGAAGTTTCTCTATCAGCAATCAAAAAATTAATGGCCAGCGTAAAAGAGCAAGAACAAATACCTACCGGAAAAGTACAACGTGCCACCAAATTCATTGCCACGGGTGCAAAAATTGGAGGCAATTATTTAAAGCATTATAGCAAGAAGCTTATCAACCCCGAGCTTTCGAAAGATGAATTGCATGCCGACAATGCTTCTGATATTTATAATTCATTAAGCCAGTTGAAGGGCAGTGCGCTAAAAGTTGCGCAAATGCTGAGCATGGACAAAAATCTGTTGCCCAGTGCTTATCAAAATCAATTTGCGATGGCGCAATACAGCGCGCCACCACTCTCTTATCCATTGGTGGTTCGCACGTTTGAGAAGTATTTTAAAAAACGACCTACCGAATTATTCGATACGTTTACAACTTCTGCTCGTAATGCAGCCTCCATTGGTCAAGTACACGAAGCCACGTTGAATGGCAAGAAGTTGGCAGTAAAGATTCAATACCCTGGGGTGGGCGATAGCATCAAAAGCGATTTGGCCATGGTCAAGCCAATTGCGTTGCGAATGTTCAAGCTCAATGCCACCGAGTACGATGAGTTTATTCAAGAAGTGCAAGCACGCATGTTGGAAGAGGCAGACTATACCCTGGAACTAAAGCGTTCAATCAATTTATCGAAGCAATGCAAAGGAATTGAGAACTTGGTTTTCCCTACTTATTACCCGCAGCAATCGAGCGATAAAATTCTTACCATGGATTGGCTGGAGGGCAAACCCTTGGGCGAATTTTTAAAAACCGAAAAGCTGACGAAGGCAGAAGCCAACCGGATTGGTCAGGCCATGTGGGATTTTTATCATTTTCAAATTCATCAGCTAAAAGAGCTGCATGCCGATCCGCATCCAGGCAATTTCATCATCACAAACGATAAAAAATTGGGCATTATCGATTTTGGATGTGTGAAAGTGATACCACAAGAATTCTATCCGCAATACTTTCAATTGCTGGATCGTGATATTTTGCAAAACAAAACCAAGTTGGAAAATGCGTTTTATCAACTCAGGTTTATTTATCCAGACGATTCGGCAAAGGACAAGAGATTCTTCATAGATGTTTTTACCCACTTGGTAGAATTGCTAGGAAGACCATTTCGCTCCAATGAATTTGATTTTGATAATGCCACCTACTTTGAAGAAGTTTTCAAGTTTGGAGAACAATTATCGAATATGAAAGAACTGCGCGAGTCGAAGAAAGCAAGAGGGGTGAAGCACGCGATTTATATCAACCGTACCTACTTTGGACTTTACAACTTGCTGTATGATTTAAAAGCCTCGGTGAACACCACTTCGTGGGTGCCGTTTTAGGTTGACGATTTACCAGCGGTTGACATCCAGTTTTAATGATAAGTTGAATTGAACGAAAAGATTTTCGTTTACTTTGATCATCCCCATCATTCGCTGTGGCGCCTTTAAATTAAAATCCGAAAACAGAAACGCACGCTCTCCCCGCAAGAATATTTCACCTTTTTTGGTGGTTTCAAAGGTGCAAGGCATTTTAAAAAGTTTCGTTACACCCGCCATTGAGATGGCCACTTCTGCTGCAAATTTGTCTTGTGTGCACGTTAAATCAGGTATCCGCTCAAAAGATTTAAAATCGATTCCGATGGTAGGGAAGTCACTTGATTTAAGCGTTTTGTTAAAATCGTGCGTCATCGGGGCTATTCCACAGTCGAATGTTGTGGCTTCTAGCCCAACAAACCCTTTCAAGATAATGGGTTTCTCGTGCGGGGTCTCTTTGATTACCAGCGTGTCTGCCCCGCAGTAGCGGTGTATGCCACATTTAAAATTGTTTACGTTGGTTTTGCCATTGATGGTTAGCGTGCTGGTAGGCAACACCACAAAGCGATGGCGTAAAAAATTTTCAGGCCCAGACTTTATTCCAAAGGAGCAGCACAGAACTACAACAACTACAAGGTTAACTGTGCGAGACATTTTCAAATTTACTAAAGATAATTGTAAAACAATCCGGTCGGCCAATGGCCGACCGGTAATTAACAGTGCGCACCAACATTAGAAACTGATCGCCCCTTGAATAACGAATCCATCAAACTTACCATTGTAGAAGCGGTTGTTTGATCCGGTAGGCAGAAAGTTACCATAGTTCTGTGTTACGTATTCGCCTTTTAGCAAGATGTTTTGTGTAATAAACCAACCAGCACCAATAGAAGTGCGGTCGATGGTTACATCGTACCGGCTTCCTTGAGCCGTAGCGGTATAGCCTTCGGACGCAGTTGCATCAACTTTTATGTAGCGAGCGCCAACATAAAACTGTTCAGTTTTTCCGAAGCGGTACAATGCTTCAACTGCAGTTTGTGAGGCCGCGCGATCAGGTACTTTAGCATAGTTTGTTCCTTCTCCGTTTTCAAACGAACTTAGTCCACTAGCCCATTCAAATGTTCCAAACACTTCCAGTCCACTAAATTTCACAAAAGGGTTTATTACAAAGGAAGTAAGTTTATCGCGGAACCCTGGGTTAAACCGACCTGAGAAAGCGTTTCCTGTAAGTGTAACAGGAGCATTTTCCATTACATATTGATAGTTTGATCCTGTACGATCACCACCAAAAAGCGTGTTGCTGATAGAGGAGGAGGTTGTAACCGCTGAACCGGTAAGCCTTACCCGAAGGTTTTCCTTTAATCGTTTATCAAATCCAACTTTTCCATAAAAGGAGGGTGCACGTTTTGCACTTGCGGGTGTGGATGGAGCCGCAATGTTACCTTGTATTTCGCCATCCGTATAACCACCCATTACAAAGAATCCATCTTTCTTCCAGTATAACTCGGCACCAATTTCTGTGGTAAAGGCATCCATGATGTTGTTTTCAATCCAAGGATTCCACAGTGTGTGGCCACCATCGCTCCTCCGAAAGTGTGCATCGCCATAATTCACTTCCATGTGACCGACTTTTAAAGTCAGGTTTTTCCAAAGGTTATCAAAGAACTCACTTTTCAAAAAACCCACCTTGTCAATTTGCAAGTAGCCGCCTTTTACCCAAAATTCATTGTGGTGGTGAGATGACATGTAGGACACTAGATTCAAGCTTACGCCATCATACAATTGAACATCAATGTTAAAGTTGGCTTGGGCAAGAGGAAAGCCGCCTCCCATTTCATACAGTGGAGAGGGGGCAGGCAAACCATTGCTGTGAGTAAGGCTTTGATAACCCTGGGTAAAGCCTGCGCCAAAGCGAATTTTTAAACCATCGTAGGGAATGGTATCTGTCTTTGAGGTTTCAAATACGTTTATACCACGTTTATCATAATACCTGAAATATTGAATCGCTGGTTGCTGCCCATAAGCATAAGCACTCAGCATAAAGAGGCCAATGGCTGCCATTAGCGTTTTCATGGATTGATAGTTAGTTTTCATAGAATTTGGTTGTTTTTAATCTGGGTTAAAGTTTTGTTGGTGATAAGGTGATGCTAAAGGTTAAGGTGATTTCGTCTCCCGTTTTAATGGAGCCGAACATAAATGTGGGCGGTTCTACTTTGTAGTCGGTCATTTTCATAGTGGCTTTGGCGGTGCATATAAGTTCACCGTTGGGGCTATTCTTGCAAGTAGCTTCTACCGGAATGGCTTTGGTTACACCTGCAATCGTTAGGTTTCCTGACGCTTTGATTTTGGAATCTTCAGTAGCTGCGGTGGTCAGAACAAATGATATTTTTTTGTGCTTCTCAGTGTTCAGCGCGTTGTAAGCATTTTTGTCCATTGCATTTTTACCGCTCTTCAAGCTTTCTGCTCGTAAGTTATAGGTGAGGGCAAGCAATTGGGTGGCTGCACCCTCTTGGTTGATTTCGAACTTGGCATCATACGTACCTTCGGTAGACGTCATCGTCCAATCGTGCAATGTGCTGGTGCCTGCAATAGTGGTTTTGTTAGTGCTACCGTGTTGGTAGCTAACAATTTTTTGGGCTTGACTGGTGATGGCCATGGTCATGCATAATAAAAGAGCAGTTGGGTTTATAGCTTTCATTGAGTTTTGCCTTAGTGTTGTTTGACAGTACAATGTTAGCCTGCGTCCATTCCTTGCTAAATGATTGCTATCAACCCATTGTATGATTATTGTCAGGTGATGCCATGACGATTGCAAGGGATCCTTTTCTAAAGTGAAGTTTAATTTTAATTTGATTTTGAAATAACCTTCATTATCAGTAGTTTAGCACTTGTTACTTCATTTTTTAAACTAACTGATTATGCGCTCTATTTGGAAAGGTCACATCCAGTTTTCGCTTGTAACAATTCCCGTAAGGCTTTACAATGCCATTGATACGGGGCAAACCATTGGTTTCAATTTGTTATCAAAAGAAGGGCACCACCCGGTGGGCTACGAGAAGAAAGATAAAGTTACGGGGCAACCTTTGCGCAGCGAAGATATTGTGAAGGGGTATGAGTATGAGCCAGGCCAATTTGTAATTATCGAACAAGAGGATTTGGATAGAGTGAAATTGAAGAGTGAAAAAGTAATTGAAATTGAAGGTTTTGTTAGCAGCGAAGAGGTTCACCCTACGTTGTTTGAAGCGCCTTACTTTTTAGGGCCTGATGGGGATGTGGCCGCTAAAACTTACGGCCTATTGTGTGCCACACTTAAAGAATCAGGCAAAGTAGGTGTGGGCAAAGTAGTGTTGCGCGATCGTGAAACACCCGTTTTGTTGACACCCCACGAACGAGGAATTTTGCTTTACCGACTTCGCTACCCGAGTGAGGTGCGGAGCATTAACGAAGTGCCAAGTTTGCTGGAAGTCAAGGCAGAGAATGAGCAATTGAAACTTGCCAAGACGTTGGTAGATTCCATGACCACTTCGTTTTCCAAAATTGAAATGAAAGACCATTACTACGATGCCTTAAAGACAATTATTGATGCGAAGGTGGCCGGTAAGGAAGTGGTGATGGTGGTGGAAGAAGAACCCAAGGTGGTCGACATCATGACTGCGCTAAAGGCCAGCATCGATGCCGCAAAAAAGAAACCGATGGAGAAGGCCGTGGGCACTGTGGCCAAAGAACAGAAGGAAGAAACTAAAAAGCAAAAGCGCAAGGTTGGCTAGCAAATTTTAGTTCCCAAATTGTCATGTCGCGTGCTTTAATCATTGTATTTCCAGACAACCCGTACATGAAATTGGTCAAACAACAGGTAAAGCACCCAACGATGTAGCCAATCCATCAAAGCAATTTATGGAGCGAGCACGAACATGAAAATTTACTCTCTTAAATCTGTTGAATTATCCCAGAATTGTCATTAGAAAGTGAATCTTAACGGGCTATTGATTGAGTTTGAGTTCGTCCATAGGCCAGTAAACCATTCTCTTCCTTTCATGGCCAATGATAGTTTAAGGATTCTTTGGTTGCCGTTTTTTAAAATTTATCCGCCAATGCAAAAACATTGTAACGCAGTGTTTTCGTTTGCTGGTGAATTTTTTGCCCCAACACAACTTGTCTGAATAAGCTAATGAAGTTGTAGGCCATCATCGCAAAGTTCAATGCCGCTTCGGTGGCATAAAAGTTTTGTTGATTGAATCTATCCGATCGGAAAAAAACTTTTGGATGTAACAAATTCACAATCCAGAGAAAATTCCCGCGTTGCACTCCGTACATTTTTGCTTATTTTAGGCACTATTTGCAACCAATAGCGCATGAGTGAAGAGTTGTTGAAGGCGGTAATCCAGTTTTTTGGCATTGTGGCCAAAGAACGCATTACCGAAGATGAACGGGCCATCATCAAAGAATTTTTGTCTATTCACCTCAACCAAGATGGTGTCCGCTACTATTTATCGCTGTTTGATGAGTTTATAAAGGCGAACCAACGCACCATGGCCACCGCTTTGCCCATGGATGCCGACACCCAAGAGTTTGTGGACGATTGGGCGCAGATCATGCAGATCTCCAAAAAGGTGAACCAAGCGCTGACCATGCAGCAAAAGGTGGTGCTGTTGGTGAAAATTATTGAGTTGGTGTTTGCCGACAACCATCTTTCGGAGCGACAAAGCAATTTGATCTTCTACATCAGCGAGGCACTGAAAATACCCAACAAAGATTTTAGGGCAGTGCGCGCCTTCGTGATTGGGCAAGACATTGAAGAACTGGCTTCTAAAAACATTTTGATTGTAGATGAAGGCTCAGATGAATTGGAGCATCCGGGGCCACGCATCACTTCCAAAAATCTTACAGGCCTGATCGCCATTCTACGACTCCACGATATTGAAACGTACTTCATCAAATACCTTGGGATCACTTCGCTTACGCTGAATAGCATCACCTTAAAGAGTCGTAAGATAGATGTGTTCCCAACGGGCAGCACCATTCGTGGTTCTAAGATTGAACCCATTTACTATAGCGATGTGGTAGGTAAGTTTTTATTTGAGGAGAGTGACACCGAAATCAGTTTTGAGGCCGACCATTTGTTCTATCATTTTAAAAGTGGGCGAGCGGGTCTACAAAACGTAAACATTGCCGAGGCAGGAGGGAAGTTGATTGGATTGATGGGCGCTAGCGGCTCGGGCAAATCTACTTTGCTAAGCGTATTGAACGGAACGGAGAAGCCTTCGAGCGGACGCGTGCTGATCAATGGGATCAACATCCATCAGCATCCTGAAAAATTAGAAGGGGTGATTGGCTACATTCCACAAGACGACCTGCTGGTGGAAGAGCTGACTGTTTTTGAAAACCTATACTACAGTGCGCGCTTGTGTTTTGGCCAATATCCAAAGCAATACTCGGCCGCGTTGGTGGAAAAAGTTTTGCTTAGCTTGGGATTATCCGAAATCAGAAATCTAAAAGTAGGTTCGCCATTATCCAAAACCATCAGTGGTGGGCAACGAAAGCGGGTAAACATTGGGTTGGAATTATTGCGTGAGCCCACCGTGCTATTTGTGGACGAACCAACTTCTGGATTATCGTCCAGCGACTCAGAAAACATTATGGACTTGTTAAAAGAGTTGGCGCTGCGTGGCAAAATGATTTTTGTGGTGATCCATCAGCCCTCGTCTGATATTTTTAAAATGTTTGATACGCTCATTATCTTGGATGTGGGCGGGTTTCAAATTTACTACGGCAACCCGGTGGAGTCTACCAATTATTTTCAGGGGATCATCAATGCGGCCAACAAAACTCCCGGTGCTTGCCCCGAGTGCGGTAATATCAATCCCGAACAGGTGTTCAACATCATCGAGACCAAAGTGGTGAATGAATTTGGAAGACTGACGCACACGCGTAAAGTTTCGCCCGGCCAATGGTATCAATATTTTAAAAAGAATATCAAAATACCCAAGATAGAAGAGGTAAAAGATCCATTGCCCGTAGTGCAAAAGCTGCCCAACCGATTTAAGCAGCTTTGGATTTTTATCACTCGTGATGTGCTAGCCAAGGTTGCCAACAAGCAGTATGTAACTGTCAACTTGCTGCTAACTCCCGTGCTGGCATTGTTCATCGGCTATTTCGTAAAGTATTACGATACCTTGGGCATCGATAAACCGGCTTACACCTTTTACTATAATTTCAATATCCCGGTTTACTTTTTCATGAGCATAGTGGTAGCTCTTTTTGTTGGGCTCATCATCAGTGCCGAAGAAATATTCAAAGACCGCAAAATCTTAAAGCGCGAACAATACCTAAACTTAAGCAAGATCAGTTACTTGTTTTCGAAGGTGGTGATTTTGTTTTCGCTTTCGGCAGTACAAACTTTTTGCTTTGTATTGGTGGGCAATTGGCTGTTGGAGATACCCTTTTCAGAAATTAGGTATTGGATGATTTTGTTTTCATGCTCCTGTTTTGCGAATATGTTGGGATTGAATATTTCAGCCGCTTTCAATTCCGCGGTAACGATCTATATATTAATTCCCATTCTCATTATCCCGCAGTTATTGCTCAGCGGGGTGGTGATCAGTTTCGATAAATTTAATCCGAAAGTAGGCGCACCCAACGGCATTCCGGTATTGGGCGAAATGATGGCATCGCGTTGGGCTTTTGAAGCCTACATGGTGACGCAGTTCAAAGATAATCCGTTTGAAAAGCAGTTTTATGAATTGGATAAAAAGCGCGCGATTGCCGAATACAAGAGGCAATATTATTTACCAGCATTGGAATCAAAACTGGCTTTTGTTTTAAATCATCGTAGCGATTGGGGAAGAAAAAATGAGGATAACAAAACCCTTCAAGCTCTTACCTTATTGCATGATGAGATTTCCAATGAATTAGCCTACGTGGGTGCCGATCGATTGCCGGAAGTGGATCGTTTGGCTACGAGTAAGTTTGACTCTTCTGTTTACGAGAAAACACATCAATTTTTGGTAACCTTAAAAGAGTATTATGGCATTCGCAGCAAGAATGCCATGACAGACAAAGAAAAACTGGTTACACAATTGACCAGCACACCCGAGCGGAAGGCACAATACGATGCCATGCGATTGAAATTTCAAAATGAAGCTGTAAACCAAATGGTGGAACGCTCAAACGAAACGGTGCGCATTGCCGAGTGGAGAGGGGAGTTGGTGCAAAAAATCTATCCAATTTATTTTGAAGACCATCGGCCCCGTCACTTGTTAGATTTCCGTGAAAACTTTTATGTACCAGCTAAATATTTCTGGGGACGAAAAATTGATACGTTGTATTTTAACATTGGCATGATTTGGGCCATGACCGTTGTTTTGTTTGTAACACTTTATTTCGATCTGTTAAAGAAACTAGTCGATGCGTTGGAAATGAGACGAAAATATCGGAACAAAAAGTAATGGGTCCAGCTTCTAAACTCCAACTTATTTAAACAATTAGTAACTTTACCAAAATTTTAAAACACTATGAAGAAATATGTATTGAGCTTATTGGTTTTGGCTTTCATTGGTTTGACGAGCTGCAACCAAAAGAAAGAAGAGACAACTACTGAAGCCGCTGCAACCGAATCAGACGAATGGAAAGAAATGGATTCGTTTCACATGATTATGGCGGAAGCCTTTCATCCGTATAAAGATTCGTCCAATCTTGCTCCTGCCAAGAAACTAGCCGAAGAAATGGCCACTGAAGCGGAGAAGTGGGCAAGTGCTTCTTTGCCAAGCAAAGTGAATACAGACGAGGTAAAACAACAGCTTGAGAAACTTAAGACTGATACACGTGCTTTCGCAGATCAAGTTAATTCGGGTGCTGCCGACACGGAAATTGGCTCGGCATTAAATACCCTTCACGATAGTTTCCATGGAATCATGGAAGCGTGGCATGGAGGAGGAGAGAAGCATGAACACGAAGGTGCAGCGGAACATAAACATTGATTGCTAGTTGAATTTCCAACATGCTTTCAAGTCACGACCGATAAGCTTGTAGCTGAGGCCTGTGGCTTGAAATTATTTTTATGTTAAAAATTTCCTGGGCTCCTTCTTACGTACTGCCATTGCCGCCAAACCATCGGTTTCCCATGAGCAAGTACGAGATCTTGCCACAGCAATTGTTGTACGAAGGTACGATTACATCAGCCAACTTATTTGAGCCTGCTCCACTTCGGGAAGAAGTGATAGTGCGTACCCACCAAGCCGATTATTGGCAGCGGTTGAACAATTTGGAACTTACCCCCAAAGAAATCAGACGGACGGGTTTTCCGCTTACTTCTGAATTAGTGAATCGTGAAATTACCATTGCAAAAGGTACCATTGATTGTGCGTTGTTTGCTAAGCAGTTTGGTGTGGCCATGAATATAGTTGAGTGGACAACTCCCAACTAAATTTTATAACATTGTGTGAGGGCAATAGCGTGGGGGTTGACCACATTCCAACATCAGGTATGATTAACAATAATTATTAACTGACACAGTTTACTTTACAGACCCTATAAACTAAGTTGAGATGTAGAAGCTGGTTTTGTAAGCATAAAAAATCTGCAAGGTTTTAAAGTTAAAACCCGACTTTCTTGCAGATTGTTTCAATTCAATTCTATTCTATTGATTTTCGCAACGGAGAAAAGCTTTAAGGAAAATAATTTCAAATTGCTATCTTCCATTAGAATTGTGAAAGATGATTTAACTAGACATGGTTCTAACGGTTTTTTTCTGGAAAAACAGTTTGACTTAAAGAACGAGGTTGAGGTTTTTGAAGCCCAGATTGCTTTGTATGCTCAGGATTACAATGTAGCAAACTGCTTTTCAGAGGATATTGGATTTTAATATTTGAACTTCCGATTTCAGGTTGGGAGAATTACGATATTATCTAAAACAGTCTACCTGTAAAATTTATGACAAAGTCAACTTGGAAAACCATGTAAAAAATACGTGGTTTTCCACGTTGCAATGGAGGGGATTGTTTTGTAATGTTGGGTTAGAATGTAATGACCATTTGCTCGATGCCTACTGAATATCGTACAGCGGAAAATGATGCCACTGGCAAGCAAAAACCAACCTCACTAGCTACACCTATGCCCATTACCTCACTTAATATGAAACTAAAGATAAAAATGAAGCTATTAAAGTTTAGATATAAAGTTATTTGGTTAGTACTGCTGACTTTAACTCTTGGCGGTATTACATCAGGTGCCCAAGTCATTAGCAGTGCAAAGAATGTACTTGCTGAGGTCAGTGAGTCGGATCGAAGTATCCGTGGAGGTATTGATAGCATTCGTTCAAAATATGGAATGAACTCCAAGCAAATGCACGAGCTATGGGGAAGAATTAAGGCCAATGACGCACAAAATATTAAAACGGTGACTGATCTTCTTGATCAATATGGCTGGTTGAACAGTGAGATGGTGGGTGCCGATGGGGAGGCTGCCATATTAAATACCCTTCAGCGGGCCGATGCATCCACTCAAGAAAGGTACTTGCGCTTATTGAAGACTGCCGTACAAGCGGGAAAGGCAAAAGCCTCAGTTGCTGCCATAATGGAAGACAGGATTGCCATAAGCAAAGGAGAAATGCAAATTTATGGGACACAGATTCGCAAGGATGCGCAAACTGGTCAATACAGTCTGGCTCCCTTACGAGATCCCGCCTCGGTTGACACGCGAAGATTGTCAGTTGGGTTGGGGCCGATTTCGGATTTTAAACGAAAGTGGAATATTAACTAAGGGATTTTAATAATTTTTTTCATTAGCGATGAAACGATTTTATACAGCAACTTTTTTTATCGCCTTGTGGCTGCAAGGTGCTGGACAGATTGATGTACCGGTAGATCCATCTACGGGTAAAGCCCGGGTCGTTATACCGATGTGGAATGCTTCTTACGGCAGCCTTAAGTTGCCGGTTTCCTTATTTTACAATGGTGGTGGAGTGAAAGTCGAGGAAATTGAAGGGAATGCGGGTGTAGGCTGGTCGCTCACGGCTGGAGGGCAGATTTCTCGTGAGCTGAGGGGGCTTCCAGACGATTTTGAAGTATCAGGTGATTCAAGAAAAGGGTGGCTGTCCTCCAGCTATACCAATACATTTACGATATCTAATGAGCAAGCTAACTGGAATGCATTGAATTTTTTTGGTAGCGTGAGAGACTCTGAACCGGATATATTTACCATCAATGCACCAGGGCTGAGTGGCCAATTTGTCTTTGATAACAATCGTCAACTTAGACTTATACCGTATCAGGATGTTAAGGTTGACTATACCAGAATTGGAACTGAAAACCGAATAGTCAGTTTTGTTGTAACCAATAATACTGGTACAAAATACTTTTTCAACGAGCCTGAAACGGTGCAGCGCAGGGCCGTTAGAAATGGGACAACGGCTATTTCAGCTTTTGTTAAGGATTTTAAACTGTATGAAGTCCCCGTCAATTTCAATTCTACTTGGAAGCTAACTTCTATTCAATCGCCTTCTGGAGAAAACATCGGTCTAATCTATTCACTAGGAAGTTCGACAAATACAGATATCGTAACAAAAAAAGTAAGAGTAGCTACAGCATCTGGAGATCTTACTCATTTGTACACAATAACTGACAATATTCAATTACGAACTCTTAGTTCTATTACTTCCGGACCACTCTCGATCGTGTTCAAATGGTCTAACAAGTACATTCAATCCATTGAAGTAGTTGATGGAATTTATTCTTTGACAAAGAAATTTTCATTCAACTATAGGGATATACTTCAATCCAATGATTTTGCAGGGGGGCCGAATTTTAAGCGATTTCTGAAGGAAATAAAAGAGGAAGCAGGCTGTAGTGCATTTCCGTCCTTTCGGTTTGAATACTATTCTGTCGATTTCAACACAGACAGGACCAGTATTCCCTTTCGAGATAAAGACAAACAGGATTATTGGGGGTATCACAACGCTACCAGTACATCGGTTGTGCCTTTAATATATTATAATGATTCGGCACCCAATGGAGAGCGTTATAGGATATCAAAATTGCCCGGTTATACAGCCACCACGGGTGGTTCCGATAGAAGTGTTAATGCTTTCGTTGTTGCCGATGGTTCTTTAAGGCGCATTTATTACCCATCCGGTGGATATGCCCAAATTGATTTTGAAGCATCTGACTATAATGATAATGGAACAACTTTATTGGGAGGAGGAGTGCGCGTAAAAAAGGTGACCATAAGTGATAACGATACGGATGCTACCAATGATATAGTAAGGGAGTATGAATATAAATTAGCAAATGGTCAATCAAGCGGACGTTTTGTTTATAAACCTTCTTTTGCATATGCGGATGGAGTTACTATTGTATTGACTCCCGATAATCTAGCGCCAGATGATGATTTGTTGTTTGAACGAGCAACAGTCCTGCAAGCAGGGAAAGGGAAAACAGTTTATGAATATTCTGTACCAGGAGTTTATCCGCAACAGGCTATAGCGGGCACTGATTTTGCGGCCACGCTCTCACAATACGCGCGCAATGGAAGTCCACCAATTGAAAATCTACAAAATGGATACTACACCTATCCCTATCCTCCCAATACCAATTTTGATTTTGAGCGTGGCCTTCTTAGTCGTGTAGCCGATTTTGCAGAAGGTGCAAGTTTACCATTACAAGAAAAGACCATAACTTATAAACGCCTGAATACAGTACCGTCATATATTCAGGCCACTCGCTTCAATCAATTTGAATCAAATACTTACCAATTTGGGCAATACACTATCATAGCCAATGTTGCCAAAGTGGTGGACGAAGAAAAAACGATTGTTTATGATCCATCAAATCTAAATCAAGGGAACGAAAGTATTGTAAGTTATTCTTACAATGTAGTTCATAATATGTTGAGCCAGGTGCAAACTACCAATAGTGATGGAGTCATTACAAGATCGAAGATTAGATATGCCCGAGACTTCAATGCGATTACCAACCCAGATCTTGGTTTAGTCGATACGGTGTTGAGGGCTCATAATGTAACGATCAGTCGGATGAATAATGCAAGTAATTTCATGCACGGTTTTGTAGTGGAAACATTCTCCACTGTACAAAGGCCATCCGGAGCAGAGACTTATGCGTCTGGCGGGCTTACACTCTTTAGTAACTTTAGTACTTCCAGCCGGGTTCTTCCGGCACGCTCCCTCGTGTATTCCGGGTCTCCTGGGTTTACTGAATCAACAGTGGCAGTAAATGGCGCTTCCCAAAGCTTCAGTTACTCAAATCGCTATAGGCCAGCCATGATATTCAGTCATTACGATTTGTCAGGCAATGTGTTAACTGTAGCTGACAAACAACGTAATGTTAGTTCCTCTCATTACGGATATGGCAATAGTATTCCTGTTGTTTCAATTGTGAATGCCAAGGCAAACGAAGTATGTTTTAGTGATTTTGAAAGCAACTCAACCGGGCATTTATCAGACTATTTCAATTTTGTTGAGTTAACAGACGCATGGTCAGGAAAAAGATGTGGGAAGTTAAATGCCTCCACCGTAATCGAGAAGTCAGGTTTATTCAATGGTGCCATTGGGGGCTTTTATAAATTTTCATGTTGGGCAAAAGCGACAACTGCTGTAAATATTACAATTGAGGCAAGAATTTTTAATGGGACATCATGGCAAGCTTTCCCAATTACATACCCTACTGCTTCGAGTGGGCAATGGATTTATCTTGAACGGAGAATTCCAATGACCGGCATTCCATCGACATTTTCATTTCGCATAGGTGCTTCTGGTCTGTTACTAGTAGATCAGGTAGCCTTATATCCAGAAAAAGCAGAGATCACGTCTAGTACGTTTGAGCCCATCAATGGGAAGACTTCAATTACAGATACACGGGGTAACTCGGTATTTTATCAATATGATGAATTGGGTCGTCTCAAATACACTTTTGACGCAAAGAAAAATCTGGTGCAATTGGATGAGTATAAGTATTTGGTTTCACCAGCACCGTCTCTTAAATCAAATTTTGCAATCGCTGGCAATTACAAAGCCGGTAGTTCGATGACGTTTACGGCTCCAGAAAATTGCACCGCGACAATTCATCAGTGGAAAGTGGATGATGTGGTGGTTGGAACGAATAGCCCTACGCTAACTTATACTTTTCCAACGCATTGTTATTATTGGGTGGAGTTGCGAGTGACTTCTCCAGAAGGCATTGAACCAAGCGTTTCAAAATATAAGTTAACAATTAATCCTATGGATTTGGGGGTTGCTATTCGAGCCTCCAGAGAAACGGTTACCTTTTGTGATCTTTCGGGTGTTACTATGACAGCTGTTGTAACTGGTCAATGTGCGTCTCCCGGTTCCTCTCTGAGTTACGGTTGGTCGTATAAGAATTGCAACAGTTCTACTTGGGTACAAGTATTCAATGGTGGCATTAGTCCCAGCTATGTATTTAACTATGCTGGTACGATACCACAGGCTGACTATGTTTGCCCACAAGGATCAACTACGGGTTGGGTAGAGATAAGGTGCCAAGTTTCTATGGTGTGTAATAGTACTTGTTTCAGTGCGACAGCGGTCGGAGAAAGTACATTCACGGTTAAATATGATGGATCAAATAGAAAATGTCAATAGCTGCAATGGAAACTTTTATTAAAAATAAAATCAAGTTACAGGGTAAGATTGATTTGAGAATAACTGCACTGCCATTAATTCTATTGCTGGTAGTTGAGTTATCTTCATACCGGGCAAGTGCACAAAGTATTAACGGACAAACTTCAATTTGTGTTGGCCAAAGTGCCGGATACACATTCTCTGGCCCAGCGGGATCTTCGGTAACTGGCTGGCAAGTAATTGGAGGGTCAGCGACTGGAAGTGGTACGAGTGTGACGATAAATTGGACTACTGCGACAAACGTTGGAAAGGTAACCGTTACCTACACAGTGGCAGGTGAGGCACAGTCCACCGCTACGCTTTCAGTAGTTGTATTCCCAAGCGGAGGCACACTTACTGCAGGAACCATATCTGCCCCATCATCGGTCTGCTACAATGCAACGGCCACAATTTCCAACTCATCTGGTGCCGGTGGTGGAGGTTTTGCTAGATACTTTTGGTGGAAGAGGGGGGTATCTGAAGCTTGGTTTACGCAAATAGATGGAGTTATTGGAGATAGCTATACAACCAATTCTCTTACGGAGTCTACTTATTTTTATCGAATGGCAAGTTTCCAATGCGGTCAGATTTCTTCCAATACGGTATACGTGTCAGTTTTTCCTCTTTTGACACCGGGTTCAATTTCTCAGCCAGCTCCTTTATGTAATGCGTCCCCTACGGGATATCTGTATGGGGCATCCACGGCTACTGGCGGTACCGGAACTTATTCCTATCAATGGCAAAGAAGTAATGATGCAGCTACTTGGTCCGATGTTACTGGTTCAACCGACCCTACAGGAGTTTCTACAGGAAATCTTACAGGTACTACCTGGTTCAGGAGAAAAGTAACAAGTTGCACCGTGCGGTATTCCAATGCTGTTTCCGTGAGTATTCTTCCTTCATTGACTCCAGGCACACTAAGTGGTACAACTACCGTGTGCACTGGAGGAGGAGCTACTTTTACAGGTAGCCCTGCAGGGGGTGGAAATGCTAGCTACACTTACCAGTGGTACATTCAAAATGACTTTGGCGGATGGGATCCTATAAGTGGCGCCAATGGCTTAAACTATACGGTTACGAGTACTGGTGTTACCCATCGCTTTAAGCGTATTGATACCAGCTGTAACGATGCACGTTCAACTAATACCGTTGCTATTTTTATAAATGAGTTCTCAGTACCAGGTGTCATTAATCCACCATCTACAGAAGTGTGTACCAAGTTTAGCGGCCCATTGAATATCATTAATAGCTTGGGAGGTGTTTTGCGTTGGGAAAAAAATACAGGTGCTGGATGGCAGATTATCCCTTCCTCGAATTCAACCACTCTCAACCTTGTAGATGTAGTTGACTCGAATACACAATTTAAAGCCATACTTAAAAATGGTGTATGCCCCCAAGTTGAAACACCTGTTGCTACCTTGAAAGTTTATCGGCCAACTGCAACTATCAACGGAACAAGCACTTTTACCTACGGTGGCGTTACCTTAATGGAAGTGGGTTCGTATAGTAGTTATCGATGGTTCAAAGATGACATCGAGCTTACACAGTTTTCGACTACGCCCACCGCCCTTTACATAAACGAACCGGGAACTTATAAAGCTGAGGTGAAAGCTACACCTACGTCTCCCAGCTGCGTGACAAATACTGTTACGGTAAAGGGCTTGAGCGGCCAGGTAAGTGTCAACTATAAAAGCGTTACACGTTTTAGGGTAGCAGGTATCTCACCTTTTACCAATGTTTATAAGTCTCCCACACCTAACTATACTCAATCAATTCAATATCAGGATGGATTGGGCAGGCCTATTCAGCAAGTGGGTGTAAGACAGGCGCCAGGGTCGGTTGAGATAATTCAGCCCATGAGCTACGATCAATTTGGAAAAAACTCAACTACTTTTCTGTCCTATTCTCTTGAAATTAATGATGGTCTTTTCAGACCGTACGCCCTTAAAGGCACTACCGGAGATTATAGTAACGCGGAACAACGAAATTTTTATACCAACTCAATTGCTTTAAAGCGTGCCGAAAACCCTAATCCATATGCCGTGACCCTGTACGATAACAGCCCAGTGGGCCGTGTGCTTAAGCAAGGCGCACCGGGAACTGACTGGCAACCGACAGCTGACCCGCTAAGTTTAGCAGACCGCACGGTTAAAAATCAATATGCATTTAATACAACTTCAGAGGTATTGCTGTTCACCTATAACGCGGCTGACGGCTCTGTGAGTGCCACCACTGGTACACAGCCATTGTATTATTCGGCCAACCAGCTATTCAAAAACATCACCTACGATGAGAACAACAACCAGGTGGTCGTTTTTACGGATAAAGAAGGCAAAACAATTTTAAAGAAAGTGCAGTATGGCAAAGACGCAGGTAACAATCCGCTTTTCGGCTCTACCTATTATGTCTATGATCACCTAGGCCGGTTAGCCGTGGTGCTGCCACCGGAGGCCATCAACAGTATGGGTTCAATGTTCACACAAAACTGAGATGCCCATGAAAACAAAATTCACATTCTTCTTTTTTTGCTTGTGGCTGTTTACAGCAGAGACCTTCGCATGGCCGGGTTCTGGAAAGGGGAAGAAAAATTTACCCGTGGGTGAATTAACGGTCGTTGGTACTGCCGTGGCTTGTTCTGCAAATCAATATGTGTATGCGGTACAAAACGATTCAAACACCTCGTTCTCGTGGTCATTAACAGGAAGCGGCACCATAGTAGGATCTGCTACGGGCAGTACAGTCACAGTATCGTGGACGGGAACAGGTGGCACAGTTACTGCTTCCAGGGAGACTCAAAACTGCTATGTAGTGGACGACCCGCCACCCTATCAGGTATGCACCGATGTTATTGAATGCTACCCGGATGATGCACCACCTTTCCAGATTTGTTATATAATAGGGCAAAACTGCGAAACCATTGATCCGCCACCCGTAGAGCAATGCTACAATGTTGTCTACAGCGGTACACTCTCAGTATCGGTGGTGGCCTTCGCCAACTATACTGTTACCGGAGGAGGTTCCTTCTGTTTGGGCGGATCCACGAATGTAGGATTATCCGGTTCTCAGGGTGGATACACCTACCAGCTTCTGCTGAATGGCTCGGTTATCAATACGCAAGGTGGCAATGGTGGCGTTTTGAATTGGGGAGGTTTAACCTCAGCCGGAAATTATACGGTACTTGCAAGTGCCAATGGCTGCAACAAGCTGATGACAGGCAGTGTGAGCATTGGTGTGAATGCACTGCCCACGGTTTTTGCTGTAGGCGGTAGCGGCACGTTTTGTGGGTCAGCGTCAGCTACTATTACCTTGAGCGGTTCACAAGTTGGTGTAAACTATCAACTTAGAAAAGACGGAGTAAATACCGGTTCGGCTATCGGTGGAACCAATGGCAGTTTAAGTTGGGCAGGGCAAACCGCTGCCGGCACGTACACGGTAGTGGCTACTAACTCTTCTACTGGTTGTGTGCAAGCGATGTCTGGTTCTTCCATTGTAGTCATTACCCCTTTGCCTGCCTTATTTACCGTGAGCGGCACAGCGGCAATATGCTCAGGGTATTCGACCACGGTCAGTTTGAGCGGCACACAAACCGGTGTAAATTATCAATTGCGCAAAGACGGAGTGAACACAGGCACACCACTTGCGGGTACTGGCAGCGCGTTGAATTTTACAGGGCAGAACCTTGCGGGAATTTATACGGTGGTGGCCACCAACGCCACCACACAGTGTACCCAAACCATGACTGGTAGCGCCACTCTTACGGTGAACCCTGCCCCCGCATTGTTTACAGTAAGTGGAGGAGGCACCTTCTGTGGCTCGGCCTCGGTTACAATTTCACTCAGTGCTTCGGAGACGGGCGTTAACTATCAATTAAAACGGGGCACCACCTATGTCGGCACGACTGTGGCCGGCACGGGTGCAGCTTTGAGTTGGGTCAGCCAGTCTACATCAGGTACCTACACCGTAGCAGCTACGCGTACAGCCAATTCGTGTGTAACAACCATGACCGGCTCGGCCGTGCTCACCATTAACCCCCTGCCCACGAATTTCACCACCAGTGGTGGTGGCGGCTATTGTGCTGGTGGCGCAGGTGTGAACATTACCCTTAGCGGCTCGCAGATAGGCATTAACTACCAGTTGAGAATCGGGGCGGCTAACGCTGGCAGTGCGGTGGCCGGAACCGGTGCGGCACTTAACTGGACAAACACTACAGCAGCTGGTAGCTACACAGTCATCGCTACTAATCCCACCACTATGTGTAACCTCACCATGAGTGGCACGCGCACAGTTACCATTAATGCACTGCCGACCGTTTATAACCTCACGGGTGGTGGAACCATCTGCGGTACGGGCTCATTAACCCTTACCTTATCCGGTTCGCAGAGTGGTGTAAATTATCAACTCATTCGCGATGGGTCTGTGAATGTAGGCGCAGTAGTAGCTGGCAACGGCAGCGCCCGCACATGGACGGGCCTCAACTCGGCAGGCGTTTATACCGTGAGAGCCACCAACGCCACCACTACTTGCACGCAGCTAATGAACGGCACCAGCACGATTGTGAACCCCACACCGGCCCTCTTTACCCTCAGCGGGGGCGGTACTATTTGTGCCGCGCAGACTGCCACTATAACCCTCAGCGGCTCGGAGACAACCGCCACCTATCAATTAAAAAACGGTGCCACTAATGTAGGCACCCCGCTGCCTGGCAGTGGCTACACCCTCACCTGGGCAGACCTAAGCGCTGCGGGTACCTACACCGTAGTGGCAACGCACACTACTTCAGCCTGCGCAAGAACCATGACAGCCAGTGCGGTATTGACAGTCAATACCAATGTGAGCGCCTGCAAAGGAATAGTGAAGGCGGCCTTCATGAACAACTGGGCCTTTCAATACCGCTATGACGACCGCAGCCGCCTCACCGCCAAAAAAGCACCGGGTGCCGATTGGGTCTATTTTGTGTACGATGACATTGACCGCCTTGTGATGACCCAGGATGCCGAGCAGCGCAAACTCAACCAGTGGATGGTGGTGAAATACGATGAGCGCAACCGCCCCATCATCACCGCCCTCTACACCCACACCAGCGCCATTGACCAGGCGGCCATGACACTTTTGCTCAGCACCACCGCCTTCTTCGAAAGTTACAATGGCGCTGCCGCCACCCACGGCTACACCAACACCGTGTTTCCCACCACCAGCCTTGACGTGCTCACCGTAGGGTACTATGACAATTATGATTTTAAAACGCTGCTGGCCGACACCCGCTTTAACTTTGTGGGCAACGATGTGAGCGGGCAAGCCACCCAGGTCTTTGACTATCTCAATGGCATGGCCACGGGCTCGAAAGTAAAACAACTCGGCACCACCACCTACTTGTGGAGCGTGAGCTATGTAGACGACCGCCTGCGGCCGATACAGACTGTGAGCAGCAACCACAAGAGCGGCATCAACCGCATGACTACGGTTTATGATTTTGAAAACAAGATACTCAACAGCAAGACCACCTACGTGGTGGGCGGCACTACCACCACCATTGCCCGTAGAATGAACTACGATGATGACGGACGGCCCTGGCAAACATTTCATAAGATAAACAGCCAGGCCGAGACCCTGCTCGCGCAGTATGAGTACAATGCCCTAGGCCAATTGATAGACAAGAAACTCCACAGCACGGACAATGGCGCCACCTTTAAGCAAAGCCTTGACTACCGCTACAACATACGCGGCTGGCTCATGTCAATTAACAATGCTCAATTGGCAAATGACCTAATTACCAATGACGATACGGGAGATTTCTTTGGTTTGGAATTGGCCTACAACAACACGCTGGGCACGGGCAGTACCCCCGCCTACAATGGCAACATTACGGCCATGAAGTGGAGCGCCAACCAGGGTGTGAGTACCGTGAAAGAACGCGCTTATAATTATAAATATGATGCACAAGACCGCCTCACCGATGCCACCTACAAAGAGAAAGCCGTGGCGTGGAGCCAGCCTTTGGGCAATGCCTACAGCGAGAGCGGCTACCAGTATGACCAAAACGGAAACATACTGGCCCTCACACGCAAAAGCGCCACGGGCACCGACCTTGACGTGCTGACTTATGACTACGGCACGGGCAATAGCAAGAGCAACCGCCTGCTTAAAGTGACCGACAGCGGCAGCAAGACCACCGGCTTTGCCGATGGGGCTAACACCGATGTCGACTATGTGTATAACAACAATGGCAGCCTGACTACGGATAAGAACAAGGGCATCAGCAGCATGCTGTATAACTACCAGAACAAACCCGAGCGGGTGAACAAGCGTGATGGCAGCTACCTGAAGTATGTGTATGATGGCGCAGGCCGCAAGCTGCGGCAAGAGTTGTATAACAGTGCCAACGCCCTGCAGAAGAGCACCGACTACGTGGGCGAGCTGCTGTATGAAAACGAAGCACTGCAAGTGGTGCAGCACCAAGAGGGGAGATTGGTGCCCGATGGAGGCAACTTGATTTACCAATACCACCTTACCGACCACCAGGGCAACGTGCGCATGACCTTCACCACCAAAGACGATAGCGAGGCTAACACGGCCACGCTGGAGAATGCCAGCGCTGCCACCGAGCAGAGCAAGTTCTTGCGCTATGCCACGGCCAGGCGCATCAACGCGATCATTTTTGACAAGACAAACGGGGCATCCACAGGATACAGCCAGCGGTTGAACGGCTCTGCCAATGAGCAGTACGGCCTGGCAAAATCGCTGAGCGTGATGCCGGGCGATGTGATCAATGCCGAGGTATATGCCAAGTACGTGGATCCGGCAGTAAACAACTCCACTACTGCCGGGCAGAACCTGCTCAACCTACTTGCTCAGATAGCAGCCAGCACGGCAGGCGTAGTGATAGACGGAAGCAGTTACGGCAATAGCACTTCCTCTTTCCCAACTACCTATGGAGGGCTACAGGGCAAGACCGACAATGGCGCGCCGAGGGCGTACCTGAACTGGTTGATTTTTGACAGGAACTATGTTTTTCAAACGGGGGGCTTTAAGCAGATCACTACATTGGCCAAAGAGGCGGGCACCGATGTGCTACATGAATACATTGCCTCACCCACCATCACCATTACGCAGCCGGGCTACGTGTATATTTACCTGAGCAACGAAAGCATGCAACCGCCCAACGCAAGCCCCATACCCATAGAAGTTTATTTTGATGATTTTAAAGTGACCCATACCAAAACACCGGTGGTGCAGAGCAATGATCACTTTGCGCATGGCATGGACAATAGTGCGTTGAGCTATCAACGAGAAAACAGCACCAAGAATAATTTTCTCTATAATGCGGGCAGCGAAGTGCAAGGCAGCATCGATCAAAACATTTATGATATGCCCTACCGCGGCATGGATGTGAGCATAGGGCGGATGATGCAGGTGGACCCTTTGGCGGGTAGTTACTCTAGCCATAGTACATATAATTATGCGTTTAACGATCCGGTGTTTTTTAATGACCCAAATGGAGCTGATCCGAATAGCGATGGATGGAATCAAATCCAGGAGAGCCGCAACTATGACATGGAGCGTAACTACTACAACACGCACGGAATTTACGGTGACGATGATATGTATGGGATGATGTTTGGCAAAATTGGTGCCGGTGTGGGCAATTGGTACAAGGTGACTAATTATTGGATGGAGGAATCTGGCTACAAGGACGACAAGGGAAATTTTATACACGATTATACATATGATTATTCTTATGGGTATGATACAAAGATGATGTATGTATATGAAAATCAGCAGCGGAGGCAGCGGCAGCAGCTGAATGACGCGGGGGTAGTGGTCACCATCACAGGTGAAATTGTTTTGCAGGGCCGAGTTTCTGCCTACCCACTAAAGACCTATGACGCCAATGGAGACCTAAGAACATACAGTGTTCCATATTATCGCGTTAACGTTACGGGCACTGATGCAAATGGAAAAGTCACGACCAAACAATTTTCAGCGTTAAGGTTTGGAGTTTACAATACGGCAACCACAGACCCAAAGGTCGTTGGGGTAAACGGTGCAAATGGACCTTATGACCTTCAATGGTCAACAGCATACAATGGTGGAGCATGGCAGGTGAAAGGTCTCTACAACAGCTTGGGTTACGAAACTTATTATTTACACATTGGCCCTTCAACCATCACCAATTCCATCGGGTTGACTGGGTGCGTGGCGATATTGGGAGGGGTACAAGGAATTACCGAATTCAATAATTTCATTCGCCAATATTCAGGCCCAGTTCAGGTAATGTATGACTATGCGCCAACACCTGCCCTAATCTTAGGGCCAACAATAAAATCAAGATAACCATGAGAAAAGCACTTTTATTTTTCATTTTGTCGGCTCCTTATTTATTGAGCTGTCAAAACCCATCAGCTAAGTTTAAATCAGTCATCATCGACAGTAAGGATAAGTTTGAATTCAGGGACGAGGGTAAAGCTGTGAAAATCTTTGAAGAAGAAGCCGTCAGCGACACGATTCGGTCGGGGTTAGTGGTAAACAATGATGACCTTAGGCATATTTGGTTTACTAAAACTTACTTTAACTCCTTTAACAAAGACACATTACAGATAGAGATTTATAGCACTGACCAAGCATACAGTCATCGTTACGTAATAAAGATTTTCAAGGATAAATGTAAAGTTGACTATCAATATCAGATGTCTGGTCCAGAATTTGAAAGAAAAGTTATTCCTATTGAGTACTTAGTGAAATTAAACAGCTTGGACTTTAAGAAAGGTAAGACTATAAGGGGTTATACTGAATTTAAAGGGAAGTGCCGTGGAGAAGGTTGTAGTGATTCTAACATAGAAATAAAAGGGAATTTTAAAATACTGATAGAGTAAAGTTCAGACGCAAGGAGGGGCTCCAACTATCTTCATTAACTTAGAGGTCATACCCAAGGGATTTGACCAAGCGGGCTACATAAATGATTTGCGGACAACTCTAATTGCGAATGGTTTTGCCAGTAACCTAGTGGTGGAATATTCGTCCCTTGGTGGCAGATTAAAAGCTTGGTGGAATGATTCGCCCACTGGTACTGTTACAATAAAAAACTTTAGGCTTGGGAAGGATAAGTTGGAAGCTGGTGGATATTCCCCTTCGAATGACCCAAATGGACCTATCGTGTACAATGGTCTTTCTCCAACTGGTGCAGGAAAACAATTGCCCATGTGTGCATATGTAAATGCTGCCGTTCATGAGATAGGACATGGATTCTTTGGGTTTAGTCATGCTTTTGGGACTGGGGCTACTAATGACCCAACAAGCATTATGGATTATAGGAGTGCGTACAGGCAAGGCGCGGGTTTCAATGCGGACCAGCAAGCCATAATAAAAGCAAGTATTTGGGGTGGAAAATAGATGAATCTATGACAAACAAAATGAAAGTGAGTATGATAGCAGTGGTGATTACCGTATTGGTAATAGCTATATTGGCTGTAAGGGTATTCTTCAATTCTATAAATTCGTTGACGTATAGAATTTTTAAGGCTGAGTCAAAGGGATATTATTTTCATAAATTATTGGGCATAGTTCCTTCGCCTTATCAAGACAGATATTCAAGAGTTGTGCTTGAATCGTTTGACAATGTAAAGGTCATAAACATGGTGGATGAGATAGGGTCATCACACCAGAACTTCATAGTACTTACAGTTGGTGCTGAATCAAAATTCCTTAGGGCTTACCCATTCGAGTTGGTGGGGGTGAAAGAGAAAACAATAGAGAGCAGCGGATGGAATAAACATATTTCGATGTTGATTAATATTGAGGTGTTCAATGAGTATGTGCGTTCTAAGGAACTAAAATCCAGACAAGATATCATTGGGGCATATTGCTCTTTCCTTTCAAACCCAACAAACCCAACGATGCATAAAATCTTGCGCAGCACCTCCGACATAGATTCGTTGATTGCACATTGGCCTCTTAACAATTTGGAATTCGTGAAAGCCACGGCTAAATTGGTAGATGCCACGAGCCTTGATTTTGATCAGCCTGAGGGGACAGTCTTTTGCTGGTTTTACAATGCTGGTGTAGTGAAATTGGCTTTTACATTCAACGAAGACAATACCGTTAAGTCTGTGGACAGTGATATAATTGGTCTTTTGGGGAACGAATTCCCGACCATTTGATCCCGGTTGATTTTTGACAGGGACTATGTTTTTCAAACAGGGGGCTTTAAGCAGATCACTACGTTGGCCAAAGAGGCAGGCATCGATGTGCCACATGAGCGGCTGCAATCACCAGAGCTATCTATCACGGAGCCAGGCTATGTGTATATTTACCTGAGCAACGAAAGCATTCAACCGCCCAACACAAGCCCCATACCCATAGAAGTTTATTTTGATGATTTTCAAGTGACCCATACCAAATCACCGGTGGTGCAGAGCAATGATCACTTTGCGCATGGCATGGATAATAGTGCGTTGAGCTATCAACGAGAGAACAGCACCAAGAATAATTTTCTTTACAATGCGGGCAGTGAAGTGCAGACAACGATAGATGCAAATGTTTATGACACTTACTTTCGAGGACTGGATGTGAGTACTGGCCGGTGGCAGCAGGTTGATCCTTTAAGTGATCGAAACTTGGCGCACTCACCATATTCAGCAATGTTTAACGATCCTATATACTGGAATGACCCCAGTGGAGCGGAGCCTCCAGACAAGAAGAGCAGCGTAAGAGAACAATCCGATCAAAGGATTATTGACCGTATGTTTAATGATCAGAGACGAATGTATGGAGTGATCGGTGATGACGATTTGAATGGTTCTGGGTGGGGCAGTGCATTTGAGAAATACGGTCCTGGTGATGGTGGAGCTTTGAATAGCTTTTTAGGAGGCATTGAATACCAGAAAGCGGCATTTGCTGCCAATCAGGGTAATGCAGAAGCGGGAAGTAATAAGTATGGTGAAATGGGATATTGGGTACAAACAAATTATAGATCCGGAAATGCGGTGGTTGTTAATGCGAAGTTTGTGAAGGTGTCCTCAAGTCAGCAGACACAGGGAGGAGGGCCGGATCCACTGGAAAGATTTGTACTAGGTTTTGGATGGGGTCCGCGGACAAACGAGATTTCAGGTTCGAGCCTTGCTGGGTTCGCTGGGCTAATGTCCAATGCGGTAGATGCTGCGGTAAGGAACGATGCTAGGTACATAAGCAATTTCTCAAAGTTAAGGCAGGTCGCAACTGCCTCGAAGTATGTCAGGAATTTTGGTACTGGCCTTGGTGTTGTTGGTATCCTTTCAACTGGCGTTGAAAGTGCCCTTGACGGTAACCTTTCAATTGGTGATGGTACTAAATTTGCCTTGGGGGTTGCCTCAGTGGCCTTCCCTGTATTTGGAATTGTTTACGGTCTCACCGATCTGGCGTTCCAATTTGGAACGGGTACAGGCTTGACTGATAGGATAGCGAACGGGTTAGACAGTGCGTTGCCAAACGCAAATATTAAGTTAGGCTATTGACGAACCAATCTTGACAAATGAACTTAGTCGAATACATTTTTTATAGGGTTGCAAAATTCTATTACAAGCGGGACGGCAGCAGTGCCTTTAGGGCAGTTGCAGTGTTAAGCGTGATGCAAGGGATGTTGCTTGTTGATTTGTTACTTCTGATCCGTGTGCTTTTCCTGCATCAATCCGATGTTCAGGGTTATGTGAAGTATGGCCGCATGATTGGGGTTGCTTTAGCAGTCCTTTTGATAGCGTTGAACTACTTTCACTTTAGGGGCAAGTATTGGAAATTGTCCGACCGATGGCGTGAGAAAGAGAAAGACAATCCGGCACTTCGGAAGACAAGAGGCTGGTTGGTAGTTTTTGCCATTATTCTCCCATTCCTATTATATCTTTTGCCGTTCTTGATTCACTAAAAGAAAAGAAGTTGACAAGTGAAAGCCCAGAGCGATCTGGTTTTTCTGTCTTGTCAGGTGTTCCGCCCAGTGAGGTGTTATCCAGCTCACATCAAGCAAAAACCCGATGATGAGTCGGGTTTTATTTTTTAGTCTTTGTTGAGCTTATCAAAATAGTCGAGCGCGATTTTCCCAGATAGGAACATTCCCCCCGTAACGATCAGGGTGGTGTGTATTGGCATACCAGAAGAGACCACTATAGCAAAAGTCAAGAGGGACAAGAAGAAGAACAATGCCCGCATTGCAAAGATATTCAAGGCCATGAAAGAGCGGAGAACAAAAGAGGGTGTCACGACAACGGAAAGACCTTTTGTGGTAACCACATAGGGCCTGTTAAGGAATTGGTTCAATTGAACAGATCCTTGCGTCAAGTACCTGCCCACAGGCTTTAAAACAGAACGGTGCTTTTTGAGGTTGCGGAACAATGTAAAGCATCCGTTGATAGCGCGAACGATCAAAAGTAGTGTATTCATGGATATTGGCAGTTTAGGATTAGTCCATCAGGATTTTGAGTTTACTCTTTGCAAAGAAGGCATCCATGAGAGCGAAGATGTGGCTCTTGTCCTCGGGGGAAAGTTTCTCCATGAGCTTCAACCTCTTGAGCGCATCGTTGTCAATGTTCTGGTACTCGGTGTTCTTCACAAGGAAGTCGAGCGTAACTTTTAAGGCGTCCGCGATCTTGGCGGCCGTGTCGATGGAGGGCTTGATCTCATCGCGCTCGTACTTCCCGATGATATCGCCAGAAGTGCCGACCTCTTTGCCGAGATCGGCTTGGGTCATCTTGATTTGCTTCCTTGCATAGGTTATTCTCTGTCCAAACGTCATCATATATCGTATTTATGAGCTAAAAACTAAGCTTTAGGTAAAAGTAAGCGAATGAAAAGTCGGAAACAATTGTTATGATGCTTGCCTGAATAAGAATGATTGGTTAGGTTTGTGAATGATATATCACACGAAAAAATATTTTCATTCATGGAGATAGCAGACATCAAAACCCGCCTCACCCTCGCCCAAGTCTTAGACCACTACGGGTTAAAACCCGACAAGCACGGGAAAATGAATTGCCCTTTCCATGACGACAAGACACCGAGCTTCCAAGTGTATTGGAAAACCCATACCTGCTACTGCTTCTCCAGCAACTGCCCAACGAATGGCAAGAGCTTGGACGTGATCGATTTTATCATGCACAAAGAGAAGACAGACAAACACAACGCGATACTGAAAGCGCAATCACTGATCGGTAATACTGAAATACCTACACTAAGCCGAGAAGCATTTTTAACAAACATGTTCACCTACTTTAAAAATGCGGTGTACAACAGCAAGCCAGCAGCGGATTACATTGCGAGCCGTTCGTTAGATCATTACCAAACAGAGGTTGGTTACAACTCGGCACAGTTCCACCATGGAAAACGGAAAGAAGAAACGCTGATCAACAACTGCCTGAAATACGGATTGCTGCGGGAAACAAATGTTATCAATGCAAGGTCGAAAGATGACAAGGCGTACAATGTGTTCGGCAAATGGTGCATTGTGTTTGCACTGAAGAACAAATCGAACCAAGTAACAAGTTTATACTTCCGCAGCACCATCAACGATACCGATCAGGACCCGTCCCGCCAAAGCGGGAAGCATTACTACTTAAAAGACCGGCAAGGACTTTACCCGCACTACCCAAAACCTGAAACCAAAAAACTGATTTTAACCGAAGCCATCATTGATGCGGCCACGTTGTTGCAATCCTCCGAGATCACAGCGAACTACACGATCCTGAGTTGCTACGGAACGAATGGATTGACAGAAGAACACCAGCAAGCGATCAAAGAGCTTGAACAGTTAGGGGAAATCATTTTCTTTTTTGATGGAGATGAAGCAGGGACAAAAGCCGTCCCCTAGTTCTCGTTGGTCAAAAAGTTATTCTTGGTTGTTGTTGCGGGTCGCCTGACCCGCAACTTGTTTTCGCACACCCCCTAGTTGCCGTTGGTCAGTAAGTTGTTTTTAGTCGTAGTTGTTGGTCGCCTGACCAACAACTTCACAAACCCCTAGTTCTCGTTGGTCAAAAAGTTATTCTTGGTTGTTGTTGCGGGTCGCCTGACCCGCAACTTGTTTTCGCACACCCCCTAGTTGCCGTTGGTCAGTAAGTTGTTTTTAGTCGTAGTTGTTGGTCGCCTGACCAACAACTTCACAAACCCCTAGTTCTCGTTGGTCAAAAAGTTATTCTTGGTTGTTGTTGCGGGTCGCCTGACCCGCAACTTGTTTTCGCACACCCCTAGCTGTCGTTGGTCAAGAAGTTTGTTTTTAGTTGTAGTTGTTGGTCGCTGACCAACAACTTGTTTTTACAGACTCGTTAGCTATTGTTTAGCTGTTTGTGCGTACGCTGGTCAGGCGACCAGCGTGAACGTAATGATGTGCGAGAACGGAAATTGCTAATTTCGCTTGCGAATGGTGCTGCAAAAAAATCACGTTCAGTTTTTCACTGCTGTATGTTATGATTGGCTCAAGCTGTTGGACAGCGATGAGGCAAAACTGATCGTAATTGAATCATTGAAATTTAGGATTGCTCAAGGGCAGATAAAAGTGGGCGCCTACGTAATCATGCCGAACCACATTCATATCATTTGGCGCATACAGAATGACTTTAAGTTAGAAGACGTGCAGCGCGATCTCTTAAAGTTCACGGCAAAGAAGATAATCGAAAGAATAAAGCAGCGCGATGGCCAAAAGAAATTGGAAGAGATTTATGTAGGTGCCAAAGACAGAACCTTTCAAGTATGGAAAAGGGATTCGCTGAGCATTGATCTTTTCTCTGAAAAATTTGTCCAGCAAAAGATGAATTACATTCACAACAATCCTTGCCAACCACATTGGAATTTGGCCGCAGACACAAGAGATTATCGCTTCAGCTCTGCAAGCTTTTATGAAACAGGCATGGACGAGTTCGGGATCATTACTCACTTGGATGAATTGTAGGTTGATTTAAATGCTGGTCAGGCGACTAGCATTAACGAAGGGAAGAAGATTCAGCAGATTCAATCGCTGCCAGTTTAGCAGCATATGCTTGACTGCTCACTTTCTCTAAGCATAGCCTAACAGCAAGGATACTTAGAGGATAAAGGGAGGAAATATAGAGGCAAGATGGACGAAAAAAGCCCATCCAATATGACCTGCTTTCAGTAGATTTGTACTACTCATCATTTTGAAAAAAGAGATCACCATATTCTTGTTTTTGTTGCTTCTCACGCAGCTCACTTTTGCGCAACAATTGCCAACGGTCGATTCCGTTAGAAGCAAAGCTCAATCAAAACTCGATTCACTGACCAACACCCCTTGGCAAAAAAAACTGGATAGCCTTCATAGCCTTGGCAACCTAGAGAAATACAAAGACTCATTGAAAGTCATCGGCTGGGCTGATAGCCTAAAGCAGAGAGTCAACACCACCTTTGCCGGCATACAGAATTCACTTCAATCCAAAATCGATAGCCTGTTGGTTCGCAATCAACCTACGCTGCTGTTTCAACGCAAGATCGATAGCCTGCAAAGCGAGCAACAAGCATTACTGAGCGAAGTCAGCGCGAAGCAAAACCAACTGCAACAAAAAGTAAATGCGGGATATAAAAAGTGGGGAAGCAAACTGGATTCGCTTGGGCTGAAACTGCCCAAAGCAAGCATCCCAGGTATCGACAAAGTAAACGGCCAATTGGCAGGGCTCAATACCAAACTACCCAACACCCAAGCTCGACTACCTAATACCAACTTCTCTGCGCCTTCGTTGAGTGTGCCTAATACCCCAACGCCTAGTGCCCCAATTCCCTCCCTCAACACCAACGACTTTGCTGGTCTAGACCTCTCCAAAGACCTGAACAATGTGGGCGGTAAACTTTCCGTCCCTGGCACAGACCAAATGAAGCAGTGGAACGACCAACTGAAGAATGTAGCGAGCCCGTTGAAGGAAGCCAAGGGAAAATTAAATGAAGCAAAAGGCGCGCTGAAAGACCCAGGCAAAGCGGCCGAAGAAGCTGCCAATCAATTGAAAGATGTAAATGCCATCAGCAAAGAGATGGACAATGCAGATAAATTGATGAAAGAAAACGAAGCGATGAAAACGGCAGAGGCGATGAAGGACCCCGAGAAGCTAAAAGAAGAAGTTACCAAAAAAGCCATCGACCATTTTGCGGGCAAAGAAGAAGTGCTTAAGCAAGCGATGGACCAAATGGCGAAGATCAAAAAGAAAGTGCCCTCGCTGGAGAGCTTGGACAAGCTTCCCAAGAATTACAAATGGCCCAAGAACGGGCTCAAAGGAAAACCCTTCCGCGAGCGCGTTCGGTTTGGGATAAACTTCGGTGCGCAAGGCAGAAAGGATTCGATCATCGTTGATCTGTTCCTCAATGTATCGTATAATTTAACCGGAAGGATAGAACTTGGCGGGGGCATGATTTATCGCTTGCGCGAAAGTACCAAGACTTGGCAGTTCGACCAAGCAAACCCCGTGTGGGGCTTCAACATGTTTGGTACGTTCAAAACTTTCAAGGCCGTCCGTTTTAGGCTTGAGGCCGATGCGGCCAGCTACCCTAAGTTTGGCGGTGCTGACGAGCCTATTGCGCGCAAGTGGCGGTGGACAATGTTGATGGGCATGCAGACCGAGTTTAAGGTCAGTCAACACTTCACAGGCAATGTACAGATGCTCTACAACTTTGATAAAAGCCTTACAGCTGGATTCCCAGAGCAACTGGTGCTTCGGTTTGGCGTGCAGTATAAGTTGCTTCCCACGGTACAGGAAAAATAGAACAATAAAATCTTTTACAAATTCTCCTTCGAAAAATGATACGGAAGCAAGCAGCCGGAATCTTTGCTGATGATCCATTGCCCCCCTAGTTGCCGTTGGTCAGTAAGTTGTTTTTAGTCGTAGTTGTTGGTCGCCTGACCAACAACTTCACAAACCCCTAGTTCTCGTTGGTCAAAAAGTTATTCTTGGTTGTTGTTGCGGGTCGCCTGACCCGCAACTTGTTTTCGCACACCTGTCCAACTTGTTTTCGCACGCCAGCATCTAATTTTAGGTTATTGTAGTGTTTGTGCGCACGCTGGTCAGGCGACCAGCGTGAACGAAAGGTTTTAAGAGATGCCTCAATTAATAAATA
Source organism: Chryseotalea sp. WA131a (assembly GCA_025370075.1). NCBI lineage: Bacteria > Pseudomonadati > Bacteroidota > Cytophagia > Cytophagales > Chryseotaleaceae > Chryseotalea > Chryseotalea sp. WA131a. Next base: position 962,344 of record CP073016.1, on the reverse strand, counting down.
GCCCCTTAGTCTCGCGAAGTTTTTGTTCTGTTGGATTTTATTACTTCCTCAGCCTTGCCTTCGTTTTCCCCTCTGGTCTTAGCGTGCGCTCATGTTCACTCCATTTAATACATTTGTATATGGGCAGAAAATACAAATTTCACGATCACAGCAAATTGTATTTTTGTAACGTTTACAGTTATCAATTGCAATTAAAAAAGCTAAGGTGGAGTTGATTTATTTGGAATAGCTTATACAAGCGGACGCTTGTTAAATTATAGGTCTTAGCGTCCGCTAAGACCAGTGGGATAGACATTGCGAAGCTCTCTTCAATATTTTCAAAAGTATCGGTAGTCGATTAAACCCTCCGATAACAAATCAGTCCAAGGCGGCAAACAGTTTCAATAATGCGCACCGCCTTTTTATTTGCTTTTTTCGTGACCCTTGCCTGCGGAAAGGATCAAATTGCTAGCATCCCATCTCCACCAATAAAAGAAACACGGTCTGTCAACTTCAACAATGTATCGGTTGATGTAGTTATTGACAAACCCGAGGGCAACACACTGGATGTGATTGTTGCCTATCACGGCACGGTTTTCTTGGATAGCAAAATCCTTACAGCCGCCAATACAACGCTGGACGCTGTCAAGAAAATTACCGATCGAAAAGATATTATGTTTGTAAGTGTTGCTTACCCCGAAGAAGGTCTTTTAATGGGCGATAATGTAAAACAATCGGAAGCCGCCTTGCTCTGGGTAAAAAACAAAGCGAGTCAAGAATTGGGAATTACGGTGAAAAAGGTTTTTTTGGTAGGCCACTCACAAGGAGGCTACATTGTTACCCGGCTCAACAGAATGCACGAAACAAACGGTGTTGTTGCCAACGCCCCCGGCCCGCTTGATTTGATCCTTAGGTGTCAGTTAGAAGAAAGTGATAGGACACCTGCCTCTGTTACCTGCGACTTTCTTCGAAGTGCCTACGGAAGCACTTCATCCAATAGTAATGCCTACCAACAACGTTCACTCTTGTTCTTTGCCGATGGCTTTAAGTCTGACATCTTATTTATTCAAGGGTTGTTGGATGCACAAATCCAACTAACATCTTGGCCTACGTTTAAACAAAAGGTAACTCAATGCAGCAATTGCAAGGATCGTCAATTTTTTGACGTGGCTAACTATGAGCACACGGCCTTATTTGATAGCCCGGAGGCTAAAGTAAAATACAATAGCTTTCTTAACAGGTAGTCTAAAAAGCAATGACTTATATTGCTTCATCACTAACAAATTTCAATAATACCTAAATTGGCAAATTCAATTTATATCTTCCAAAAAGCACCCTATGAAAAATAAACTACTGAGCATCTCTTTTTTACTTGCTGTTGCTTGTTCATCCCGAATTATGCATTAAACTAAGATGATAACTTTTTTCTTCAAGAGAATCAATAACTTAAGTTCTAATGCATAGCATAAGAAAGGTTTGGAATAAAACTTGATGCAAGGCACTCATTTTCATCAATTTACAGGGTTCTTGAAATTCTCTAATGCATAATTTGGGTTATCATTAATTAAAAGGCACAAGTGAGCCAAGCCAAATGCCCAACGCACAACACTTGCGCTAGTTTGGGAGCAAACTAGTACTTTTTGATTGGTTGTTTGGTTGAATGGCTGCCTCAAAACGAGCAGCCTTTTTTTTCATTTATCCATTGCTGCTTTTTAAAAGAACAATTAAATTAGTTTATTTGTTTAATCTTTAAAACAACGCAAAACGATAATGGAAAAGCCAGCTTCTTTTCTGAAAAGGAACTCCATATTCTTACCTATTTCTTTTCTCGGTTTTCTAATTGTGGTAAGCGCAACAGCGGTTTATTATAATAATTTGGTGATGGTCTCCACCGTAAGAATCAAAGAAGAAACGGCCTCCATTAAGGAGAATATGAATTTTATTATACGTGGCATTGTGCAGCGCGCTGACGTAAGCGTGCGGGGTTTTTCGGTTGACAAAGACGAACGCTTGCTCAAACCCTACACTATAGCAAAAGAGGTATTCCCAAAGACTTTTGAAGATCTCAATACGCAATTGGGGGCGCAGGGCGTAACACTGGATGGGCTGCAGAAAATTAAAACAGAAGTGGCCAACTATCTTGAGTTTTCTGGAAAAATGATAGATGAAATTAAACAAGATAGTATGAATACTTTTCGTGCGATGTTTAAAGAAGACCGCGGCACTGCATTATGGTACGAGTACGATGCTGTAGCTAAGGTGATAGTTGCCCATCAGGACGAGCTCAATCGCATTGCGCAGTCTCGGTATCAAAATGCTATGGCGCGCACTAGTTGGATACAAGCACTCCTACTCTTAACAGGCATACCCACACTTATTTTTATTGTATTGCGTCTGGCAAAGGAGGCCAAGCAGCGAACGGCACTATTGCTTGAGTTTGACAGGAGCAACAGAACCTATCTGTTTGACGATGGCAACGAAGTTAGCACTGCTAACGAAGCGCATTATATTGACCGCTCCATTTCAAGCTTTAAAGTTGCTGCCGCATTTGTTGCGGATCTAACCAATGGAAAATTTGATGTGGAGTGGCGCGGTTTAAACAAACATAATACATCACTTAATAATACTAACCTTGCAGGAAAGTTAACAGCACTTAGAAATCAACTAAGTACATTAAAAGAAGAAGACGAAAAAAGAAATTGGTTAAACGTTGGCCTTGCCAAGTTCAACGAGTTGGTGCGCAACCATCAAAACTCGATCACCGACCTTTCTTACCAAACAGTATTGTTCTTATGCCGCTACATGAACGCCACCCAGGGAAGCCTTTTTATTGTAAAAGAAGAGACCGGAAAAAAGTGGCTTGAATTGGCGGCTTGCTATGCTTACGACCGCAAGAAATACATCTCCAAGTCCATTGCTGTTGGCGAAGGTTTGCTAGGCCAAGCCTACTTGGAAGGACAAACCACCCTGCTTACTAGCTTGCCAAATGATTACACTACCATCACCTCAGGGCTTGGCGAAGCAACCCCAAACTGCCTGATCATCGTACCAATGAAGTTTAACGATGAGATAGAGGCGATAATAGAACTGGCTGGTTTTCATAAATGGAAAGACCACGAAATTGAATTTTTAGAAAAAGCTGGCAGTTTTGTAGCCTCGGTTATCAACAATGTTACAACTGCTCAAGAAATGAAAAATATTCTAGCGGAAACTCAAGAACAAGCAGAGCGGTTGCGATCTCAGGAAGAAGAGCTAAGACAAAATTTAGAAGAAATGCAGGCAACACAAGAGCAACTTGCAAGAAACAAAAATGACATTTAGATGCAGATAGTTGATCAACATAAAATTTTGCAACTCATAATCCATCTGCATAGAACCGTGGTGCGGCATTGCGGATTCAGTGAATCACAATCATGACTTTACCAGTAAAGAAGGGATTGAAAAATTAGCTGCAGGTACTTCATGGTTGCGCGACTGGAGTGTGCGTTGCTTTTAAAGAATGACTAAGTAGGGGAATTGCCGCTTCTCCTAAATGAACACGTTTTCCTACTATAGAACGTTTACGCGTTGATATCCAGTTTCAATAGCAATCAGCGACCGGATTTATGAATAATCGTACTTAGATCAACGGCATCAAGCTCTGCAGACATCCTACCCCCAGAAGTGTTTTTAGAAACTACGATCGCATAATCCCACCAGTTGTTAGTGGCTAAATCTAAGTCCGCAGCTTTGTAGTAGCGATCTTTTCCTTTCAACGAACCGTCTGCATATCGCTCGCCATAACTGTATGGATCATAGATTTCAAAGAAAGTTTCATTTATCAACTTCCTTGTATCCTTTCACCACAATAAAGTGACCCAATCTAGGTGAGTCAGTATGATAGAATTTGCTGTGATGATAGGTGGCATTGGTTTGATATTTGTACAAAATACATATCTAGGCAAAGAATGATGATTTTGCCCTTGTCAATTTTATCTTTCAAAATGTCAATAGAAGCCAAGCTAATGGTTGAATTAGCGACATTATTGTCATTTAAATAGTTAATAATATCAAAGGTTTGCCACCACCCGCCATTTGCTCCGTATACATTTCGTGCCGCTATAGGACTGCTATTTGTAAACTCATTAGTCCATTTGATGGCCATGGAAACAGAAGTTGGTCCGCAGTTGATTGATGAGTAAGTACCGGAGTTCGCCTGGTCATAGTACCAATTGTAATTAGTATTGTTGCTTACACTTTTGATTAAATTTATACCTAGTCCGTATATCACCATTTGGTTAATGGCTGGAATACGCACAGTTTGTGTGGAGTGAACGGTATTAATTCCATCTTTCAATTCCAGCTTCACTTCTGTGGTAAATGACTGAGCTACATTAGGCACGCTAAAAAAAGTCTTAGGTGCAGTGGGGGACGCGATGGTAAGCAATGCAGAAGTGGTGCTCCACTTATAAGTGAGTGAATCACCATTGGGATCAATTGAAAGGCTTCCATCCAGAGAAAACTTATCAGCAGTTTCTACAATGCGAAAATTTGCTATTGGAGGGTTGTTAACAATTTTAACCTCATCTTCTTGGCCAGAGCAGCCAATCAGTAACCCTACTAGCACTGGGTAAAAAGAAAATATGCCTATTTTCATAACACTAAATGTATTAAGGATATTCCAAAAATCAACCAAAAGCATTGATAGATTTTATTTCTTTAAGGAAAACCTTAGTTGTCGTTGGTCAAAAAGTAATTTTTAGTAGTAGTTGTTGGTCGCTGACCAACAACTTGTTTCGCACGCCAGCATCTAGTTTTAGATTATTGTAGTGTTTGTGCGCACGCTGGTCAGGCGACCAGCGTGAACGAAAGGTTTTAAGAGATGCCTCAATTAATAAATAGCCCCTTAGTCTCGCGAAGTTTTTGTTCTGTTGGATTTTATTACTTCCGCAGCCTTGCCTTCTTTTTCCCCTCTGGTCTTAGCGTGCGCTCATGTTCACTCCATTTAATACATTTGTATATGGGCAGAAAATACAAATTTCACGATCACAGCAAATTGTATTTTTGTAACGTTTACAGTTATCAATTGCAATTAGAAAAGCTAAGGTGGAATTGATTATTTGGAATAGCTTATACAAGCGGACGCTTGTTAAATGGTGGGTCTTAGCGGAGGCTAACACCAGTGGTTTAGACATTGCGAAGCTCTCTTCAATATTTTCAAAAATATCGACTGTCGATTAAACCCTCCGATAATAAATCAGTCCAAGGCAGCAAACAGTTTCAATCATGCGCACCGCCTTTTTATTTGCTTTTTTCGTGACTCTTGCCTGCGGTAAGGATCAAATTGCTAGCATCCCATCTCCACCAATAAAAGAAACCCGGTCTGTCAACTTCAACAATGTATCGGTTGATGTAGTTATTGACAAACCCGAGGGCAATGTACTGGATGTGATTGTTGCCTACCACGGCACGGTTTTCTTGGATAGCAAAATCCTTACAGCCGCCAATACAACGCTGGACGCTGTCAAGAAAATTACCGATCGAAAAGATGTTATGTTTGTAAGTGTTGCTTACCCCGAAGAAGGTCTTTTAATGGGCGATAATGTAAAACAATCTGAAGCCGCCTTGCTCTGGGTAAAAAACAAAGCGAGTCAAGAATTGGGAATTACAGTGAAAAAGATTTTTTTGGTAGGCCACTCACAAGGAGGCTACATTGTTACCCGACTCAACAGAATGCACGAAACAAACGGTGTTGTTGCCAACGCCCCGGGCCCGCTTGATTTGATCCTGAGGTGTCAGTTAGAAGAAAGTGATAGGACACCTGCCTCTGTTACCTGCGACTTGCTTCGAAGTGTCTACGGAAGCACCTCATCCAATAGCAATGCCTACCAACAACGTTCACTCTTGTTCTTTGCCGATGGCTTTAAGTCTGACATCTTATTTATTCAAGGGTTGTTAGATGCGCAAATCCAACTAACATCTTGGCCTACGTTTAAACAAAAGGTAACTCAATGCAGCAATTGCAAGGATCGTCAATTTTTTGACGTGGCTAACTATGAGCACACGGCCTTATTTGATAGCCCGGAGGCTAAAGTAAAATACAATAGCTTTCTTAACAGGTAGTCTAAAAAAGCAATGACTTATATTGCTTCATCACTAACAAATTTCAATAATACCTAAATTGACAAATTCAATTTTTATCTTCCAAAAAGCACCCTATGAAAAATAAACTACTGACCATCTCTTTTTTACTTGCTGTTGCTTGTTCATCCCGAATTATGCATTAAACTAAGTTGATAACTTTTTTCTTCAAGAGAATCAATAACTTAAGTTCTAATGCATAGCATTAGAGTGGTTTGGAATAAAACTCGCTACAAGGTGCTCATTTTCATTAATTTACAAGATGATTGAAATTCTCTAATGCATAATGTGGGTTTATTTTTTATACGCTGAGAATAGCCCGCATTTTTAGTAAATTGATTCACAAACAACATCCATGGTAACGTATGGAGGTAAATGACTAGCTCCTTCTCGATAATGCTTCCATTGAATTTATTGTAAACGAAGGTGCTGATAAAAACAAAGACGAATAGGAGAAAATAGGCGAGAGCAACAACAATGCAAATTGAATGAGCCATAGCATCAACTCAGCACCACTCTTACAAATTCTCCTTCGAAAAATGATACGGAAGCAAGCAGCCTGAATCTTTGCTGATGATCCATTGCCCCTCGGCCGCTAATTGTATGATTTGAATGGGTGCTTGTTGGCGGTGCTCAAACTCCAATATCACTTGGCGACATGCCCCGCACGAGGTGGCCGGCACCAACTCTTTATGGTTTTTCTTGTGGGCCACCACCGCCAGCTTGGTTATCTTTTTTTCGGGGTGCGCAGAAATGGCCGCGTACAAGGCCACCCGCTCAGCACACATGCAAAGCGGGTAAGCAGCATTTTCTTGATTGGCTCCTATTACAACCGTATCATCTTCTAAAATAACTGCCGCCCCCACATGAAATTTGGAATAAGGAGCGTAAGCATGCGCGGTGGCATCTTTTGCTTTATGAACCAAATACTTCGATTCGGCATCAAGCTCTTCTAAAGAACGATATACTTCAAAATCTTTCATAATCAAATATACGGAAATTAGAAGTTAGAATTTAGTAGATAGGAGTTAGAATAATTGCAAGCTATCTTACGCGTAAAAATTAATTTCTTATCGCTGTTTCTCATTGGCCATTGACTATTGACCATTACCTTTGAGCCATGGCAAATATTTTAGTATTGGGAGCAGGCCGCTCGTCTTCAGCATTGATTGATTACATCATTAAGCAAGCTGAAAAATTTGAATGGAGAGTTACCGTAGGAGATGTTTCAAAGCAAGCTGCCGAAACACGCATTGGCAATGGAAAAGCAACCGCTATTTCATTTGATATTCAGCATCTCGAACAGAGTCAAGCAGCAATTGGTTCTGCAGATGTGGTCATATCGTTGATACCAGCACACCTCCATTCATTGGTGGCCAAAATTTGTTTAGCGAAGGGCAAACATTTGCTTACCGCGAGTTATGTTTCACCAGAGATGAAGTCATTTCATGACGAAGCATTACAAAAAGGATTACTTTTTTTGAATGAATGTGGGCTTGATCCGGGCATCGACCATATGAGTGCCATGCAAGTAATCGATCAAATCAAATCAGAAGAGGGGAAGCTTACCTCTTTTGAATCTTTCACAGGTGGATTGATTGCCCCCGAAACCGATCCTGAAAACCCATGGCGCTATAAATTCACTTGGAACCCGCGCAATGTGGTGATGGCAGGACAAAGCACGGCCAAGTATTTGCAAAACGGTGAGTATAAATTTATTCCGTACCAACAGTTGTTTCAACGAATTACCCCCGTAACCGTTCCGGGTTTTGGCGCGTACGAAGGCTATGCCAATCGCGATTCACTTTCGTACTTAGATACCTACCAATTGCAAGGAATCAAAACGATGCTGCGCGGCACGTTGCGCAACCAAGGCTATTGCAGTGCGTGGAATATCCTCGTACAAGCAGGTTGCTGTGACGATGGCTATTGGATGGAGAATGTTGCCTCGATGACACATCGAAGTTTCATCATCTCGTTCTTGGATTTGCAAGATGAATCGATCGAAGAGAAATTGGAACTCATGTTCGATTTGAAATTCGACAGTGAAGAATTGAAACGCTTGCGCTGGAGCGGATTGTTTTCGGATGAATTGGTTGGTCTAGCCAACGGCACACCCGCTCAAATTCTAGAACACATTTTAAACAAAAAGTGGAAACTGCAAGCAGGTGATAAAGATTTTATAGTGATGTGGCACCGCTTTAAATTTTTGAAGGATGGAAAGGAAAAAGAAATACAGGCTTACCTGACTGCTAAAGGCGATGATGAAATAAGCACGGCCATGGCCAAAACGGTAGGTTTGCCTTTGGGTATTGCGGCCAAGCTTTTGCTGCAAGGGAAAATAGAACAACGTGGTGTGATGATTCCAGTAACGAGGGAAATTTATGAGCCAGTTTTAGAAGAACTAAGTGAACTGGGAATACGATTGATTCATGGTTAAATTTCAGGCTTCCATTTACCCATCTATGATTGTCTCGGTCGCAGTATTTCCCAACTTAAATGCCACAAAAACAGAAACCGCGTAACCAACGGCAATGGCAAGGTTCAATAGGTAGAACACCACTAAACTTTGCAGCACTATAAAAATGGGCACTAACACCATGCCCGAAGCAAACTTTAGTGAGCCTATAAACTGAAGGTCTTTAACTTTTTTCTGGATGATTTTCAGTATAATGCTTCTCGGCAAAATTGTATTGAGGTAAGCATACCAGAAAATCGGATTGTTGAGTTGTTTTTTACGTGGGGCTTTTCACGGGTATTTCCTGATTCGAGGCTGAGGAGCAATTGCTCATCGTAGCGAAGCTGTTCAACCAAATCTTTTTTAATAGTTCGTTGCGATAAAAAATAACGAGCGCGAGCAGCATAGTCAACACTTCCCAGGTTCACCATTAAAGTCTTCAAGCCTTCTGTGGTTTTCTGAACAAGGTTATTCAATTGTTTGTTTTTATCAGTAGTAATCGTATTATCCGAACCAACCGTAATGGGTTTGCCAAAGCTAACCAGTACGCGCGATCCCGATTGGTGAAGTTCATCGTACTGCAGTCCAACAGGGATGATTTTAACCCCTAGCCGCCAGTTGCTTTTTTCTTCGGAGTCGATGGCAATCCGCGCAAACCCTTTTTGCAGCGGGCGCAAGGTCCATCGCTCGGCATGATTCCCTTCACCAAAAATCAAAATACTCTCTCCTCGCTGAAGAAGATCGGTAAATCTTTCCATGGCTTGTTCGCTCTTGCGAAGACTGGCAAACCCATCGCGAAACCGATACACCGGTATCATTCTTAGCCAGCCTAATAAAACATTTGACCACGATTTTCCGAACACACTTGCCCGCGTTAAGAACCAAGGGTTGCGTTGGGTGCTGCAACTTACCAGCACGGCATCTAAAAAAGCATTTTGGTGATTGGCTACAAAAATCACCGGCCCTGGAGGAATATTTTCTTTCCCCTGCACCTGCCATTTTCGGTAAAAGAAGTAGAGGGCCAGGCGACAGTATTGCTTTAATAAAAAATAGAATGCAATCCTCATGCTCGTAAAGATGCAAGAGATCGCCAGCGCATCCAAGACGCGAACGAAAAACCACTGATCAGGTGCCACACGCCCCACCATGCAGCCACCAAAGCCATTTCGGCATGTCCATCGAAAAAAGTAAAAATCAAAATCAGGCCTAACCCAGAATTTTGAATTCCTGTTTCGATGGCGATGGTTCGGTTGTTGGCTTCATTATTTTTTAACCACGCACTGAAAAAATAGGCAGCAAGCAGGGCTGTACCATTATGGATTAACACAATCCAAAAAACTTGGCCAAACCCATTCATAAATACTTCGGCATTGTTTTTTATGGCCACCAAAATGAAAGTCGCCAATATGAGTAAAGAGACCCATTGAAGTGGTTTACTGATTTTTGTTGTTAGCCGAGGATACTTTTCGGCAACCCACATTCCCGATAATAACGGCAAAAGTAAGATGGCAATCATGTTAAGAAACAACGACCAAAAGTCAACTGAGAATGTTTTTACTTCAGTGGATAGATGGGGTAGGAGAGAAGACCAAAAGAAAAAATTTAAAGGGGTTAAAACGAAAGCCAATAATGAAGAGAAAGCGGTAAGCGAAACGGATAGGGCTACATTTCCTTTTGCCCAATAGGAAAAAAAGTTCGACACATTGCCACCTGGGCAGGCGGCAACTAGCATCATGCCCAGCGCCAACCCCGGTGATAGCGGAAGGATGCTTACCAATAGAAACGTAAGGAATGGCAGCAAAACCAATTGTGCTAACAAGCCGGTGATAATTGCTTTTTTTTCGTTAACCAATTCCAGGAAGTGTTCCCGCTTTATTTCCAATGCAACACCTAGCATAATGATGGCCAAGCATACATTTAAAAGAGTAAGACTTTGTGGCGAAAATTGAATAGCAGGAGCGGGCATGTACTTTGGTTTCAGCCTTTATAGTTACTTCTTCCCAATTGCGGTTGTTTTTTTGCCCAGCGATTGATCTTCTGTATTGACAAACCCAATTTTTTTCTTTTTTGAATTACGCTCAAACAAATAGAGCATGATGCCGTCTTTCAAACCTACCTCCGGCACAAAAATTTCTTTTGCACTGGCCCACTCCATTACGGTCAGGTAGATGCTGCTCGCTGGCAAAATCACATCGGCACGATCGGGGTTCATTTGAAGTTTGTAGATACGTTCTTCAATGGTATGCCGCTCAATCATTTCCTTTACCCCATACATTTTTTTTAACGATAGCAGTTGGTCGGGCTTAAGTTTTGAGAGCTCATAAATCTTACTAATGTTTCCCCCAGTGCCCACCGCTGTTACTTTGCCCATTTCTTTTTTGATATTTTCTTTCACCCATTTCTCCATCTCCAACCATACTGAGGGCAAATCGTGGTGCTCCAATATCCGCACTGAGCCAACCTTAAATGATTTGGTTTTTATCTTCTTTCCACCAAAATATAAATTTAGTTCGGTGCTACCACCGCCCACATCAATGTGCAAGTAGGTTTTGTTTCCTAAGTATGATTGAATGGCTTTGTCAATTAGCTCTGCCTCTTTTTTACCATCAATGATTTCGATTGAAATCCCCAATTCATCTTTTACTTCTTTTGCTATCTGCGCACCATTTTCTGACTCCCGCATGGCGGAAGTGGCACAGAGCATGTAATCGTCCACTTCGTACAGTTCCAATAACAACTTAAAGGCATTCATCAATTTTTTAAACTTGATGGTGCTTCCTTTGCTAATGCGGTTGGTAGAAAAAACATCGTGACCTAAGCGCAGCGGAAAACGAACGTATTCCATTTTCTTAAACAAAACTTGGTTGTCGCTTTCCAGCACGGAAGAGACCTGAAAACGAATGGCGTTGGAGCCGATGTCAATTGCTGCGAGTTTCAATGGATCGTGGTTGAATAATGCATCAAAATAAGCACTTTGTCTTTTTAATTACTATCAATTTGCGTTTCTTTGCATCGCTTATCCAGAAAGACCGAGGGACCGGGCCCGTAGACGTCTTAGCAACCTAGCCCACAACTGGGTGCTAATTCCCTTCTCGCTCCGATTTCAATCGGATACGGGAGAAGATGAGCGGCCAATCATCAAGGCTCTTTCTGGATACCCAACCAAAAACAACAGAAAGAGTGAATATTCAAGACATTTTGAAAGAAAGGATTTTGGTGCTGGACGGTGCTATGGGCACTATGATACAACGCCACAAACTAGAGGAGGAGGATTTTCGTGCAGAGCGATTTAAAAATCACCCCTCACCACTAAAAGGTAACAATGATTTGCTTTCGATAACGCAGCCTGAGATCATTAAAGACATTCACAAGCAGTACCTAGAGGCAGGCGCTGATATTGTAGAGACGAATACCTTCAGCAGCACCACGGTTGCCCAAGCCGACTATCACCTCGAATCGTTGGCGTACGAACTTAATTTTCAATCAGCAAAAATTGCAAGGGAAGTAGCTGATGAATTTACCACGCACGAACCGAACAAACCACGGTTTGTAGCCGGTGCCTTGGGACCCACCAACCGAACAGCATCTTTATCCCCTGATGTAAATAATCCGGGTTACCGTGCCATTACGTTCGATGATTTGCGAATTGCCTACAAAGAGCAAGCAAAAGGGTTGATAGATGGAGGGGCAGATTTATTGTTGATTGAGACCATTTTTGATACCCTCAATGCCAAAGCAGCTTTGTTTGCCGTGCAAGAATTGTTTGAAGAAATAGGCAAGCAAGTACCAGTAATGGTTTCAGGAACTATTACAGATGCAAGTGGAAGAACGTTATCAGGTCAAACAACAGAAGCGTTTTTGATTTCAGTCTCGCATGTTCCTTTATTGAGCGTGGGGTTGAATTGCGCCTTGGGTGCAGCTCAGTTAAGACCTTACTTGCAAGTGTTGAACGACCATGCGCCTTTCTTTACCAGTGCCTACCCCAATGCAGGCTTGCCCAATGCCTTTGGTCATTATGACCAAACCCCACAAGAGATGGGTGTGCAGATGGAGGAATTTTTGAAAGAAGGATTGGTGAATATCGTGGGCGGTTGTTGTGGTACTACTCCCGATCATATTAAAGTGATTGCGAACATAGCGAAGAAATATAAGCCGCGGCTGGTCGATAGTCCATTGTCAATAATAGATAGTCTTTAGTCAATGTTTTGCAGCCATGATCACCAAATTTAATCAAGCATTAAGAAATTCCATCAAATAAATGAGTGAGCAACCATCATCTATCACGAATCGTCCATTGTCTGTTGACTTAAGACTAAAACTAAGCGGCCTTGAAGCCGTAGTCATCACACCCGAATCCAATTTTGTAAACATTGGCGAGCGAACCAACGTAACGGGATCGGCACGGTTTCTAAAGCTTATCAAAGAAGATAAATTTGATGAAGCATTAGAAGTGGCATTGGATCAAGTGCGTGGAGGGGCGCAAGTGATTGATGTGAATATGGACGAGGGCATGCTCGATTCAAAAGCTGCCATGGTCAAGTTTTTGAATTTGATGGCATCTGAGCCAGAGATTTCGCGCATACCCGTGATGATTGACTCATCGAAATGGGAAGTGATTGAAGCCGGATTGAAATGTTTGCAAGGCAAGGGCATCGTTAATTCGATTAGCTTAAAAGCGGGTGAAGAAGAATTTATCAAGCAAGCTAAATTGGTGAAGCGGTACGGGGCAGCCACCGTGGTGATGGCATTTGATGAACAAGGTCAGGCCGATACGTATGAACGAAGAATCTCAATTTGCAAGAGAGCCTATGATATATTGGTAGATCAAGTAAAGTTTCCTCCACAGGACATCATTTTTGACCCCAATATTTTTCCTGTGGCAACGGGTATTGATGAGCATAAAAATTATGCGCTTGATTTTTTCAGGGCAACTAAATGGATTCGCATAAATTTACCCGGGGCGCACGTAAGCGGTGGTGTGAGTAACGTATCGTTTAGCTTTCGCGGAAATCAATTGGTGCGCGAAGCCATGCACTCGGCATTTCTGTATCATGCCATCAAAAATGGGATGGACATGGGCATCGTGAATCCGACCATGCTAGAAGTGTATGATGAGATACCTAAAGAATTATTGGAACGCGTAGAAGACGTATTGTTGAACAGGCGCGAGGATGCCACAGAGCGACTGTTGGAACTGGCCGAAACAGTAAAGGGTGCCGGTAAGAAAAAGGAAGTGGATGATGCCTGGCGAAATGGTACAATCGAAGAGCGGATCACCCATTCGTTGGTAAAAGGCATTATTGATTTTGTGGACGTAGATACCGAAGAGGCTAGGCAAAAGTATGGCCGCCCCTTGCATGTGATCGAAGGACCGCTGATGGCAGGTATGAATGTAGTCGGTGATTTGTTTGGGGCGGGTAAAATGTTTTTGCCCCAAGTGGTAAAAAGTGCGCGTGTCATGAAAAAGTCGGTTGCGTACCTCACGCCTTTTTTAGAAGAAGAGAAAAGACTTACGGGTGATTCGGGGCAACCGGCCGCCAAAATTTTGATGGCCACGGTGAAGGGAGATGTGCATGACATTGGTAAAAACATTGTGGGCGTGGTATTGGCTTGCAACAACTACGATGTAGTGGACATGGGTGTGATGGTGCCTGCAGAAAAAATTATTCAGCGCGCCAAAGAAGAAAAAGTAGATATTATTGGATTGAGTGGGTTGATAACTCCATCACTCGATGAGATGGTGCATGTGGCGAAAGAAATGCAGCACGAGAAAATGGATTTGCCTTTGTTGATTGGTGGAGCTACCACTTCTCGCTTGCACACGGCTGTAAAGATTGATCCTGTGTATGATGGTCCCGTGGTGCATGTGCTGGATGCAAGCCGGTCGGTGCCGGTAGCAAGTGAATTGATCAATCCGCTATCGAGAGGAAAATTCAAAGCAAAGATCAAGCAAGAATATGTAGAGTTGCGAAAAGATCATGAAGGAAAACAACAACTTAAAAACTATATTTCACTAGTAGAAGCGCGCAAGAACAAAGTAAAAATCGATTGGGATGCTGCAACCCTTCATAAACCTGCTTTTATTGGTAAGCGTACCTTGGTGAATTATCCTTTAGAAGAAATTGCGGAATACATCGATTGGACACCATTCTTCCAAACGTGGATGTTGTTTGGCCGCTACCCCGATATTTTTAAAGATAAAACAGTAGGAGTGGAGGCGAAGAAATTATTTGACGATGCGCAAGTCATGCTCCAACGAATTATTGTTGGAAGAAAATTATCGGCCAACGGTATTTTGGCATTCTATCCTGCTAACAGCACCGATACAGATGATGTAGTGCTATATCAAAAGAATGAGCAAGATCAACTGGCTACCTTACACTTCCTTCGTCAGCAAAACAAGAAAGCGAAAGACCTTCCTAATTTTTGTTTGTCCGATTTCACGGCACCGCAATCAACTGGAAAGCGAGATTACATTGGTATGTTTGCCGTAACGGCAGGTATTGGTTTAGAGAAATTGGTGGAAGAATACAAAGCCAAGCAAGATGACTATTCTGAGATTATGGCCAAGGCGCTGGCCGATCGTTTGGCCGAAGCGTTTGCAGAATTGCTTCATGCCAAAACAAGAAAGGAGTTTTGGGGTTATGCTAAAGAGGAAAACATAAGTGTAGAAGAGTTGATCGGTGAAAATTACCAAGGCATTCGTCCTGCACCGGGCTACCCGGCTTGTCCCGACCATACCGAAAAGAAAACAATTTTTGAACTGTTGGATGCTGAAAAGGAAATAGGCATCACACTCACCGAGTCATTTGCCATGTACCCAACCGCAGCCGTCAGTGGCTATTATTTTTCTCATCCAGCGTCAAAGTATTTTGGCTTGGGAAAAATTGAGAAAGACCAAGTGGTAGAGTATGCCAATCGGAAGGGCATGGATTTGAAAGAGATGGAGAGATGGTTGAGTCCGAATTTAGCGTATTGAGGTGTGGAAGTATTAATGTGTTGAAGTGTTGAAGTGTTGAAGTGTTGAAGTGTTGAAGTGTTGAGGTGTTGAAGTGTTGAGGTGTTGAAGTGTTGAAGTGTTAAGGTTACCAAGTGTTAATGTCTCTAGAATAATTTTTAGTCGTGGCAAAGATTGAGAAGTTTGAGGACTTGAAATGTTGGCAGGCAGCGAGAGAGCTAGTGAAAATGGTATATGTAGCTTGTGAAGATGGGAAGTTTGTTAAAGATTTTGACACGAAAAGTCAAATTAGAAGGGCAGCCTTGTCGACAATGAATAATATTGCTGAGGGATTTGGCAGGGCAAGCGATAAAGAGTTTATCCGATTCTTGGAGATTGCGCAAAGTTCCGCGATGGAAGTAAAAAGCATCACCTATGTGTTAATCGATTTAAACTATTTACCGGAAGATAAGATAATGGAGATAAGTAAGAAAGCAGAAGAAACCAAAAGTATAACTCTCGCCCTCATTCGTTATCTACGAAACAAAAAGTAACATCAACATTTTAACACGTTAAAACATTAACACATCAACACATGAAAGTAATCGATCACATAAAGAACGCCAACGGCAAAACCCTTTTTAGTCTTGAAATTCTTCCGCCTTTGAAGGGCGAAAATATCAGAACCTTGTTTGATAACATGGATCCATTGATGGAATTCAAACCTCCATTTATTGATGTGACGTATCACAGAGAAGAGTATGTGTACAAGAAAAAAGAGAATGGGCTATTAGAGAAAAGATCTACCCGCAAACGACCTGGAACGGTTGGCATTTGCGCGGCCATTCAAAATCACTACAAGGTCGATACGGTGCCTCACATTATTTGTGGCGGCTTTAATAGAGAAGAGACAGAAAATGCATTGATTGATTTACAGTTTTTAGGCATTGATAATGTGTTGGCGCTACAGGGAGATGCCATTAAATCTGAAGCTAAATTTATACCCGAACCGGATGGCCACCGCTATGCATCTGAATTGGTGGAACAAATTGTGAACATGAACAACGGCAAGTTTATTGATGAGGAGCTACAACATGCTACACCAACTAATTTTTGCATTGGTGTATCTGGCTATCCCGAGAAACATTTTTCCGCGCCTAATCTAAAGACAGATTTGAAATTTTTAAAGAACAAGGTGGACTTGGGTGCAGAGTACATTGTTACTCAAATGTTTTTCGAAAACAAAGCCTATTTTGAGTTTGTAGACAAATGCAGAGAAACGGGAATCACCGTCCCTATCATTCCGGGCATTAAGCCAATTACCGCAAAGGTTCAGGCCAATGTTCTCCCAACGATTTTCCACATAGACCTGCCTGAAGAACTTGCCGATGAAATAGAGAAGTGCAAAGACAACGTAGCCGTAAAGCAATTAGGAATAGAATGGTGTGTAAATCAATCCAAAGAACTCATGAAGTTTGGTGTGCCTTTGGTGCACTTCTATTCTATGGGCAAATCAGATCCGATTTATAAAATTGCCAAGCAGTTGTTCTAGAATAATTCGGCAGGACGCATTCGTAAAAATTCTTCCCAGGGCAAAGCGCTACTGCCGATCAAAAAGACTTTGTCTGGGCTCATTTCTTTTTGAAAGGCTGCCATCCCAGAGGCTTTTTGTTTTGCGCCACTTTTGATCTCCAATCCAATTACTTTGCCGCGTTGTTCCAACACAAAATCTACTTCGTGGTTTCGGTGCCTCCAATAGTGCACATTAAACTTGTCGCGAAGCGATTCGTTGATCAGAAATGCTCCGATGGAAGACTCTACAAAGCGACCCCACAATTCAGGCTTTGAAAGAGCTTCGCTTAGTGTCTCCGAGCGTTGCACTGCTAACAGGGCATTATTGTGAACTTGAAATTTGGGGCTAGAGCTACGCACGGACAATTTGTTAGAAGAAAATTTTTCAAGCCCGCCTAGTAACCCTGCGGTATCAAGCAGGTGCAAGTAGTTGGCGAGCGTAGTAGTGTTTCCAACATCTTGCAATTGTCCTTGCATTTTGGTGTAGGACAAAATCTGACCAGAGTACGTGCATCCCAATTCAAAGAGCTTTCGCATCAAGGCGGGCTTATCAACACGTGTCAGCATCAATATGTCGCGCGAAATACTGGATTCTATGAGTGAATCCGAAACGTAGTTTCTCCATCTTTCTGGGTCATTGATTAGTGATGCGGCTCCCGGATAGCCTCCAAACCAAGTGTAGGTGTTGGCATCCCAGCCAAAAGCTGCATTCATTTCTGGGAACGTCCAATGCCCCATGAAAATGGATTCGAATCGACCTGCTAAAGACTCCGTCAGGCCTTGTTGTAGCAATAGACGGGAGGATCCCAACAGCAAAACTTTGATGGCTGTTCCTTGTTGAGTATCCAAGTCCCAATTCTTTTTGACCGCTTCACTCCAATTGCCAATTTTTTGAATCTCGTCAATGACTAATATAAAATCGGCTGATTCCAATTGCTTGGCGCGTTGGCGCGCGGTATCCCATTGCAAGTCAATCCATGCAGGATTAGAGTTCGTGTCATCGGCTGAGACAAACAAATGCGGGGTTTTTAAGCCCCTTAAGACTTGTGTTACAACAGTGGTTTTCCCCACCTGACGAGGGCCATAGATAGCCTGAATGAACTTTCTTGGTTCGTTTAGCCTATCTACAACTTGTTGATAATGAGTGCGAATGAATACATTTGACATTTTGCTCAATATATTGAGTAAAAATACTCAAAGTATTGAGTAAAGCGTAAATGACTTGAAAATAGTTGAGCAATAAAAAAAGGGCCGAAGCCCTTTTTAAAATAACGGAAGACAATTAAGGATTAATAGGTATAAATGTTCCGCTGAACTTCGACAAGTTAGCTCGAGGTATTGTTGCATTAAACTTCGCGTTAATTGCATCAATGAACACATTAGCCAAGTAGGCAGAACCTCTGTTATTGGGGTGAACTCCATCTTCAGAGAAAACACCTGTTGGGGGCGCAAAACTTGGCGAGACGGCAACTCCATCGATTATCTGGAGGCGATCTGTTATTAGTTTAGCGAACACTGCATTTACGTCCGCCAAAGCAATTCTGTTGTTACTATTATCCGCAGCAGCTTTAATAACATCATTGAACTCGGCTGTTCTGGTGAGAATAGCTTGAATTTCAGAGGGTATCAAAACAAACTGATCAGCGAGTGGCACTGACGTTCCTATAATTGCAGTGGGAGTATTATTAAAGCATGACCCGAGAACGGCTCCAGCAGAAAGAGCAATTAAGTCAGTGGCTGTGGCTTGTCTTACTCTTCTGTATAGCTCCAACCCATCTCGTTGGGCTTGGGTTATCTGACCAGCGGTTCGAAGCGCATCGAAGGTAGCTCCTAAGTCAGGGAACTCGGGAGACTTTTCTGCGATTAATATTCTATTACCTGCCCCTGCAGCATAAGTAACTTTTCGAGCGTCTAAGTTTGCCGCAGTAGAACCAGATAAAGCCAATAGACCAGGGTTGGCCTTTATGGCATCAAGTATTGCGTTATATCCAGCAAAACCAAAATTCAGAGCAGTGGCCTGTTCGGATGTAAGGGTTACGGCATTAAACCTCACCGTAATAAAGAACGGAATGTTTGTTACGTTTGGTATGTTGCCCACAACGCCTTTTGAATTTGGATTTGCTGCAAGTAGGGTGGCTATGATTGATTGATAGGTAGCCTGAAACCCAGTTCCTGGCCCGGGAGCACCTCCAAGTGTTGTTAATGGAATAGCACCGGACCCACCGGTTGTAGCGTATCCAAGTATATCATTGTTACCCAAAAAGAACATAAAGAACGAACCATTGGCTGCAACGGCATCTACTAATATAGTTGAAGTTCCAGGATTTGAAGCAAATCGTTGATAGAACGGATTGAATGCTGGGTTACCAGTGGGTGGGCCGCCAGTTTGTGGTATGATCGCTTGTATCAGTTGTATACCCGGTACCCCGAAATTATTTAGTGTAGCCTTATTGCCAGAAAAAGCAGTAGGGGCATCACCTGAACCGGGTACAGCAGGTGTTGAAACTGTTGAAGGGCAGGTTACTGTTCTTGCCGGAGTTCCCAATGCGGCAGGCCCGGCCGCTCTTGGCCCAGATCCGTCTGGATCAAACAATACTATTCTTCCGAGAATAGTAGCACTACCAGCTGGAGGGTTGGTAGTTGTGGTGTTAAAGCCATTAACTGAATTAATGTCGGGCTGGTTAAAAGCTCCACCACCAACAGTTGCAAACTGCTGCGCAAGGATTGCCCCAAGTGAGTTTTTTTGACCTTCGGTAAACAGCGCACCAGCTTGATAGCCTGCAGTAAGTGAATTACCGATTGCTACAAATTTCGTGAAGTCAGCCGTACCCTTAGAAGGTGTTACAACGGGTGGTGTCACAACTTCTGGAGGAGTTAGTTTGATTGGTTCTTGCTTACACGACCCAA
Source organism: Chryseotalea sp. WA131a (assembly GCA_025370075.1). Classification (NCBI taxonomy): domain Bacteria; kingdom Pseudomonadati; phylum Bacteroidota; class Cytophagia; order Cytophagales; family Chryseotaleaceae; genus Chryseotalea; species Chryseotalea sp. WA131a. The sequence continues at coordinate 942,371 of CP073016.1, read as the reverse complement.
CGATAAGGGAGGCTGTTAGCGCGATGTATATTAGTTTAGTCTTTTTCATAGCTTAATTTTTTCTACGGGGATTAATTTAAGAATTCATCAAACGTAATAGAGATGTAGTACTGTTGCCCCACAAAAGGAGAACCCAAATTGGTTCGGTAGTCGCCTCCTCCTAAGTTTGTCGCTCCCACTTTTATCATCGATTTGATTGCCGAAACTTTGTAGTTCAACTGGGCATCTAAAACGCCAAACGAAGGAATCACAGCAGGCAAGTTGTTTCCGAACGAGGATACCCAAATGAAATCCTCCTGCCATCTGTAATTTACGTTGAAGCCTAAATTCTTTGCCACTTTCCGGTTGCCAATTCCAACACTAAAGCGGTTGTTTGGTGTATTGAAACCGGCATTGAACTCAGCTGTTTCTTCTGCGTCAAGATCTGCCCAGTTGTAATTTCCATTCACAATAAAATTTTTGGGAAGGCTATAAGTTAATCCAAGACCAACGCCATAAGATTTAATTTCCTGTGGTGAATTGTTGTAGAGAGAGAAGAGCCTACCTGGAGCAGATACTACGCCCTGATGGGTAGTTGGCAATTTAGCAGCAACAATTTGCGATCCCAAGAAATTAGTATAGGAGGTATAGTATCCATTCAAATCGATCAATAGTTTGGAGAATGCAAGTCCTTTATAACCCAATTCAAATGAACGAAGTTGTTCAGGTTGAACATACGGAACATTTGCTTCCACCAATAAACTTGTGTTGCCTCCAACTGGGGCACCTGTGGCTATTGATCCACCAGAGGCGATATATGCAGCATAGGAACTTTGAGTCCACGACCCACCATTATGCACTCCATATCTTCCTGCATTTTTCTCGGCACTACCAAGAAGTGTAGGCCCAGCCGTTGGGAAGAAAATAAACTGTGCTTGCGTATCAGGGTTTCTAAACCCGGTTTGGAAAGATGCGCGTAGATTGTTGTTTTTATCAAGCTCGTAAACAGCTGACAAACGTGGCGACAACTGGCCGTTAAAGTTCTCATTTTTATCATAGCGCAGCGAGCCAGTTATTTTCAATTTCTCAGCAAAAGTCTTAGCTATTTGAGCATATCCACCGAACTCGTTGATTACCACTCTAGAAAAATTTACACCGTCAGCGGGTGCTTCATTGAAGATCGTGCCATTAGAAAACAAGTCGTATTGGCGGAAATTACCTCCTATCTGTATTTCGGCCCATTTGATTTGGTTAAAGAATTTATAATTACCCTCGATGTGGTTCAATTTTGAGTTATCAAAAAATGAGCCACCACCTCCTGCAATACGAGCTATTCCATCCTGAACGCCTGGAAAAGTGCCAGTTGGTGTTTTTTGGAAGAAGTTAGCTTTGACAAGGTCTACTAGGTTAGTAAACTCTGGAGTTCCGGGGGTTGGCCTATTTCTATCGGCAAAGGCGCGTGCCTCATTCACGTCTGCTGCAGGAACTCCTGGTACTGATCCCTGAAAAGCAGAGATGAAAGAAGGAACCCATTCTGTTCTAGTTGGGCTGTACGTTTCATTCATGAAGGTACCAAGAGCGGTGAGGTTATAAGACTTTCCTGCATCCGTAGCTGATTGATAACCGCGTAAAAAGAAATTGTCTCCTTTAAATTCAATTTTATGGAATTGTTGATTGAAATCGCGCAACGCATACTTTTCAGCCCCTTGGTAGATCGAACTTCCTCCTCCGTAGCGATAGGTATAAGAAACTTCAATTTTGTCGGTAATCCTATAGTGTAAAGAACCATCCAACTTAAGAGTTTTAGCATCCCGATTGTCAACTAGATCCTGTTCTCGGAATCCGGTACGTGTGACGGTTGGCAAATTTGGCAGAAGCGCAAGCGCTGCTAAATTAATTTGATTTTCATCACCGTAAAGGTTAAGCCCATCAAAATTCGACTTGCCGCTTAGGTCTACTGTAGACGCTGTGTTCATCCTGTCTGTTCTATAATCATTTCCTAGCCAGTCCTTTGCTTGCAAAAGAGATGCACCCACTTTAAACGCAAACTTGTTATTGAAGGCTTTCGCATACCGAACGCTGTATTGAGTCATTGGATCGGTACCAGCGGCAGTGGAACTTGTAACGCCAGCTTTAACTTGTGCGCTCAACCCCTGATAGTCAAAAGGACTTTTGCTGTTCATTATTAAAATCCCATTAAAAGCATTTGGACCATAAAGTGCCGATGCCGCACCTGGTATTAATTCCATGCTTTCCGCATCCAATTCGCCAACTCCCATGATGCTTCCAGTTGGAAAGTTAAGAAGAGGTGCTTGTGTATCCATACCGTCTACCCATTGCACAAAACGCGTATTGGCAATAGATGCAAAACCCCGGGTATTGATAGCTGTAAAGTTTAAACTACCGGAAGCTGTTTGCACCCCTTTTACATTGGCCAATGCGTCATAAAAATCGGGTGCTGCAGATTGCTTGATTGCTAAAATGTCCATTTTTTCAATTGTAACTGGAGATTTTAGAATGCTTTCTTCAACCCTAGATGCCGCAACCACAACTTCTTGGCCTAGAAGAGTCTCCTCTTCTAAAGTAACATTCAAGCCAGTTGTGTTAGCGTCTTTTATTTCGATTTCTTGACTGCGGAAACCAATAAAAGAAAAAACGAGTGTGAAAGGAGGCTCTTGATTTACTTTCAAGCTATACTCCCCATTTGAGTTGGAGATCGTACCGATCACTTTGCCTTTCACCACAATATTCACCCCGGCTAGGATTTCTTTGGTGCCACCATCGGTTACCGTGCCCGAAATAGTGGATTGGGCAAGTAGATTTGCTGTGCCTATCAGCATGAGAATCAGCGGCACAACGGTTTTAAAGTAGAGTTTAGTCATAAAGTTTACGTTGTTTAATTGTTAAAACTACGAGAAAAACTACAAACACAAACGATTGTTGATCAACTTTTTTTCGATAAAGTCAGTTTTTTTAACCTTTTTGAGAACTTAGATGCTTGGCCAGCCGCTCGCAAAGAGCATTGATTTCACTGGACATATGCTCATCGCCAGTGGAAGTAAGTACGCTTTGGCCTAGTCCCCCCAGGCAGTCTATGTAGAACCGTTTCATCTCGTCCACGGGCATGTCTTTGGTCCACAAGTCAATACGGAGGGTATTTTTTTGGGTATGGTCCCACAAGGAAATGCTGATGGATTTTGTTTCCGTAAGCCCTGGGTCTGGTTTTTCGGTGGCTTCCCATAGAATTTTGTCGGGCACGTTGTTGCTATCGAGTTGAACTTTAAAATTGATTTCAGATTGTTTCATTCAGTTAGTTTGAAAATTTGAAAATTCGTTGATTTGAAAATGAAGCGGACTGATTGAAACTTTTATTGTAGCGGTTCACCTCGTTGGACGGTAACTTTCTGTCCTTTGTAAGAATAATTCACTCCTTTTTTTTGGGTAAGTTCTCTTTGTTTCATCATTAGTTCTAAGCGTTGCTCTCCAGTAAGCCTAAGCCAAGCTTCCTCATTTTCACCTAGCTGGTCGTCTTCAAAATTAGTTTTAATTATTTTCATCTTAGTAGGCGCAAATTAAGCAAATCATCACAATACCATTTCAGGAATTTCACCATCAATAAACAGTCTGCCTTCCGTGGCATTTTTGATTTGCTCCACAGATACCCCTGGTGCGCGCTCCAATAATTGAAAGCCACCGGTTGGCAAAACATCCAATACCGCTAGGTCGCTCACGATTTTTTTTACACAGCCTAACCCCGTGATGGGCAATGAGCATTTCTTTAAAAGTTTGGAAGCACCCTCTTTGCTGCAATGTTGCATGGCCACGATAATATTTTCGGCCGAGGCTACTAAGTCCATAGCACCGCCCATGCCTTTTACCATTTTGCCGGGCACTTTCCAATTGGCAATGTCTCCGTTTTCAGATACTTCCATTGCCCCTAAAATTGTCAAGTTTACTTTCCCGCCTCGTATCATTCCAAAACTATCTGCGGAGCTGAACAACGCTGAGCCTGGCATCATAGTAATAGTCTGTTTACCGGCATTGATTAAGTCGGGGTCTACATTGCCTTCCATTGGAAAGGGGCCAATGCCAAGCAACCCGTTTTCTGATTGAAGCACCACATTGATGTTTTTTGGAATGTAATTCGCCACCAAAGTAGGGATGCCAATGCCTAAGTTGATGTACATACCGTCTTTTACTTCTTGCGCGATGCGTTTTGCAATTCCGACCTTATCCAGCATACTTTTTTAATTTGAAAATGAGTCAATTTGAAAATTTGAAAATGATGACCACTTACTTAACCTTTAGATGAACCTATTATTTTAGAGATTATCTTGATGATGACTTTTAAATCAGGTATTAATTCAGAAGGGTCAGGATAATGCCGAGAAGATTTACAAAGTTCCAACCAGTATTCAGTTTCGTCAGCTTCTTTTGCAGCAATTTTAAATTTATGAATAAAGTCATTTTTGCTTTCTGCATTCTGGGCTTCTCTAGAGTTAGCACCAATGGAGGTGCCAGATTTTAATAGTTGTCTAGCCAAAACATACTTTCGTTGAGACTCTAACTTTTCGCAATAGTCAATGATTGATAATGAAAACTTGAAAGTCAAATCAATGATTACATTCTCTTTATCATCTCTCATATCATTTTCAAATTAACGAATTTTCAAATTTTCAAATTAGAAATAGTTCTCTGCTCAATCCTCTTCTCATAATTATTACCTTGAAAAATCCGATGCACAAAAATACCCGGTGTGTGAATTTCGTTGGGGTCGAGTGCGCCTACGGGCAACATTTCTTCTACTTCCGCAATGGTAATTTTTCCAGCGGTGGCCATCATTGGGTTAAAGTTTCGGGCGGTGCCTTTGTAAATCAAATTCCCAGACGTGTCGCCTTTCCACGCTTTTACAATTGCAAAATCAGCCTTCAGCCAATTTTCCATCAAATAAGTTTTGCCATCAAACACGCGAATCTCTTTTCCTTCAGCTACCTCCGTTCCTACTCCGGCCGGTGTAAAGAAAGCAGGAATACCAGCACCGCCAGCCCGCACGCGCTCGGCCAATGTGCCTTGTGGAATCAATTCAACTTCCAGTTCACCAGATAATAACTGTCGCTCAAACTCCGCATTCTCGCCTACATAAGACGAAATCATTTTTTTTACCTGTCGTGTTTTTAACAATAAGCCAATCCCAAAATCATCGACACCTGCATTGTTGGAGATGCAGGTTAATCCTTTCACACCTTTTTTTAGTAACGCGGCAATACAATTTTCAGGTATCCCACATAGGCCAAATCCACCCAACATAAGCGTGGCATTGTTGGGGATGTCGTGCACCGCTGTTTCGGCATCTTTTACTTGTTTGTCAATCATTGCTTTGTTTTTTCGTACAAATATCAGACTAAAAAGGCAACCGACAAGAACGAAGTCACCGTTTGAAAATTCCTCGTTGCGTTTAACAACTTATTTAACATTCAGTCGTTCATTCGTCTTATCTTTCCGCACTTTGAATTTTATTTATGCGTACAAAAATCACTTGGTTATTCATCATTTTCAGCTTCGCTCAGATTGGATTTTCTCAGTCTAGAAAACAACCCAGCGGATCCGAAATCCGCCTAAAAATGAAAAAGCTGAATTTTCTTGGTTCGGTACTTTATGTAGCCGCCCATCCTGATGATGAAAACACCCGTGCCATTGCCTACTTGGCAAACGATAAACTAGCCGCCACCGCATACCTCTCCATGACGCGTGGCGATGGCGGCCAAAATTTAATTGGGCCCGAGATACGGGATTTGCTCGGATTGATTCGGACCCAAGAGTTAATGGCTGCCAGAAGGATTGATGGAGGCGAACAATTTTTTACGCGTGCCAACGACTTTGGATTTTCAAAAACAGCCAAAGAGACTTTTGAAATTTGGAACAAGCAAGAAATACTTTCGGATGTTGTAAAAGTTATTCGTCAATTTCAACCGGATGTTATACTCACGCGCTTTCCCCCGGATGAACGTGCAGGTCATGGACACCACACTGCCTCGGCTATCTTGGCACAGGAAGCGGTGGATATCACTAATGACCCCAATCAATTTCCTGAACAAGTAAAACAGTTTGGCACGTGGCAAGTCAAGCGATTGTACACCAACACAGGGCGCTGGTGGAACCAAACCATCAACGAAAAAACCCCTGGCATCTTAACGATGAATGTTGGCACCTATAACACCTTGCTGGGCAAGTCGTACTCTGAAATAGCTGCCGAAAGCCGCACGCAGCACAAGAGCCAAGGCTTTGGCTCGCCCGGAAGAAGGGGAGATGCACTGGAGTTTTTTGAATACGTAAAAGGGGAACGCCATATCAACGATGTTTTTGACGGTGTGAATACAACATGGTCAAAAATTAAAGGAGCTGAAAAAATACCTGCTCTGATTGATAAGTTGTTAACCGAATACAAAGAAGAAAATCCTGCTGGTTCGATTCCTTCTTTATTGACGATTCGTAAATCTATTTCTACACTTGGTCCTTCCGCTTGGCGCGACCGCAAGTTGAACGAAGTGAATCAGTTGTTGCAAGATTGCGCAGGCTTATTTGTGGAAGTAGGGGCCGATAATTTTTATGTTTCTCCTGGGCAACCAGTGACGGCAACTTTTGAAATAATTAACCGTTCTGCTGCCAATATTAGTTTGGAATCCATTCATTCAGCATCGGTAAATTGGGATAGCACGCTCACTACTTCATTAAAAAATAATCTACCGCTTAACTTTAAATCAAAACGGAAGTTGTCAGACAATGCCACCTACTCAGGGCCTTACTGGTTGAAAGAGAAACACTCGCTTGGATTGTTTTCGTTTGCGGATAAAAACTTGATTGGCAAACCAGAGAATGACCCTTCGACCACTTTCGACTTTACCTTTAAAGTGCACGATGAGAATTTAGTGGTTACAGCTCCGTTAGTTTATAAGTGGACGGATCCTGTAAAAGGAGAGTTATCTCGCCCATTTGAAATTGTTCCGCCCGTGTTGGTCAATTTAGATAAGCCTGTTTATCTTTTTACTAATGAGCAACCACAAACGGTAAGTGTTTTGTTAAAATCATCTTCTTCAGATGTAATGGCCGGAAATCTATTCTTGGAGTTGCCTTCGGGTTGGCTTGCAGAGCCTTTGGTAAGTTCATTTGAGTTAAAGAAACGCGGTGAAGAGAAAACCATTCGCTTCATGATTTATCCGGGCAAAGACGAAATTAAATCAACCATTAAAGCCATCGCTGAAGTGAACGGAAAGAAGTACGATTATTCATTGCAGACCATTCAGTACGACCATATCCCAACACAAACACTTTTGCCAAAGGCCGAAGAGGAATTGTTAAAAGTAAATCTGAATAAAGATGGCAACACGATTGGCTACATACGTGGTGCTGGCGATGATGTGCCTTCTAGCTTGCGCAACATGGGTTACGAAGTTTGGGAAATGAAAAACGAAGAAATCACGGCCACCAATCTCAAAAAAGTAGATGCCATAGTGCTGGGCATTCGTGCATTGAATACAAACGAGCGCATCCGGTACATCATGCCCGATTTGCTAAACTATGTCAAGGAAGGAGGCACCATGATTATTCAATACAATACCAGCAACGATTTGGAAATCGATAAAGATAAAATTTCGCCCTACCCACTCACGCTTTCGCGCGACCGCGTAACGGAAGAAAACAGTGAGGTGCGAATATTAAAACCAGAACACCCTGTCCTAAACACGCCCAACAAGATTACGACCGCTGATTTTGAAGGTTGGGTGCAAGAGCGTGGCTTGTATTTTCCAAATGTGTGGGATGAAAAATTTGATGCCATTTTATCCATGAACGATGCCAATGAGCCAGCACGAAACGGCAGTTTGTTGGTAGCACAATATGGAGAGGGCTATTATGTTTACACAGGGTTGTCTTTCTTCCGCGAGTTGCCCGAAGGCGTGGCGGGGGCTTACAAGTTGTTTGCAAATTTGGTTTCGTTGAAGAAGCCAAGGTTAGAGGAAAGCAAAATAAAGTCAAAAAGTAAGGTTAAGTACAAATGATTTTTTGCAAATAAAAATTGTAGCTTTATTACGAAATAGAATCTTATGAACATAGCATCTGAAAAAGCGGATATATTAGAGAGGGTTGAAAAAGTGAATGACCTTGCTTTGATTCGAGCTATTAAGAATCTGTTGGACTTTGGGTTAACAAGACAACAAGAAAATGAAGCATTGGAGCAATCTATTGAACGGGGGTTGAACGAGTCAAGGTTAGGGAAAGTAAGGCCCCACAACGTAGCAATGAAAGAGTTTCGGGATAAGTATAAGTTGTGAGTTACACCCTTTATTGGACTGAAGAAGCCACAAAGACCTTCAATCAAAACCTTGAGTATTTGGCTAACGATTGGGGTAACCAAGTTGTAAATGATTTTTTAGATAGAGTAGACGAAGTACTCGAATTGGTTTCAGCAAATCCTTCAGTATTTCCTTTGCACCGCCTGTCCGAAAAGATTCATAAGTGTATCGTTAACAAAAGAATCATTCTATATTTTATGATTGTGAATGAAAGGCAGGTGGATCTGCTTACATTTTGGAATACGTATCGTGACCCAGGTAAATTATTATCTTAATGGAAGAAAAACCACCTCTCTTCAAATCTTGGAGCACCTGGTATTGGCTGGTGCTAGGAGCAATGGTTTTGCAAGTCATATTCTATTCATTTATAACACAATTTTTTCGATAGACTCTTAAATCCCAAATCTCACACCTAACTTGAACTGGCTCGATTGGTTAATTCTCTTTGGTACCATTGCTTCCATTGTTCTGTACGGAACCTGGAAAACCCGTGGCGCAAAAAATATTGATGGTTATTTGAAAGGCGATAACACCATGAAGTGGTGGATGATGGGCGTTTCCATTATGGCCACACAAGCAAGTGCCATCACTTTTCTTTCCACACCCGGCCAAGCCATTGAAGACGGCATGCGGTTCATTCAATTTTATTTTGGATTGCCGCTGGCCATGGTCATCATTGCCGTCACCATGGTGCCCATTTACTATCGACTGAAAGTATACACAGCTTACGAATATTTAGAAACGCGTTTCGATTTAAAGACGCGGACCTTGGCTGCCATCTTGTTTTTGATTTTGCGCGGACTTTCTGCGGGCATCACATTGTTTGCGCCATCTTTGGTGCTGTCTACTATTTTAGGTTGGAATATTTTCATTACCACTTTTTTGATCGGAATTTTGGTTATCGTTTACACCGTATCGGGAGGAACCAAAGCAGTGAGTTTGACACAACGCCAACAAATGACCGTGATAATGGGAGGGATGTTGCTGGCAGGAGTGATCGCCTATCGTTTGTTACCGAGCCATGTTTCGTTTGGTGATACCATTCAGTTGGCAGGTGAGTTGGGAAAATTAAATATTGTTACAACAAACTTTAGCTGGAACGACCGCTTCAATATTTGGTCCGGATTAATTGCTTCTACTTTTTTGTTTTTATCCTACTTCGGCACCGACCAATCTCAAGTGGGGCGCTACCTAGGAGGTAAATCCATTCGTGAAAGCCGAATGGGTTTGATTTTTAACGGACTGTTGAAAATCCCCATGCAGTTTATCATTTTATTTATTGGGGTGTTGGTGTTTGTCTTTTACCTTTTTGTGCAGCCACCTATTTTTCATAACCAGACACTGCGTCAACAAGCCATGCAAACCGCTCAGGCAGATTCTATTCGTTTGCTTGAAAATCACTACGATGGTTTGTATCAATTGAAACGAGAAGCAGTGGATGGTTTATTGAAAGGAATTCAAACGGAAGATGCTTTATTAAAGAAATCATCCAAAGCCAATTATTACGAAATTCAAGAAAAAGAAAATGCCATCCGCAAAGAAGTAAAGTCAACTATTGCATCGGCTGTGCCGCTGGCCAAAACACAAGACCGTGATTATATTTTTCTCAATTTTGTATTGAACTATCTGCCTCACGGGTTAATTGGGTTGTTGTTGGCCGTTATGTTTTCAGCAGCGATGTCGAGCATGGCATCTGAGCTAAACGCATTGGCCTCTACCACCACAGTGGATATTTATAAGCGTTCAGTTATGAAGAATGGCTCGGAAAAACACTACCTGAATGCATCCAAGTCATTTACCATTATGTGGGCGTTGATTGCTATGGTATTTGCTGCATTGGCCAACTTTGCCGAAAATCTAATTCAGTATGTGAATATAGTAGGTTCGCTTTTTTATGGAACTATTTTAGGGATTTTTTTGGTAGCCTTTTATTTGAAAAAGGTTGGCAGTAATGCGGTATTCATAGCTGCCCTGATAGGCGAGGGGGTTGTATTAACTTGCTACTTTTTGTTTTATGAGCAGATTGCCTTTCTGTACTACAACATTATCGGTTGTGCGGTGGTTATTGCAATCGCAATTTTTATTCAATTGTTTTGGAAATCCGAGACAATAAAAAAGGCAGAGTCATAAACCCTGCCTTTTCGATAGGAAGTAAATTTGGATTACTTCAAACCTTTTTGAAGATCTTCGTTCATCATTTGATAGTCACGGTTGTTAGCTTTTTTAGCTTCTTCCCATGATAGTTTTGAGGACGCCAATGCACCAGCCTTATCTCCAAGCTTCGTTAAGATTCTAGCTTTTTGATATAAAATCCAAAATGCGGTAGGATTCGCTTCTACGGCTTTGTTGATCCACTCGTTTGCTTGCTTTAAATCCTTTCCGTTTTCTAAATAGTAAACAGCCGCTTGAAAGTAGTTGTTAGGGTTTACTTTCGTGCTTGCCTCAATCGACTTCATCACTTTGGCATCGTAGTCTACACCAACGGTGAATTTTACAGACGTGTTTTCCCACGCTAATTGTACTTTGGCCGTTTTGCTATCGGCTGCGATGTCGCTAATTTCAAAAGTCAATGTCTCTACGCGCTCGGTCAATTTTTCATTTTTCACTTTAAAGTTGGCTGCCTCTTGTGTCTTGTCGTAACCGCCTGTGTTTCCTCCTAACTTAATGTCTTTGTACAATGAGATTGTCCATTCGCTAGCACCAGGCCATGAAAAGATTAGGTATTCTCCTTTGGCAACTTCAATGCCTTCAACTTTCACATTTTCGCTGAAGGAGATTTTTGTTCCGTTGTTGGCACCGGTTCTCCAGATGGCTCCAAACGGAACTACAGCGGTTGGCTCAGTGCCAAAAATCTTTCTGCCTTTGGCACTTGGTCGTGAGTAGTCGATTTTGATGTCGGTCAATCCTACATTCGTAGAAACCGATGCCGCAGGGCTAGGCTGTGGGGTTTGCACTTGAGCTTGGGCAACAAGGCCAACCACTATCAATGCAATTGCTAAAATGTTTTTCATATGAGTTTGTCTGGTTAATTTGAGGCGCAAATTTATAAGAATTACATTACCCACGCGTGAAACTGCCCAACTCCTTTTACCAACGGCAAAATGTGACCACCATTGCCAAAGAACTGATTGGTAAAGTGCTGGTAACCAACGTTAACAATAAGTTAACGAGTGGGATTATAGTAGAAACGGAGGCATACTCTTACAAAGAACGCGGCTGCCATGCTTTCAAAGGCATGACGCCACGAAACAAAGTAATGTTTGAAGAGGGTGGCGTAACTTACGTTTACCTCTGTTATGGCATCCACCATTTGTTCAATGTAGTCACCAACCAAAAAGACAAAGCGGATGCGGTCTTGATTCGGGCATTGGAGCCGTTGGTCGGGCAAAGCGTTATGCAAGAAAGGATGAAAACAAAATCCCTGAATAAAATCACAAGTGGTCCTGGGAAACTAACGAAGGCGTTGGGCATTGACCGAAACCATAATGGGTTATTTTTGCAGAATCATGAAATTTGGATTGAAGAAGGTTCATCACGCGTGCTGGCAAAAAGCATTTTGGCCTCGCCACGTATTGGCATTGATTATGCAGGTGAAGATGCGAAGTTGCCTTGGAGGTTTACGCTGAAGGGAAGCGAGTGGGTGAGTGGGCGTTAAGTTTTGGGTATTAGGTACTAGGCAATGGTTTTAATTAGTAAGGGATGAGTGGTAATTGGTAAGAGGTAGGTTGGTGTTCAGTATTCTGCCTCCTAAATACTAACTCCTATCTCCTACATTCTAACTTCTTTTTTTTTTAATGAGAAATATTTTTTTTGCGCTTTCTTTTTTTTGGATTTCGCTTGCGAGTTGGGCGCAAGCTCCATCGTTGCTCAACATCAATTCACCATATGATGAACAGAATCCTGTACTTAGCCCCGATGGCAAAGCATTGTATTTTACCATTGCCAAGCACCCGCAAAACGTAGGGGGCAAAAATGATTTGGGTGATATCTGGGTTTCGATTTTTTTAAATGGCCAATGGCAAAAACCTATTCATGGTGGAAGTGCCATCAACAACGAAAACTACAATGCCGTGGTTGGCTTTAGCGATGTGGGCGATTTGTATTTGTGGGGGCATTATGCAAAAGGCGTTGTAACGACTCAAGGAATTTCGGTCTCTCAAAAAAATGAAAATGACTGGAGCGTACCTCAAAATATTTCCATCCCCTATTTTTTAAATCGCTCTCCAAATAGCAGTGGGTTCATCAATCGCTCTGCCAATATTTTCGTGTTCTCGGCAGAATCGTACAACACTTTAGGAGGAGAGGATATTTATGTTTCGTTTAAAAAAAATAACAAATGGTCGGAGCCGCTGAACCTTGGAAAGAACATCAACACACCATTTCAAGAGATGACACCGACATTGAGTGATGATAGTCGCACCTTGTATTTTGCCAGCAACGGTCGTGGTGGGTTGGGTAGTTTCGATTTGTTTGTATCGAATCGATTGGACGAAAGCTGGGAAAAATGGTCAACGCCTATTGGGCTTGGTGAGCAAGTAAATTCAGAATCGCGTGAATTGTACTTTAGAAAGTACGAAGAGAAGGGTTATTCATTGTTTACTTCTACCCACGACAGCAATCGATATGGCGTGATAAAAGTATTGGCCGATTCTGTGTTTGAGGCGAAACCTAAGATTGATACGCTTTTAAAAATCAGAGAAAAGGATTATTCAAGAAACACTACCAACGCCATTCTACTTTTTGGTAAGGTAACAAATGCCAAAACAAAAGTGGGCATTCCAGCAGCATTGAAGTTTCGTTCTGATTCTTCCTTTTCAATTTTAGCATCTGCCAACGGTCAGTACAAAGTGAGCATTCCTTCTACCAAAGCTTATACCATTGAGATTGAATTGAAGGGGTATGTAAATGTGGTAGAGCGTTTGGATTTAAAAACCATTGAGCTAAACGCGTTGGAGATGAGTTTTTCCCTTCAACCCATTGAGGTAGGGGCGCTCGTGAATTTGAAAAGCGTTTTGTTTTATATGGGCACCACAGCGTTGCTCGAAGAATCATTTGCCGAATTGGATGCCGTGGTTGATTTTATGAAAATAAACCCAAAAGTTGAAATTGAGCTAGAAGGCCATACCGACAATAGGGGAGACGCTAAAAAGAACGTGGTGCTTTCGCAACAACGAGTAGAGAAAATAAAATCGTATTTGGTTAGTAAGGGTATTCCATCCAAGCGCATAAAAGGAAAAGGGTTTGGCGGCTCACGGCCGATTGCATCTAGCGATAGTGAAGAAGCGCGTAAAATGAATAGACGGGTTGATTTTTTGATTACCAAGAATTAGCAAATGATTGTAAAAGATAAGATTTTTAGAAGAACAGGTCAGGTTAACGGAATACTAACCATTCTAATTATCTTTGCTGCATGGCCAAAGTAATTGCTTTTCCAAACCAATACAATCCTGAGAAATTTGGTTTTAAGCCCGTTCGCAAAACGCGGCTTACCCAGCAGGGCAAACCTGGCCAACTCAATTTGTTTGAAGGTGGCAAAGTGGTTAGCCTCCATCAACTTTCGGTTTTTGAAGAGGCTCTTTGGCTGGATGAGCATCATGACAAAAATGCAAAGGAACTGTACCTGAAAGCGATTGATAAGTCTGATTCAACGGCAGATGCATATTGCAATTTGGGCATTTTAGAATCAAAGGATGAAAATTACAGTAAAGCCATTGACTATTTTACACTTTCGCTGAAGGAAGAGCCAAGGCATTACGAATCGCATTATAACTTAGCCAATGTATATGCCGAAATTGGCAATCTGTTGTTAGCTAAAATTCATTACCAGACCTCCATTGAAATTGAGCCTACCTTTCCTAATAATTATTTTAATTTGGGGTTGACCCTTGCCCTCAATAGAGAATATAGGTTAGCAATTGAAGCTTTGAAATCATTCGAACGATTGGTTTTGGCCAGCGAACGAAAGCATTCTTCAGAGTTAATTGCCAATTTAGAAATGTCACTTTAGGCTACAACGACCAAAGGGTAACAAAAAAGAGTATCGCCCGGTAAATTTCCAACGAAAGTTTTAAGAACAGGATCATTACGATTGACTTCAAAATCAATCGCCATCCTTTTTCGCCATAGAACTGATAACCAGACCTCAATACAAAATAGAGATTGGTACAAATAAAAATAACGGTTAGCACGGTTTCGTCTAAATACTTGCCGGCACCTAAAAATGCTGCGAAGAGTGAAAGCACAATGGCATTCACAAATAAATTAAAACATGCTAACTCTACCGTATACCCAACATGGTCGGTAAAGTAGCGGTTCTTTTTCCAGTACAATAGGTTGAGTGGTAGTGAGGCAATGACCACGAAGACCATCACTATCAACTTCGCCAAACTGGCAGTTTTTAAATTATAGATTAATTCAAAAGACGGCACTGCCATTTTCAAATCTAAGACTCTATGTGCGACTATATTTTGATATAGTATTTTGCCCAATGGTGAGCCTAACTGTGTTTTGAGTGAGGCGTTAAACAATTGGATCACTGGAAAGAAAAAATAAATCAAGTTCAATACGAAAAAGAGTGAAATTGGTTTGAGGTAATTTATTCTGCGGCCATTCGCAAACTCGTATGAAACAAACCCCGGTTTTTTCAACACCAGCCAAAGCGTCTTTATCATTTTGCTATCCGCAAAGGTGATAGCGATTAAGATGTTGCTCAGGAATGCTTTAAACGATCGGTCGGCAGGGCGCAAAATTTTCTCACCACATTGGTTGCAGTAATTGCCAATAAAATGGTTACCGCAGCTTTTGCAGGTGTGGGTTTCTGAAGTGTGGTCGGTCATTAAACCCAGATTTTGCAGTAGAACTATCCAGTCAGACTTAGTGGCAGGTTTATTTTTTGGACATTTGAGAATAATCCATCATACCATTGCCTTCTTTTGAGTGGGACGGACATTTTCAGTACCCATTTTTGGGCTTCCTGCTCCACCCAACTTCCAACTGCAAAGCAGTTGAACCTTAATGTGGAAAGCTTGGGCTGTGGCTGTTTTTGATGGGTTATTTGGCGGAACAGGCTCATCAAATTATAGGCTACCATCACAAAGCGCATAGCTGTTTCAGTAGCACAAAAACTATCCATGCAAAAGCCTTCTGTACCGAAATCTTCTTTCAACTCCTTGATCCTGTTTTCGGCATCACCCCTGCGCTTATATTGTTCCCATATTTCTGTTGCCGGCAGGGCTTGGTTAGTGACAAAGGCATGGTACCTTTTGCGGTACACTTTTTCGTCCGCTATGCCCACGCTGCTGAATAATGTCTTGAGCTTCTTACCCGTTGCCCTGGCCCTGATTTCTTCACTTTGTTTGATGACCACAATCCTACGGGCTTTGCCCCAGCCGCCTTGCTGGTAGTTTATTTCCGATACCCATAAGCCTTCGCCTATCGCATTCCATTGGGTGATACCATAAATGCTGGCTTGTAAATTGGCATACAGCTTACAGGCAATGACGTAGGGGATATTTCTCTGCTCAATGAAATCCAAGACTGTACCGGTACAAAACCCACTATCGGCCCTGAACAACCCTACTGTTTTGTTTTTGAGGATGGCAAAGGTCTCTTCTAAAAAATGGATGCAGTTGCTGTTGCTCCCTGTATTGCCGCTGCGGTTCCAGCAATTGGCCACCATGCGTATGTCATTGACAAAAGCAAACAAGGGATGATGGCTGCCACGGCCAGGCTTCTTGGGGTTGTACCCTTTTTTGCTGCCCTCCTGTTCCCCGTAACGGGTGATCACACTGCTGTCCATATCCAACGTGTAATTGTCGAATTGGATCTGCTCAAAAAACCACGTGTACAGTTCAATGAAAATTTGGTGGTTCATTGAGGGCGTAAACTTTTTAAAGAAACGCCCGAAGGTGGTCCCCGAAGCAACCCGCTTCCATCCAAATATCTGGCGCAACACTTCATCAACCCGCACCACCGCTGTGTGACTAAAACGAAAGCAACCAATCCAGATGCCCACCCAAAAACTCTCTATTATACCCACGGCATCTATCCGGTTGTTACTCTTGCTCTCAGGCAAACCAAGCTCGGCCAACTTCTTGCTGATCCCAGTTTGGTCAATCAATATTTTCATCTCTTTCATCCCGCCCCACGCTGTTACTAATTTATCGGTATAGTGGTGTTCCATATTCAAATATAAGACACCTTGTCACTATTTCATTCTACTGCAAAATCTGGGTTAAAAATTTTGGGCAAATTTAGACTTTGCCAATGAATTTTATGTTCTCGATGAAATCAATTGTAAAACTTTTATTGTTAACCATTAGTGTCCAGTAAAAATATTAAAAGCGTTCTTTGAAATCTTGATTTACAAGGTTTTAGGGCCTAAAACTGACGGTGACGATTTGAACCATAAATTCAAAAAAATCGAATTTATGCACTCCTGGAAGTATGTATTTTCTCAGAAGTGGGAATCACTACGACTTAAACGCAAAACGACCTAGAGACCCTTCGCTTAAAAAAGATTTTGAAATGCTAATCCAAAGTGAGGAGAAATAAGAGAAGAACACAGCCGTCAACATAATGTCCAATGTATACAATTTGTAGGGTTTCCGTTCTTGTCCGAAAATGATAAGTTATGCAGCAACACAAATCCCTGGAAGTATTTTTTTGGCGACAGATGACGTTAGAACCGAGAATAAGGGGGAATGTAAAATTCATCTTCTTTTATGGAACTAAACAAAAATCCACCAATCACTTTGGGGTAAAAGTAGGTTGATTTCTGCGGCATGGTATATCCACTGGCGCACACCTTTTTCACTTCTTCAATGCTTACTTCTTGCGTGATAATGGCCATCTGCACGTCTCCGCGGATTACTTTGGCCAAGCAATCCGAAAAACTTCGGTCAAACCCAATGTTATCGGAGCCGCGCTGGTCTTTTCCGGCAATGCCTAAAATCTTTTCAATAATAAAGTAGTGCAAAACAGTTAAATCAAGTTCTTTGATTTCATTAGGGAAGTTCCATTTCAGTTTATGAATCGCCTCTGGCTTTAATTTGACTTTGTAGGCTGTTTCTTTAAACAAAATTCCGAAAGCCCATTTTTTTCCGTGAATGATTTCGTTTACCGTATCGGAGTCATCGAGCAATTTTATTTCAAAATCTTCAGTCAATTTTTTCACCACCTCTTCTTGGTTGAAGGTTCTCAATCCGTTTATGAGCCGGTGCGTAGGCAATATCCGCAAATCACCATTCTCTGTATTGGTCAAATACATCAGGTGAAAATTGTACCCTTCTTGGCCCGTGTGGTTTAGATTTTCCAACTGCAGTTTGTGCTTCAAAGCCAGCGAACTTTCATAGCGATGATGACCATCGGCTAGAATTATTTTTTTTGCTTCAATTACATGGATAAACTTCTTGATGATTTTGGCATCGTGTATCACGGCCAGCACATCGCGCACACCTTGATAATCTTCGGTTTCATAAATGGGCGATCGCATGGCTTCGTCCATGTACTGCTCTAGTTCAAAATCGGTATCGGTGTAAAGCCCATGCGTAGGGCTGGCGTGCAACATTGTTTTTTCCAACAATTCAATGCGATCATTTACAGCTTTGGGTATGGTGTTCTCGTGTCGCAGAATCACATTCTCCTCCCAGTCGTTGGCGCGGATGTGGCAAATGAAACCCTTGCGGCAATATTCTTTTGGGTTTCCTGCTAATTTAAAATATTGAAAGTAAACGTAGATTCCGGCAATGGCATCTTGTACAATCACACCATTCGCTTTCCATTCTTTCAATAATCTTCCTGCTGATTCAACAGGATTGTTTCCTTGAGGAACTGAAAGATGGATGGAGTTGTACTCATTTTGATAAAGTGCTTTTCGTTGCTTATCTGAGACAACATCAAAGAGGGGAGAGGTAAGTTCATCGATTTCGCCTACTAATGAAGAATTATAGCGCCACGCCCGAATCGGTTTAATTTCTGCCATACCTTAAACGCGATTTTTGCGCCACTTGCTGGTTGGTGTGGTGGCGGTTGAAGTGACGGATTGCTTTGACTTGGTTTGGTTCATGACCATCGTTGCCAAAGCGGATGCTAACTTTTCTTCATCCTCATCCGGTTTGCCTTTTAACATTTCCGGTTTGAAGTAATGTTCAATAAAGCGTGTGTTGAAATCACCTTTTCGGAAAGCGGAATGCTGCATCACAAATTTTCCAAAACCTAGTGTTGTCTCCAGGCCACTGATTTGATAATCATCAATCGCCCGAATCATTTTGTCCATGGCCAGTTCACGCGTTTCAGCAGACACAACCAACTTTGCCAATAATGGGTCGTATTGCACGGGGATTTTCATCCCTTCTTCGTAGCCATCGTCCACACGCACACCGTGGCCTTGTGGTCGTCTGTAGGTTTCCAGGGTGCCAATGTCTGGCAAGAAGTTATTGGCGGGGTCTTCGGCACACACCCGCAACTCTATGGCATGGCCATTAATAGTTAAGTCTTTCTGTTCGAAAGGAAGTTTTTCGCCTTCGGCAATTTTGATTTGCAGTTTCACCAAATCCAAGCCTGTAATCATCTCCGTTACCGGATGTTCTACTTGCAGGCGCGTATTCATCTCCAAGAAATAAAAACTTCCATCTTCATCATAGATAAATTCAATGGTACCCGCATTATAATAGTTGGCAGCTTTGGCAGCATTTACCGCAGCTTCACCCATTTTTTTTCGGAGTTCGGGTGTGAGCACCGCAGAAGGGGCTTCTTCCACCACTTTTTGATGCCTGCGCTGAATGGAGCATTCGCGTTCAAATAAATGGACTACGTTGCCATGTTGATCCCCAAAAATTTGAAACTCAATGTGGCGCGGTTTCATGATGTACTTTTCAATAAACACCGCCCCATCTCCAAAGGCGGAAGTAGCTTCACTTACGGCACGCTCCATTTGGTTTTGAAAATCGTTTTCATTTTCCACCACGCGCATCCCTTTGCCACCGCCACCTGCACTGGCTTTGATCAAAATAGGATAGCCAATTTTTTTGGCGATGGCTTTTGCTTCGTTAATGTCTGTTATCGGTGTGCTGGTGCCGGGCACTAACGGCACATTGAATTTTGCCACCGCTTCCTTGGCGGCCAACTTACTGCCCATTAAGCGCATGGAGTCTGCCGAAGGGCCGATGAAAATCAATCCCTCGTTTGCTACCAAATCTGCAAATTCTTCGTTCTCAGACAAAAATCCATAGCCGGGATGAATAGCGTCCGCTCCAGATTTTTTTGCCACATCCATTATTTTTTCCATCCGCAAATACGATTCGGACGAAGGAGCTGGCCCGATGCAGTATGCCTCATCGGCAAACCGAACGTGCAGGGCATTGCGGTCAATTTCACTATATACAGCCACGGTGGAGATACCCATCTCTTTGGCGCTTCGCATCACCCGCAAGGCAATCTCGCCACGGTTGGCTACTAGGAGTTTTTTGATTTTAGTCATAAAATGAAAGTTATTCCATTTTTCTTTCAACTAGATTCTTAGCTGAATGATGTATGTTAAAATATCGATTCGAGTTTCGTTAACCAATTTATAGATTATTCGGTAGCGACCTTCGATCAATTCTCTGTACCGATTGTCTCGATACTCAGGAACTGGTTTTCCGAATAGAGGATGCTTGGCAAGGATTTTCGATTTATCCCGAATTTTCAAAGTTTGAATCTTTGCAAACTTGACTGAGTCACGAGCTATATAAAAGTAGATTTCTTTTAAATCATCTTTTGCCAGTTGAGCCCATTTTACTTGAACCATTTCGCCATTTCTATATCTAGTTCTTCCTCGGAAAGCGTATCCCCGTGCTCAGATTGTTCATTGCCCCTTTCAATCTTATCAATTAGTATAACTTTATCCATTAATTCATCTAACGTGAATTTCTCAGGGAGCTTATCAAGCGATTCCTGAAGTTGAGTCTTTGTTATCATGGATTCAGTATATTTTGTTTCCAAATTTAAACCTATTTGCCCAAATTTTCACTTAATCCTTGTATGTGCTACTTCCATCCAATTTTTCTATTTTTGCGGAATTATTAACCGAATATTACCAAAATGACCGATTTATTCGAAAAACTCCGCATGGAAGATGGCCCATTGGCCAAATACTCTCACTTACCAGACGATTATTTCTTTTTCCCCAAGCTTGAAGGCGAGATTGGCCCTCACATGATGTTCAACGGAAAGAAAGTTTTGAATTGGAGTTTGAACAACTATCTCGGTTTAGCCAACCACCCCGAAGTGCGCAAGGCCGATGCCGATTCTACAGCAGAATATGGTTTGGCTTACCCGATGGGTGCCCGCATGATGTCTGGTAATTCAAAGCACCACCTTGAGTTTGAAAGACAGTTGGCAGAATTTGTGCAAAAAGAAGATGCCATGTTGTTGAACTACGGCTACCAAGGTGTGGTATCGGTAATCGATGCGTTGGTCGATAGAAAAGATGTGATTGTCTATGACTCAGAGTCGCATGCATGTATTATAGATGGCGTTCGTTTGCACATGGGCAAACGGTTTGTGTATCCCCACAATAACATTGAGAACTTAGAGAAACAATTGCAACGCGCTACCAAACTTGCCAACGAAACAGGCGGTGGTATTTTAGTGATTACTGAAGGTGTGTTTGGTATGAGCGGCAACATGGGCGATTTGAAGAGCATCGTTGAACTCAAGAAAAAATACAATTTCCGCTTGTTCGTAGACGATGCCCACGGTTTTGGAACCATGGGTGCTACCGGAGCCGGAGTAGGCGAGGAGCAGGGCGTGCAAGACCAAATCGATTTATACTTCTCCACCTTTGCCAAATCAATGGCCAGTATTGGCGCATTTGTGGCAGGCGACAAGAAAATATTGAAGTTCTTTCGCTACACAGTTCGCTCTCAAATTTATGCAAAGAGCTTGCCGATGCCATTGGTGATTGGTGGTATGAAGCGTTTGGAGCTGCTAAAGAAGCACCCTGAATACAGAGAAAATTTGAAGAAGATAATGGCAGCCATCAAATCCGGTTTACAAGACCGTGGTTTTGCCATCAACAAAACCAAAACGCCACCCACCCCAGTTTTATTTAAAGGTGGTGTAGGTGAGGCTGCCAACATGAGCATGGATTTGCGTGAGAATTACGGTATTTTCTGTTCGGTGGTTATCTACCCGATAGTGCCAAAAGACGTAATCATATTTAGAATCATCCCCACAGCGGTGCACACCATGGAAGATGTGGAAAGAACACTAAACGCGTTTTCTGCCCTGAAAACAAAGCTTGACGATGGTTTTTACCGTAAAGAAGAGTTGGTGGCTGTGACCAAATTTTAAAAAAAACGCTGATTTTGATTGTTTTTAAAGGTTTTTGATTAATTTGGCATAGGAATTAAAAAGCCTTTTAACCAAAACACTATAATAAGATGAAAAAATTAGAAGAACTAAAAGCCCTCATTGCCTCCCTTGAAGGAGATTTTGATAAGTTTTATAACAAAGGCAACAGCGCTGCTGGTACACGCGTGAGAAAAGGAATGCAAGATGTGAAGAATGCTGCTCAGGCCATACGTGCCGAGGTACAGGACTTAAAAAATAAAGAGACGAATTAAGTTTTTGAAGTCAGTAGAAACGAAAAAGGGACGATGACCGTCCCTTTTTTTATGCGTTTTTCTTAAAGGCTTCTTTTATCTTTTCGATATCAACCGTTTTGGTTACTGGCTTAAAGTTTTGATTCTTTAAGTCTGTTCTTCTGCGTGCCGCTTTCGCTTTATCTTTGCGGTTCTTTCTCTTTAATCGGGTAACTGACATGGCTTTTGTGTTAAAATAACGGCAAAAATAAGCATCCTTTGGCAGATTACAAGCAAAGATTTTGGCAAGCCCAAATTCTTTTGAGTGGTTAAAAGCAATCAGATTTTCTTTTAACCTCCACTTGCTTTGCTTTTACTTGAAATAACCGCTTGCCCAGTATGCCTTTGTGGGATTATAAATTAATTTTGAAGGTTTAGAAGAATGGAAAAACCAAGTTTACCCAAAGGCACACGCGATTTCGGGCCAGCCCAAATGGCCAAGCGCCAATTTATTTTAGATCGCATCAAAAAAGTATTTCAAAAGTATGGCTTCCAACCATTGGAAACCCCAGCGATGGAAAACCTTTCAACACTCACAGGCAAGTATGGTGATGAGGGTGATCAATTGCTGTTCAAAATCTTGAACTCGGGAGATTTCATTGAAGAGTTGACAGGTCGAATTGAAGACTTCAACAGCGGTGAGTTGAAGGAGAAAGGCAAGCGAATTTTCTTTGACTTTGTTGCTTCACTAAGACCAAAAGCACCAGAAACTGTCAATGAACTGGATATGTTCATCAACAAAGAATTGGCGGCCTTGCTTAAATCAATTCCACAAGAATATGAATTTATTGGAAATTCGAAGCTAGAACTTCTGAATGTTTTCATTGAGCGCGAATTTGATCAGGATAAATTGAAGATAATTTTTGATGATGTTTACAAGTATAGCGAGAATGAAATATTGAGCTCTCTTTTTGCTTCTAAGCGCGTGGTGAGAGAGATATCCGAAAAAGGCCTCCGCTACGACCTAACTGTTCCCTTTGCTCGCTATGTGGTAATGAACCGTCATGAAATCACCTTCCCATTTAAACGCTATCAAATACAACCCGTGTGGCGTGCTGATCGTCCTCAAAAAGGGCGTTACCGCGAGTTTTATCAATGCGATGCCGATGTGGTGGGTACTGATTCGCTACTATGCGAAGCTGAAATTGTGTTGATGATCAAAGAAGTTTTCAAAGCACTTGGCATTTTAGATTATACAATCAAAATCAATCATCGAGGTATTCTCTCAGGGCTGGCGGAAATCTGTCAGGCCAAGGAAAATGAAACTTCGCTATTTATGGCAATTGATAAGTTGGATAAGATCGGTGAAGAGAAAGTGAAGGAAGAATTAATTGGCAGGGGTTTTCAACCAGAAAGTTTAACAACATTGTTTCAGATTTTGAATTTTAAGGGAAACACACAGCAGAAAATTGAGTTTCTATCCAACCAATTTTCAAATTCAGAAAAAGGAAAAAAAGGGTTAGCCGATTTTCAAGAAGTGCTTACTTTGTTAAATGGATACGGGGACGATGCTTCGCCCGTTGAGTTTGATATTTCGCTGGCACGGGGATTAAGCTATTACACAGGTTGCATATTTGAAGTTAAAATAAACAACGTGGCCATTGGTAGCGTAAGTGGTGGTGGCCGATACGATAACCTCACCGGGTCATTTGGATTGGAAGGTGTATCGGGCATTGGGATTTCTTTTGGCGTAGATCGATTGTACGATTCTATGGAGGAGTTGAAACTTTTCCCAGATGCAACCATGATCTCCTCAACTGTAATGATTTGCTATTTTGATTCTGAAACACAGCACTATGCTTTGAAGGTGGCAAGCACTTTGCGCGAAAAAAACATTGCCACCGAGGTGTACCCTGCTGTGGCAAAACTCAAAAAGCAATTGGACTATGCCAATAAAAAAGCAATACCGTATGTGATTGTAATCGGCTCGGACGAAGTAAAGAGCGGCCAACTCACATTTAAAAATATGCAAACAGGCGATCAGGGAAAGAAAACATTACAGGAAATTATTGCTGACTTATCCATTTAAATTTTGGAAGCCACCCATTTCATTTCGAATACACCTTTAACGTTAACAGCGCTTGACCATATTATTCATGGGCATGGAAAAATTTCATTGTCGGATGAATCGAAGGAGAAAATTCAAAAGTGCCGCGATTATTTAGACCGTAAACTTTCAGAAACACATTCTCCGATTTACGGCATCAACACCGGCTTTGGTTCGCTTTACGCCAAAAACATTCCCAAAGATCAACTTGAAAAATTGCAAGAGAATTTGGTGCGCTCCCATGCGTGTGGCACGGGGGCTGAAGTGCCCAGAGAGATTGTGATGTTGATGCTGTTTTTAAAAGCGCAATCCCTTTCGTATGGATATTCAGGGGTGCAGGTGCAAACCGTAGAGCGATTGATCGAAATGTTCAATCAACGTTTGTTGCCGCGCGTTTATGAGATGGGTTCGTTGGGTGCATCGGGCGATTTGGCACCTTTAGCACATTTAACCTTGCCATTGATGGGAGAGGGGGAAGTGAACTATTTGGGAAAAATTTATTCAAGCAGCGAAGTATTGAACCTACTTGGCTGGGAGCGAATTCATCTAAAAGCCAAAGAAGGATTGGCATTGTTGAACGGAACTCAATTTATGAGCGCCTATGGTATTTGGTGTTTGTTGCACGGCCACCGCATCATTCAATTAGCAAACATGATAAGCGCCATTTCTCTTGATGCTTTTGATGGCCGCATCGAGCCATTTCATGAGTTGGTGCATAAAATACGCCCACATCAAGGACAACAAAAAGTAGCGGCCGAAATTAAATCTTTGTTAAAAGGAAGCACCATTTTAGAGAAGCATAAGAAGCATGTTCAAGATCCTTACTCCTTTCGGTGCATTCCGCAGGTGCATGGGGCGAGCTCGGATGCAATCGACTACGCCACCTCCATTTTTTTGACGGAAGTTAACAGTGTCTCTGATAACCCCAATGTTTTTCCCGAAGAAGATCAAATTGTTTCGGCAGGTAATTTTCACGGCCAGCCGTTGGCATTGGCATTGGATTTTTTGGCCATTGCAATAGCAGAATTGGGAAGTATTTCCGAACGGAGAACCTATCAATTAATTTCAGGAGCGCGCGATTTGCCAAATTACTTAGTCGCCAATCCGGGCATTAACTCGGGCCTAATGATTCCTCAATATACGGCTGCATCTATCGTGAGTCAAAACAAACAATTGTGTACACCCGCTTCGGTGGATAGCATTGTATCTAGCAATGGGCAAGAAGATCATGTAAGCATGGGTGCAAATGCGGCTACCAAACTTTATAAAGTAGTGAACAATGTGTACAGCATTTTGGCTATTGAATTGATAACGGCTTCGCAGGCACTGCATTTTAGAGAACCATTAAGGACTTCACCGATTTTGGAAAAATGGATACATACTTTTAGGCAGCAGGTACCGTTAATTCAGAATGATCGGCTGCTGCACCACGACATCGTAAAAGCAGAGAAATTTTTGAAAGAAGTTAACTTGCAAGCGTGAAGCGGATTTTAATTTTATTGATTTTTTTAGCTGTGGCTACCGTTTCGGTTGGGCAATATAAAAGTAGGCTAGAACAATTTCAAGTAGATGAACAAAGAGGGTGCGCTCCTTTTACAATTAACTTTATTGATTATTTGAACAAATGCGGTACCTGTGCCTTTGATTATCTAGGCAATGGAGTTCAAGTGGCGACCACAACTTTTCAATATACAACCCCTGGCAACTACACCTTTAGGGTAATTTTTCAGTCTGTTGGAGTAGATGATATTCTAATTACCGTTGACCCAAATACACCCCCTGATGTAGAGGTGTATAGTTGCTCAGTTAACCAAGTTTTTGTTAAGGTAGCTAATAAATTGTACGATGAATACAGGATTAACTATGGAGACGGAACAATTCGCAACATCTTCGCTAGCAATAATCAAATAGACCAAAATACCTATGCTGTAGGTGGTACTTATCCTATTAAGGTTGAAGGCAGAAAGCAGAATGGAGCTTGGAATTGTACCCCTACTACCATTAGCTATTCTACGTCAGCAACACCAATGGCTACCATTAATCAACTAAAGGCTATTAGCACTTCGTCCCTAGAGCTGCAGTATACTCTTGTGCCTTTTTTTCAATATCGATTAGAGATTGCGGTTAACTCAACTAACTTTCAGCCTGTCAAGTTTTTGTATAGCAATACAGGTGCAATTGCCTCTACTACCATTGATAACTTGCGTGTTGATGATTTTTATTACTGTTTTCGAATTGTACCCATCGATCCTTGTAATAGTTCGTTACCTTTTGCAACAGGTTCATCTGGTCAGGTTTGTAGTCAAAATTTAGACCTAACCATTCAAAATGGTTCCAATAAATTAGATTGGCAGACTTCTGTTACTGGAATTTCTAGTGTTGACATAATTCGTAATTCAAATCCTGACTATCCTAATTTGCCAGCCAACACACTTACATTTTCAGATGGGTTGATTGACTGTAAAATCAATTACTGTTATCAGGTGGTTAGTAAATATCCAAATGGCGCAGAAAGTATTTCATTAGAAAAATGTGGTACTTCATTTATTAGAAACAACCCAACCAGTATCACCAATACCACTGCAGTGGTTGAAAATGAAAATGCTTTGCTTACGTGGATCCAAGACCCAGCCTTTGTTCCTACCGAGTACAATATTTTCAAGTCCAATAATCAAGGTGCTTTTTTCTTGCAAGGCAAAAGTACCGCCCCACAATTCTCAGACGCAACCTATTCTACCGCCTCCAATAGCTGTTACAAAATAAATTATGTGGATAAGTGCGATAACACCAGTGCCGAAAGTTCGCCCATCTGCCCTATTCGTTTGACATACACGTTGTCTTCGGGCAACGAAGTAACGCTTACTTGGAATGACTACCTTGGTTGGTTGGCCGGTGTGCTGCGATACCGAGTAGACAAATACAACCGTGCTGGATCATTGATTAAATCAGTAGACGTGGGCAATGCCACCACATTGGTTGATAAAGATATCGATAACGTTAATCAAATTGTTTCTTACAGAGTTTTTGCAATCGCCAATCAATCGAGTTTAACCGATCCTTCTATCAGCAATTATGTGGAAGTTTATAAAACCGTAAATTTATTTTATCCAACAGCCTTTACTCCTGACAATAAAGGCCCGATAGAAAACGAAGTATTTAATATTAGCGGACAATTCATCGACAAACTAGAGCTTTCCATTTTTGACCGATGGGGCTCGTTGATTTTTTACTCGGATAAAAAAGAAGCGTGGGATGGCACGCAATCGGGCCAGCCAATGCCCATTGCCACCTATGTATGGACAGCCAATGTTACGGATATCTCAGGCCAAACGTATAAACGAAGCGGCACGGTAGTCCTATTGCGGAAATAGACCACATCAATTTGGTATAGTTTTTCAAACCAAGAGATTGGTTACCTTTGCCATCTTATTTTGAAATTGGTATGTTCGACATGATGAAAATGATGGGCAAGATGAAAGAGGTGCAAGCCCGAATTCAAGAAGCCCAAAATAATTTGGCCAATATTACCGCCAGTGGAGAATCAGGTGGCGGGATGGTGAAGGCAGTAGTGAATGGAAAGAAACAATTGATTTCCATTGATATTGATCCAGCCATTCTAAAAGCCGAGGATAAAACAATGGTGCAAGACTTGGTGGTGGCGGCTGTGCGAATCGCCTCCGATAAAGCTGAGATATTGGCAAAAGAAGAGATGAAAAAAGGTACAGAAGGTTTGCTGCCAAATATCCCTGGCATGGATTTAAGTAACCTGATGGGATGACCGAGGTTGCCGTTGTCATTTTAAACTATAACGGAAAGAAATTCCTTCAGCAGTTTTTGCCCTCCGTCATTCAATTTAGCCCAGGTGCCGAAATCGTTGTGGCTGATAATGGTTCAACCGATGATTCGGTCAACTTCCTAAAATCAAATTTCCCATCCATTACGTTGGTCGAGAGCCAAATCAATCGAGGTTTTTGTGGGGGCTATAATTATGCGTTGAAACAGATTGAAAGTACTTATTACGTATTGCTCAATTCAGATGTAGAAGTTACCCCCAATTGGTTGGAGCCCGTTATCAAATTGTTTCGCGAGAATAAAAACATTGCTGCAGTCCAGCCTAAAATACTTTCGCACAAGAATAAACAAGAGTTTGAGTACGCTGGTGCAGGCGGTGGATTGATCGATGCGTTAGGTTATCCTTTTTGCCGTGGGCGGATTTTTAATTCTGTTGAAACGGACACCACTCAATACAATGACCAACGGCCTATTTTTTGGGCCACGGGCGCATGTCATTTTGTGCGCGCTGAATTGTATCATCAATTGGGTGGTTTAGATGAAGATTACTTTGCCCACATGGAAGAAATCGATTTTTGCTGGCGCCTTCAGCGAGCAGGCTATCAAATCTATTACCAAGGCGAAAGCACCGTTTATCATGTAGGTGGCGGCACCTTATCTTCCTTAAGTCCACGAAAAACCTATTACAACTTTAGAAATGGGTTAAGCATGATTTCCAAGCATTTTTCTGCTGCCGAGCTTTTGTGGAAACTGCCGGTGCGCATTTTGCTCGATTGGGTGGCTGCACTTAAATTTTTGGTACAGCCTTCCCCTGCGGATGCGTGGGCGGTAATCAAAGCACACGTTTATTACTTTTCGCATCTGGGCAGTGAATATGCCAAGCGCAGAAAGTTAAAGCAACAACTTAAGACCTACAGGGTAGGGCAGATATATCCACATTTATTGGTGGTAGATTACTTTTTATTGGGAGCGAAAGAGTTTAAGAAACTCCGGCATTAGAAATCCCAAATGGTACTTCGCTTCCGCAAATGGGCTCTCATATTCATGATAAATGCAAGCGACAAATAGATTATAATGGGCGAACCCAGCGTTAAACAAGACGCATAGATGAAAAACAATCGGATAGAGGATGTTGCAACACCCAATTTATCGCCCAATGCAGAGCAAACACCAAAAGCGTTGTTTTCAAAATAATACTTAATGCGATCTACTATTATCATAACCCCTAATTTGGTCTTTTTACCCCAGTAAACCTGCTCTTTATCGATTAAACTTTCAACTCGCAAATATAACGACAAAGCCAATAGCCAACATGGCCTAAATTCTTATTTTTTTAAGTATAATTGCAAAAAAATTGGCAGCCCATTAGATTTGCCATTTCTAAAAAAAGACGCATAAACTTAAATATCCAATGAGAAAATTAATTTACTCACTCCTGATCATCGGAACTTTGACTTTTACCGGTTGCACGCTTCCGCAAATGATTAAAATGGCCAAAGAGCAAAAGCTTGAGATTAAGCCTAATCCGCTGGAAGTCCACAAAGACACCGTTAATTTCGACATGTCTGGCAATCTTCCGGTTAAATTGTTGAAGAAAGGTACTGTTTATACGCTCAATACTTTCTATAAGTATGGAGACAACGAATTGGCCTTGCCTGCACTTCCCTTGAAGGCAGAAGATTATCCGAACAGTGCCAAAGAGGAAACGAAGGTAACAAAAGCCTTTATGTTCCCCTATAAGGATGCTTATAAAACGGGTACCGTTGAAATCCAAGGTGTAGCTTCAAAAGGCACAAAATCAAAGACTACCCCTCGCATGCCTTATGCTACGGGTATCATTACCACATCTAAATTGGTTCAAAATTCATATTATGCCGCTTTTGCAGCCCATGGATATAATAACCAAGAGGAATTAATTCCAGTTATCATCCCAGACTTCATATTCGAACGCGGAAAATCAGTTTTGCGTACTTCTGAAACCAAAGCCGAAAAA
This sequence comes from Chryseotalea sp. WA131a, assembly GCA_025370075.1. NCBI lineage: Bacteria > Pseudomonadati > Bacteroidota > Cytophagia > Cytophagales > Chryseotaleaceae > Chryseotalea > Chryseotalea sp. WA131a. The sequence goes on along the minus strand of CP073016.1, from coordinate 912,587 downwards.
GGAAAGCAATTGGATGCCTTTATAGCTTCTAAAAACGTAACTCGCACCGTAACCATCACAGGTACTCACTCACCTGAAGGTTTAGAGCGAATCAACAGCAAACTTTCTGAAGAACGTGCTGCCGCGATCGAAAAATTCTATCGTGCCCAAATGAAAAAGTACGATTACCAAGGTGCTGCCGCGGACGTGAAATTCATTTTGAAGCCGATTGTTGACGATTGGTCCGAATTTAAAACAGCATTAGCTGCCTATAACGGTATCAGTGCCGATGAAAAAACAGCTCTCTTGAATGTAGTGAACAACGGAGCTACTTTTGAAGAGCAAGAGAAGCAATTGAAAAAATTGGCTGGTTATAATAAGGTTTTCAAAGATGTTTATCCAAGTTTGCGCGCGGCCAAAACGGAGATCCTAACTATTAAAGCAAAGAAAACAGATGCTGAAATGTCAGTATTGGCTAAGCAAATTACAACTGGCCAAGCTGGTATAGATACCCTTAGCTTTGAAGAATTGATGTATGCTGCAACCTTAACGCCTTCTTTGGAAGAAAAAACAGCTATTTACGAGGCAGCTACTAAAAAAGGTTCTAACTGGAATGCACATAATAATTTAGGTGCTGCTTATTTGCGGGCTGTAATTGAAAACCCTGCGAAGACAGATTTGATTGACAAAGCCGCTACTCAATTAGAAATAGCCGCTAAAATGAATCCTTCTTCTGAAGTTCATGCCAACCTTGCCTCGGTAGCTTTGATGAAAGGCAATCCTTACAAATCTTATAGCCATGCGCGCGCAGCCCTTAACGGTGCTAACAACGATGTAACACGTGGTGTAAACGGTGTAAAAGGTGCGTGCGAAATTTACATGGCCAACTATGGTGCTGCAGTAACTTCTACCTCTTCATCTTCTGACAACCATGTAAACTTGTTCAATAAGGGGCTTGCTCAATTATTGAATAAAGATTTTAGCAATGCTTCATCCTCTTTTGCAGAGGCAACCCGCAAGAACAGTAACTATGCGATCGCTTACTATGGTGCGGCTGTGGCTGCTGCCAAATCAGGTAGCGGAGATGCCGTAGTTAGCAACTTGGTGAATGCTGTAAAGATTGATCCTAGCTTAAAAGAAAAGGCCTTAACCGATCTTGAGTTTGCAAAGTTCAACACAACCGATGCATTCCGTAACGCATTAAAATAATTCATCTGGAAATAAACAAAAGACCCTGGCGATTATCGTCAGGGTCTTTTGTTTTATACCTTTTCCAATTTTGTAAAAGTTCTTAACTCATTTTTAAAACTGCTAAAGGCCACTTATTTTTACAGGCTTAGTTGACTTAACCATTAAATACCCGTGATATGAGGGAAATTCAGTTTAGAGAAGCGTTGCGCGAGGCCATGAGCGAGGAAATGAGAAGAGACCCTTCCGTTTTTTTAATGGGCGAAGAGGTAGCCGAATACAACGGTGCTTATAAAGTCAGCCAAGGCATGCTGGATGAATTTGGACCCAAACGGGTAATCGATACACCTATTGCCGAACTTGGCTTTGGGGGAATTGGTGTGGGTGCTGCTATGAACGGCATACGCCCAATCGTTGAATTCATGACTTTCAATTTTTCGTTAGTAGCAATTGACCAGATCATTAACTCGGCTGCTAAAATGCTTTCCATGTCTGGTGGGCAGTTCAATATACCCATCGTGTTTCGAGGGCCAACAGGTAATGCAGGTATGCTGAGCTCACAGCACTCGCAAAACTTTGAAAATTGGTTTGCCAATACGCCAGGCTTAAAAGTGGTTGTGCCTTTCACGCCTTACGATGCAAAAGGTTTGTTGAAGACTTCCATTCGTGATAATGACCCGGTAATTTTTATGGAGTCAGAATTGATGTATGGCGATAAAGGAGAAGTGCCAACAGAAGAGTATTTGATTCCAATCGGGGTAGCAGATATTAAACGAGCAGGCACAGATGTTACCATCGTTTCTTTCGGAAAAATTATGAAGGTGGTGCTGGCTGCTGCTATTGAATTGGAGAAAGAGGGTATTTCGGTTGAGGTGATTGACTTACGTTCTGTTCGGCCAATTGATTATGCTACCGTGGTGGAATCTGTAAAAAAGACCAACCGATTGGTGGTAGTGGAAGAAGCGTGGCCGTTGGCTGCCATCTCTTCTGAGATTACTTACCATGTTCAAAAACACGCATTCGATTATTTAGATGCCCCCATTCATCGCATTAACAGCTTGGATGTTCCGCTTCCCTATGCACCTACTTTGATTGATGAAATTTTGCCAAGTGTGGCAAGAACGGTAAAAGCGGTAAAAGCGGTTATGTATCGCGATTAATTGAACAAGGTCAGATTGCCGTATTGATCGGCAGCCGGCATCGGCAAATGCAGTGATGGCTTATCAAATGCAACATTACTGAGTTGAGGCGATACTGTAAACCCATCAAGTTCCAGTGGTTCGGGTTGCTGGATGAGTTTTAGCAAAACTGTTTCTTCCGAATTTTTATCCAACCAAATTTTCTCCTCTTCTTTTGATAAATAAAGAGGCATCCGTTCGGTGATGGTAGCCGCGAAGGCTGAGCTCGCTTGTGTAATGATGGTAAAGGTGTGAAAGCTGCTATCCTCTTCATCATCATACTCCTCCCAAAAGCCTGCAATCGATAAAATAGATTTGGTCTTTGGAAAAATTCGCCACGGAATGGAAGTCTTTTTACCAACTTTCTTCCAAGCATAAAACCCATCCGAAGGAATTATGCATCGATAGTTGAGCAACGATTTTTTTAACACAGGTCGCTCGGCAATCTGCTCGGCCCGAACATTAATCAATCGCTCGGCCATTGATTTGTTTTTGGCCCATTCGGGAGCTACCCCCCAATAGAAGAAGGAAAAACCTTGCGGTGTTTCACTGGTGAGTACCGGAAAAAGTTGGGTGGGTGCACCATTGTATTTTGGCAAAAAGATCGGTTCTTCCACCTTGTAGCGGTCTGCAAGCGAAGCAGCAGTAACGCCAATAGAAAATCGTTCAACCATTTATAAAATCGAGGGCTCGTAATTCCGACCAATATAGCCCACTTTTATCAAAGAGCGAAAAACCAACGTGCCCACCATACTGCGGGCTTTCAAATTTTAAGTATGGATTGTCATTGCTTTTAAGAAAACATTCATTGCTCAGGAATGGATCATTTTGTGCATTTACCAATAAGGTGGGGATGCGGATACCGTTAAGGAAATTGATTGCGCTTGATTTTTGATAGTAGTCAATAGCACTGGCAAAACCATGAATCGGAGCCGTATAACATTCATCAAAATCCATAAGCGTTTTGATTTTTTTGAAATGCGAAAGATCGAGCCCTTTCATTTGTTTGGATTTGGCAGCTACTTTGGCCTGTAAGCTCTTCAAAAACCGGTCGGTGTAAAGCCAATTGCCTGGCTTTGAAATTTGGATACAACTGGAATGCAAATGGATGGGCACCGAAAAGGCCGATGCTTTTTTGATTGTGGGATTGATTTGATCTCGTCTTTCTCCAACATACTTCAAGGTCAAGTTTCCGCCCAGGCTGAAACCAATTAAATATATTTCGTCATAGTTTTTTGAAGCATGGGTAACTACTAGATCCAAATCGTCTGTTGCACCGCTGTGATAGAACCGAAGTTGCCTATTCATTTCTTGGCTGCACCCTCGGTAATTCCAGGCCAATGCGTCAAAGCCTTGGTCGTAAAATGCTTTGGCCATTCCCTTCACGTAAGCGCGATGTGAATTGCCTTCCAACCCATGTGAGATAACAACCAATTTTCTTGAACCTTTTCTCAGCCAATCTAAATCCAGAAAATCGTTATCGGGAGTTGAAATGCGCTCGCGCTGATAGTCAATGGAATGAACTTTTCGAAAAATGGCAGGGTAGATTGTTTCGAGGTGTCGATTGAAAAGAACGGCAGGCTGCTGATAAGTATTCATGTTGCATGAATAGAAATAGTGTTTTGTTTATGTGATTTTTGCCTATTGTCCTTTGCGTCCGATTTACATGCGCATTGCTCATTCACTACTTTTTTTACCAACCCATTTTTTGTTTTAGGGTAGTAATATGGGCCAAGTGATGCTCTCCGTGCCATGCATAGGTACCTAATAACTGATCTAAGCGAATTTGACGCTTTGTTTCTGGATGCGTAAATGTTTTGGCTAATTCATCCTCGGATAATTGACTGGCCAGTTGTACGATTTTTTCGTGAAGTGCTTTTAAGAGATTGAGCGAAAGAGTTGGAGGCGCCTTTGTTTCGGGCGTGTTGGCCCACTCTTTTTCATCATATGCTTTTATGACTGGGTTATTTTCAGTGAGTGCCCACTTGATACGAATGTAGGCATTCATGTGGCTATCGGCTACATGATGAACCACTTGACGTATCGTCCAACCACCTTCTCGATAGGGCGTATCTAGTTGAGCATCGCTCAAAGAGGATAATTCTTTTTCGTATTGAATGGGCGCAAGCGCAATCCTATGTATAAAAGATTTAACTTCATCAGATGAGAAACTCTCTTTCGATTGGAATTTTCCAATGGGGTAGCGAAGGTCTTGTGTCATTTTCAGATTATTCTTCGATGGCCTTTTTTGCCTCTTCTTCGGTGTAGGTTTTGTGTAGCTTTACGGGTTTGGTTTTACTCTTTCGCTTGTTTCTAACGCGAATGTTCGTGAACTCAATCAACAAAGAGAAGGCCACGGCAAAATAAACATAGCCTTTCGGTATCTCTTGGTGCAATGCTTCTAAGAATAACATAAAACCAATGAGGATCAAGAAGCCTAGTGCCAATACTTCCATAGATGGATGCTTTTGGATAAACTTGCTGATGGCACCGGAGAAAAACATCATTACACCTATGGAAATAATCACAGCAATGATCATGAGGGATACTTCCGATACAATACCGATGGCGGTAAGGATGGAGTCAAAAGAAAAAATGATGTCGAGCAAAATGATTTGGACAATCGTTCCCGTTAAGGTTACACCTTTTGTTTTGCCCCCACCAAGTTCCTCTTCTTCGTCACCCTCCATTTCATGATTGATTTCCATGGTGCTTTTTGCGATTAGAAAAAGTCCACCAAATCCTAAAATCAAATCACGACCGCTAAAAGTATGGTTGCCATCAAACTGAAAGAAGTTGATCAGGAAATCGGGCATGAAATCATTAACGGCAAAGAGCGGTTCCTTAAATTGAATAATCCAAGTAATGCATAGCAAGAAGATGATCCTCACAAACATGGCCAAAAATAAACCCAAATTGCGCGCACGTTGCCGCTGATGTTCGGGCAATTTGTTCGAAACAATAGAAATGAAGATGATATTGTCAATCCCCAAAACGATTTCAAGAAAGCACAAAGTGAGCAATGCAAGCCAAGTATCGGCTTTTAGAAAGATTTCCATGCGGGAGAGTTCTAGGGTATTTGAAAAATTTTCCCAAAATAAATTAAATGCCTCTACAAAAAAAATTTCGCAGAAATGAAAAAAAGCGATGAATTTGGTAGAAATTTGGTAAAACCAACTTTTTTGAACAGCCTCACTTTTTTTTCAGACATACAGCGTACAACCTGGTTAGCAAAACTAACGCAATCTTCTTTCGATTTATTGATTATTGGTGGAGGAATAACAGGGGCAGGCATTGCTTTGGATGCAGCCACGCGTGGATTAAAGGTTTTATTACTGGAAAAAGGAGACTTTGCCCACGGCACCAGTAGCAGGTCTACCAAACTCATACATGGAGGCCTTCGGTACTTAAAGCAACTTGAATTTGGGTTGGTAAAAGAGGTGGGAAGTGAGCGAGCTGTTGTGCATTCCCTTGCGCCCCATTTGGTAGTGCCAGAGAAAATGTTGCTGCCGCTGTACGAGCAGAAAGGAATGGGTTATTGGTTGGCCTCGTTGGGTTTGAAAATTTACGATTTATTGGCTGGGGTAAAGCCCGAAGATCAGCGAAAAATGTTGACTCGAGCGCAGACGCTGCGACAAGAGCCGCTTCTAAAGTCAGATGATGTAAAAGGAGGGGCACTGTATGCAGAATATCGAACCGATGATGCGCGGTTGACTGTTGAAATTGTGAAGACCGCTATTGCCAACGGTGCCGTTGCAATTAATTATTGCCAGGCGCTTGACTTCGCCTACAGTGAAGAAAAAATTGCTGGTGTAAGAGCGGTCGACATCCTTACCAATATTGAACAACAGATAAAAGCAACAGTGGTGGTAAACGCTGCTGGCCCATGGGTAGATGAATTGCGCGAAGTCAATCATTCAAAAAAAGGCAAACATCTACACCTTACAAAAGGTGTTCATATCGTTGTGCCTCGTGAAAAATTCAATGTAAAACAGGCCATTTATTTTGATGTGGGCGATGGTCGGATGATTTTTGGAATCCCGCGCGATCGAACGACTTATATTGGCACCACCGATACAAATTACACTAGTGATAAAGATGACGTGCGCACCTCAACAGATGATGCCGAGTATATTTTAAAAGCAGTCAACGCAACTTTTCCAACGGTAAATCTTCAACTTTCTGATATCGAGTCAAGTTGGGCAGGTTTGCGCCCGCTAATTCATGAAGAAGGAAAATCGGCCTCTGAACTTTCCAGAAAAGACGAAATATTTGTTTCCGATACCGGGTTGATTTCCATTGCAGGGGGTAAATTAACGGGTTACCGCAAAATGGCTGAACGGATTGTGGACAAGGTTTTGAAGGATTATTTTCCAGCGAATCGTGCCCAATGCAAAACCAATAAGATCCAATTAATTGGTTCGGATTTTAAGAATTATGCTGAGGTAAGAAAATATACAGAGGCATTAAGAAAACAATTGGCGGTTTTGGGAGTGGAAGGTCACACACACTATTTAGTTCACAATTATGGAAAGCAAACTGATTTGATACTGGATCGATTGAAGAATAATTTAGAAAAAGAGGTGGATGTAGCGTTGGCCAAGGCAGAGTGTTGGTTTTGCTTAAAGTTCGAAATGGTGCTAAAGCCAACCGATTATTTTATCAGACGCACAGGCATGCTCTACTTCAACCGACCAAGAATGGAAAAATTACTAAGTCCTATTCTTCAAGAATTTGCAAATCATTTCGAATGGAATAATAATCAGCTCATGGAAGAATCAAAAAAGTTAACGGATGCATTATCAAACTCCATCAATTTTTAAATAGTACTAACTTTGAAAATAAAGAATTCTTGATTCTAACTTCTAAATTCTAACTTCTATTAAAAAATGCGAATTGCTCTCTTTCTTGTCGGAATCCTCATTTTAATTGTTGCTGAAGTAGCGCGTGTCTACTATATCATGCCTTTTCCGGGTAGTCAGGTAGATGAGGTAATTGACTTGGCTTATTTCATTGATGGCTACATCTGGATTTTTAGAATCATTGGTATTGCGATGATTGCTTATCCAGCTTTCACACTTTTGGGTGAGCCAAACCGATACATCAAGTTCACCGGGCATGCGCTGCTCATTTTTTGGGTGCTGGTCGTGTACATGTTCAACTTCCGATTTTTGGCAGACAAAATGTTTTATCAGCCTTCCCAAAAAATATTTGCACCGATCTCAGAAAACAAAGTATCCGCAAAAAAAATAATTATTGGTGTGGCGATCAATGGCCAAGCCAAAGCATTTCCCATCGAGGTAATTGGTTATCATCATCAAGTGCGCGATACCATTGGTGGTGAACCTTTGATGATTACCTATTGCACGGTGTGCCGAACAGGTAGAGTGTTTAGCCCTATTGTTAATAACAAACTCGAGAACTTTAGATTGGTGGGAATGGATCACTACAATGCCATGTTTGAAGATGAAACAACCAAAAGTTGGTGGCGGCAGGTAAACGGTGAAGCCATTGCGGGGCCACTACTGGGGACAACGCTCACGGAAGTGCCGTCTGAGCAGATGTCGTTGCAGGCATGGATGGATCGATACCCCAACACATTGGTGATGCAACCCGATCCAGCTTTTAAAGATCGATACGAGAGCTTAGAAAAATACGATGAAGGAAAAATGGAAGGGAAACTGGAAGGAAGGGATTCACTTTCTTGGAAAGATAAATCGTGGGTGGTGGGTGTGCCGATGGGCTTGTTTGCAAAAGCCTATGATTGGAATCAGTTGGTGAAAGATCGCGTAATCAATGATCGGATCAAAGGATTGCCGGTCATGCTTGCGCTTGAGTCGGATAGCGTTTCGTTTCATAGTTGGGTGCCAGTGGTAGGAAAAGACACGCTTCGATTTTCATATAGTGACAGCTTAAAAATTTTAGTAGATCAAAACCAATCGCGCTGGAACTGGAAAGGGGAGTGTGTGGAGGGAACAATGAATGGCACGAAATTGGAAACCGTGCAATCTTACCAAGAGTTTTGGCATTCATGGAAAACGTTTCACCCGAATACAGAAATTTATAAGGATGAATAAATTTAAAAATTCGTTGATTTGAAAATGAGTAACTAAGTCAAATGCTTTATTCTTATCCCTAATCCAATCCCTAATGCCCAATGCCTAATTCCCAATCTTGGTACAAACACGCCATCGTTTATCAAATTTATCCACGCAGCTTTTATGATAGTAATGCGGATGGGGTAGGGGATTTGCAGGGCATCATCCAAAAATTAGATTACATCAAATCGTTGGGTGTAGATGCCGTTTGGCTAAACCCAATTTACAAATCGCCCAACGATGATGGTGGGTACGACATCAGCGATTATTACGCCATTCAACCAGAGTTTGGCACCATGCAGGATTTTGATGCATTGATTGAAGGACTTCATGCCCGTGGGGTAAAGCTAATCATGGACTTGGTGCTCAACCACTCTTCCGATGAACACGAATGGTTTGAGCAATCAAAAAAATCAATCGACAATCCCTACCGCGATTACTACTTCTGGCGAAAGGGAAAAGGCAATGAGCCGCCCAACAATTGGTCATCTTTTTTTGGTGGTAGTGCCTGGCAACTTGATGAAACCACGAATGAATATTATTTGCATTTGTTTTCGCGCAAGCAGCCAGACTTGAATTGGGAGAACCCAAAGGTGAGAGAAGAGATTAATCAGCTAATGAAATTTTGGCTTGACAAGGGCGTAGATGGTTTGCGGTTTGATGTGATATCTGCCATTTCGAAGCGGATGGATTTTCCGGATACGGATACGGATAATTTTAACGAAACGATTGAGAAATTTTATGCCAATGGACCGCGCTTGAAAGAGTTTATTCGCGAGGCTCGCGAAAAAGTGTGGAACCATTATGATGTAATAACTGTGGGTGAAGGCCCTGGCATTACACCTCAAAATGCAGTTGATTATTTGGACGAGCACCATGGCCTTAATATGATTTTTCATTTTGGCCACATGTTTATGGATCAAGGCCCACAAGGAAGATTTGACCCCAAGCCGTGGACGATGGCCGACTTCAAACAAGTATTTAAAACATGGGACGATGCCTTCGCCAAACAAGGGTGGGGAAGTATTTTTCTGGGGAATCATGACTTCGCGCGCATGGTTTCGCGCTGGGGCAACGACAAAGTGTATTGGGAGCAATCGAGTAAGTTGCTGATTACTTTGCTTCTTTCCATGCGGGGTACACCGTTCATTTTTCAAGGTGATGAAATTGGCATGACCAATACCATTTTAAATTCTGTGGGCGAATCGTGGGATATTGAAACACAAAACGGTTGGCGGGAAGCGCAGCGGAAAGGAATTAGTGAAATGGATTTCTTAAAAGTCGCTAACTACAGCGGACGAGATAATGCACGTACTCCTATGCAGTGGAATAATAAATCTCATGGTGGATTTACCGAAGGCCAACCTTGGATGCCCGTAAATCCAAATAGATTCACCATCAATGTAGAGGACCAAAGCAACAAGGCAAGTTCTATTCTTTATTATTTTCAAGAGATGGTGAAGATCCGAAAGCAAAGCGAAGTCTTAAGTATTGGTCACTATCAGCCCATTGAGAATTCGAACGAACAACTATTTGCGTTTTGGCGGATGCGGGGGCAAGAAAAGATATTGGTATTGCTGAATTTTTCTGATGAGGTGACTAACTTTCCAATCCCTGAGGGGGCAAAGCGATTAATTGGTAACTACGAAATAGGGAAGTTAAGTGAGCTGCGGGCTTGGGAGGCCGTTGTTTATGCCATATCCTAAGAGCACGCGTCAAAACATTTTGTAGACTACTAACTGCCTACTGCCAACTTTTACTTATAATTGAAATAATATTTAAATGTTCAGATGAATAAAGGAAACCACTTATGGGGTATCGACCTTGGAGGCACCAAAGCCGAAGGGGTTGTTTTAGGGGCCAGTGGCCTTAATGAAATTCTTTTTCGCGACCGTGTACCTACCGGTGCTGAAAATGGCTACCAACATATTCTTGGTCAAATAAAAAAACTGGTGGAAATGATGGAGCAGAAGATGGGCTACCGTCCCGCCAAATTGGGCATAGGAACGCCAGGAACATTAGATCCTAAGCTAGGCACCATGAAGGGCTGCAACAGCGAGTGCATGAACTTTCAGCCTATGAAGACCGACTTAGAGAAATTGTTGGGAATGGAGATCTCCATTGCAAATGATGCCAATTGCTTTGCGTTGGCCGAAGCAAGAATGGGTGTTGTAAAAGAAAAATTCCCGAAAGCGAATGTGGTGTTTGGTGTAATCATGGGCACGGGGGTGGGTGGAGGTTTGGTGGTGGATGGTAAAGTATTGAATGGCTTACAAGGTATCGGAGGGGAGTGGGGCCATAATTTTCTGGATGAATCGGGCGGACCTTGTTATTGTGGTAAAAGCGGTTGCGTAGAAAAAGTATTGGCAGGGCCAGCATTGGAAAAATACTATGCTTCAATTTCTGGCAAACAAAAGCCATTGAAGGAAGTGTACGATTTGTACAAAAGTGGAGACCTGCATGCTACTCAAACCATGCAGCGCATGACTCACTTTTTTGGTTTGGCAATAAGTGTTATTGTAAACATTATCGACCCGGATGTAATTGTGATAGGCGGTGGCGTAGGAAATATTGCGGAGATTTATTCTGAAGGATTAGCTTCAGCAAAAAGGTTTGTGTTTAACAATGGAGTATTGGATACTCCAATTGTAAAACCCTTGTTGGGTGACAGTGCCGGTGTTTTTGGTGCAGCATTTTTAGTGGCTTAATAAAATTTGATAATTGGGTTAATCTGAAGACTTGAAAATTTTTCCTCTTTTGTAAACTAATCGCAAAAATCTTAAATCGTACAACGTAAATCTTAAATTTCTATAGTATGAAACGTATCGCTATAGTCGGCCCCATCCCTCGCGATCACATTGTTACCCACACGGGCGATCAAATTCAAAAGTGGGGATGTGTAACACATCCGGTCGTTGCACTTTCTGCCATGGCAGGAAAAAAAATTGAGATTGTTCCAGTATCGCACTTGCGGCAAGTGGACAAGGACAATGTGAAGGAAGTTTTTAAGGGTTATGCTGGTATCAACACCAAACATCTTACCACCAAAAACGATCAAGGCGACATCATCAGCTTACGATTTGTAGACGTCAACAATCGTTTAGAGCGGCAAACGGGTTTTATGGATCCGATTGTGCCAGAAGACATGAAGAACTTATTGGACTGCAAAGTATTTGTATTCATTCCGATCAGTGATTACGAGATTTCATTGGATACCTTGAAGTTTCTCAAAAAGAAAAGCAAGGGTATTATCATTTTTGATGCACATGGCCCTACCACTGCGTGCCTTTCAAATGGAGAGCGCCAACGCAAGTTTTGGATTGACCGCGACCAATGGCTTCCCTACATCGATGTATTGAAGATGAATTTGGAAGAAGCTCAGGCTTCTTGGTTCAAGAAAGAATACGAGTCGAGTGATTTTGCTATTTCTGAAGAACCTGATCGTGAGGTCTTGAGAAAGTTTGCCATCCATTGCCTGAATCAGGGTGTAAAGTGTGTCTGCATTACCGTTGATTCGCGTGGGTGCTTAGTTTACCGAAAGGAGCGAGGCAAGTTCAAAGAAGATTTGGTACCTGCCGTTAAGGTGGACCAAGTCATTGATACCACGGGTTGTGGAGATTCATTTGCAGGAGGCGTTGGCTTTGGACTGCTAAACAAACCTAATGACTACATCGGTGCGGTAAAATATGGTAACGCGCTTGGGGCTCTTCGCACACAGGGAAAAACATTTTCAGTTTTTAAATCACAATCGGAGACCGAGGAAATAATAAAACAAGGTTATATTCGCGGCTGAATTGGTAGTTGGTTATTCGTTGTTCGTTGCGACTAACGAATAACCAACAGCTACTAAAATATGATACAAGCTGTAATCTTCGACCTCGATGGTGTTATTGTCGACACCGCTCATTACCACTTTGTGGCATGGCAGAGTTTGGCCAAAGAATTGGGAATAAGTTTTACCGAAAAAGACAACGAGCGATTGAAAGGTGTTAGCCGTATGCGATCGCTTGAAATTATTTTGGAAATAGGAGGGGTGACTTTATCGGAAGAGAAGAAAGAAGAACTCGCCACCAAAAAGAACAGTTGGTTTGTCGATTACATTGAAGCCATCAAGCCAGACGAAGTTTTCCCGGGCGTGCCACAGATGCTTCAGCAATTGCGAAAACAAAACTATAAAGTGGCGTTGGCCTCTAGCAGCAAAAATGCCGAAACGGTTTTGCGTCTATTACAAATCAGTGATTTGTTTGATGTAATGGTAGATGGCACCATGATTACCCATAGCAAACCCGACCCTGAAATATTTTTGTTGGCCGCCAAAAAGCTGAACATACAGCCTCAGCATTGTGTGGTATTTGAAGATGCCGAAGCAGGAGTGGAGGCGGCCCTTGCGGCAGGGATGAAATGTGTGGGCGTGGGCTCACACGAGCAGTTGGGAAAGGCCAATTTTATTGTGGCAAAAACTGCGGAGTTTGATTTGGGGAAAATATCAAGTCTGTAGGGTCAGTTGTTGACCTGACGGTTTGGGCTTTGCGAAGAAGCGGATTTCGGAGATCAAAACTGTCAACCCAGCACTGTAGATCCAGTGGATAACCGTGTAGTCGGAGGATACGTCTCACGTTTCTTCTCAATGCGGATTGAACACGATTGAAATTCTCTAACGCATCATGGGATTTAAGCAATTTAACGATCACTCTGTTTTGTACAAACCTTCCGCAATCTTTTCAGGCACAAACTTTGGCATCAAGTAGGTAAGCTGCACCGAAATCCAGTTTACAAAGCCAGGCAATATTTCTGCTTTGCCCTTAAACATTCCTTCAACGGCAATCTTAGCAACCACTTCCGGCTTCATACTAAATTTCTCTGCCTTCTCTTTCATGGCTTCCATACCTGCCCGATCTACAAAATTGGTTGAGGTAGCACCAGGACTTAAACACGTGACGGATACATTTGTATTTTTTAACTCTACCCGAAGTCCGCGGGTAAATAAGATGACAAAAGACTTGGTGGCTGCATAGGTTGACAACGTAGGCACCGCTTGGTAGGCGGCTGTGCTGGCTACATTTAAGATATACGCTTTCGGTTGTTTCTTTAAATCGGGCAATAGCGCATGGCATAGATTCACCACGGCATTCATATTTAATTGCATCATGTTGTTGAGTTGCTCAACAGGGGTAGCTTCTACCGTGCCCCAAATGCCGTAGCCAGCGTTGTTTACCAATATACTTATTTGATATGATTTTGCTTTTAACCAAGTGGTAACGGAGGTGGCTGCTTCGGGCAGACTAAGATCTACAGACAAGTAATCGGTTTTGATCCCAAACTCTTTTTCAAGTTCGGTACATAAATCAAAAAGTCGATTTTTAGACCGAGCCACCAAAAGCAAATTAATTTTTCTTTTGGCTAATTCTCGGGCAATACAAAGACCAATGCCACCACTGGCACCTGTAATTAATGCGTAACTCATCCTTGTTTATTTGTTGGTAAGCGAGAGCAATCGTTGGTAAAATAGTGGCTTACTATTTTCGGTGCGAGGCTGAAACTTACCGGTAATAATGGGAACATACATTACCCGTCTGCGGCTCTGCTCACCTACAAAAGGAGAACGCGCTACCCGATGCCATAATCGGCCATCGTGCACGGTAAGATCCCCGGGCTCCACATTAAGCCCAACTTCTTTTTTATCGGGCTTGTGACTTAGAAAATAAAATTTCTTGAACAACAAGCCGGCAAGTCCTTGATTGTGCGTGCCGGGGATTATTCGCAATCCTCCATTATCGGTTGTGCTGGTGTCCATGTGAATGCCCACGTTCAGCATCGGCATAATTTTTTGACCTTGAAAAACATCGCGCAAAGCATCGGTATGCCAACCAAGCTGACTGTAATTGCTTTCTTCGGTGTTGATATAATGATTAAAGACCAAACCGTCTTTTTCTGTTTCACCTATGCGGCAATCTTCGGTTCCAATAAATTCAAAAAGCGCTTGTAGGCGATTGTCTTTTAGCAGGTCGGCAAAAAGTGGGCTGTGTTGATTGACGAAAGCAAAGCGCTGTACGATTTTTTTTCCATCAATGTCAGTGCCGTATTTTATCGGCACGCCATTGATCGATTTATAATCGTTGCTCACCCACTCGTTTTGAATTCGCTCGGTTTCCCTTAACAGTTGCGATACCAATTCTTTTGGAATAAAATTCTTGAAATGAATGAATCCGTTTTGCTCAAAAAACTGTATTTGTTCTTCGGTCAGTTTTTCACCCAACGAAAACTCTGGATAGTTGTTCTTTTTGGTGATGTTGGCTGATTGTCCATTCGTATGTCCATTCACACCATTTATGTGTTTCCCGTTTGTAGCTACTCCATTCGCCTCCATAGTACTTTATCCTTTTATTAACTGAACGTTAAAATTTTATAACCAAAATTAACGTACCTATTCAGGTAATGTTCTTTCCAACTTCAAATTTATCGTTTTTTCGAATAAATTCATCATTTCTTCCAATCGATTTTGTCTATTGACCGAATAAAGAATTGATAAACCAAAATGCAAGCCAAAATTGCCCCAAGTATGTCTATAGTGTAATGAACGCGCTGCCAAACCAAAAATAGGGCAACTGCAGCAGTAGAAAGCCCTAGCACCACCTTTAACCACCTCTTCTTCTCGATCAGGAATAGGATGAAAATCGTACAGGTATGCCCCGAAAAGAAAAGGTCTTTCACAAACAAATTGTTGCCGTAAACTACTTTGGTCAAGAAGGGGTCCACCAATGGAATGATGCCTTCCGGGGCCTCGAGTGTGAACAGATAAACGGTTGACATGCGCATGAGATTAACGGATACATAGCATTGTAGCGTCAGCAACATCGTTCTGGGCGATTTAAAGTTATTGAGAAGAAAAAGGGCAGGCGAGACAAAGATCAACACAAAGATTTCTCTTGACCAATTGGTTGGCTCCAAAAAGCCATGAAATGGATCTATCAATAGACTGCCAGGCTTTGGTTGAATGATATTGTTGAAATAATAGGGTAGTGGCAGCACAAAAATGGCAAGGCCTGCAAGCCAGAAGGATATATGGGTGATAAACTTACGATTGGCCAGTGCCTCTTTCCACGTAATGGGCATCATCAGTCTTTAACTTCGATTAGGTAGTAATTTCTTCTACCCTTTTGGGCTAACAAAAACTTTCCAAGAAGCAATCTAAACTCTGGCTTAGCGGATGGGTCCGAAATCTTAATCTTGTTAACACTAACTCCACCACCCTGAATCAATCTTCTAGCTTCACCTTTTGACGCAAAGATGCTACCACCCGTTGCTTCCGATAGTAGGTCGGTGATGCTATTGGTAGCTTGATAGGCAACTTTGCTTACGATGGATTGAGGAACTCCCTCCAACACTGAAAGCAACGTTTCTTCATCTAGGTTTTCTAGATCTTCGGTTACCGAATTTCCAAAAAGAATAGAAGAGGCTTTTACCGCAGCATCATATTCGGCTTGCGAATGGACGCGAACGCAAATTTCTTTCGCGAGCTCAGTCTGTAATTTGCGCAAATGCATGGCCTGACTGTGTTCAATAATCAATGCGTCAATCTCCTCTTTCTGCTTGGTAGTGAATATTTTAATGAAGTTAATTGCATCTTCATCAGAGGCATTTAGCCAATACTGGTAAAACTTGTAAGGCGAGGTTTTCTTTGGGTCTAGCCACATGTTGCCTTGCTCCGTTTTTCCAAATTTAGTGCCGTCTGCTTTCTTGATAAGAGGGGTGGTTAACGCAAAAGCATCGCCATTCATTTTCCTTCTTATAAGCTCTGTACCCGTTACTATATTTCCCCATTGATCGGAGCCACCCATCTGTATTTTGCAGTTCTTGTTTTGGTAGAGCCAATAGTAATCATACCCCTGCACCAGTTGGTAGCTGAATTCGGTAAAGGAAAGCCCAGTCTCCAAACGCTTTTGAACAGAGTCTTTCGCCATCATGTAGTTGACGGTAATGTGCTTTCCCACATCGCGGATAAAATCCAAGAATTTGAAATCTTTGAACCAATCATAGTTATTCACCAATTCGGCTTTGTTACTGCCCGATTGGAAGTTGAGGAACTTTTCCAATTGCTTCTTTACACAAGCTTGGTTATGGTTCAAAACCTCTTCAGATAATAGATTTCGTTCAGACGACTTACCTGAAGGGTCACCCACCATGCCCGTGGCACCCCCAACCAATACTACAGGTTTATGTCCAGCATTTTGAAAATGTACAAGCGTCATTATTTGCACGAGGTTGCCAATATGCAGCGAATCGGCCGTGGGGTCGAAGCCAATATAACCGGCCGTCATTTCTTTTTGAAGTTGCTCTTCTGCTCCGGGGGTGATGTCGTGCACCATGCCACGCCACCGAAGTTCTTGTACAAAATTGTTAGTCATGTCTTAAAATCGAGGGGCAAAGATAGTTTACAACTTTCAGCTTTCAAGTTGAAAAAAGCATTCAGAAAGGTTGAAAAATATATTTAATTAAACCTTGATAAATAATTATAATACAGATAGTTATGATTACTTAATTGATGCGATCGAAATAGAACCTTTAAATCAAATTGTCCAAACTTTGATTCCATTAACTACTTTTGGTCGAATTGAAAACCAATCTACGTTATGCAACAGCCCGATTCATTGAACCAAGTGGCAGAATTCCACAAAACTTTCCAGCATCCAATTTTAGCCAACCCAACCATACCGGACGAAAACAGGTGCAAACTGCGCGTGGCATTGATTGCCGAAGAATTAAAGGAGCTTGAAGTGGCTATACTTAATAAAGATATTGTGGAAGTTGCCGATGCGCTTTGTGATCTTCAATACGTGCTATCGGGGGCAATATTGGAGTTTGGCTTGGGCGAAAAATTCAAAGCCTTGTTCGATGAAGTGCAGCGTTCAAACATGAGTAAGGCCTGCTTGACCGAAGAAGAAGCCATTAGAACAGTGGAGTTTTACAAACAAAAAGACGGAACGGAGTGCTACTACAAGCAGGAAGATGGCAAATGGTTGGTATACCGGAAACAAGACAACAAAACGATCAAGTCCATCAATTATTCTCCAGCCGATCTGGAGCAGTATTTCAAATAGTTTATACATAAAACTGGAGTTGGAATACAATTTCTTGCCCGCGTTGCTGAATCGGGTTGACGGCAATAATGGGTAAATCATTAAAAGCCCTAATAAACTCCGCGCGGCTGATGCGCAATTTGCTAACCCCCATGCGAACTTTATGATACTGCATGCGACCCGATTTATTGGCCGTAGCACTGTACATAAAGTCGTACTTGATGGGAATAGGGGAGGGGATGTACTTCATACAACATCCTCACGAATAGATCTTTACAAATTCAATATGCACCATGCTGTTTTGCTTAGCATTGTATTGCGATAGCAACGAGTAAGCCCAAGTCGGCACGTAATTAAAGCGCTTTTCAAACTCCTCAATCTTGCCGCAAAGCTCGCTTACGTAAAAGCGTACCTGAGCCAAATTCTTGCAATCGTTCGGCCTTTCGAAATTTCTTGATGTGAAATTCTTGAAGTCCATTTCCAATTTTTTCTTCTCGAAGTTGCTCATGTTATTGTGTATTAATACACAATTATAATCAATTTATAGATTATAATGCAAATTTTTATGTGAAAAATTGCACATTTTTTTAAAACCGTCATTTTTGGCTGATTTCGGGCTTTTTAGAATGGAATAAATCAAGTGCATAGCTGCCTGAAAGGGTAGTCTTTACCTATCTTTTGGAGCAAATTCCAAGGCTACTAGTTTAACAAGCGAAAGGACTTGCATCAGCTCAACTAAAGTTTTTTGGGGTGGGTACGATTTATTTTTACCTTTAAAAAAATAATTTAAAGAAATTATGATGGACAATGCAGAAGGGTTTTTAACTATCTGGTATACAGCAATGGCAGTGGGTGCAATCGTAATGATTACGTTGGCCATCATTGTTTATTTGATTTATAAGTTACTCGTATCAACCAAGACCGACCCGAAAGAGAAGTACGATTATATCAACACACAAGAGATCAAGTGGCTCAAATGGGTTTTCATTATCCTTGGTATTGCTATTGCGTTTGCCATCAACCTGTATGGTTCTGAAAAATACACAGGGCTCGGCCTTTGGTTTTTTGTGCGGGTGTTTATTTCGATATGTGCCGCCACGTTGGTGGCCTACGTGGCCTCTTTGATTTTGGATTATTATTATCCAACACGCGTCAACTACAAACTTCGGAAATTAAGATACAGCCCGCGCATCAATCCTAAAACAGGAAACAAAATGCGGTTATTAAGTGAAGAGGAAGAGGATGTTCACCTAGACGAAGGCATGCAAGCAGAAGAAAATGTTTTTAGTATTGATTACGATGTGTGGATAGACGAGAAGACGAGCGATGTTAAAATTGAGAAGTACAAGGGGCATTTGATTGCGTTGCAATGCAACAATTGTGGTTTTTATACCATGAAAGTTCAAAAAGAGGAAATTGTGGAACGGAATGAAGATGGCTCGCCCCGCGAATTGCTAAAACATTATAAATGCACCTATTGCGAAAACGTAAGGGCCACTGCTTTTGCGGTTTCGCGCAAAGAGGCCGATGACTATCGAAATCAAAAACCGAAATCAAGGGGAAACCTCAAAAACCTAGAGCTGATCAAAATTGATCTGCACTCCAACCTTGGCAAGAAAAAATCGTTTGAGTTTTCAACGGTAGAAGAAGCTCAGAAATTTTTGAACGAGTTTGATTTCGATAAGCTGGCATGATGTTCGTGTGTAAGACCTTAAAATTTTAGTTTTAATTTTCTATGATGAAAAGATTGGTAGTAGTAATTGGTTGGTGTGTTCAAGCAGGGATATTGTATGGATTCAACGGGTTGGATACAGCCAAATTGGTGAGTAAACCGGTGTATGGACGAGAAGCGAATGTGATCGTTCAGATATTGAACAAAAATCATTTCCGCAAGATTACCCTAAACGATTCGTTGTCTGCGACTATTTTGGATCACTACATCAAAGAAATGGACAACAACAAGTCTTATTTCTTGGCTTCGGATATTAAGTCGTTTGAGAAATACCGGTCAACAATCGATGATTTGACCGTTCAAGAAAACATCGAACCAGCCTATGAAATCTATAACCTTTTCAGGAAACGCTACAAAGAACGAATGGACTATGCGTTGAACACGTTGATCAACCAGAATTTTGATTATTCTAGCAATGAAGTGTATGAAACCGAGCGCGAAAAAGAGCCGTGGGCAAAGTCAACCGAAGAATTAAACAACTTATGGCGTAAGGTAGTGAAGAGCCAAGCCTTGAGTTTGAAATTGGCTGGCAAAAAACCAGATGAGATAAAAGAAACCTTAAAGAAAAGATACGAGCGTTTCGTAAAATCAATGTCGCAAGTAAATGCTGAAGATGTTTTCAGTCTTTACATGAACTCGATTACAGAGGCTTTTGATCCCCATACCAATTATTTATCACCAAAATCAACTGAGTTATTCAAGCAAAGCATGAGCCTCTCGCTGGAAGGGATTGGCGCGCGGCTTCAAACCGATAACGATTACACCAAGATATTTGAGATTGTGCCCGGTGGCCCTGCTGCAAAATCAGGATTGCTAAGTGCCAATGACATCATAACAGGAGTGGCGCAGGGCAAAGATGGTGAAATGGTAGACGTCATCGGCTGGCGAATAGACGATGTTGTTAAATTGATCAAAGGCCCTAAGGGCACTACGGTGAGGCTTCAAATATTCCCTGCGCTAACGGGCGTTAAGGGGCCATCAAAAGAAATATCCATTGTGCGTGAAAAAGTAAAGTTAGAAGACCAAGCGGCTAAAAAGCAGGTGATCAGTTATCAACAAGATGGCAAGGAAATGAAGTTGGGGGTCATCACGCTGCCGGGCTTTTACAGGGATTTTGATGAGTATCAAAAAGGGAATCCTGACTACCGAAGCACCACACGCGATGTGCGCAAGTTGATAGGCGAACTAAAAGCGGAAGGAGTAGACGGTTTGGTAATGGATTTGAGAAACAATGGTGGAGGTGCGTTGGAGGAGGCGGTACATCTTACTGGTTTGTTTATTAAAGAGGGACCAGTGGTTCAAGTAAAAAATTCAATGAATCGGGTGGAAGTATTGCCAGACGATGATAAAGATATTTTCTACAACGGGCCATTGGTGGTGCTCACCAATCGATTCAGTGCTTCTGCATCCGAAATATTTGCGGGTGCCATTCAAGATTACCAAAGGGGCGTTATCGTGGGCGAATCCACCTATGGAAAAGGAACGGTGCAAACAGTCTATGATCTAAAACGAGCCCTTCCGGCCAACGAGCCAGTGGGTGAGTTAAAGTTTACGTTTCAAAAATTTTACCGTGTAACGGGCAGCAGTACCCAACACAAAGGTGTGATGCCTGATATTGTGATGCCAAGTGCATTGGATGCCGAACATTATGGTGAAAGTGCCAACCCTAGTGCGTTGCCGTGGGATGTGATCAAGTCGGTTTCGTTCCAGAAAAGCAGTAGCATCAATAGCAAGGTGATTGCCCAGCTAAATCAGTCGTTTAGAGACAGGATGAAGTTCGATGCCAATCTCAAAAAATATACTGCAGAAACGGAAGACTTAAAAAAGACACTTTCTCAAACAAAAATTTCGTTGAACGAAACGATACGCAAACAAGAGATGAGCGAAGCCGAAAAGAAAAAGTCATCCGAAAAGTTGGATACCAAAGTTTCAATAAACTCCGATGGCGTACCATCCAATAACTTGAAAAAGATGGATGACGAATTTCTTAGAGAGGGTCTTTTGATACTATCCGAATTGCTCACAAAAAGGATAGGATAGAGGCAATCAATAGATTGTTGTTCAGTTAGTTATTGAATTGAGGTTAAGGTGCTAACCGATGTTTAGTCCATTTTCCATCAACTAAATAATAAACTATTCTATCGTGTAGTCTGCTGGGACGCCCTTGCCAAAATTCAATTTCGTTTGCCTGCACTTGGTAGCCTCCCCATTGCTTTGGTTTTGGCAGGATCTGCTCGCCTGTAAATCGTTTTTCAATTTCAGCAGCACGCTCGTCCAATAATTGCCGGTCTTTTATAATAGAACTTTGTGGCGATGTCCATGCGCCCACCTGGCTGCTGCGCGGTCTGCTCTGAAAATAGGCGACAGCTACATCTTCTTTTACCTGAATGGCGGTTCCTTCAATGCGCACTTGCCTTTCCAGTTCGGGCCAGAAAAAAGTAAGCGCACAGGCGGGATTGCCGTCCAACTCCTTTCCTTTTTGGCTTTGAAGGTTTGTATAGAAAACAAATTGATCGTCTTCAATTCCTTTCAAAAGAACAATTCGGGCAGAGGGTCTGCCATCTGTGGTAACCGTTGAGAGGGTCATCGCATTGGGCTCGTTTACCTTGGCCAGAATCGCTTCTTTCATCCACAACTCGAATTGTTTTATAGGGTTTTGCATAACATCCTTGCTATCCAAATCCCTCAAGGTGTACTCCTTTCTTATATCCGACAATTCCATGGTTTCAAATTTTCCAAAAATTACTAAATGATGAGTTTGCTTCTCAGCGTTCTCCTTATTTTATTGTGGTGAATTTAGGATTGAGGAGAATGGACTATTTCAACTACCAAAATAAGTTACAGCCCGCCAAGGGGCGATTATTGGCATCGGAGCCCTATTTACCAGATCCAAATTTCGAGCGTACGCTTATTTTGTTAACGGAGCATAATGAAGAAGGCTCCGTAGGTTTTATTTTGAACAAACCGTCCGAATCGCAAATAGGAGATGTAATGCCCGACATAACAAATTTGCGAAGCCCTGTTTGTATCGGAGGCCCCGTGCAGCAAGACACACTTCATTACATTCATCGAGTAAGTGGCGTTACGGATTCAATCGAAGTAGTAGAAGGAATTTACTGGGGAGGCAATTTTGAACAGATTATGCTGCTGATCGAAACGGGGCAAATAGAAGAGTGGCATATCAAATTTTTTTTGGGTTACAGTGGCTGGTCGCCTGGGCAATTGGCAGAAGAACTAAAAGTGAATTCATGGATTGTAAGCAATCGTTTGTCGGAAGAACTGATTTTTGAGACGTTGCCTGAAGTAATGTGGAAGAAATCGCTCCAAAATTTAGGCGGCCGATTTTCTATTTATTCAAATTACCCGGTAGATCCGTCCATGAATTAAAGAAGGCAACCGAAAAGGCCCAATAATCGAATGTCTGATTATACCAGATTTTAATACCCATTTCGTATTTTTGTTACCCTTAGATGAAAAGTGAAGTATGATAACTGAAAATGGACTGCCCATGCAGAATGACTTGCTGAATAGCGAGGTAATGGATGTTTCCGTCACCAACCTAACCACGGAAGGCGTATTGCCCGAATTGGTGGAAGAAGAAAAGGCTATTGACTTTTCGCAATTCGCCAAAAAAGATTTTGTGACGTTGCTGAAAGATCTTTCGCGAGAAGACGATTTCAAAAAAGTAGATCGTTTGTTGAAGGAAGCCAAACCGCTTTACGATGAACTTCGCGAATCAGAAAAACAATCTGCTTTAAGCAAATTTTTGGCAGACGGTGGAAACAAGGATGACTTTGACTTTAGGATAGATGAACTCGATCATCAATTTGACGCAACCTTAAAATTGATTCGCGACCGTAGAAATCAATACTACAAAGGATTAGAAGAGAAAAAAGCTGAGAGCCTGCGAATAAAAAATGAAATACTGGAGAAGTTAAGAAATTTGGTGGATGGCGAAGATTCCCCTAGTACGTTTCACCAATTTAAAGAACTACAAAAGGAGTGGAAACATTCTGGGCCTGTGCCAACCTCACATGTCAAAGAAATGTGGGCGAGCTACAATGCCATCATTGATCGGTTTTACGATCACCGCACCATTTACTTTGAGTTAAAAGAACTCGACCGAAAAAAAAACCTTGAGGCCAAGCGCGAACTTTGCATCAAAGCAACCAAGCTATTGAATGAAAAATCCATTCCTGTAGCCGTTCGCGAACTGAATGAATTGCACAATGAGTTTAAGCACATTGGGCCCG
Organism: Chryseotalea sp. WA131a; assembly: GCA_025370075.1. Lineage (NCBI taxonomy): Bacteria > Pseudomonadati > Bacteroidota > Cytophagia > Cytophagales > Chryseotaleaceae > Chryseotalea > Chryseotalea sp. WA131a. Next base: position 889,082 of record CP073016.1, on the reverse strand, counting down.
TGCCGAAAGAAGAACAGGAGAACTTGTGGCAGCAATTCAAGGCTGCATCGGATGCCGTTTACAGCAAACGCGATGAATTTGTAGCCAACCTGCAAGCGGAACTTAACAAGAATCTAGAAGCAAAAGTGATATTGTGCGATGAAGCACTTACCTACGGAACTTTTGCAAGCGATAAAATAAAAGACTGGAATCAGAAGACGAAAGAGATTTTGGAACTGCAGAAAAAGTGGGATTCAATAGGAGGGGTGCCACGATCGAAGCAAAAGGAAGTAAACAAACAATTCTGGTCTCCATTCAAAACATTTTTCCACAACAAAAGCCTTTTCTTTAAAAAACTGGACGAAGAGCGCGGTAAGAACCTAAAACTGAAGGAGGAAATAGTTACCAAAGCAATTGCCCTAAAAGACAGCACTGAGTGGGATAAAACCAGCCAAGAGTTGAAGACGCTGCAGGTGCAATGGAAAGAGATTGGCCCTGTGCCAGAGAAGCAGCGCGAGAAAATTTTTGCTCAGTTCAAGGAAGCTTGCGATTATTTCTTTGAACAATGGAGAGGACTGCAATCGAAGGCCAATGCAGAGCAAGAAGAGAACTTAATCAAGAAAGATAATCTAATTAAAGATTTGCTTGGTTTGATTGAAAACAAATCGGCTACGGTAGAGTCCATTCGCGCTATTCAAACTCAGTTTAATTCCATTGGATTTGTGCCAAAAAAGGATATGGCCAGCATTAAGTCGCGCTTCAACGATGCGTTATCCAAAGCACTATCATCCATTGCAAGCCTAAGCGTGGAAGATCGACATGATGCCGAATTGGAAATTCAGTTGTCGGGTTTGAAAAATGACCCGCAAGCTGACCGGAAAATTGTTCATAAGGAGCAATCCATTCGCAAACAGATGGTAAAAGTAGAGAATGATATAGCAGTGTTAAAGAACAACTTATCCTTCTTTGAACGTTCTAAAAATGCAGAACAGATGAAGCAAGAATATGGTCAAAAAGTGGAAGAGTTGACAGTTCATTTGCAGCATTTAAAGAAGCAATTAAAAATGTTGAATCAGGCATAGGCAAGCCCTTGCAAAACCAGAATCTTGGCGTATTTTTGCGCCTCTTTTAAGCCTCCTTAGCTCAGCTGGTAGAGTCCCGCACTTGCGGGGATAATCAGTAGGCGAGAGGTTGAAATGAAAATGTTAAAAGCCTCCTTAGCTCAGCTGGTAGAGTCCCGCACTTGCGGGGATAATCAGTAGGCGAGAGGTTGAAATGAAAATGTTAAAAGCCTCCTTAGCTCAGCTGGTAGAGTCCCGCACTTGCGGGATAATCAGTAGGCGAGAGGTTGAAATAAAAATGTTAAAAGCCTCCTTAGCTCAGCTGGTAGAGTCCCGCACTTGCGGGATAATCAGTAGGCGAGAGGTTGAAATAAAAATGGTAAAAGCCTCCTTAGCTCAGCTGGTAGAGTCCCGCACTTGCGGGATAATCAGTAGGCGAGAGGTTGAAATAAAAATGGTAAAAGCCTCCTTAGCTCAGCTGGTAGAGTCCCGCACTTGCGGGATAATCAGTAGGCGAGAGGTTGAAATAAAAATGTTAAAAGCCTCCTTAGCTCAGCTGGTAGAGCAACTGACTTGTAATCAGTAGGTCGTTGGTTCGATTCCGACAGGGGGCTCTTCTAAAACACTGCTCAAATTGAGCGGTGTTTTTTTTATACTCCGAAAACTAAGCTGGTTGAGTCCCGCATCTGCGGGATAATCAGTAGGTCGTTAGTTCTCCCGAACAATTCGGGACGACAGGGGGCTCTTCTAAAACACTGTTCAAATTGAGCGGTGTTTTTTTTATACTCCGATCCGGCATGATCATTAACGGCATTTAGGGCATTTATGATTCAATATGCCATACAATCTAGTTCCTTTCGAAATCACAGTTCGAAACCGGTCATTTTTAAAGTTATCCTTTCTGAATTTTACTTTGAAGGCTGCTCCACCCGCCTCCATTGTAGACTTTTAAAAAACCTTTTGACTGTAAGAGGCTTTTTGCCGAGGCGCTTCTCATGCCCGAAGCGCAACATGTGATAATTGTTTCGTCCTTTTTTAGTTTTGAATAATGATTTGGAATCATATCGAGAGGAATGTTTTGTGACCCCTTTATATGGCCATGTTGATATTCCGCTTTCGTGCGAACATCTAAGATAATAGCACCCTCTTTTATCAATTGTGCATAATCCACTTTTGGACCTAAGCCTAATAATTTTTTGATTGTGTTAATCATTTGTTTACACGATTTGTGATTGATAGTAATTTACATCCATCCAAGATCCACCATTTAAACAATCAATGCCTTGCTGCATCAAGTAGCGATGTGCCAGCCCACTGCGATTTCCAGAAGCGCAGCACAATACCAATGGCTGTTTTAAATTCTTTAGTTCATCTATTTTGCTTGTAATTTCCTGTAACGGAATATTGATTGATCCTTCTACATTACCACCCATAAATTCTGCAGGGGATCGCACATCTACGATTGTTCCTTGTTTTTCTCTTATTACTTCTTCGATATTCATACTTATTGATTTAAAGATTATTGATTTTTCCAATCATACAACTGGTATAACTTTTTAGCTGGAGCAGCAGGCCATTTTTTTCTGTTGCTTCTGGATAGCCTAATGAATGCAGCTTGTTGATGATTAAGTCTCTTTGAATATTTTCATACGAAAGATCAATGCTGTCATTTTCTATGTCAATGTCAACACTCTTTACGCCTTCCATTTTAAGCAGTTCATTTTTAATCGTGGTAGCACAACCATTACACTTCATGTTAGCAACGATAACTTTCTCTGAGTTCATCTTATTCTTTTTTAGCTTTCTGTTCTTTTGTCATGTTAAAAACCAAACCACCCATCAAAGCTCCATACAAAGAACTATTTATAGGATTTGAAGTAATAGCACATGTGCCACTGGAACAACCTATAAAATAATAATATAGAAAGCCACCAATCGAGCCCACAACTACACCTATCAAGGTGAGTTTATATTTAGCAATAAACTCCATTTTACTTTTGTTTGACCTTTGTGGAAATCCCGAACGGGAAATACAATGGACAAAAACTAATAAAACTTGTAAGGATGAAAATACCCGCAAAAATCAAAAGGATAATTGCCGCCAAACCAGTGATTTGGTTTGTAAAATACAAGCCAGCAATTATTAGTGCTACGAAAATTCGGATAACTCGGTCTGCCATACCCATGTTCTTTTTCATAAATATTTGTTTTTAAAGGTTAAAACGGCTTTGAAAGCTCTAGCTCTGGCTGTCGATCGTTATGTAAAGTTAAACCATAAAGAGTAGGTTGAATGTGACTATTGTCACATTCATAAAAATAAATCTGGCGAGCGATTATTGTAAACCACTAACTTGTTTTCACCTTCTTCGCGATATTCAGCTTGTCCAATATTTTTTCCAAAGGGCAGAATCCCGTGAAGGAAGATTGAATCAAGTTAACACCCACAAAGGCAGTAAACCATAGCCAATAATTACTTACCCAAAAGGCTAAAACTAAACTGATCAATACAAAAGTGCCTGCTACTGTTCTTACAATTCGTTCGCGCATGTATATAATTTTTATGTTAGGAAATTTGATAACTAGCCTTTTCAATAGACATTATGAATGCCCGAATTGGGAACTCATTTTTGTTTTCAGTGTTGTATAAATTCACCAGCTCCAAAGCATGGCTAGACTTCTCGTCTGTGGTAAACGAGAACAAAACTATGGAATCAAAGTATTCTGCCTCATTGCTGAACCAGCTATCCATTAAATTAGCTGAATCGTTTTCTTTAAAGCCCATCGTTTTGGATACGCTAAATACTTTTATGCCTGCCTTATGAAATAGCTTGATTGCTTCTTTCTGATAATCCTTTAGACTTGTTATTATTAATAGTTTCATCTTGTCAGTATTTTTATTTAGTTGAACTGCGCATCATTTTAAAGTAGAGTAGCGGGACTACTATGAGGGTAAGGAATGTGGACGTAATTGTTCCTCCCATTAAGGATATCGCCAAGCCTTGAAAAATGGGATCAAATAGTATGATAATTGCTCCTAATACCACTGCTCCTGCTGTCAATAAAATAGGTGTTGTACGCACCGCTCCCGCCTCAATAATGGCTTGCTTTAATGGTATGCCTTCTTCTAAGCGGATGTTAATAAAATCAATTAGAAGAATTGAATTACGCACCATAACCCCTGCCAGTGCAATAAAACCGATCATAGAGGTCGCTGTGAAGTAAGCACCCATAATCCAGTGACCTAGAATGATGCCTATGAGTGAAAGCGGAATGGCTGCAAGCATTACGATTGGAACTTTAAAGTCTTGAAACCATCCTACAATAAGCATGTAGATCAAAATAATAACTACTCCAAACGCAATTCCCAAATCACGGAATACCTCAAAAGTAATTTGCCATTCTCCGTCCCACTTAAGTGTATAATCGTCTTCAAATTCCGGTTGGTGGTTGTATAACTCTTTTAATTCATAGCCTTGCGGCATTTTTACTTCATTCAACTTCTTAGAAATATCCATCATGGCATAAGTAGGGCTTTCCAAATCGCCCGCCAAATCAGCTAACACAAATACTACTCGCTTTTGATTTTTACGATAGATACTTTTCTCTTTCACCTTTTTAGATATGTGTACTAGATCACCAATTGGAATAGCCATGCCGCGCTGATTGATTACTTTCAATCCTTTGATTTTCTCGAGATTGGATTTGTCGGCATCGCTTAGTTGAAGAACAATATTCACAGGATCGAACGAAACAGGATTGTGCATAATACCCACTGGCATATTGCTAAGAGCACCATTCATAGTGGCCACCACTTGTGCAGGAGCTACACCCATTCTCATTGCTTTTTCTTTGTCAACCTCAAACGAGTATTCTGTTTGATCAGCTTCTGTCATCCAATCCATGTCAACCACTCCTTCGTTTTGACCAATGATGTTTTTTACTTGTTGCGCTACTTTGATTTGCTCACCATAGTCAGGGCCATATATTTCTGCAACAATCGTAGAAAGCACTGGAGGACCCGGAGGTACTTCTACTAATTTTACGTTGGCGTTGTACTTTTTTGCAATGGCCTGAACGGCAGGTCTCAATTGTTTTACAATGGCATGGCTTTGAATGCTTCTATCCTTTTTATCCACCAAGTTCACTTGAATATCGGCTACGTTGTTGCCTCTGCGCAAATCGTAATGCCTTACCAATCCATTAAAACTGATGGGCCCGGCAGTGCCTACATAGCCTTGGTAGTTTACTACCAATCTTTGATCAGCCAAATACTGGCCAATCTCTTGAGTAACTACAGAAGTGCGCTCAAGTGTAGTGCCTTCTGGCATGTCAATTACTACTTGAAACTCATTCTTATTATCGAACGGTAACATTTTTACCGCTACCCATTTCATATAAAAGAATGAAAAGGAGAAAAGAAGTATCGCCACAGTGCCTAAAATAAATGCCCAGCGTTTCCAACGTGTTTCCAACATTGGGTTGATAACGGCTTTGTATAGTTTGTAAATTTTGGATTCCTCTAGTGTAGGATGCGGTTTGCTGCTATGTCCTTCCTTCTCGCGAAGAAACACGTAACCCAAATAAGGGGTAAGTGTTAACGCCACCACAAGTGACAGCATCATGGCGATCGAAGCTCCAATAGGCATAGGACTCATATAAGGCCCCATCATTCCAGAAACAAATGCCATTGGAAGAACTGCAGCAATAACAGTAAACGTTGCCAAGATGGTCGGGTTACCCACTTCATTAATCGCGAAGATTGCGGCTTGTAAAAAGGGCAACTTTTTCATTTTAAAATGGCGGTGCATATTCTCTGCAATAATGATTGAATCGTCCACCACAATACCGGTAATAAATACCAATGCAAAAAGTGTGATGCGATTAAGGGTGTAATCCATCATGTAGTAACTAAACAATGTCAGCGCAAATGTTACTGGCACCGATAAGAATACCACCAGACCTCCACGCCAACCCATTGCCAGCATTACGAAAAGAGTTACGGATATTACAGCTACAAAAAGATGAAGCAAAAGCTCCGATACTTTCTCAGAAGCTGTTTCCCCATAGTTTCTGGTTTGTGTTACGTTTACATCAGCAGGAATCAATTCCTTCTTTAGGTGTTCCACTTTTGCTACTATTTGCTCAGAAAGATTCATCGCATCAGCTCCTTTCTTTTTGGCTATTGAAAGCGTAACCGCAGGATAATTAGACCTGTACTTACTGGCAAGTGTATCGCTGTGCATACCGTATCCAAAAAACACATATTGAGATGGACTCTCTGCACCATCTTCAACTTTGGCCACTTGCTTCAAGTAAACAGGTTTATCCTGATTGGATCCAATTATCAAATTTTCTACTTCTTCCGCTGATGAAAGGAAGTTACCAGCATCAATTGAGAACACGGTATCGCGGTTAATCATGTTACCGCTTTGCATTTGTGCATTGCTGCCAGCTAGCTGCTTGCTAATGGAAAGGAAATCAATATGATTTTGAGCTAACTTATCTTTATCTAATATTACTGTTACCTGACGGCTTCGGCCACCGATAATATTTACGGTTGCCACATTGGGTATTTTCTTGATCTCACTTGTTAAGGCTTGGCCAAGTTGTTTTAGTTCAAAGTCATTGTACTTTTCGCTCCACAAGGTGATGCCCAATACGGGCACGTCATCTATTGCACGTGTTTTTACTAATGGCATGGAAACACCTGGGGGCATTTGATCCATGTTCTTCATCAACTCATTGTAGAGTTTTACCAATGAGCGTTCAATATCCTCGCCTACATAAAACTGTACGATAACCATTGCCTGGCCATTCATAGAAGTAGAGTAAACGTACTCCACCCCCTTTACATTGGAAATTATTTTTTCCAATGGTTTAGCCACACGGGCTTCGACTTCTTTTGGTGAAGCTCCCGGATAGCGAAGAAAAATATCTGCCATGGGTACATCAATCTGGGGTTCTTCTTCGCGTGGCGTTAGCATGGTGCTAAAAGCCCCGATGAGCAAGAAAGCTACCATCAATAAAATAGTAAGCTTTGATTTGATAAATGCCTTAGCAATGTTGCCTGATAATCCTTCGTTCATAATTAGTAAAGAGATGTGAGTAGTGAGATGTTAGTAGTAAGAAGTAAGTAGTGAGATATTAGTATTGAGACATGAGACGTTGGGTTTACCACTTCACGTTATGTTAATTCTGTTTTTTGGAAGTCTATTTCACACTTATCGGTGCGCCATTAAAGAGCTTACCTTCGCTTTGAAGAATGAATTTTTCATCCGCATTTAGGCCAGAAAGAATTTCCACTTTATCGCCAGTAGTTTTACCAATTTTTAGCCAGTGGAGTATTGCTTTGTTACTTTGGCTGATGGTGTAGATGCCGACCAATTGATCTTTATAAATTAGTGCCGAGGCTGGGATTAAGATATTATTCTCGTTGGTTTTAGCGTTTGCTATTGGTATCGCAACATTTACAAACATTCCTGAGAAAAGTTCTTGTTGAGACGGTAGCGAAATTTTAATAAAATACTGACCGCCACTGTATTGAGATGAAGTGCTTACTTCCCCTATTTTGCCGATATACTTCTTGCCTGTTGATTTTACTTCCAATTCTGCTGCCATGCCTGTTTTGATGTTGGCAATATCTGCCTCAGAAACAGATGCCCTCACTTCGTAACTACTCACTTGCTCTACCATTAATATTGGAATCCCAGGATTGGCCGTACTTCCTTCATCAAGGTTGCGTTGAGTAACAATTCCGGAGAAAGGAGCCGTTAAATTTGTATAGATAAGCATTGCATCCGCTTCGTTTTTCATTTGGTGGGCGGCTTCTACTTTTGCCTTAACTGAATTGTAGTGAAGCGTTATGTTCTCAAACTCTTTAGCTGAGGCACTTTTCTGCTTGTACAATTCTTCATAACGTTCATAATCTTTCTTCGCATCTTTCAATGCTGCTTCGGCTTCCGTTAACATGGCTTGTGCCTGTGCGCGTTTAGCCAAAATGTCTCCGTTGCTGATCGTTACAAGCAATTGTCCTTTTTTTACTTTATCTCCTACCTTAACTTTGAAACCAGTAACAAAGCCCATTACACGGGTACTTATTACGGCCGTTTCTTTTGAAGTAACTTGACCGCTCGTTGTTATGTAATTAGTTGATTGAGTTGACACTGAACCTACTGTCACAAGAACTGCTTCTTCCTTGGTAGATTGATTTTCCTTTTCATTTCCTGAACAACTAAGTAAAACTCCACCAAAGGCCAGCACGATTGCAATTTGATTTATTCTAAAATTCATATAAGTCGTTTTATTTTTCTGATGTTGATGTTAAAAATTGGAGATAGGATATTGTTGTATTGTATTGAAAGATGGCTTGAGCTCTCATTAATTTTTGTTGCGACAAAGAAGCCTGTGCTTGTAAAAGATCGTTGCTGGTTACCAAACCTTGTTCGAAACGGTTTTTAAGAATCCGCAACGCTTCGCTAGCCTGGCTAACCGATGTTTCATATTGCTTGATCGAAAAAGATGCATCATTCAGTTGACGATTGGCTTTATCAAGTTCCAACTGGCTTTGTTCTTTCTGATACTTGAGTTGCTGTTCTAATTTGTTGCGCCCTACCTGATACTCAGAAACTTTATATTTTGCTGATGTGCCCGAGAATACATTCCATGAAAATTGAGCCCCTAGCAAATACGAATTAGAACCAAACCCCAAGGCTGATTTGTCGTTGATAAAATAATTTGCGAACGCATTAAGCTTGGGTATGTAAGCCATTCTTCCGGAACTGATCATCCTATCTTGCGCCCGTATAGCGGCTTTCATCGATTGAAAATCTGCACGGCCTTCATTTACTTGTAATTCTATTGCTTGCTCATTATTAACTCGACTGATACTGTCTGTAGCATAAACAATTCCCGTTTTTGTTCCCATTAACAAGCTCAAATAATCAGAGGCATTCTTTACATTACTTTTTGCTTCAGATAACTTACTCTCTGTGGCGGTTACCTGCACTTGCACTTGCAACACGTCTGACTTTTGAAGCAAGCCCTTTTCAAAACGATTGTTAGTGGATGTATAAATTGCGTTACTTGTTTGAAGAGCCTCGTTTAAAACATTCACCGCTTCGTGTGCCAATTGCAACTGTGTATACGCCTTTTGAACCTCAAGGATTATAAACTCCTTGGTGCGTTTCGTTTTATAAGCGTAAACATTGATTTGCTCATGGGCAGCCATCCGCGCGTAAATCATGTCCATATTGATTAACGGTTGATTCAGCTCCGCCTTGGCCATGAAATTTGGTGTAGCGGATGGATTGTTTAACCTGCTTGGGTCAAAATCGGATTGGGTTATGCCCTGCTGTTGCAGCTTAAAACCAAAAGCATTTAATGGATTATTTGAGGTAAATGCGGTATAGCTAACATTGATCTGAGGAAGGAAAACTGCATTCGTCTGATTGAATTTAGCCGCGCTCCCTTCTTCATCTAATTTGGCGATGACTAATTCTCTGTTACTCTTTAAAGCAACTTCAAGTGCATCTTGTAATTTTAGTGGAGCTATTTCTTGCGCAGAAACCGATAACCCCCATGTAACTAGTAGCAACCCTAAATACTCTTTCATCATCAATTTTTTTTAACTGGTGCAAAAGTATCCCAATCAAAAACTGATCACTGTGACCTAGGTCACCTTCACCAGAATTTATTATTTATTTTAGATTATCTAAAAAAAAAGAGACTGCATTCTTACAGTCTCTTTCTTATGAATAAAATGTTACGTTTAAATAATCGCTACTTCGCACAAACAAAGTTTGTCCTCGGTATTGCTGTTTCTGCGATAGCCTTGAAGCCCCCGCTCACATCAATAAGATTGTCCCAGCCTCTTGCTTTTAAAATAGAAATTGCAATCATAGACCTGTATCCGCCAGCGCAATGCACAAATACTTTTCCTTGCTTTGGTATCTCAGCAAGATGATCATTAATAAAATCTAGTGGAAGGTTAATGGCACCTTCTACATGCTCAGCTTGAAACTCACTTTGCTTACGGACATCTATAATAATTGTATCCTTTGTCAACTGATTTGATAATTCTTCAGCCGCAATTGAATCTATTGTATCTGTTTCTTTTCCTGCAGCTACCCAAGATTCGAATCCGTTGTTCAGATAACCAAGTGTATTGTCATAACCAACACGAGCCAAGCGAGTAACTACCTCTTCTTCTCTGCCTTTATCGCTAATAATCAAAAGAGGCTGGTTCACTCCCGGTATCAATGCACCCACCCAAGGTGCAAAGCTGCCCTCAATACCAATGTTAATTGAGTTGGGTATAAAGCCCATCCTAAAGTCATTAGCTGAACGCGTATCTAAAATCAACGCGCCTGTTTCATTGGCTATCCATTCAAACTCTTCGGTGGTCAAAGGCTGTGTACCTGATTTTATTACTTTGTCGATGCTTTCGTACCCTTCTTTGTTCATTCTCACGTTCTCTGGAAAATAGGCTGGTGGCGCTACCAAGCCGTCAGTGACTTCATTGATGAATTCTTCGCGTGACATGCTCGCCCGTAATGCATAATTCGTTTGCTTTTGATGTCCTAATGTATCAACGGTGTCTTTGCTCATATTTTTGCCACAAGCAGAACCGGCACCGTGGGCTGGATAAACCGTAAGACTATCCGATAACGGAATTATCTTAGCATGCAATGAATCAAATAAAAGACCCGCTAATTGTTCTTTCGTTAGGTGTGCTGCTTTTTGAGCCAGATCAGGACGCCCTACATCACCTAAGAAAAGGGTATCACCTGTAAATATGGCTACTTCCTTTCCATCTTCATCTTTCAATAGGTAGGTAGTTGATTCCATGGTATGCCCAGGTGTGTGCAATACTTTGAATACAATGTTGCCCACTTTCAATTCCTCACCATCAATGGCAATATGAGCTTTGAATTTAGGAGCTGCTGTTGGTCCAAATACTATTGTTGCTCCTGTCTTGGCAGCAAGATCCAAATGGCCTGAAACGAAATCAGCGTGAAAATGAGTTTCTAAAATGTACTTAATAGTAGCACCATCGTTTCGAGCCCTTTCTATGTAAGAATCCACTTCACGAAGCGGATCAATAATGGCGGCTTCATTTCCAGAACGGATATAATAAGCGCCTTGCGCCAAGCATCCGGTATAAATTTGTTCAATTGTCATAGCTGTGTTTTTATTTTCGTGTGCTAGTTGTTATAACAAAGGTAGAGAGTGTTGTAATGCTTGTTGGTGACTTCTGTCACTAAGTAGTGTTTTGGAGAAAAATTTGGGTTTCCCGACAATTGCAGTTTTAAAAAAATAGCTCTTTAGCAAGGATTACCAATGCCATTATTAACGCAAACCAACCAAAACCTTTTTTTAAATTACTTCCATCAATAAACTTTGATAGATACGTTCCGACAAAAACACCCGCGATGGCAAAACCAGAGATTATGGCTACCAATGTATAATTTAATTGAATACCTGTTCCTAGGTCACCCAAAAAACCGGACAACGAATTGATCGTAATGATGACCAAGGAGGTGCCAATCGCCTTTTTCATTCCAAGGCCAGCAAATAAAACCAATGCAGGAATCATCAAAAATCCTCCACCCGCTCCAATGATACCTGTAACTATGCCCAAAATAATCGCTTGAATTGACATCTTTAAATAGTCGAATTGAATTTCGGAGCCGTCTTGAACTTCTGTAGCCGTGCTCGTAATCATTTTGAGAGAAGCGATGATCATGAGAGCAGAAAAGAAGATCATAAGCAAAGTATCTTTTGTAAGGATAAATTCCCCAGCCGCGAAAATCATTGAGGGTATTTGAGGCAGCAAAAAATGTCTGGTCAAATAAACTGCAACCAGCGAGGGAATTGAAAACAAGAAAGCAGTTTTGAAATCCACCATTTTATTTAATGAACTACGAATGCTGCCCACTAAAGAAGTAGAACCGACAATAACGAGTGAATAGGCTGTGGCGAAAACGGGCTCGATGTGAAATAAGTACACCAGCATAGGAACAGCGATTATTGAGCCACCTCCGCCAATAAGACCTAAAGACACCCCAATTAGGCCAGAAACCACATAACCAAGAAAATTATCCATTGCCGATTAATTCTCAGCAAAGCTGGGGGTTATCCTTCCTGTTTTGAGTGACTATTGTCACATAGTGTCAAAAATTTAAGCGAGTAATTTCATTCCTGGAAATGGAAATTCGCTTTTGAGATTCGAGCTTCTTTAAAAGTCGTGAAATTACTTCGCGCGATGAATTTAAGTCATCTGCAATTGCATGATGAGTAATGGAAATTTTAGAGCCTAATGAATCGAATTGACGTTTCAGGTAGAATTCGAGTTTTTCATCCATTGAGTGGAATACAACATGGTCTATTACCTCTAATAATTCGCTAAAGCGAGAGCGATAGGTTTCCAATACAAAATAATACCATTGCTTATGTTCCTTCATTAGCGCATCCATATGAAGAATAGGTACTGCTAATGCCTTTACATTTGTAATTGCTCGCGCTTTGATGGCACTTGTCTCATTTTTTGCAGCACAAATCATGGACAAGGCGCATGCACCACCTTTTTCGAGGTAATACAGAAAGAACTCTTCACCATCATCGCCCTCTCTGTATAGTTTTACCCTGCCTTCTAAAATTAAAAGTGAATTCTTGAAATATTGGCCTGACCTCATCAGAATTTCACCTTCCTTAAATTCAGTTACCTGACCTATGTTTTCCAGATTAGAAATCAGTTCCGTATCAAATTGAGGAAAAATTGAATTTAGTTGCAATGCGCTCATACTTCAAAGTTACAAAAGCCAAGCCCTAATTCTTTCACCTATTGTAATTGTTTTACGACCGCTTCTTTCTCAATAAAGCCAGTATTTGACCAAACCAGAGATTTTGCTTTGTAAATTTGCAGCACAGGTATGGCATCAATGTTCAATTCCTTACATAAAGCCTGATTCTCGTCTGTATTTATGCTGATTACAACGACCTTATCAGCCATCTCTTTTGAGATTTCATTTATATATGGCTTCATTTTTTTGCAAGGCGCACACCAGTCGGCATAAAAATCAATTAGCACTAATTTGTTGGTTTCAAGCAACGCATCAAACTGTTGTTTACTTAAACCATCAGGCGATTCCTCCGCACCTTTAGTTTCTGGTAGATTAGCGGCTCTCCATTTCATCAATCCGCCTTGCATTTCATACACTTCTTTGAAACCGACTGTTCTCATTTTGTCTGCAGCAGCGGAACTTCTTCCGCCACTCAAGCAATAAATAAAAACTGGTTTTGATTTGTCCAAGTTTACTATTTGTGCATCAAATTCAATCCCATTCCAATCATAATTCAAAGCATTCTTTACATGACCCTTCGCAAATTCTGCTGGGGTGCGCACGTCAAGAATGGTTGGTGAAGGAACTGCTTTTATTTTTTCGGCAAACGCTGATGGCGAAAGCACAGTATTTGATGATTCTGTTGATCGATTGGAACAACCACCGATTAGCAGGGCAACCAGGGTAATTGAAAATAGTATTCTCATTACAGTGAATGTTGATTAATTATTTGTTCGAGATTCTTGGCAAGCACCACGCCAGATTGCCTCCATTTTACTTCACCTTTCTTAAAAAGTATTAGCGTAGGAACGCCTTGGATTCTATACGATGAAGCTACGCTTGGGTTTTTATCAACATCTATTTTGATAATAGTTGCTTTATCGCCAACGCTTGTTTTGAGTTCGTCCAAAATGGGTTTCATCATTTTACAAGGACCACACCACTCGGCAGAAAAATCTACTAGGGTGGGGGTATCACTTTTTATCAGCTCTGAAAATGTAGTTGCCATGTTATTTTTATTTTACTTCTTCGTATTGCACCTCTTGAATGTCGGTTTCTACTTTTTGTTTTGGAGGTATGGCAGTAAAGCAACTTCCTGAAGCACAACCAAAAGCAAATAAGCCCATGGATGCAAAGTAACCTCCTAGCGCTACGCCCAGCCATTGCTGATGGATTGCAGATTGAAAGATGATGTAACCGCCCATAAGTAAATAGAGTACTCGTATAAAAGTCCAGTTAGTTAAAATTCTCGTCTTCATTTTTTATTGTTTTTTAGTCTATTTTTTTCTTCCCACAAATCTTACTACCTCAGCTTCACCTTGGTGGAATTTACCCTCTTGAAGAATTATTGTTTCATATGCCAATACTTAAATGGCCAATTCTTTAAAATTTCCTTCCACTATTTCCATGGTAAGTAACATGGACAAATCCTTGGGGCCGCCTGAAGAATTTTTTAGCTGGGCTGGATTGAAAGCTTCCAAAATAATGCACCCGCATATCGATCATTCCAGAAGCTACTTGTTATACTTGAAGCACTGTTTACAATGGTAAAACTTTCAAACTTTTGATTACACTCAAAGGTAGCTGACAATTCGCACCAAAAAGGTGACCAAAGTCACACAGCGAACAAAACTCTCCTTTAAACACCCTTTAAGGTGTGTGTTGTTTTTTCTGTCCAATTAAGAAAGGCAACACGAAGGGGATGTGTGGGTCATCAAATTTCTCTTCCATTTTCAATTTTTCGACTTTTGGCATTTTACGCCATTTGACATATAGGTCAAAACACTACTTAACATAATATAAATTATATAACTTTAGCTTCCCTAAGTTCCTGACACGCAGTTATATAATTATATTATGTTAACCCCGCTTGAAGGCGGGGAACTTTGGGGTTTCAACCTACAAAAATCCTACGCTCGCCAGCCGCACAGTTATATAATTTGACGTTATGCTAAATAGCCGCTCAAGGCCGCGCTTCTACGGGCCCAGAAGCTCGCACCACGGCATTGAGCGGCTTTTAAAATAAAACTTCTGTGCAAAAAGTTTTTGCCACCGCGCAGTTGGTCAACCCACGCGCCAAGCATAAGTAATGTAGGCCGCACATGCCACGCGCAACCCAAAGCCTACATTACACATGCTTTATCCATCGCTCGGTCCGGTGCATGATTGAACCTGCGGGCATTGGATCAGAGTGTTCACCTCACATTATGGTTTACGCAACAACTTTTGAAAGATCGCTCACCAACTTTTTTCTATTTGCTCCGCTCGCGCTCCGCAGCGCTTCTGTGGCGTTCGCCTTTGGCGGGGTTTCTTTTCTTTTTGCCTTGATGCAAAAAGAAACAAAAAGATCAAGAGCCAAATATGCTTCCCCGCACGTGCCATCGCGCCACCCCGCATTTGGCTCTGGCCACCGCTCAAGGTTGCCTGATACGATTTAGTTTCAATTCAAAACCTTGGGATTGAGAGTGGTTGACAATACTTAAACATAACACAAAGCTACGGGCTTGCGGAATAGAAAGCTGCAAGGGTGACACTGCGCCCGCTTCAAAAAAAATCTCCACCCTCCGTCAGTCGGTCGTGCCTCCCTCCTTCCAGCGGGTAGTATTTTTTTTGTGCGGCCCTTGCACCTTTCTATCCGATCCCGTGTGCTGGCGTTATGTTTAAATATATCGTTCGTGTCCGCATCGGTGGCTGGTGGCTATCGCTCGGGTTTAGGTTTGGCGTTAGGCCATTCATGGTTTCGGTTCTTCCCTGCAGTGTTAGGGAGGTTTGCCTCAGGTTCTTATGGCTTGAGTGTTCTATATCAGAGCTCCCTTTTTAGGGGCTCTTTTTTGCTTAAATTCTTTACAGGGCGATTTTAAAATTTTACTAACTCGCTAAGTGAAATGCCCAAGGCATTGGCAATTTTCTTTAACGTACTGAGAGTTGCATTGACCTCTCCCCTTTCAATCCTTCCAATTTGACTAATTGGGATATCGGCCTCATACGCTAAAATTTCTTGACTTAAATCTTTTTTGAGCCGCAATTCCCTCAGACGTGTACCGAAATTTTTGAGAAGTTTTTTATCGCGGATGTTTATCACATCGGCAAACTCTATATTTAAGCAGTTTTTAATAGACGCATGGATGCGCTATGTTTACCGATATGATTTTTATCTTTAATCACGAAAGACCTGTACTATGAACAAAATAAGGATAGCAATTGTCGATGACAAACAGATGTTTAGAAAGTCAGTGGTTAAAGTAATTGAAGCTGAGCATGATTTCGAAATTGTATTGGAAGCTGAAAATGGCGTCCAGCTTTTAGATCTCTTACTGGATTCTAAACCAGAAGTAATTCTTATGGACATTAGAATGCCTAAGATGGATGGCATTGAAACTTCGATTAGAGTGCAAAAGCTATACCCCCAGATCAAAATAATAGCTTTCTCCCAATATGATTATGAAGCCAACATTATTGAAATGTATGCGCGGGGCGTAAAAAGCTTTATTGGTAAAGATGCTAGGCTAGATGAATTGTTTAATGCTATACGTATTGTGTACAATGGTGGAAGTTACCTCACAGAACTTGCTAGTGAAATTATCCAAAAGCACCTGATAGTTTCTTTACTTCCAAAAAGTACTGTAAAGCATTCGTTGTCGGATTTTGAGATGACAATACTAAAAGGTGTTTGCAACGGGGATAGCAGCGTTGAAATAGGAAAGATTCTAAATAAAAGCCCACGCACAATAGAAGATCATAGAGCAAACCTGTGTAAAAAATTTGAAGTCGCAAATAAAGAGCAATTAATTGCTTTAGTAAGCAGGGCAAAAATTATCTAAAGTGAAGAAATACTTACACGTTTCTTACAATTACCTAAAATACCGTAAATCTACGGATTGACTTTGTTAAAAACTTAGTTCAGCTTTAGAACATTAAATCTTTGTTTGGTCGCGACAACAAAAGCTTTAATAGCGATTGCCGAAAAGCTGTAAGAGTAGGCTAACCTAGTAAAATCTAAAATTATGATCAACAAAAACAAGTTTGAAAGTTTGAGCAATCCCATGTTTAAAAAATTATCAAAAAACTCAATGGTAGGCCTCAGAGGAGGTTATACAATTTGTAAAACTGGCTGTGACAGCACACTGTGGGGTGGTGATACTTACTGCGGTGATTCATCTAGAGATGAAGATCCGAAAAAGTAGGTTTTCAAAATTCTATAACTAAAAATTTTCTTAATCTTTTAAAAAATAAATAGTATGAAACAAAAAGAAGAATTTCAAGGATTAAACAATCCATTGTTTAAAAAAATCAATTCTAAAAACACCATGAGTATTCGGGGTGGGTACACCCAGTGCTGGACTGGTTGCAGCGATACTCTTTGGGGCGTTGACAGTCGTTGTACAGATAATACTAAGGATGCTGACCCTCAAAAATAGAATTTCAACATTGGAGCCCTCAGGGAATGATTATAAACACTTCCTTGAGGCTCTTTTTATCTCAGTTTAAATTTATTTATTCCAAGAGCAATTGGTGAAAAACCTGTTTGGTACTTGCCCTCCCTATGATACTCATCCTAAGCTCCGCTAACAATGAAGAAACAACAAACTATGTTATCGACTGGCTCAAAAAATATAAAGCAGACTTTACCCGAATAAATGGTCATGATTTAGAAAGTGATTCAGATGTGGATGTCAGTCTTGAAAACTCTAATCTGCTTTTAAATACAAGTCTTTTTAAAAAGCCACTGGATAAAATAAAGATCGTATGGAATAGGAAGTGGAGAGATGATGATTTTTACTTTTTCCTTAATGAAAATAAATTAATTAAACCTTATTTGAGGAAACAACTTGGCGGTCATCTGTCAAGTGAATTCTTTGCAGGCACCAGAGCACTTCAAATTGCCCTTAAATCGAAGAAATGGCTAACTAAGCCAGCATATTTTCGTCACTCGACTAGCAAGTTTGACGTTATTAAAGCAGCTAAATCTATCGGACTAAGTGTACCAAATACTCTTGTAACAAACAACAAGAAAGCACTATCAAGATTTATGGTAAAGAACGGAAGCTTGATAACTAAGTCCTTATCAGAAATGGAGATTTTTTTACTCAAGAAATCTGGCTATGCTTTATACACTTCTCAAATTTTGAGACATGAACTGAATAATTATCCAGATAGGTTTTTCCCATCTCTATTCCAACAACTTATCGAGAAAGAGTATGAGATTCGCGCCTTCTACCTAGCAGGGACTTTTTATTCAATGGCAATATTTTCTCAGTCCAGAAATAGCACAAAATTTGATTTTAGAGAGTATGATTTTTTAAATCCAACAAGACAAATACCCTATAAACTTCCAACTAAGATTGAAAAAAAATTACAAAAATTACTTCAATTTCTAGATATTAATTGTGGTTCGATAGATTTAATACGAGGAATTGATGGAGAATATTATTTTTTAGAAATAAACCCCAGCGGACAATTCGGCATGGTATCAATACCATGCAATTATTTTTTAGAAGATGTGGTTGCTAAATATTTAGTTAATGAAGACAATTAAAAAAATAAAAACCGAAAAGAGAAAAATCAATTTGGATATACTAGATTTTTCGAAAATTGTGAGCAAAATTGAGCTACATAAAATTCCCCCAGCTTATCACAAGATGAAAAAAATTAAAACACTCCTAACAAAAAATGTTAAAAGCACTAGTCATAGAAGCCAATCACTGAACAACCCTGGGTACTACAAACCTATCTCCCAATTTTAAAAGCCAATGCCTAAAACCAACAACCTACTTGAATATTCAAATAAATTTTTAATTGTTTTTTCTTGTTGCATCCCTGTGAAAGGTTCACGTAGAAGCACAATTTGTGATTTGCAACGCGAGACTTTTGACTTTATACCAAATATTCTATTTACAATTTTAACAGAGTTTAAGGGCAAGAAATTTAAGGAAATTGTCGAATATTGTGGGGAAGAAAATCAAGATGTTTTACATCAATATATCACGTTTCTTACAGATAAGGAGTATATTTTCTTTTCCGATGAACCTGAAAAATTCCCATCAGTGAATCTCGATTGGAAATCTCCGTACGAGATTTCCAATGCCATCATTGATTTTGATGCTTCTTCCAATCATGACATTGAGTTGTTAGTCAGTGAACTTGATAAACTGAGATGTCCCGCAGTACAATTGCGATTCTTCTTCTCTCCAAAGTATAATGAGACTATAAGGATTTTGAAATGCTTCGAAGATTCAGGAATAAGAACTATTGAGTTGATCTTAAAATATTCCAATACGGTGAACCTATCAAATCTCAAGATATTAATAGATAGATTCCAAAGGGTTAGCAGTATAAACGTAACGTCATCTCCAAAAAGAAAAGAAATTACCTATCAAAGTTACTTTCCGAATATACTGTTTCAAGAACAAGTTGTCGATTCAGCCAATTGCTGTGGATCAATTTCATTAAGCAACTTTAGAGTCAATATTAGCTTATTTACTGAGTCCCAAAAATTTAGTTCATGCTTAAACAGAAAAGTTGGAATCGATAAAGATGGATTAGTTAAAAATTGCCCAACATCAAAAAATGATTTTGGAAAATTCGAAAAAGGTAAACTCGGAATTGTTTTAAAAAGTCGAAAATTTCAAGAACTATGGTCAATTAACAAAGATATGGTCGAAATATGCAAAGACTGTGAATTTAGATATATCTGCACTGACTGTAGGATAGTCGCAAATCATAAATTTTCAAAACCATTAAAGTGTAAATATGACCCCTACTCAGCTACTTGGAAATAAAAGAATACGCAGCTTTTTTTTGCTTATTGCTGGTTTCTTTATGCTTCTTTCTTGCGCAAAAAATAAAAATGATGCAGGAGAGGAGCTATCTGACTTTGTTAAAAGAGGCAAAGTGTTTAAATCGGAAAATGGAAATAATTATATTTTCATTGATACAGATTCAACCTTTATAATAAATAGGAAAAAAGAAAATATTTTTCATAAAGAGATTGGTGTTGTAAAAACAGTTAACAACGAGCTAATTTTTTTCCAAGGCACAGATCATGAGAAGTTATTAAACACCACTTTTCACAATGGTAATTCAACAAAACTATTGTTAAATATTACCAAACAGATTATCGAAGATTATCCAAGTTTAGCATTAATTGTGAATGATACTCTAGTCTTTCCCATAAGTGACACGACATTGCTTATTGATAAAAAGGCAATCTTCGACTTATATCAAAAGGAAAACAAGAATAATCTGCCGTTCTTTGGTGATTGGGGGACATGGAATAGGCTCTTTGTTAACGATCTTATTTTAAAATCTTCCAAAGGATATCTAGCAATGTTTCACGATAGCGCAGTCGAAAAGATAGAAATATCCAATAAATCTATTAAGCACTTAGATATCATCAATGATTCAATATGTTTCAAAATGAAAACAAGTGGGAAGCACCTTGTATGCACAGAATGCCCTACAAGAATTGGAATAGATACACTCTTCCAAAAGTAAATCTTAATTATAATTTTAAAATGCTTATTAAATCTATCTCTTTTTTCTCCATCTTAACGATTATGATCAGTTGCAACGCTAAACAGCCTCACAGTAAAATTGAAATTGAAATTGATAGTATGGCCAGCATTGATCAGGCGATAATCGCAAAAATAGAAAATTCCACTTTCCCTGACAGGGAAGATTTATTAAGTGAACAGCAAAGTATCTTAAGGGAAAATACCCTTAGAGCAAAAGGAATTCTCAAAGAGTTCGGCTATCCAGGAACTGACAAGGTAAGTAAGGAAACTTCTACAAATTTTTGGCTTATCGTTCAACACTCAGATCACGACATAGAATTTCAAAAAGAAGTATTATCAATTCTTGCGAAAGAAGTAAAATTAGGACACGCATTAGTCATAGATTATGCCTATTTATTAGATAGAGTTAGAGTGAATGAAGGGCTACCACAGATTTATGGAACGCAAGTGTATTATGATAGCCTAAATAATCCCCAACCCAAAAATGTCGAAAATCCCGATGGACTTGATTCAATCCGCAAATCAGTTGGTCTCGAACCCATATCACAGTATCTGCAATTGTTAAAAGCTAGTCGATTAAAAGTAGGTGATACTATCAAAGGTAATTTTATTATTACTAATTGAGGTTTTCAATGGTCAATCATATAGTAAAATCAGCTTATAAGCGTATTCTAAAACACAAAACATCCTATTTAATTTGTTGCTTAAGTCTATCAATTGGCCTTGGGATAGTATTTGTTTTGTTGCAGATACTAATGTTTGAATTAAGTTTTGATTCCTTCCACTTAAATCATAAAAATAAGTTCCTGTTAGAGATGGAATGGAATTACAACTCAACATCAATTGCTACTCCGCCTCCATCAGGAATCTACCAAGTAATAAAAAATGAAAGTATCGTTAAAAATGTTTGTAGAGCTTTTTTAATTTCTGATCCCTTAGTCTATCATGAAAAGGTAGCTCCTGAAAAAAAGCCCGTTAATACACTATTGAAAGTTGATCAAGAGTTTTTTAAAATATTTACTATTGAAACAACTTCTGGTGATGCATTAAAATTATTCTCAGATGGTAGATACATTTTATGCACAGAAAAATTTGCTAAAACGATTCATCAATCAAAATCAATTGTAGGTGACATCCTAAAAGTTGAAGGGAAAGAATATGTTATTTGTGGAATAGCCAAAGATTGGCCAATTAATTCTAGCTTAAAATTTGATTTAATAATTTCAACATCCTCTGAAAATCTATCAGCAAATAGTGAAGAAGAACTTTCTTTTATTTACGTTGAACTTTTTGATTCAGAAAGCCTAAGTAGTTTGTTGCAATCGCTAAATTCATTTATAAAAAGTGAATTTCCTGAAAACACCCCTAAGTTGAAGGGAATAAACATCGCTAACCAACACATTGAGACAGATTTATTACCGAATAGGATATCTAGGCTTCAACTGGCTATTTTTTCTATAGTTAGTGTGATTATCCTTCTAATAACACTAAGTAACTATTCAAGTCATTCTTTAACAATCGCAATTAAGGAAATGAGGTCTATTGGCATAAAAAAAATTCTTGGAATCAATAAATCTCAACTTATACTAGGATTTTTTGTTGAAGCTAGCCTTATAGTATTTTCATCAGTTTTGCTTTCATTATTCTTGATCTGGTTCTTAAAAAATCAATTGAGCGCATCTCTTTCTGTAGAACTAGAATTCAATACATTAAGTAGAGAATTTCTTTTTTTAACATTCGCCACGTTAATTTTCTGTTCTTGTATAATAACCGTATTTATTTACGGTACTGTCACTCGTATTTCTCCATCTGAAATATTGATTTCAGCAAAATTGCCCAAAACGTTTATACACAAAAGCATAAATTATATAGTTGGATTTCAATGCATTGTAACCTCAGTATTTCTGGCGCTTACGATGACAGTAGTCCAGCAGAGAAGTTATCTTGATAATTTAGATATTGGATTTAATAAATCAAATAAGTTAATTCTTGACTTTGAAAGTGATAGACAGAGTAATCAAATTAATAATTCGCCTTTGCTTTTTAAGCGCGAAACGGAAACTCTATCCGGAGTAAACGCTGCCTCCCTTACAAGTTTCCTGCAATCATTGTCAATTAGGTCACTTAGGCTTGGTCAAACAAATGAAAATGTTGAAATTTATGCCATTGAAGCAGATGAAGGATTCATCCCCTTATTTAATATTGAAATTGTAGAGGGCAAAAACTTTAGTAGTCGTAACGAACTTAAGG
This sequence comes from Chryseotalea sp. WA131a, assembly GCA_025370075.1. NCBI lineage: Bacteria > Pseudomonadati > Bacteroidota > Cytophagia > Cytophagales > Chryseotaleaceae > Chryseotalea > Chryseotalea sp. WA131a. The sequence goes on along the minus strand of CP073016.1, from coordinate 866,438 downwards.
AAATCATTCTAAACACCTCTGCATACGAGATATTAAAGAATCAATTCCAGCTTCAAGTTGGAGAACCTTTTCCTGATATTGCAAATAGTGTAATAGTGGGGGTTGTCGGAAATTTTCTATTTAATGGATTTCGCTCTAAGAATACTCCGTTAATCCTTGAGTACAATGCTAATTATTCAAAAAGATGTATTATCCAAACTACAAATTACAATGAGGTCCTTGCGGGCGAAATCAAGCAATTATGGTCGAAACACTTTTTAGGAATCCCCTTTGAAATAAAGGAATTTAGTCCTGAATATGATAAAAAGTTTCTACCAGAAAATAGGCTGTCTTGGATATTAATGGCGGGGGCTATTATGAGCATTGTAATTTGCCTTTTGGGTTTCGTAGGAATGGCTCAGTATGCTACAACAAATAGAAGAAAAGAAATGAGCATACGGAAAATTTTTGGGTCTAGCTCTAAACAAATCACAATTCTTTATTTTAAGAAATTCCTGAAAGTCTTTTTTTTCTCCGCACTACTCTCGACCCCCATAACGTATTTAGCATGTGAAGCTTTTCTTAATTTGTTTGCATATAAAATCGATTTTGGCTTAGGAATAATAGTGGTATGTGTGCTAGCACAAATCTTCGTTATTTTAATTATTGTTAGTTTTCAAACGATAAGATCCTCTATGATAAATCCCATTATTGATTTACGTTACCAGTAGTCAGTATGTTTAAAAAATTCCCAGTATATAGACAGCAAGATTCTCAGGATTGTGGGCCAGCATGCCTAAAAATGATTTTTGAATATTATGGGAAGAAAATAAGTCTAGAGGCACTAAAAGAGGAAATGTTTTTCACAAAGCATGGTGTTTCATTATTCTCAATTGATAATGCAGCTCAAAAATATGGGTTTGAGACACTTCCTTGCGAGGTGTCCATTAATGACATCAAAGAAGCTAATTTGCCAGCCATTATTCATTGGAACAGCGAACACTTCGTTGTTCTTTACAAGATAAGGGAGGGTCAATTTAGCATAGCTGATCCTACTTTTGGTTTAATTAATTATAAGAAGTCTGAGTTTACAAAATGCTGGAGCAATGATAAAGAAGATGGAGTAGGTATCATGTTATTATTACAGCCCACCAGAAGATTTGAGGAGTTAGTTATTCAAGATAGCTCATCTAAAATAAATATCTATTCCTTCATAAAGAAATACCTTCTTAGGTTTAAAAAACTCTGGTTTCAATTTCTATTGGGGGTACTAATGGGAGGTGTTGTGCTGTATACCATTCCATTGCTGACACGTGCAATTGTAGATACAGGAATACATTTTAAAGATGTTAATCTTATTTATATTATTCTACTTGGTCAATTTTTTTTGTATTTGAGTAGTGCCACCATAGAATTTATAAGGCGATGGATAATAGTCAATTTAAGCTCCAAAATTTCCGTAAATATTCTTTCCGATTTTCTAATTAAAATGATGCGTTTACCGTTGCGTTTTTTTGATACTAAGATTATTGGGGATATACTTCAAAGAATTGAAGATCACGAAAGGATTGAGGCATTTATTTCTGGGTCTTCATTAAATTTTCTTATTTCAGTTGTCGTTTTCATTACATTTATAACAGTACTATTCATATTTAATACACCGATTTTTCTAGTCTTTATTTCAATAAGTTCACTTTATATAATTTACTCGCTTCTATTCCAATCAAGGCGTGCCGCATTAGATTTTAAGCGCTTTAATAATATGGCGCAAAATCGCAGTAATTTGATTGAGATTATCCAAGGAATGCCTGAAATTAAGCTTAGTAATTCAGAAAAAGTTAGACGTCAAGAATGGAATAAAATTCAAGAAAAGCTTTTCAATTTAAATATGGAAAGCCAAAAGTTGCTTCAGTTTCAAGACTTAGGCAGCAGATTAATTAATGATTTAAAAAATATAGTGATAACAGCAATCTCAGCTACAGCCGTGGTTGCGGGAGAATTCACAATTGGTCAGATGATTACCATTCAATTTATTATTGGCCAATTAAATGTTCCCCTGAATGATTTTCTTTTCTTTATTCGGTCTTCTCAAGACACTAAATTGAGCTTAAAAAGGATAAGCGATATTCATCAATTGCAAGACGAGGATTCGCTAGATGAAAATAAAAGTAGCACTATTAAAATGGATAATGATGTAGTCATAAATAATTTATCATTTAGCTATGAAGGTGAAGGTTCTACTGAAGTACTAAAGAATTTATCATTAATAATCCCCAAAGGAAAAATAACTGCCATTGTGGGGTCAAGTGGAAGTGGAAAAACCACGTTGATGAAACTGCTATTGAAATATTACTCTATTGCCAACAATTCGATTTTAATAGGTGATCATGATTTAAATAATATTAAAAGTGAAGTTTGGCGAGCAAAATGTGGAGCAGTACTGCAAGAAGGTTTTCTTTTTTCTGATTCGATTTCAAGAAATGTTGCACTATCTGATGAATTTCCAAACATTGAGAAAGTAAATTTTGTTCTTGGCCTTGCAAACCTAAAGGAATTTGTTGACACCCTGCCTCAAGGCTTAAATACTAAGATTGGGAGTAGTGGCGTTGATTTAAGTGTAGGGCAGAAGCAAAGGTTATTGATAGCCCGTGCACTTTATAAAGACCCTGAATTTCTATTATTAGATGAAGCTACTTCTTCTCTTGATTCACGTAACGAAAAAATCATATCAGAAAACCTTTATGATTATTTCTTTAAAGGTAAAACTGTGTTGATAATTGCACATCGGTTAAGTACAGTAAAAAATGCCCATAAAATTGCTGTTTTAGAAAATGGAAATATCGTGGAAGAAGGCACTCATTCTGAATTACTAAGCTTAAAAAAACAGTACTATAATCTAATAAATAATCAGCTTGAACTTGCCTAATTTAAAATAATTTGATGTCAATAGAACTTTCATCAATACTAAATCAAAAAATTCCTTGGTTTTTAAGGTGGGGATTAACCGTGTTACTAATAGCTATGTGTGTTATAGTATTTTTTTTATTGTCAAGCAATATAAAAATATCAATAAAAGTACCTGCCAAAATAGCACATATAGAAAGTAATCAAATATGCATAAGCTTAGCTACTGACAGTAATATTAAAACAAGTGACTTAATAACTCTCAATCCCAATAAAATTAGATTAATATGTAATCAAAAAGAAATAGGTGTTGATAAAGTGATCAATAATTGGGATTGCTACACCATTACCGATGAAGTTGACTTGAAGCTGGTTAAATCTTGCTATGGTAAATCAGTCACAATTATAGCTGATACTAACCTAAAGAATTTAATTCTCAAAATATACTCGTTTTAAGAATCTAACTAAATTGAATGTCTTATGGTGTCTTTATTCAACTTATTTGAAAAAAGCTACATAAACCAAGCATTAAAACAAATATATATGGGGGCTTAAAATTGTATTTTGGTTTTTAACAGCAGTTGGTGTAGCATTCATAGTTGGTTATCTTTTTTCTATTACTATCGTAAAATGCCCAAGTTTGATGAAGCTAAGTATTTAGATAGATTTATCACAGTAGTGCAATACGCTGATAGGCTGCATTATCAAAAAATATTCTGTCCTGAGTGTGAGATTGCATCTTTGCACTATGTAAAAAAACAAAAAATCGCACCGTACTTTTCGTCAAATCGAAACATTGAACATGACGAAGATTGTCAACATTATCACGAACAAATTAGCCCTCAACTTTTAAAAGAACTAAGCACTAGCGAATTAGCAGAAGACAGAGAGAGATTTAATTTCTTGATCAACTCTGGCCTCGAATCGGCCTTAAGGCAAATGTTAAAAAATCTTGGCAATAAAAAGACTAAGTTGACAGATAGTGAAGTCGATTTGGGACGGAGTATTGTTAGCAATGATGGAAAGAGTATTAAGGAAGCTATCAGACGAGTTCATATTACCAACATACGCAAACAAGACAACCTTGCAGGAGAGTATATGATAATTTACGGTAATGCAGAAACCAAGTTATCAACACGCGAACTTATCAACAAAGCTACTGGCGAAAAATTCTTTAGCGGTATGGTTACCTTTAAAAGCAACAATTCACTTTATTTTTCGGTACTTCTTAAAAGTTGGCAATTACCTCACTTTGAAGAAAGAAAAATTCCAATAAATGTAAGGTTTGCAGTTTTTGGCCAACTTAAGTCACCTGAAAAAAAGTATTTGAACTTAACGATTCGATTAGTGGAGGATTTTCGATTTCTGCCGTTTTAAAAATCTTAAGAAAAATAAAACGCTTTCTTTTTAAATTTAGTTTATCCCTTCAACTAAATTTCATCTTTATTTCAAAACCCTTAACCTGCGTAAATACCTACTCGTTAATGCCCACAGAAGGTAACTAATTTAACCCTTCTACATTATGGCTTCAACAAGTGAGACAGGACATGCGAAGAATGTTGCAAACTTTGAAGAGCTCATTGGCTTTTGCAACGGGTATGGGGCTGCCTACAATCCAAGCAAGGCTTCGATCAAGATCGCAGCACTCCAAACTTTGCTTACGAGCGCACAGGGTGCACTAGCGGCTGTTAAGTCAGCTAAAACAGAATTTGACAATACTACCAATGACCGCGAGATTGCCTTTGAGCCACTCAAAAAACTTTCAACCAAAGTATTGAATGCACTGGCAGCAACTGATGCAGCACAACAAACAATTGATGATGCTAATGCGGTTAACTTCAAAATCCAAGGAAGAAGGGCAAGTGCAAAAGCCGTGGCCAAGCCAGCTAAAGAAGGAGAGAAACCAGTAGAGCCAAACAATATCTCTACCTCGCAGCAAAGCTACGATAGCCAAGTAGACAACTTTGCCAAATTAATTGAAACACTTTCGGCTGAGCCTTTGTACGCGCCCAATGAAGTGGAATTGCAAGTAGCATCATTAAATACGTTGTTAGCGGACTTGCGCAGCAAAAACAGCGCGGTAATTACGGCTACCGCTAACTTAAGCAACGCCCGTATCCAGAGAGATAAAATCCTCTACGCTGATTTAACAGGGTTGTATGACATAGCACAAGCCGTAAAACAATATGCTAAGTCCGTGTTTGGAGCAACAAGCCCACAGTTCGGCCAAGTGAGCGGCATTAAGTTCACAACAGCGTAGTTAATTTGTAAATAAAGCAAGTTGCTTTTCAAACCTCTGAAGACAAGTCATAAATCTTCAGAGGTTTTTTTAATTTAGAGCAAGTGCATTTATAAAGTTGGTTTCCCAAAGTACAATTATCGCAACCCAATTTGTAGTTCTTGCAACATGATTTGTAAATCTCGCATCCCCAGACATAATTCTCGCAACCCAATTCTTTGTTTTTGCGAGATGGTTTGTAAAACTGCCATCCCAATTTGTAAAGTTTACAATCGGGTTTATAAAACTCGCATCCCAAAGTTTAGTTGGAGCAACCCAATTCTCAGTTATTGGAAGATTGTTTGTATTTGGGCATTGCCTTCGGCACGGGCTATCCGCTGCAATCTTTTTGCCCATGAAAACTTGTAAGATAAATAAGGATTTTAGAATTAGGTCAAAAAGGATTTACGCTGCTATCCCTAATGCATTTGCCAGCTCAGCAGCTACACACATTGTGCAGGCCACACTTCCCTCCCACTTCCCAAGCCTGCCCAAAGAGTGTCGCTGCCCCAGTCCGTTGTAAATTATTAGATTGGGTTTTCTTGAACCCCGCGATAAAAACTTTCGAAGAAGATTGGGTAAGGCCCGTAGCCAAAGCTACATAACATAACGCAAGTACATTATATAACTCATTCCTTGCTAAGTTACCTCACATAAATAGAATTGGCTGATGCGTTTTTCAAGCCATCGGTAAGGTTCACAGCAAACCCGTTCTTCCAGTACTTCGCCACACTTTTTGTCCGATTAAATTCCATCCCCGCCACATACACATCTGTCCCAGAAACAAAAATAGAATTGGCCCATGCTTCTTCTGAGCCATCGCTAAGACTAACGGCCGTGTCATTCTTCCAGTATTTGGCTACATTTTTTGCCCCGTTGAATTCTACCCCAGCAACATATATATCTGTCCCAGAAACGAAAATAGAATTGGCTGTTGCACTTTTAGAGCCGTCAGTAAGACTAACACTTGTACGGTTTTTCCAGTATTTAGCTACAGAATTTGTTCCGTTGAATTCTCTCCCTGCGACATACACATCTGCGCCCGAAACAAAAATGGAATTCGCACCTGCACTTTTGGATCCATCCGTAAGGCTCTGTGCTGTGCCATTCTTCCAGTATTTGGCCACATTATTTTTTTCGCCTGATTCTACTCCTGCGACATACACATCTGCGCCCGAAACAAAAATAGAATTAGCAACTGCACTTTTAGAGCCATCGGTAAGGCTCACAGTCGTGTTGTTCTCCCAATATTGGGCTACAAGATTTGATCCGTTCTATTCAAAGCCGGCAGCATATACGTCATTATCAGATACAAAAATTGATTTGGCGCTTGCATTTTTTGAACCATCGCTAAGTCTAACGGCCGTGCCGTTCTTCCAGTACATGGCCAAATAATATGTATTTGTCCCGATAGGTTCAGAGCCTGCTACATACACGTCATTATCCGTCACAAAAATGGAATTGGCTTCAGTGCTGTACCAGATATAACTAAGGCTCACGGCCGAGTCGTTCATCCAGTATTTGGCAACATCATTTGTTAAGTTGGTCGCATCAATGGCCTCAGAGCCTGCAACGTATACTGAAGCCTCACAAGTGAATAATGAAGAGAAAGCTGTTTGGTTACCCACTGTTACCTGTAGTCTGCCTGTACTCGCTCCAATAGGTATAGTAATTCTTAATTGAGTGGTGGAGGCAGATTTTACAATGCAAGTTTTTCCATTCAGTAAAACGATATTCTCTGAAACCGAGGTACCAAACCCTATACCAGTAAGGTTTATGGTAGACCCGGAGGTTCCTTGAGCTGGGGAAATGGATGTTATGGCTAATGCTGGTGTTTTGTCATCTTTAGAGCAGGTGATTAATAGTATGAAGGATAATAGACTGAGCATTAACTTCTTCATATTTCTATAGTTATATAATGACCATCGGTGGTTCTCTTAATACTTGCGGCACGCGTTGCAAACGTAGGTTTGCTAAGGTTCCGCTACAATCTTTTGCCCTTAAAAACTTTTAACATAAATAGTGCTATCCCTAATGCTTTTGCCAGCGCAGCAGCAACACACATTGTGCAGTCCGCGCTTCCCTCCCACTTCCAAAGCCCGCCAATAAGTGCCGCTGCCTCTGCCTACGGAAACCTTCGGCAGACAGGCCAGCCCGGTCGTAAATAATGAAGGTTGAGTTATTGAAAGCCCACGCTAAAAAACTTTCTATGAAGATTGGGTAAGCCTCCCGCGAGGCCGCGGGACAGGCTCTGCCAAAGCTACTTAACATAACGCAATGCCATTATATAACTATTTCCTCGCTAACACCCTGAATGTTGTAAATTAATAAAAATTCGCCTATTTAAGGGTGTTTTTTAAAAAGTAGAGTAGTTACTGATGAAAAAATATTTACAGCCAGACAAGATCGAAAATTACTCGGGCTTTCGTGCTGGTTTAGGTAAGATTGAGATTCTTAAAAAGCATCAGTACTATGTGACAGACCAACCTGTTTCGGGTGATGCACCTAAAAAGTTTATAAAGCACTATGAATATGGTGAAGCAGCAAAACGCCACCCCAACAAGTGGCCAGCCTTCATTGCAAAGACTGGACATAAGTGGTACCCAATTGAATCCATCACCGAATATCTTTTGAATCGATTAGGTGAAACATTGGGTATTCGCATGGCCGCATCAAAGTTGGCCTACGGTGGCTCTCAAATCCGTTTTTTGAGCAAGTACTTTTTGGCTCCTGATCAATCTTTGGTACATGGTGCCCAGATTTATGCCGGGTATTTTGGTGACGATCAGGATTTTGTAGAGGAAATAGAGAAGAACAAACTTGCCAAGGAATTATTGACCCTCCAGATTACTCAAAAGGCGATTTTAAAATTCTTTCCCATACATGCCCATCAGATTTTAGAAGACCTGATTAAAATGCTTCTTTTTGATGCGTGGGTTGGTAATAATGATCGCCACTTCTATAATTGGGGTGTGATAACGGACGTTAAGGGTAGGCAAACACCCTACTTTTCGCCCGTCTATGACACCGCCCGTGGTTTATTCTGGAACTATCAAGAGCAAAAAATTGTATCTTTGAGCAAGAATTCTAAAGAACTTGAAGCTCAGATTAAGAAGTACATTACCGGTTCCTCTCCTAAGATAGGATGGGATAGTGAGGTCGATATAAATCATATTCGGCTTGTAGAGCAAATTGCCAAATATAATTTTGGGCTTAAGAGGGAAAGCATTCATGACTTATTTTCGGATGACAATCTTAGAAAATGCGAAGCGCTGATTTCATGATGAGTTTCATGGTCTGTTGAGTCCCGAAAGAATTTATGTGGTAAATCGGTGCCTTGAACGTAGAATTGAAGAAATTAGAAAAGTAATTTAAATAAGGAGGAAGTATGTTATCAGTGTTGAAAGGTTTGTTTAAAGAGCCATTAGGAATGGCAAGGACGAAAACTCAGGTACAAAGTCATGAGAAGTTTGAGCTTGGCTACAAGGAATTGGAAATAGGCACGCTTACTTTTAAAGATGGTGTGTGGGTTTTCAAGTATGCTGATGAATTTAAAAGTCAGAATGAAATTCAGCCTATGATTGATTTTCCAGATACTAATAAAACGTATCGGTCGGATGAATTATGGCCATTTTTCTTAAGTCGTATTCCTGGGTTAAGTCAGCCAGCCGTTAAAGAATTGTTGCGTAAGGAAAAGATTAATGAAGAAGATGAAGCAGCACTTTTGAAACGCTTTGGTAAGACAAGTATTACAAGTCCATTTACGCTTGTGCCTGAAATGGCTTAAGATTTTAAGTAGATACTAATGAAGTAAAAGAGATGTCGGAAGGCATCTCTTTTTTTGTGGCAATGCCTGCGGCCCGGGGCTATTCGCTACAAGTCCGGCCTCGCTCCTGCTAACGCGCTTCGTGCTTTCCGCTTCCCTGTCTGCCGAAGCGGCAGCGCAGGCAGGTATCCCTATTGCTTTTGCCAGCGCAGCAGCAACACACATTGTGCAAGCCACGCATGCCAATGCTAAGACCAAAGCCTGCTCAAAGAGTGTCGCTGCCTCTGCCTACGGAAACCTTCGGCAGACAGGCCAGCCCGGTGGTGAATGATGAAGATTGAATTATTGAAAGCCCACGCTAAAAAAACTTTCTGTGAAGATTGAGTAAGCCTCCTCCCACGAGGTCGCGGGACTGGCTCTGCCAATGCTACTTAACATAACGCTCGCCATTATATAACTCCATAGGAACTAAGTTTCTCCATCAAGAAACACTTCCGCTGTGGCGGTACAAACAAATCTGAAAGCAAATCCAAACCGCGTTTTTGTGTGTTATACTCATAGATAAGAACTTGTTTTCTTTAAAGCGTTAAGTTCGAAGCAGCCTATTCAACAAAAAATTCCTTTCTTTCAAGCCTCACGATTTTTCCAAATTTTGATAAGCGTTGTATATCCATTCTCTTTAAATCACCATAAATGGTTATTATGTAGGGTTTCCCTTTTATATGTTTTTGATAAAACTGATTAATGACTTCCATACCAATATCGTTATACAAAATGGAAGCTTCTCTATTTGGATCTTGGATATAACCCATTGTTCTCCATCCTCGAACAGTTAATGGCAATGTCTTAAAGTTTGGAAAATTAGTATTGATCGCCATCTTTAGACTTTTTTGAAGCATATCTTCTCTTTCCTTCTTTACTGGCATGTTGGTCACCAAATTTTGCATAACCTCAATAGCCTCATTGCTTTTGTCGGCCTGACAGCCGATGTAACCATAAAAGCTACCAGGCATTTCATCAACAATGGATGGAGAATAATTACCACCAGTAGAGTATGCAAGGGAACGGTATTCTCGAATTTCTTGCATTGCCAAACCTGAAAATCCACCGCCAAAATATTCATTAAATGCATTCTTTAATCCATATTCCGCTCTCGGGTATTTTTCGCCTTTTACGTAGAAATAAATTTGACTTTGTACTGCTTTTTTATCGTTCACAATGTAAATGACATTTTCAGTAATATCCCTGCCAATCATAGGGTTAAGCGGATCAGATTTTAAATTGCCAGATAGACTAAACGTTGTTCTAAATAGCTCATTGAGTTTTTGAGCGGAAGTGCTTCCACTAAACAATATGTCCATTTTATAATCCTTAGCAATTGATTTGTACAATGAGATATATTCCGAAGCGTCTGTTTCTTTTATGTTTTTGAGACTTTCTCTAGAAACATAGTATGACAATTGACCAAGTGCACCGTACCAGAAAAGAGCAGTGCCAATGGCACTAGGACTCCTGCCCTCCAGTTTTCGTTCCGTCTTTATCGAATTGAAAACCAAGTCTTTCGTTGTCTTATCAGTTTTTCCGTCCTTAATTAGGTCATTAAGCAGTGCCAATGCTTTGGCCAAATTCTGCTCCTCACCTTCTAATGTAACAGTTGAATAGTTTGAACTAGCGCTAAAAAAATAAGTACAACCAATTTCGCTAAATGCCAGCTTTAACTGCTCAATATTTTTATCGTTAGTTGCAGCGTAGTTCATACATTGGGCGGCTACAGAAAGTTTGGGTTCTTTTACTGTTCCTTTGTGAAAATTAATCGTCAGGTAAAACAGGCTATTTACGGGATTCTTTGTTGCATAAATGGAATGAGTATTTTTATCGAGCACATCAATATCCGTGTTAAAATCTACAAACCTTTCTTTTGCTTTCGCAGTTTCTATTAGCTCCCAAGTATGTCCAAATTCTGAAATCCCCTTTTGTTCATTTTTAACAGCTTTGAAAGATGGCTTGCTAAGTTTATTTTTCTTCCCGAAGCCCGTTCGAGACACAAGTTTTGCATAGTTTTCGCCAAAATAGTGATTGGCCACTCTTATAATATCATTCTTTGTCACGCTGCTTATTTTACTGGGATAAGAAAGCGTTTCAATCCAGGTATTCCCCATATTGATTGCCTCTCCTATCTTAATCCCACGACTTTCATTATTTTCCAATGATTTTTGAAAGTCAATTCCGATTTCACTTTTGGCGGAGCTCAAAAAAGATACATCAAAGTCACCGGTCTTTAATCGGTTGATTTCATTTTTGACTTTTTCTTCGGCTCTCCTCAATGATTGTCCAATAATCTTGGGCACATAAAAAACAGAAAGCACGCTACTCTCATTCTGGATGGTACCAAATGATCCTACGTAAAGCATTTCGTTCCTAAGCTGAATTTTATTCAGCAACCCTGTTTCGCCTTCGTTGAATAGCATATATTCTATCACATCAAATACCGGCCTATCAGGGTGATTGGCTGGAGGCGTTTGATAGGATAGCAGCGCAACTTTAACTGGTGTAATTCTGCGTTTCGTTGTAGGATTTCCAACAATTGGATCTGGTGGTTGCACTCTTGTATTTAGGTTTGGATCTGATTTTAGAGTGCCAAAATATTTCTTGGCCAACCATAAAGCTTCCTGTAAATTAAAGTTTCCTGATAAAATCAGTGCCATGTTGTTAGCAACATAATACTTATTAAAGAACGCTTGCATCTTGGAAATTGAAGGGTTTTTTAAATGCTCGACACTCCCTAGCGTAGACCACTGCCCATAAGGATGATTGGGATAAACTAATTTCAAAGTCTCATCGAAAATTTTTGTTTGTAAGTTGTCCAGTGCCCTATTCTTTTCTTCATAGACAACTTCGAGTTCTGTTTGAAACGATCTAAAAATGGGATTTCTAAAACGTTCGGCATACAAGCTCATCCATTTTTCTAATTCATTGCCGGGAAATGAATTGTGATAAAATGTAATTTCCTTGTTGGTAAAAGCATTGATGCCAGTTCCTCCAATTTCTCTTAGTAATTTATCAAACTCATTCGGTAAGCCGTATTTAGATGCTTTAATTGCTTGTTGGTTAATTTTCCGTAGTAGATTATCCTTTTGTGCTTTATCGGAAGTCCGCGCCAAGAGATCGTATAGGAAGGTAATCGAATCGATGTGAATTTTTTCCAATTCAAAGTTGGTGGTACCCAACTTATCTGTTCCCTTAAAAAGTAGGTGTTCAAGATAATGAGCCATGCCTGTTGCATCAGGGCTTTCATGTTTTGATCCAGCATTTACTAAAACGGCTCCAAAGACATTGGTTGCGGTGGAATCATAATTGAGTGATATTTTAAAACCATTGTCGAGTACATACTCATGCACTTTCAATATCGGATTTGGCTGAGAAAAGACGTTGAGACACGAAAGTAGCAAGAAAATGAGTGATGCCGGGTATAACCTATAAATGCTCATATAAAAAATTGATTATTCAATACTGACATTCAACTAATTCGAGGGAGAATGCTAAAGTATCAGTAGCTTAAAATTAAGGCGATTTATTTGAACTTTCAAAACACCCCCCTCTTTATCGTTGCAAACATATAGATCTGGATACTATTGACTTCACGTTGCGAGGCTGATAGTTTACGCGCATCGCACTGATACAAATAGGTGCAGGAACCTAAATAGGTGGAGGACATACATGGATTAAATCGATAGATTGAGAATCCGTTAAAATCAGTCCGAATGATCAGAATAATTTCACCTCTTGTATAATCTCCTTGGTGACTTTGTAAAACTCTTTATGGATATTGAATAGTTCCTCTCCGTTTTGCTCTTTAATCACGTAGCTGCCGTCTTCCTTCATGGTGTAAGCGTTTACATTGTCGCGGAGGTTGTAGCGCAAAATATTCATGGCTTGCTGGCGCAGCATGTCTTGCTCGAGCATAAACAGTGATTCAATTCTTCGATCAAAACTGCGCACCATGGCATCGGCACTGCCGATGTACACTTTGGGGTCTCCGTCATTATGGAAATAATAAATTCGCGAGTGTTCCAAGTATTCGCCCACAATCGAAATCACTTCAATGTTTTCGCTTAAGCCTTTGCGCCCTGGCCGTAGGCAACACATGCCACGCACAATCAGCTTAACAGGCACTCCGGCTTGCGAGGTTTCATACAAGGCATCAATAAACTCTTTGTCCTGGACAGAGTTGAATTTAATGATGATGCCCGAAGGTTTTCCGTTTCGTGCATTCTCTGCTTCTGTCCGCATCAACGCAATCAACTGATTGCGCATGTCGCGTGGAGAAGTGATTAAGTTTCGATAGGTAGAAGGATCGGAATGACCCGTAATAACATTAAAAAACTCTGACACATCGTTGGCATAGGCCTCCCGCGTGCTGAGCAATCCAATATCGGTGTAGAGTCGTGAAGTTGTTTCGTTGTAATTTCCACTGGATAGGTGTACATACCGATATACGCGGTCGGGCTCGTTACGCACAATCAACAATAATTTGGTATGCGTCTTTAAACTGCTCACGCCATAAATCACAAAGCAACCCGCCTTCTGTAGTTTCTGTGCTTCGCGCAAATTGTTTTCTTCATCAAAGCGCGCCTTCACTTCAAATAAAACCGAAACGTGTTTTCCAGCTTCGGCTGCTTTCAATAATGCAGCGCTCACACGCGAATCTCCTTTGGCCAATCGGTAAATGGTGATCTTGATCGAAAGCACATAGGGATCTTCCGCTGCTTTCTCAAGTAGCTCCAATACCGGCTCCATGGAGTTATACGGATGGTGCATCAAAATATCACGCTCTTTCAATACTTCAAACAAATCGCGCGTGCCCAATTCAGGAAACGATATTGGTTTTACTTGCGGGGGAAGTTGCTGTCGCTTGTTCTTAAATTCTTTGTGACCCACAATTTGATTGATACCCGAAAAATCAATCATGCTTTCGCGCGGGATTTGAAAAATATTCAAATCGTCTAAATCCCATTGAATTTTCAACATGCGGATCAACCACGGATCGGGATTTTCTTCCACGTCCATGCGCACTACTCTGCCCGACCTGCGGGTTTGTAGTTTGCGCTTCAATTCATCCAAAAAATTAGATTCAATATCTTCGCTCTCTTCCAACGTGAAATCTCCGTTGCGATTGATCCGAAACAAATTGATAGCCGCAATTTCTACATTGCGAAAAAGGTGATGAATATTATGACGAACAATGTCTTCTACCGGCACAAACGAAATCACACCATCCAATCCTAAAATTTCATAAAAGCGTGGAATATTGCTCGGCACTTGAATGAACGATACGCGCAATTGGTTGACCACATCTTGCGGGGCTTTGGTGACCACCCCAAACAATAGACGATTATTTTTTAGCACCGGAAAAGTATGGTAACTATCAAACATCATCGGTGTCAACATCGGATAAATCGTGCGCTGAAAATATTGATCCACCCGTAAACGGTCATCGTCTGATAGCAATTCGTAATGGGCAATTCTAAAATTGTTTCGTTCAAAAAGCGGCTTGAGTCGCTTGATAAAATAATCGTTCTGCTCAAATACAAATTTTTGAATCTCCGTCAACAGGTATTGTCGAAATGGCTCTTCGCGCAAGCCACTATAATCAAAACGCTCTTTGCCATAATCCAAGTAATTGTACAAGCTGCCCACGCGAATGGTGCAAAACTCATCGAGGTTAGAGGCAGTGATGGCCAGAAACTTTAGCCGATCAAAAATGCTTCGGTCGATGTGCTTGGACTGATCGAGCACACGGTAGTTAAACTTCAACCAGCTTAAATCGCGACTGATATACGGGCTATCGTAAATCTGTTTGGCAATGGGATTTTCATCCGCTGCTAGGCTCTCCATTTAACTATGAATTTGCGTTTATAAAATAAGTTCACCAACTAGAAAACCCGTTCATCCGATGCTTAGATATCAATCTTCGCATACTTCGCATTCTTCTCAATAAAATCTCTGCGCGGAGCAACTTCATCGCCCATTAGCATGGAGAACAAATGGTCTGCTTCTGCAGCCGACTCAACATTCACTTGCTTCAAGGTTCTAAATTGCGGATCCATGGTAGTGGTCCACAATTGCTCAGGGTTCATTTCTCCCAACCCTTTGTAACGTTGCACGCCCACGCTGTCCTCTTTTCCCTCTTTACTCATCTCCTTGATCAAGGCATCGCGTTGTTCTTCGTTCCAACAATACCTTTCGTCTTTGCCCTTTTTCAATTGATACAAAGGTGGCAAAGCAATGTACACATAGCCTTGCTCAATCAAATCGCGCATGTAGCGGAAGAAGAATGTCAAGATCAACGTGCGAATGTGGCTACCGTCCACATCGGCATCCGTCATGATGATGACCTTATGGTAGCGAAGTTTGGATAAGTTCAGTGCCTTGCTGTCATCGGCTGTGCCAAAACTTACACCCAACGCAGTGATCATATTCTTGATCTCTTCGTTCTCGTAAATCTTATGCTCTTGTGCTTTTTCCACATTCAAAATTTTTCCACGCAAAGGAAGGATGGCTTGAAAATTTCGGTCGCGGCCTTGCTTGGCAGAACCGCCAGCCGAATCACCCTCCACCAAATACAATTCGCATATCGCTGGGTCTGAACTGGCACAGTCGGCCAACTTGCCCGGCAAGCCGGTGCCTGATAATACATTTTTCCGCTGCACCATTTCACGTGCCTTCTTGGCGGCAATGCGTGCCTGTGCCGCTAAAATAACTTTGCTTACAATCAATTTTGCTTCGCGCGGATTTTCTTCCAAAAAGTTTTGGAGCATCTCCCCTACTGCAACATCCACCGCACCCATGGCCTCGCTATTGCCTAGCTTGGTTTTGGTTTGTCCTTCAAACTGTGGCTCTTGCACTTTCACCGAAATCACGGCCGTCAACCCTTCTCGAAAATCGTCACCGCTGATTTCCACTTTTGCTTTCTCCAGCAATCCTGATTTATCGGCATAACTTTTTAATGTGCGCGTTAAAGCCCTGCGGAAACCCGCCACGTGCGTACCACCCTCGTGGGTGTTGATGTTGTTGACATACGAAACCAAGTTTTCGCTATACGAAGTGTTGTAGCCCATTGCCACTTGAATGGGAATGTCGCTCTTATTTCCGTTCTCGATATAAATGGGCTGGGCGATCAATTTCTCACGAGTAGAGTCTAGGTATTCGACAAATTCGCGTAACCCACCCACCGAAAGAAAGGCATTTGATTTTGGAACTCCGTTCTCATCTTTTTCGCGCAGGTCTTTTAGGTTAAGTTTGATGCCTGGGTTGAGGAATGACAATTCGCGCAAACGGTTGGCCAGTGTTTCGTAGTTGTATTCTTGGGTAAGGGTGAAGATTTCAAAATCGGGTTTGAAATGAACAGTTGTTCCTCTTTTTTCTGATTCGCCAATCACACGAACGGGATATTGAGGCACACCGCGCTGATATTCTTGCTCAAAAATCTTTCCTTCGCGGTAAACGGTGGCCACCAATACAGATGACAACGCATTTACGCACGATACTCCTACCCCGTGCAATCCGCCAGAAACTTTATAGGTGTCTTTATCGAACTTTCCGCCCGCATGAAGCACCGTCATGACTACCTCCAATGCTGAACGCTTCTCTTTTTCGTGCATATCGGTAGGAATACCACGGCCATTGTCTTCTACTGTGATGGAATTATCTTCGTGAATGGTGACATGCACATCATCGCAATAGCCGGCCAACGCCTCATCAATAGAATTATCGACCACCTCATACACCAAATGGTGGAGCCCCTTAACACCGATGTCGCCAATATACATGGCTGGGCGCTTGCGCACCGCCTCTAAACCTTCTAAAACCTGAATATTACTCGCTGAATAACTCGTGTCTTTCTTTGCCTGTTCTTCGCTCATTTTGGTATTTAAATAATTAGGCGAAAATACGGTTTTTAAACGGTTTTTGAGCCATTTTTTAGAAGATTTATGAATGATTTTGAGGTTGCAAATGAGACTGCTTTTTTAATTACAACTAAATGTTTAGTTTTAATTTATGAAAGCACCAAAGCAGGGTATTTTACTATTGATTTTGGTTGGATTTGCAACCACAAGCTGGAGCCAAAACAAACTGCCAATCTTTAAAGAAAAAACGGACTCGATTGAATACGAAAAAATCAGTCTCCGCATGCGCGAACTCTTTACCATGATGCGCGATACCAGCAACATCAATCGCGATAGCATCTCTACTCGTGTCTCGTATTTAATGAAACGGCAAGAAAGCATGCGCGACAAAATTAGTGGCTTTCGGTATGCATTTGAACCCGCTTATCGAGTACTTGAGGATATCTTGCCAGAAGAGCGAGATACAATTACCCAAGTAGCCATCATCAAAAAATCTGAATTGCCAACAGCGCTCTATCGTTTCAAAAATCTGAAGGCGCTCGAGTTGATAGACAATCGGATGAACAAATTGCCGCGAAAACTTCGGAAGTTTAAAAACTTAGCCACACTAAAAATCTATTCCGATAAATCCGGAAAAAATTTGAAGCTGCCCAAAAATTCGACCATCAAAACGCTGATTATTTGCAGCCCTCATCTTCCTAAGAAATTCAATTCACTTAAGAATTTGCATCGACTGGATTTATCTAAAAATAATTTGAAGGAGTTTCCGAAACTAAGCGGATGCAAAAAATTAACAGAGCTTTCGTTGCGGGAAAATCAACTTACCCTTGAAAATCTTAAAGCCAACAGCAAAACGTTAGAGATACTGGAATTGCAAAACAATCATGTTAAACATGTGCCTGCTGCCCTTGTCAACTTTCCAAATTTGAAACGATTGGGGCTGAACTACAATCAGATTGAAAGCATGGATGGCCAATTAGCGCAGTTAAACAAATTGGAGCAAGTTGGTTTGTATTCCAATCAATTAGTTGCCGTGCCAGAAGCGTTGTATCAAATTAGTTCGCTAAAAGAATTAGACTTGTACTATAATCAAATCGAGCGGTTGGGCGAAAAGGCTGCGAATTGGAAAAAGTTAGAAGTGCTTTATCTATCCAACAACAAACTACTTTCACTGCCGCTAAACATTGGTGAATTATCAAATCTGAGAGAACTGTATTTGCACAGCAATCGACTGAGTGAATTGCCTGAGAGTGTTGGTAAACTTGCCAACCTTAAAATCTTGCGCGTCAACAGCAATTACCTTCCGTTAGTACCGGATGCCTTGTCAAACCTACAAAAAATGGAACGACTGGATATTGCCAACAATCAATTAAACTCATTGCCTTTCTCTTTCTTTCAATTACCCAAACTCAAATTCATTTCACTTTTGGGAAACCAGTGGGATGAGGCTACACGAAAAGAAATCAGAAAGCAAGCAGAGGAGTTAGAGAAGAAAGAGGTAGTGGTTTTGTTTAATTAAAAAATCAGTGCCCGTTGTTCTCATCTACAAAGCTTATGAAGTTAAAGTTACTTATCAATTCTCTTTGTATCCATTTGCTTCCTGCCTCTTACTGAAGATTGGCTACTGCCTACTTTTTAACCCTCGTTTTCTTAACAATCTTCTCATTCTCTTTCTCTGCCATCAACTTAAGTTTTGCTTTTTGCAATTCTGCTTTTTGAGAAGGGCTTACGGTTGGGTAATTAATGTCAAGTTTATCAAATTGACGAGCAATGATGGAAGCAATGGCTAAGCGAGCAAACCACTTGTCATCAGCCGGTATCACAAACCAAGGCGCGTACTCGGTAGAGGTGGCGCTTAGTGCTTCACTATAAGCTTTCTGATAGTCGTCCCAAAAAGCACGCTCCTTTAAATCGCTCAGCGAAAATTTCCAATTTTTTGCAGGGTCTTCAATGCGTTCGAGAAACCTTCTTTTTTGCTCTTTTTTAGAGACGTGTAAAAAGAATTTCAGAATGACAGTTCCGTTGTCTGTTAAATTCTTTTCAAACCTGCGAATTTGCTTGTAGCGCTGCTCCCAAAATTTTTTGTCAATTTTTTTCACGGTATCGATACCCGGGATATTTTCATTCAAAATCCACTCGGGGTGAACTTTGGTTACCAACACATTTTCATAATGCGAGCGATTATGAATTGCAATTTCGCCACGTGAGGGTACGGCCAATTCGTGCCGCCACAAATAGTTGTGATCTAGCTCTTGCTGACTGGGTGCCTTAAAGCTGTACACTTTTACCCCTAAGGGATTAAAGCCTGACATGATGTGTTTGACCGCACCATCTTTGCCCGCGGCATCCATGGCCTGCAACACAATCAGCACTCCGTATTTATTGTGGGCATACAGTTTGTCTTGTACTTCAGCCAAATGTTTACGGCCAGCATCAAGAAGTAATTCTGAATCTTGCTTATTTAAAATTTTGCCCGAGTATTTAGTAGAGAAGCTCTTGAGCTTAATGTTTCTCTTGGCCTTTACTTGCAAGACCTTAATGTCAATCAATTTTTTGTCGGTAATCATACTTAGGGGTTTAAAAGAATGACAAGCTACTTTTTTTTATTAAAATAAGACAGGTGATTTTATCAAGATTTTAGGTTCACGAAAAGACATTGAAGAAAAAGCACGTTGGCTTGATTCATTGGTATTCTTTTGCTACATTTCTAAACTCAAATTGTCATGAAAAATTTTGCCTACCGCTTCGCTATGGGCTTATTAGCTTTCGCTTCTGTTTCGGTAAGGGCTCAGCAAAAAGATATTGAAGCCATTAAAACTGTAATCGCAAAAGAGACGTTTTCCTTTATGAATGTGAACCGCAAAACCTGGTCAGATACCTGGTCGAAAGTTCCATATGCATATTGGTCGTATTCCGATTCTACCGGCACTAGCTATGTAGAAGGTTGGGAAGCACTCAACAAAACCTTTGATGAATATTTCAGAACACAGAAGCCATCGAAGGCCACCATCACCAATGAGTGGCAAGAAATTAGAGTTTATGGTAATGGTGCTTACGCACGATTTGTACAAAAAGTAAAAGACGATATAGACCGTGACGAAACATCACAAATGCGCGTGCTAGAAAAAAGCAAAGACGGTCAATGGAAAGTGATTTGCGTAGGCGCGATTGCGAAATATCCGAAGGAGTAATTTAGAACTTGGGGATTCGGTGTTGGGACTTAGGTATTAGGGTTGGGAAACCTAAAGAGGGAACATTTTTTCAAACTCATTCTTCTCTATAATTTTCAATTTGCGGAATTGATTTTCAAGGTTTTTCTTTCTGTAAAGTATATGCATATCCCCACTGGTTACAAAACCCGAATTCTTCTGCAACGCCAAGGCAATAATATAGTTATCATCTACATCCTCAGGAATGTAATTTTTGATTGGATACGTAAGTTGAAAATCTGTGGTAATTTCTTTTAATAGTTTAACGGCTTTTCGAACATTCAATCTATACTTTTTGATATGTTCATATCCCAATACTTTACTAAACTCACTTATTAACTCATCACAGGAAAAAATATCAATCTCATAGAGGTCGATAATATCAATAATTCGTTGATGGTTATTAGTAATAAAGTAGCTTATCCAGATATTGGTGTCAAGCACAAATCTGTTTACCCTCATTTCTTACGCTTAGAGGAATGCTTCCACTTATCAATTTGCTTTAGGGTAGGTTTTCTCAAACCATTAGGGACATTTGCAATTCTTTCAACTCTCTTTTTTTTGAGGCGCTTCACGCGCAGTTTCGTCAATAGAAGTTGCTGCTCCAAAGGATTCATTTTCGAAGCCTCCTTTGTAATTTCAATCAGTATTTCTGATGATTTTAATACCATTATTAGAAATAAATGCTACCAAATATAGAAATTATTTTCTTTAAATCAGCTGGATATCCAAGCCTTATGCCTCCACCTTCACGCCCAAATTAAAGCCAAGCAGCACAAATTGCTCTTGCCATTCGGGTAAAATGGTTTCGGGTGTATTTTTCTTTTCAGTGGAGATTTCAAAATAAAGATTCTGGCTTTTGTAAAAATTAGGCTCTAACCCAAACTTTTTCAATAGTGGAAAAACACGGTTCAACCGATGCAGTCGCTTCACGTTGCCAATATCAGTAGCGATCCGTCTGATCTCTTCAAAAATACTATCGCCCGCCAAACGCGCTATTTTTCCCGTGTCTTCGATTTTCAAATTCCATCTTGTCAACTCCTGCGAAATGCGTTCCATCTCTTTGGTATTGATTTTTTCGGGTTGGAAACAATTGACCAAATCGGCATTCAGAATATACTCAAAGGTGGTGCGGTAGGCATTGGGTATTGGTACATTGTTGTTGGAAAGTGCATTGACCAACGTGTAATCGGTATCGTAGGTTCTGCGAAGCGAGCTTTCCAAATCTTTCAAGCTTTGCTGCGCAATCATATCCAAAATTTTGCGCTTCTCATCCGCAAACATTTGCCAAATCGTATATTTTTCTGGGCCAAAGTATTGTTGCATAATACCCATCACATCGCCCAATCTTCCTTCTTCAAATGCCTTCACCATCCTAAACTGCATGCCTGCAAAATCATCGGGCTGCATGTCCAAAGAAATATTGCCAATGATATTGTGCTTTCCCAAATAGATTACCGCAAAGGCAAATTTCTTTTCTGATTTGGTCACCAGCGATTTTACTTTGGTGATGCTCAATACCAACTTTTGCTCCCCCGCTTCCTTTTTGATAAACGATTCATTGCTGGTGCTGTAATTGAAAATGGTGAGTGCCTCGGGTTCTTCTTCAAAAATGGAAGAGACTGCAAAGTGCATGCCCACTCGTTTTAAATTGGTACGGGCTGGCAACACTAGCTTTTGATAAACGATCGAACCATTTTCGTGGGTATTGCTGGGTGCTTTTTCCAATCGCTGCGTAAATTCAGGTTCTAAATCAACGCTACCAATCTGGCTGGCCAACTGCACCACCCGGCAGGCGTACTGCATCACTTGTGTTGTCTCTATTCCCGAGATCTCATCAAAAAACCAACCGCAACTGGTGTACATCAACATGGCATGGCGCTGCATTTCCAATATGCGTAAGACCCTATTCTCGGAGGCGTTCGGAAGTGCGTGATGCTGGAGCAGATTCTGTATTGTATTGTCATTTCGGTTCAACACCACCTCAATGTATTCGTTGCGTGCAAGCCACGGGTCCTTTAATACTTTTGCACCTTCTTCTTCAAATATTTTTTGCACCGAATCGCGCAACCAATCCAATGCCTCGCGCAAAGGAGCGCGCCATTTCTGGTGATATCCTTTTCCGCTGTTGCATCCACAGTCGCTGCGCCACCGCTCTACTCCATGCACGCAACTCCACGAGCTGTTTTCAATAATCTGCACTTCATCCACGGGAGGAAATTTCTCTAAAAATTGTCCATAGTTAACCAGGCTCACCTGCTTGTCTTTTTCCATATAATCCAAACAGAAAGCCAGTGCCATTTCACCATGCTTATGATGGTGTCCGTATGTTTCACCATCGGTTGCCACGTGTACCAATTGAGGTTCCGTATCATTTTTATCGATACCGTTGGTGAGGCTTTCGGCAAAGCGTTTTCCGTCATTCAATAACCCATTGAATGCAATGCCCTGTGAGATGTTGCCTTCGTAGAAAAATAAGTTGATGGATTTTCCAGAAGGCAGTTTGCAGAGGTACCCTTTGCGGGTATTAATAGTGCCCTCGTTCACGTCTGTCCAAGATTCGGTACCGATTTTTCTAAAAGATTCTGCCTGGCGCGGAGCTAACACCGTAAACTTTATATGATGAGCAGCCAAAACTTCCAGCGTGGCATAATCAACAGCCGTTTCTGCCAGCCACATTCCCTCTGGCTTACGCTTAAATCTCTTTTCAAAATCGCGAATGCCCCAAATGACTTGCGTTTCTTTATCGCGCTGGTTGGCCAACGGCATGATGATGTGGTTGTACACCTGGGCCAGCGCAGAACCGTGACCTCCAAAATACTTTATGCTCTCGCGGTCAGCTTCCAAAATACCTTCATAGGTTTCTTTGGCATTTAATTCCATCCAGGATAAAAGCGTAGGGCCAAAGTTGAAACTGATTTTCGCGTAGTTGTTGGTGATTTTTTTGATGACACCATCTTTGCCTAAAATGCGAGAGGCCGCGTTCGGATCGTAACATTCAGCATTGATGCGCTCGTTCCAATCGTGATAAGGATGAGCAGAGTCTTGCACTTCGATCACTTCCAGCCAAGCATTTTCGCGTGGTGGTTGATAGAAATGACCGTGGATGCAGATGTATTTATTGGATGTGGTGCTCATTTTTTTTTGGGTTATTGGACTTCAGGCGGCAAGCCACAGGCTATCAAAATTGGAAAAGCGTGTGGCAGGTAGCATGAAGCATCTGGCGTTTTGGGTTACTCAATCTCAAACTCCGCTACTTCTTCATTTAATTTCAATACAATACAACCCAATGGCGGCAAGGTTAACGATACAGAATAATCTTTTTGATGGAACTTAACGGGTGTCGTGTGCAACAATCCTTCATTCTTTGCACCGCTTCCGCCAAAGTCAGAATCATCTGAATTGAAAATTTCTTTCCACGTTCCGCGATAAGGCACACCTACCCGGTAGTGCTGACGCGTTTCTGGCGTAAAGTTACAAATCACCATCAGCAAATCCTCTTTGTCATCTGCTTTGCGAATATAGATGATGACACTGTTCTCTCTGTCCGAATAATCTGACCATTCAAAGCCACGATCATCAAATCCATATTGGTATAGAGACTTTTCATTTTTATAAAGTGCATTCAATGCCTTCACAACTTTCAATACGCCTTGGTGCTTGGTACTTCCATTCAACGAATCCCAATCCAAGCTTCTGTCATGGTTCCATTCTCCTGTCTGACCAAATTCTCCACCCATAAACAACAATTTCGTTCCGGGGTGAGTAAACATATAGGAATACATCAAGCGAATATTGGCAAACTTTCTCCACTCATCGCCTGGCATTCGGCCGAACAACGAACCTTTGCCATGAACCACCTCATCGTGCGAAAGCGGCAACATAAAGTTTTCGGTAAACGCATAGATGATACTGAAAGTAATCTCATCTTGGTGATACTTGCGATGAACCGGGTCTAATTTAAAGTAATGCAAGGTATCGTGCATCCAGCCCATCATCCACTTCTGGCCAAAGCCAAGTCCGCCTAAATAGGTTGGCTTCGAAACGCTTGGCCACGCAGTTGATTCTTCCGCAATGGTGACGGCATCTGGAAAACTGCTATACACCACTTCGTTGAATTCTTTTAAGAATGAAATGGCTTCTAAATTTTCATTGCCACCGTATTGATTCGGGATCCACTCCCCTGCTTTGCGAGAATAATCAAGATACAACATAGACGCCACTGCATCTACACGTAAACCATCGGCATGAAAAATATCCAACCAAAACAATGCGTT
This sequence comes from Chryseotalea sp. WA131a, assembly GCA_025370075.1. NCBI lineage: Bacteria > Pseudomonadati > Bacteroidota > Cytophagia > Cytophagales > Chryseotaleaceae > Chryseotalea > Chryseotalea sp. WA131a. The sequence goes on along the minus strand of CP073016.1, from coordinate 842,118 downwards.
GCTAATCAAAAAGCATCGCACCTCATTTCGTCCATAGTTGTAAATGTAACTGCTCCAATCTGGGTGAAAGCCTTTACGGGGATCCGCATGCTCGTACAGATTGGTTCCATCAAATCTGTACAACCCGTGTACATCACCTGGAAAGTGAGAAGGTACCCAATCGAGTATCACGCCAATTTCAGCTTTGTGAAGAGCATCCACCAAAAACATAAACTCTTGCGGGTTGCCAAAGCGACTAGTGGGCGCATAGTATCCGGTTAGCTGATAGCCCCACGAGCCAAAAAATGGATGCTCCATTACAGGCAAAAACTCTACGTGTGTAAAGCCCGCTTCTTTCACGTAATACACTAACTCATCGGCCAACTCTTTATAACTCAACGAGCGGTTACCATCTTCTAGTTTGCGTCTCCAACTGCCCAAGTGCACTTCATAAACTGAATATGGTTTAGGAGCAGAACTATTTTTTTTCCGCTCTGCCATCCATGATTTGTCTGTCCATTTATAGTCATGATTCCAAACGATAGAAGCCGTGGCTGGCGCAATCTCTGCATAAAATGCAAAGGGGTCGGCTTTCTCCAAATACTCGCCTGTATTTGAAAGAATGGCATATTTGTATGCTTCCCCTTTTCCGATACCTGGAAAAAAACCTTCCCAAATACCAGATTCGTCCCAACGGGGAGAGAGTTTGTGGTCTTTGTTACTCCAATTATTAAAATTACCAATCACCGAAACATTTCGGGCATTCGGAGCCCACACTGCAAAGTACGCTCCCGCTTTACCTTTATGTGTTGCCAAGTGGGCGCCCAACTTTTCGTAGAGCTTAAAGTGCTTGCCCGATTTGAACAAGTGCACATCATAATCCGTCAGCAACGAAAAGTGTTCAGGCTCTTCTACCATCTTCTTTATTTTTTTGCCCATTTGGTATAAATTAAAATAGTTGAATCTCTTCCTATTATTTCTTTTTCATCATCTCCTTTGCCAACTCATACCGCTTCATTTGGTACCGAATGCCGCGCAGAGGAATATTTACCCAATCGGGGCGACCATTTAACTCGTAGCCCAACTCATACACTGCTTTTTCAATCAAATAGGTACGAATCAAAATTTCGTTTTCTGGCGAAAGCGATTTTTCCATTCCAATCTTTTCCAAATAGGCACCTAAATAGAACCGGCTTACATAATGTTGCCACTGCTCTGCCCATTGCTCTAAAAATTCCAAATCCTTTTCTCGGTAGTTTTCATTGAGCAAAATCTTTCCGAAAGCAGCATAATGAAACGAACGCATCATGCCCGCTACATCTTTCAATGGATTTTTCTTTAATCTGCGTTCGCTAAAACTAAAGCCGGGTTCACCTTCAAAATCGATGATGATAAAGTCTTTTCCTGTAAACAATACTTGACCCAAATGATAATCGCCATGAATACGTGTTTTAATGGCGTTGATCCGGGTTTGATAAATTTCACTGAAGCACTCCAATATTAAATCTTCCATCTCCAATACTTCGATAGCTAACTTTTTAGTTGCTTCATCAAGTTTGGGCAACGATTGTCTCAATAATTTCAGTCGATCGTTTAACAGTTTACGGAGCGATGAATACAACGAGCGCTGATAATTCGCAGAAAAATATTCTGGATCAAAAGAAGGACTTGATTTATCGGAAGCAAGCGCCAAGTGCATTTCGGCTGTGCGCTGACCTAAACGAACAACCCGTTCATAAAAACCTTTCCCAATAAACTCTTGAATCAACTCAGGCGCGTCTTCAAACTTAATGGCATCGCGGTTTACAAGTTTGGGCAGTTTTTCTTTTTTCGCTTTCGCCATCACGCGCTCGTAAAAACGCCCCACGGAATCCAGCGTCATCACCCAACTATCGCCTTGGTTCTCTACCTTCTCTTGCAGCAAACCAAACACCATGGTTTTATCATCATTGTCACGATACTCCACACTTCCAGCATATTTGGGCGCGTTTTTAAAATTTGTATTCTCCGATAAAAATCGAACAATCTCCAAATCTGGATTGATTTCATTTTCTATTTTTCGATAGAATTTGAAAAAGTATTGATCGTTGTAAATGATAGAAGTATTGCTTTGTTCTGCTTTTAAAATCTTAGACTCAACTTGGTCTGAATTTAACTTTACATAGACGCTGGAATTGAACTCCAATACACCATCATCATCCTTGATTCGCGCTTTGCGATCCATACTGGTAAATAGAAAATCACGGAAGGCTTTGTTGTAACTGCTATCCATGATAAAACCCGTCTTGTCTTGAATTTCAGCTCGGCAAACTACACTTTGCGGAATAAACTCGGTTTTGTCAAACAGATTGTCGGCTGGAACAAAACACATTGGCAAGAAATACAATTCAGGCAAGCGTTGCACATAATCTACTTGAATGATGGTGAGGTAATGTGTTTCACCTTCCACTTTTACAGGAATGACTTTGTGGATGCCCATTTTGCTGATGACCTTGGCCTTGCCTCCAAACCATCGGCATTTTTTCATGAAAGGCTGAAGAACCTTTCGCTCAATAATGCGCACTTCGTTATAGTTTCCAAACAATCGTTCCCACGATAAATCAGATTGATAGAGAAACAACTCATTACTATTGGTGGCCGACTCCTTTGCTTCAGAAGCATCCGCCTGAAACCAAAAATAACCATACGGACCAATGGTGATATTGTAATCACCTACGCCAACACTTTCAAAACGATTCTGGCTAAACACTTCGGTGATGTCGCAATCTCTGAAATCAGAAAGGTTAAGTGTGGTGGCTTGTGAGAACTGTGATAAGTTGGCTACTACAATCACTTTTTGGTTTTGATACGAACGAGCAAAACACAATACTTTCGAATTAGTGCTCTCAATAAACTTTAACTCACCTCGCCCAAATACATTGAGTCGCTTACGCATTGCCAACACATTTCTCACCCACCACATCAACGATGACGGGCTTTCTTCTTGCGTGGCCACATTCAACGATTCGTATCGATAGATGGGGTCGGTCACAATGGGCAAAAACAACCGTTGAGGATTGGCATCCGAAAAACCAGCATTGATGTTCAAATTCCACTGCATCGGTGTACGGACACCGAACCGGTCACCTAGATAAATATTATCACCCATGCCTATTTCGTCACCGTAATAAATCACGGGAGTTCCCGGTAAGGAAAACAAAATTGTGTACAGCAATTCAATTTTTCTTCGGTCGTTGTTAAGCAACGGTGCAAGTCTACGGTTGATACCTAAATTATGTTTGGTGTGGGGGTCCGTTGCATACGCCTTGAACAAATAGTCTTTTTCTTCTTCGGTCACCATCTCCAGCGCAATTTCATCGTGGTTACGCAAGAAAACAGCCCATTGACCAGCGGCAGGTGTTGCCGGAGTTTGTTCAATTATATCAATGATGGGATAACTGTCTTCGGTGCGAAGTCCCAAAAACAATCGAGGCATCAACGGGTAGTTGAAGTTCATGTGGCACTCGGTTCCTTCACCAAAATATTTGGCCGCATCTTCGGGCCACAGATTTGCTTCAGCAATTAGGATGCGGTCTTCATAATGTTTATCAATATGTGAACGAAGACGCTTTAAGAAAGCATGTGTTTGGGGTAGGTTCTCGCAATTCGTTCCTTCTTCTTCAAACAAAAACGGAACGTTGGGCAATCGAAAACCATCCACGCCAATCTTCATCCAAAAGTCAACCACCTTTATCATTTCCAACTGTACTTCCGGATTATCAAAATTAAGTTCGGGCTGATGGCGGTAGAAGCGGTGCCAATAATATGCCTTCGCTTCGTTGTCCCACGCCCAATTTGAGCTTTCGGAATCGGTAAACATGACGCGGGCTTCCTTATACTTATCGGCCGTTAAGCTCCAAACATAATAATCTTTATAACGCGAACCCTCTCTTGCTTTGCGCGATTTTTGAAACCACGGGTGCTGATCGGAGGTGTGATTGAGAATCAATTCTGTGATGACTCGTATATTTCTACGGTGTGCTTCCTTTAAAAACAATTTAAAGTCAGCAAGTGTGCCATAGTCTGGATGAATGTCACAATATTCGGTTACATCAAAACCATCGTCTTTTAGTGGTGAGGGAAAGAATGGAAGCAACCATAAGGTATTGATGCCAAGATCTTCGAGGTAATCTAGCTTTTGAATGAGCCCAGGAAAATCACCAATGCCGTCCGCATTGCTATCGTAAAAAGCACGGACGCTCAACTCATAAATAATAGCATCTTTAAACCAAAGCGGGTCGTTTTTGGGCATGGCTTACATGTTTGACTCGTGTATTTCAATTTTAAACAAATGGAACGGCATCTTGTGTGGATTGAGTTCTACAAAATTCCACTCCTGCGTCCACGTATAATATTCATCGGTAATCAAATCGTGCAGTTTGATATTGATTTTATCCCCCAAATTCAATCGCGACTTTGGTAATTGCACATACCCTGATTGTTTGCCATTCACATCCAAATTAACAACTACCAGAATAATGCTTGACAAATCATCTGTTGCTTTTAAATACGCCAACAACTGACTGTTTTCAATCGGGCAGAATTGAATGTTCCAAGTAGATTGCAGCGCTTCGTTTTCTTTTCTGATTTTATTGAGGATTGACATGATGTCTGTCATCCGATTGGTTCTCTTCCAATCGTAGTGGCGCACTTCATATTTTTCCGAATTGTAATATTCTTCTTTTCCTGCAATGGGAGTGTTCTCGTAAAATTCATACGAGGGTCCGTATACACCGTAATTAGAAGATAATGTTGCCGCCAAAGCATAGCGCATAATGAAACTGTTTTCCCCTTGAATTTGCAAATGATAAGGAAGAATGTCGGGCGTGTTTGGCCAAAAGTTAGGACGGAAATAATTGCGCGATGCCCCATGCACTAACTCATTCATGTACTCCACTATCTCTTGTTTGGTTACACGCCAAGTAAAGTACGTGTAGGATTGTGTGAACCCAACTTTGCCAAGCGAAGCCATAATCTTCGGACGGGTAAATGCTTCCGACAAGAAGATAACATCTGGATTTACTTTTTGTACTTCGCTTATCACCCATTGCCAAAACGGAATGGGCTTGGTGTGCGGATTATCGATTCTGAAAACAGAAACACCTTGTTCCATCCAAAATAAAAATACTGACTTCAATTCTTCCCATAGGTTTTTCCAATCGTTAGATTCAAAATTGAATGGGTATATGTCTTGGTACTTTTTTGGTGGATTCTCCGCGTATTGAATGGAACCATCCGGACGTTGCTTAAACCAATCGGGATGGTCTTTGACATACGGATGGTCGGGCGCACATTGAAAGGCAATGTCCATGGCCACATCGATTCCCAACTTCTTTGCTTCGAAAACCAATTTCTTAAAATCTTCTAGCGTGCCAAGCGCTGGCAATATCGCTTTGTGCCCACCTTCGTCACTGCCGATTGCCCAAGGGGAACCCGGTTCACCTTTTTCGGCACGCACATTATTGTTTTTTCCTTTTCTATTGAGCTTACCGATTGGATGAATGGGGGGAAAATACAATACATCAAAACCCATGGCGGCCACGCGTGGCAACAACCGAATACAATCTTGAAAAGTGCCGTGTTTGCCTACTTCCATTGAACTGGAGCGGGGGAAAAATTCGTACCAAGCACTAAAGTTTGCTTTGGTATGCTCCACGATAACTTCTACTTCTTCTGCGTATTGGGTTTCGTTTTCTTTCAGCGGATAATCATGAACAATTTTTTCAAACTCTTTGCTCAATACCAAATCGATGGCCTCTTGGTACTTGGCTGTATTCTCCAATTTTGTTGCCAAATTGAGTAGGTTAGCAAGACCATTGTTTGCTAAAGTCTTTAAAAAATTGGCACCCTCCATCAACTCTACTTTCACATCTACTTTGGCGGCCGCTTTCTTTTTGAGCCCATCGTACCACGTTTCGAAATGGTCAATCCATGCATGGATAGTAAACACATAAATTCCCTTTTCCGCCACATGGAAAGATGCGCCCCATTCATCATTGTAAGTAGGAAGCATCTCTTTTGTATGCCATTTGGCAGTGCCTTTCTTTTTAAACAGAAGGGAAGCACGGAGGTGGTCGTGGCCATCGCCAAAGATGGCGGCAGTAACTTGTACGGTTTCGCCAACGGTGCGCTTAGCAGGATACAAACCACCCTCCACTACGGGTTGAACATTTTCAATGATGACGCGAGACTTTCCTAGCATAATTGACGATTACTTAATTTTTAAAATGAATGAACTGTAGGCCGGAATCTCCATCGACATTGTTAGCTTTTCATTGATACCAATTTCGGCACCACTGCGCAGCAAATCACGGCCCACGTAAGCTGTGCCTTCTGAGAGTCCTATTTCATTTGCCAGTTCTTTTGGAATTTCAACTTTTACAGCTTCCATTTTTGAATCAAAATTGGAAACAATGATAAGTTTCTCTTCTTGGTGATATCGAGCAAACGCGTGAACGAAGGCGGACATATTCCCTTTCTGTTGGTTGTAATTAGTAAGGTCTGTATACTTTCCTCGTGCAATTGCTTGATTGCTGGAAGCGAGTGCCAAAATATCTCCGTAGAATTGCCGCAGTTGTTTTTGTTCATCGCTTAATTGGCCACCGTCAAACTTCAACTCGTTCACCCATTTTTGATGTTGCGGCACACCCCAATAATCGAACATAGTGGTGCGACCATCGTCACCTGAAAATCCTTCGGCTTTTGCTCCCGGCTCACCAACTTCTTGGCCAAAGTAAATCATCACAGGGCCTTCGTCAATACAGGCACTCACCACCATGGCTGGCACCGCCTTCCATGGGTCGCCAGCAAAAAAAGGAGAAGCAAAACGTTGCTCGTCATGATTCTCCAAAAAATGAAGCATGTTGTGGTTAATGCCTTTCAAGCTTTCTTGTACGTGAGCGATGCCGTTGGTATGCGCTTTTTGGTTGACCATCAACCGAAGGGTATCATACAATTGTACTTTATCGTACAGAAAATCAAACTGACCGTTGTCTAAATAATTTCGGTATTGAGCAGGGTTATATATTTCGGCAATGAAAATTATTTCAGGATTTACTTTTTTGATTTGTGGGATTGCCCACTGCCAAAATTCAACGGGCACCATCTCCGCCATATCGCAACGGAAGCCATCTACTTTTTTATTTGTCCAATAGATCAAAATGTCGCACATCTTTTCCCATGTATTGGGGATAGGCTCAAAGTTTTTCTTTTCACCATTTTGATAATCGATTCCATAATTCAGTTTGATGGTTTCAAACCAATCGCCCAAATTGGGTGCAGCCGTAAACTGATTGTTGCCTGTAACCTTGGCGGGATTTTCCGAAAAATTTCCATCTGATTTAGGAGCTTCCAATTCGTAAGGTCCCTTGGGGGGCTGAAAAGCATGGCCAGGCAAATAGTAAAAGTTATTGGTCGACTTAAAAGAAACGGTGTTGTCATCACCTTCACCTAAATCTTTAATATCAGCAGGCTTGGCATCTGATTTATATGACCGCGCCACGTGGTTCGGTACAAAATCAATTATCACTTTCAATTCTTGGGCATGGGTTCGCTCTACCAATGCTTCAAATTCCTTCATTCGATTCGGCACACTTACTGCTAAATCAGGATTGACATCATAATAGTCTTTGATGGCATAAGGCGAGCCGGCCTTCCCTTTTACCACATCAGCATCGTCTAGGGCAATTCCATATTTGGAGTAATCGGTTAGCAAGGCATGTTCGATGATGCCCGTGTACCAAACATGGGTAACCCCCAATTGCTTGATGCCTTTGAGTGCGGCTTCGTTGATGTTATCCATCTTGCCTACGCCATTCTCTTCAACAGAACCGTAAAACTTGTTGGTCGAGTTTGTGTTGGAAAAAAGGCGGGTCATCATTTGATAGACAACCATTTTGCTGGTGGTTCCGGGCATCGTGGGGGTATCGGGTATCTTTTCTTTTGGGGCGCTACAGGCTAATACCAAAATAGCCAATAGCAGAAATGAGCACTTTTGCATAGTTCAGTTTAGGCTTTCAAGATAGCAAAAGCTGGCTATTTAAATGCAAAATAATGCAAGGAAATCCGCGAATTAGATCTAAAAAATTGCCCCTGAAATAGTAGCGGTCATCATGGTAGCCAATGAAGCGGCCAACATCGCTTTGAAACCCATGCGCGATAAATCACCCTGGCGACCGGGTGCCATACCTCCGATGCCTCCAATCTGAATAGCTATTGAACTAAAGTTGGCAAACCCGCAAAGTGCATAGGTAGCAATACGAATCGATTTTGCATCGAGTATTCCGGCTTCTTTCATCTGCGACAAATCAACATATGCTACAAATTCATTGATGACCATTTTCTGCCCTAGCAAGCTGCCAACACTTAGTGTTTGCTGCCAATCTACCCCCATCATAAAGGCAAAAACACGGAAGACTTGACCTAATATATATTGCAGTGAAAATCCATTGAAGGCACCGTTCGTGCTCGTCTTCACAAATTCATTCAATCCTGTTACCGCTCCTACAAAATCGACTAACACCCAATTGACGGCATAGATAATCGCGATGAAAGCAATCAACATCCCACCGATATTCAATGCGAGTTTTAAACCATCAGCCGCACCACTGGCCAAGGCATCTACTAAGTTTACACCTATCTGTTCTTTGTTTACTTTTAGTTCGGTATCAATTTTTTCGGGTTCATCTTGGGGGTAAAACATTTTTGCCAACACAATGGCGGACGGTGCATTCATAATGGAAGCGCACAGCAAATAGGTGGTGAACAACGTTTTTTCTTCTTGGCTATTTCCTCCCAGCAATCCCACGTAAGTAGCCAACACGCTTCCTGCCAAGGTGGCCATCCCTCCTACCATTAAACAAAACAACTCTGACTTGGTCATTTTGGCGATGAAGGGTTTCACCAATAGCGGTGCTTCCGTTTGGCCCATAAAAATATTGGCGGCTGCCGAGAGGCTTTCGCTTCCCGATAGGCGCATGGCTTTGGTCATCAGCCACGCAAAACCGAAAACAATTTTTTGAAGGATGCCTAAATAATACAGGCCTGCCGTAACAGCCGAAAAGAAAATCACAGTTGGCAATGCTTGAAAAGCAAAAATAAAACCTGTGTTGGAAGTATTGGAAGCCAACGAGCCAAATACAAACGAAGAACCTTCGCGAGCAAACCCAAGGAAGGTAACGAACTTGTCGCTAATAAACTCAAAAACCACACGCACAAATCCAACCTTGGCAATGGCCAACCCAATCACAATCTGAAATAACATGCCAATTCCCACCAACTTCCAATCGATTTTCTTTCTATTCCCCGACAGCAGGTAAGCAATGGCAACTATAAAAAGGAGACCGATAATGGCACGTAGGTAATCCATTTTTGACTTTTAATCGATGGTAATTATCATTCGGTGGGCGGCATTAAAAAATTTAGAATCTAAAATCACAACTCAAAACTCACAGATCAATTCCTTTTCCCCAACTCATCCCGAATCTTTGCAGCCTTCTCATAATCTTCTTTGTCAAGGGCATCTTTCAATAACTCTTTCAATTTGTCGATGCTCAGATTTTTATAATCGTCTGAAGATTTTTTAGTGTTTTCCTTTTTAATTTTTGTTTTCTCTGGCTTGGTTTCAATTTTTTCTTCTTCCTCCTCTTGGTCGGTCAGCACAATGCCCGCCTCCGATAAAATATTTTCGTAGGTGTACATGGCTGCATCGAACCTCAGACCGATCGCAATGGCATCGGAAGGCCGCGCATCAATTTCGGTTTTCTTCAAACCATCGGTGCAAATGATTTTGGCAAAGAACACGCCTTCTTTCAAATCAGAAATAACAATTTCTTCGACATGAAAATGAAATGAGTTGGAAAACGCCTTGAACAAATCATGTGTCATCGGGCGGTTGGGCACAATTTTTTCTATTTCGATGGCGATGGCTTGTGCCTCAAACATGCCAATAATAATGGGCAGTCTTCGGTTTCCTGAAACTTCGCCCAACACCAAAGCGAACGAACCCGTCTGCGATTGGCTGGAAGACAGCCCTAATATTTCTAATTTGATTTTCTTCACTCGCTAAATTTTAAACCGTCATTGCGAGGAGGAGAAGTTCATGAACTGGATTCCCGAAGTAATCTCCAATTTAGAAAAGCAAATTGGGGATTGCTACGACTGTCCTAACCACCTTCATTCGTAGCAGCCTTGCAATAACGTAAATATATTAATTTAAAAATTCTATCACTTCATCGTCTTCACCGCCTCGGTCAACTTCGGCAACACATCAAACGCATCACCCACAATTCCGTAATCGGCAGCCTTGAAAAATGGTGCTTCGGGGTCTTTGTTAATCACCACAATGCATTTGCTTGAGTTTACTCCCGCCAAATGCTGAATCGCACCTGAGATGCCCACGGCAATATAAAGTTGAGGGGCTACTTTCACACCCGTTTGCCCAACATGTTCATGGTGTGGCCTCCAATGCATATCGGATACAGGTTTGCTGCAACCAGTAGCGGCATGTAGTGCCTTTGCCAATTCTTCTAAAATACCCCAATGCTCAGGGCCTTTCAGTCCTCTTCCACCGGAGACCACTATTTCTGCTTCGGGCAACAAAATATCCCCGGTTGCTTTTTCAGTACCTGTGATTTTTGTGTTAAAATCAGCTTCATTTAATGAAACAGGATAAGCAACAACTTGTGCTGAACCACCTACTTCTTTGGCTTCGGCTGCATTCTTTTTGATCGCTATCACTTTCTTTTGGTTTTTCAATTCTACCAATGAAAATGCTTTCCCTGTGTAGATGCTACGTTTCACCACAAAACCTGCCGAAGGAAGCTCCACCACATTGGAAGCAAAACTTGCGTTGATTTTCACCGCTACTTTTGCACCTACCGGAGTTGCCAGCGATGAATTGGCCAAAACCAATACATCTGCGTTTTCATCTTGCATGGCCTTGGTAATCACGGAGGCAAAAACTTGAATAACAGGGTGGTCTAATTTTGAATCAGCTGCATGCAAAACTTTCTGCGCGCCATATTTTCCGAGTGACTCCAATTCACTAGAACTAGCCGTTCCCAACACAATCGCTGTAACGCCAGCACCCATTTGATGGGCATAGGCCACTGCCTCAAGCGAGGTCTTTCTTACTTTTCCTTCTGAGGTCTCTACAAAAACTAAAGTTGCCATTTTATTATTTTCGATTTACGATTTTTGATTTATGATTTAAATTTAAAAGAATATCGAAGTCAGGAGTTAGGATGCCTAAGTACTAACACCCTAGTCCCAATTACAAAACTTTCGCCTCGGTTTTCAGTCTCGTTACCAACTCGGCCACATTATCGGCACTAATCATTTTCACTGCGCCTTTGGGTGCGGGCAGTTCAAACTTTTGAACATTAACGCTTACATCTGTTGCTTTTGGTTCAACAACTTTCAAAGGTTTGGTACGGGCCGACATAATGCCACGCATATTCGGAATTTTCCATTCCGCAATGGGCTCTTGGCAACCTGCCACCAAGGGCAAACTTGCCTCTACGGATTCTTTACCGCCTTCTATCTCGCGCGACATTTTTGCCGTTGTTCCATCTAAGTCTAACTTCATCACGGGTGAAATTGAAGGTATTCCCAATAGCTCACCCACCATGGCATGAACCACACCCCCGTTGTAGTCAATCGACTCGCGGCCCATCAAAACCAAGTCATAGCCCTTTGCATGTTCAGCAATCTGATTGGCTACAAAAAACGAATCAGTCGGTTCTGCATTTACACGAAGTGCATCGTCTGCTCCAATCGCCAGCGCTTTGCGAATGGTAGGCTCTGTATCGGCCAAGCCAACGTTTAACACGGTTACTGTTGTTCCCGCATTTGCTTCTTTTATTTCAATCGCTCGAGCCAAGGCATAATCATCGTAAGGGCCTATTATGAATTGAACCCCGTTGGTATCGAACTTGGTGCCGTTATCGATAAAATTGATTTTAGAGGTGGTGTCGGGTACGTGTGATACGCAAACTAGAATTTTCATATTGTCTTAACCTTGATTATACATTTAAAAAATTATTACTAATCAAATCAATTCTGTTGACATTCTATATAGATGATTTACTTGATTTTTGTGAGTAAGATTTTGCGAAAAGTTAATAAAATCATCGGAATCAAATGAATCATTTACAAAACGAATAAAAAAAGTACAATCCGTATTCTACCTTTATCAAATACGGTAACATAGTTTAAATTTGGCTCAAGTTATATCATACAGAAGGAATGAACAACGAACGGATTAAAAAGTTAAAAGAATTAATTGAAGATGACCCTTCCGACCCGTTTCCTCTTTATGGACTGGCAATGGAGCTTGTCAAGGAATCTCCTGAAAGGGCAATCCCAACATTTGAACGATTATTGAACAATTTCCCTGATTATTTGCCAACTTACTACCAAGCCGCGTTGATACTCTTGGAAATCGGCCATACCGAGAAAGCGAAAATCGTATTAGAAAATGGAGTAAAACTCGCTGAAAAGGCTCGCGAACTAAAGACCAAAAATGAATTGCAAATGCAATTGAATAACTTAGATGATTAATACCAACCCTATGAAATATCTATTCAGCTTAGCTATGATGGTGGTTTGCTTATCAGGGCTCGCGCAAGATCTGGAATTATTCCAACGAAAAACGTTTGTAAGCACGGATGGCAAGAAACTTTTGTATCGAATACTTTATCCTGAAAACTACGACTCCACCAAAAAATATCCACTCGTACTTTTTTTGCATGGGGCAGGCGAACGGGGCAACGACAATGAAAAACAACTTATCCACGGTGCAAAGCTTTTTGTAACCGATGAGAACCGAAAGAAATTTCCGGCCATTGTTATTTTTCCCCAGTGCGCGGAAGAAAGTTATTGGAGCACAGTAAAAATCGATAGAACCAAGACACCCATACACTTTGACTTTGATTATTCACGACCTGCCTCCTCCGATTTGAGTTTAACCATTGCTCTTGTAAAAAGTCTTTTAAAAAAGAAATTGATTGATAAAAAGCGGGTGTATGTGATGGGGCTTTCCATGGGTGGGATGGGTACGTTTGAAATCGTGTTCCGAGAGCCAAAATTATTTGCTGCTGCCGTGCCCATTTGTGGCGGTGGCGATGTGAAGCATTATGACAAGCGAATAAAGAAAACCTCCTTCCGCGTTTTTCATGGTGAACAAGATGCAGTGGTGAATGTCAATCAGTCGCGGGAGATGGTAGAGAAAATAAAACAACAGGGTGGCAAGGTAGTTTACAAAGAATATCCCAACGTGAATCACAATAGTTGGGACAATGCTTTTGCAGAGCCTGATTTTTTGAGTTGGGTGTTTGGAAAATAGTCTGTTGTCAATAGTCAAGGGTCGATTGATGCGATTTGCTAATGACTATTGACCAATGACGAGCAATTAAACCTGAAATACAATTTTCCCCACCTTATTCGCTTTGGTGATATCAGGAAAAGACTCTGCAATTTTTGCGAAGGGCCGGATGGAATCTACTATCGGGCGGATTTGGTGCTGACTAACAAATGCTAACATTTCGCTAAACTCATTATCGTTGCCCATGGTGGTGCCTATCAGCGAAAGCTGGTTCCAAAACATTCTATACAAGTCAATTTTACTAGGCAATCCATTGGTAGCTCCGTAGAAAACAATTTTGCCTTGTGGCCGCAACATCTTGATAAAATTATTGAGCTGGTCGCCACCCGCGCTGTCAATCACCAAATCAAAACCGCCTTTCGTTTTCCACAAGTCATCGAAGTTTGATTTTTTGTAGTTATATGCGCCCTTCGCGCCTAGCTTGATAGCTTTTTCTATTTTCTCATCGCTACCCGAAGAGATATATACATTCGCGCCCGCAGCTTTGGCAAACAAAAACGCAAATTGCGCCACGCCACCACCAAAGCCCGAAATCAAAACATTTTGCCCCGCTCTCAAGCCACCTTTACGAAACAACGCCCGAAAAGCAGTGAGCCCGCCCAACGGCAAAGCTGCGGCCTGCAAAAAATCTAAGTGAAAAGGTTTGTGATGAAGTCGGTCAACTCCAACGGTCACATATTCGGCAAACGTGCCGCTCACGGGCATTCCCAAAATGGTGTACTTGGTTGATTGTGTATCTAAATCAGCGCCCCAATCGATGTTGGGATTGATAACCACTTCTCTGCCAACCCACTCTTTGTGCACGTCATCAAAAACTTCTTCCACCACACCGGCCCCATCTGAACCTAAAATTCCGCCATAGCGAATGTTGGGGTATTTTCCCTCGCGAATCCAATCATCTCTTCGGTTGAGCGCTGCTGCTTTGATTTTAACCAATGCCTTACCTGTGCTAAGCAAAGGCTTGGGCATCTCTTTGATTTCAATCTTTCCAGGTTCGGTCAGGACAAGGGCTCTCATAGAAGTTGCTGGTTACTGGTTGTTAGTTGCTGGTGGTAGATACCGCGTATTGGCTACCAGTAACATGAACGCAAAAGTTCATAACCAGAAACTTGTAACCAGAAACCAGCATCCAGTTCAAATCTAAAATCAAAAATCGAAATTCTAAAATTTAGAACGGTGTTTCATCATCTCCACCGCGTGGAGCGGGCGGTTCATCGCGGAAAGTATTGAGTCTGCTTTCGCGGGTGATGCTGCTCATGGGCATTAGGCCTTCGGGCGAATCGTAGTCGGCAAACTTGGTGTACTTGCCAATAAATTTCAGTTTCACGTTTTCGAGCGAACCGTTTCTATGTTTGGCAATGATTACTTCGGCCATACCTTGAGTGGGCATTCCCTCTTCGTCAACGGTGATTTTATAATACTCAGGTCGATACAAAAACATCACGATATCAGCATCTTGTTCGATAGAACCCGATTCGCGCAAGTCTGAAAGCTGCGGACGCTTGTCGCCACCGCGTGTCTCCACACCACGACTTAATTGCGACAATGCAATCACGGGAACGGAAAGTTCTTTAGCAATGCCTTTGAGCGCACGTGAAATGGATGCGATTTCTTGTTCACGGTTTCCGCCCATTTCGCCTTTCATCAACTGCAAGTAGTCAATCACTATCATTTGAATACCGTGCTCGGCTTTTAGCCTGCGGCACTTGGCACGAAGTTCTAAAATGGAAAGCGCAGGGGTATCGTCAATAAAAATAGGTGCGGTAGAAAGTCGGTTGGTTTTATGCACCAATTGCTGCCATTCAAACTCGGCCAGGTTTCCCTTCTTGATTTTTTCTGATTCGAGTTCCGCTTCCGCAGAAATCAAACGATTCACCAATTGCAAAGAAGCCATCTCCAACGAAAAAATAGCCACTGGAAAATTGAAATCAACGGCTGCGTTGCGCAGGGCGGAGACAATAAATGCTGTGTTGTGCGTTACGGTCATGTCTTCGAGAAGGAATAATCTATTCCCATCGATTTCAAATCCGTAGTAATCATCAACTTTATCAAATTCTACTTTTATACCTGTATGACGCCAGTCAATAATGGATTCTCTTTTCCGCGCCTTCTTTCTTTCTACGCGTGCTGGTATTGAATCTAAATCGCCACTCAGGCGCACACGATAGACTTCGCTCTCAAAACCAATTTCTTTGATGGATGACGTCTTGGAAACAAACGATGTTTTAAAACCAAGCGAATCGCACAAAAATTTAATTTGCTTGGCCAGTGCTTTATTCTTTTGGGTGATTTCGTACACATGAAACTCATCATTGTAATGCCCATCCGAATCAATCAGTCCTGCCAACAATGCCAATCTATTTTCTTTGGTGTTGACTAAGAATTGATTGGGTATGTGTTTGTTCTCCAGCAAATTCAATTCGTTCAAAATGGCCTGAACCGAAAAATCATTTTTTCCTCGATGGCCTTTGGTGATGGCGTAATTCTTCGTTTTTCCTTCTTGAGCATACCCTACCAATTCTAATTCAAGCTCATTGGCATACTGGCCCATAAAGTCAATAATCTCTTGGTCTTGATTGGTAATGCGAGAGCTGTACGAATGGCCATCTCCCAGCCAAAGTCCTAAAAAGTAAGGGTTTAATGGCAACGGCTTTTCGTCAAACTCAACCGCAACTTTATAGCCTTTGTAATTCGACTTAAACTTGTCGGACTTAGTTAGGTAATCTTTTACTTCAATGTTTAATATCTCACCATGCTCATGGTTGCCTTCTCTCCTACTTCTTTTCAATGACAGGATGTGCGATTCATTCACTCGATACGAGATGCCATGATTTTGGTGTACCCAGTACATATTCTCTCTACCTCTAGCTATCGACAAAACTTTTCTTGGTGTGGAGTCATCGCCCATCAAAAGTTCGCCTGCTTGCACATCTTGCACATTTTTGAGCGAACCATCAAACATCAAAACCTTCGTGCCTTTGCCCAAGCACTTACCCATACCCGGCCTGGCTGCAATGATCACCAAATCAGATTTTTGCCAACCTGAAGTAACTCTGTCTAACCGCGAGAAACCGCTGGGCACACCGGTCAACCCATCTTTGTGGTTTTTCTTTTCTTGCAATTCCTGAATCGCTTGGAACATCAACGTTTTCATGTTGTCGTAGTTCTTCCGAAGGTTGGAATCAGAGATCTGAAAAATCGACTGCTCGGTTTTATCCAATAACTCAAAAACATCAGTCGTATCTTCAAATGCATCGTGGTGAATTTGAGAGGCAATGGAAATCAAGTCGCGCTTAATCGCCATTTCAATAATGATACGAGAGTGGTACTCAATGTTGGCAGCCGAACTTACTTTTGATGTCAGTTCAGCGATGTAGTACGCGCCACCGGCCAACTCTAACTTTCCATTTTTACGAAGTTGCGCCACCACCGTGCGCATGTCCACCGGCTCGGTTGCTTTGAACAAATCGATGATGGCCTCGTAAACGGTTTTGTTTTGCTCTTTGTAGAAATGGTCGGCACGCAAAAATTCTACTACGGCCGTCAGCGCATTCTTCTCGAGCATGAGCGCTCCCAAAATGGCTTCTTCTAAGTCAATCGCCTGAGGCGGAAGTTTGCCTAAACTCTCGGTGATATCGCGCACCAAAACTTTAGACCTACTTCCGGCTCCGCTCATCACAGAACTTAACCTCACTGGCGTTGACCGTTGCTCCATACTTTGTGGTTGCTGGTATGAGTTGCTTTTTTAAAGGACGACAAACGTACACCTTGAAATAAAACTACCCTCAACAACTTATCTACAATATATGATGTGGATTTGTTAATAAATAGATGCTAGCTGCTAGATACTTGATACTGGATTCTAGGAACTGTGCAACCAATTGTAAGCAACCATGTGTATATCACACTTTTGTAATCATGCACAAGCGGGCAAGGGATTGAAGTGGAAAGCCCACAGTGGCGCGTCTCGTGCCACGAGGACTTGCAACGAAAAGCCCGGTCCCGCCTCAAACGGGATGCCCCCAAGAATCCTGTACCTAGTATCTAGAATCCAGCACCAAGCATCCAGTATCGAGTATCCAGTATTTTACCTACTTTTAGCTCTAATATTTTAAACCCCTTTTTCGTGAGTGAATTTATTGCAGACCTTGCCACCGGAGTTTGGACGCCCATTTTGTTTTTGTTGATACTGGGCGGATTGTTTTTCTTTTTCTATTCGCGCCTGATCCATTATCGCTACTTCACGCATACGATCGCCATTTTACGTGGTAAGTATCACAACCCCAACGACCCCGGTCAAATTAGTCCTTACGAAGCCTTGTCAACGGCCATGGCCTCTACCGTGGGTATGGGCAACATTGCAGGTGTGGCCGCGGCCATCAGCATTGGCGGACCAGGTGCCTTGTTTTGGATGTGGGTCACCGCTTTTGTAGGGATGTCTACTAACTTCTTTACCAGCACGTTATCGGTGATGTACCGAGGAAAAGATTCAGATGGTGTGATACAAGGAGGGCCGATGTATGTGATTCGCGAAGCACTGGGCCCTGCGTGGAAACCACTGTCCGTTTTGTTTTGCCTTTGCGCGATGATTGGGTGTTTGGGGATTTTTCAGGCGAACCAACTCACGCAAGCGATTATCGATATTGGTTTTTCGGAAACTGAATTCAAAAATTCAACTTTCCCTTTTTTGGGATTTGAAATCAGCACCATGAAGTTCCTCATCGGCACTACGTTGATGGTTATTTCAGGGATTGTGATCTTGGGCGGCATTCAGCGTATTGGCAGTTGGGCAGGAAAAATGGTGCCACTGATGATTGTGATTTATTTTTTCTGCGTCTTCGCGATATTGATTGTAAATATTGGCGTGGTGCCCCATTACTTATGGATGATTATCACCGAAGCGTTTACCGCCAATCACTACCACGGCAATCCTGCGTTGGGTGGCATGCTGGGTGGATTGATTGTGGCGGGTGTGCGCAGAGCAAGTTTCTCAAATGAAGCTGGCATCGGCACGGCACCGATGGCCCTGGGCGCATCGCAAAGTACCGAGCCTATTCGTGAAGGGTTGGTCTCGATGATTAGCCCCGCGATCGACACATTGCTGGTTTGCACTTTGACAGCTTTGGCTATTTTGGTGACAGGTGTTTGGGAAACAAAAGGCGTGAGTGGTGTAACGTTGACAGCCAACGCATTTCAAATGGCGCTGCCAGGAGTTGGTAAATATTTGTTGTTGCTTTGTGCATTCTTCTTTGCGATTACTTCACTGTTCTCTTACTCGTACTACGGAAGCAAAGCCCTTGCCTTTTTAGTAGGCGTAAAGGCCAGCAAGTACTACGATTATTTTTATTTGATTACGATTGTGGTCGGTGCCGTTGCTTCACTGACGGATGTAATGAACGTAATCGACATTGCCTACGCCTTGATGGCCATCCCCACCATGCTTTCAGGATTTGCACTTGCACCAAAAGTAATGACAGAGGCGAAATCGTATTTTAAGAGGATGAGGGAGATGCGGGAGGTTTGATACTTAAGTCGTAAAAATCAATAAAACCAATACAATTTACTTATCTTTGCCTGACTAAAAATGATGATATGTCTACACTGAATCCTCAATATATTACAGACAAGAAAGGAAAGAAAATTTCTGTGGTGCTTCCCATTAAAGAGTATAAATCTATCATCGAAGAGCTAGAAGAGTTGGAAGATATTAAACTTTACGATGAGGCTAAAGCCTCCAATGATCCGAGCTACCCTATTGACGTAGCTTTCAAAATGGTGGAGGCAAAAAGAAAAAAGAAAAAATAATGCCCTATCAAGTAAAGGTACAAAAGAGAGCGATAAAGGCTCTTGAACAAATTAACGAGCCTTACTATTCAAATGTTAAAGTAGCAATCTCTAATTTGGCCTTCAATCCGCGACCAAATGGCTACATAAAACTTAAAGGGCGAAACGGTTTTAGAATCAGAGTGGGCAATTATCGAATCATCTACGAAATCTTTGATAACATTCTACTAGTAGAAGTGATTGATTTAGGTGATAGAAAAAATATTTACGACTAATTAAACCAATTACTAACCCCACTATCCTAAATTCTTTTCTATGAAAGAAGTCTATATCGTCTCTGCAGTGCGCACACCCATTGGTAGCTTTGGCGGAAGCCTTGCCGCTCAAACGGCCGTGCAACTCGGTGCCGTGGCCGTAAAAGGTGCACTGCAAAAAATTGGCCTCGACCCCAAGCAGGTGCAAGAAGTGTTTATTGGCAATGTGATTTCTGCCGGCTTGCAACAAGCACCCGCTACACAAGTGGCCGTGGCGGCAGGCCTGGGTTACGAAATCCCGTGTACGCTTGTAAACAAAGTATGCGCTTCGGGCATGAAGGCGATTATGTTGGGCGCGCAGTCCATCATGCTTGGTCAAAATGAGGTAGTAGTAGCAGGCGGCACCGAGAGCATGAGCAACATCCCGTACTATTTATTAAAGGCTCGCTATGGATTCAAATATGGAAATGGCGAATTGCTTGATGGCCTCACCTACGATGGCCTCACCGATGTGTACAACCACTGCGCCATGGGCGTGTGTGCCGATAACACCGCCAAAGAAATGAACATCAGTCGTGCGGACCAAGATGCTTATGCGATTAACTCTTACAAACGTTCCGCGGCTGCATGGGCTGCCGGCAAATTCAAAGATGAAATTGTAGGCGTTGAACTCGTAGACAAAAAAGGAAACAAAACACTATTTTCCGAAGACGAAGAATACAAAGCAGTCAACTTCGACAAGATACCCGGCTTGAAACCCGTGTTCACCAAGGACGGTACCGTCACCGCGGCCAATGCTTCTACCATCAACGATGGTGCAGCAGCTGTTATTCTCATTAGCAAAGAAAAAGCAAAAGAACTCGGCCTCAGTCCTATCGCCAAAATAGTAGGCTTTGCCGATGCTGCGCAAGACCCCATGTGGTTTACTACCACTCCGAGTATCGCCATTCCCAAAGCCATGAAGATGGCCGGAGTCGATAAAAAAGATGTTGGATTCTACGAAATCAATGAAGCCTTTTCTGCTGTGGCGATTGCCAACAACATCAAGTTGGGCCTCGATCCCGAAAAAGTAAACGTCAATGGCGGAGCCGTGTCACTTGGTCACCCGCTCGGTGCATCGGGAGCGCGCATTACCCTTAGCTTGGCCAATATTTTAAAGCAAAACAATGCGAGCATTGGTGTAGCCGGCATTTGCAATGGGGGTGGCGGTGCTTCGGCTATTGTAATCGAAGCAATATAGATACTTTTTAACATCCAAGGTCGTTTGTCAGATATGAAGAGCAATATCCACGCAAAGACGCGAAGAGCGCGAAGAAATCCACTCAAGAATTTAAGGACTTTAACGTTTTTGCTTGCCACTTTTGCATTTATCCTCGTTTCTCAACTGGGTTTTGCCCAAAAAGAAATAAAAACCTATTTCGACAAATCGGAAAAGAGAGTTGAGGAACACTACTTTGTATCGAACGAAAACCAAGCGATGGAAGGAAAGTACAAACGCTACTTTCCTAACGGCAAACTCGCACTTGAAGGTACTTTCGTTAATGGCGTTCGCTCTGGCACTTTTTATGAGTATCACGAGAACGGAACACTCATCCGCAAAATCAATTACTTAGATGGCTTGCGTCACGGCCCTGTAGAAATTTTTACAGAAAAAGGAAAACCACTTCAAAAAGCGTTTTATCAAAACAATAAACTGGAAGATAGTGCCACCACTTACTACCCCAGTGGCTTGGTGAAAATGGAGAGTGCTTTTGAAAAAGGTAAGCCAGATGGAATTTTAAAAGAATATTATCCATCTGGAAAAATCCGAAAAGAAATTTCCTATAAAAACCAAAAGCCAAATGGCGTTACCAAATTGTATTATGAAAATGGTGTACTCGAAACAGAAGCCAACTACAAAGATGGCTTCATCAGTGGCTATTGGAAATCGTTTTATACCAACGCTCAACTGGAAATTATCTATGAAATAAAAGAGGGTAAAAAGGTAGGCGATTTTAAAAACTACGATAAGGACGGGCATCTACTTTTAGAAGGCCATTTCATGAATGCCAAACTTCATGGTGAAAACAAAGGTTATTATGCCAATGGAGTCAAACGGCACGAGTATCAATTTAAGGATGGCGGCAAATATGGAACCAATACGGATTATTATGAGAGCGGAAAAATCAAAGCCAAAGAACAATTCGCCTTTAATGGCAAGGACAGCAAATTGGAGTTGTACAACGAAGAAGGAAAACTCACCGCAGAGAAAAACTTTCGTGCTGGTAAATCCAACGGCACTTGGAATTTCTATCAAAAAGATGGTAAGACATTGACTTTGAAAGAAAACTATGAGAACAACATGCTGCACGGCCTGCGCACCCTCTACCACGACAGTGGCGAAAAATCGGTGGAAGAAACCTGGAAGTTCAATTTGATTACAGGACCCGTGAAAAACTACTCAACCGATGGTAAACTAACTTCGGAATGTATGTATCGAGGCAGCCGTCAACATGGGTTGTACATCAGCTACTTTCCTAATGGTAAAATAAAGGAGCAAGGCGAATACGTAGCCAACAAAAAACACAAAGAATGGAAAGAGTTTGATGAGACTGGCAAACTTATTAAAACATTGAAATTCCAAGCCGGCATTCTGATTTCGGAAAAGTAATCAACCACCATCAAGGGCGCAGACCACTACCCTTCATGTGGGGCTTTCGTCAGGAACTTTTTTCAACTTTTATAAGGCATTACTCCCCTGCCTCCAAACTCCATTTCTCTGGTGAACGCCACAAACTAGACAGTAGCAATTCTCTTAAGAAAATAAATTCCTTCGGTAAACGGTCATACATACGCTCGAACAATTCAGCATGATCGAGCAACTCTTTTTTCCACGCTTCGCGGTCAATGGTCATAATTGATTCAAAATCTTGGCGCGAAAAATCACAGCCGGTCCAATCGATATCATCGTAATGAGGCATCCAACCAATAGGGCTTTCAACAGCATTTGTCTTGCCTTGAATTTTTTGAACGATCCATTTCAGCACGCGTGTATTTTCGCCAAAACCAGGCCAGATAAAATTGCCCTGCTCATCTTTACGAAACCAATTTACACCAAAAATACGTGGCGGGTTGGGTATATTCCTTCCGAATTGCAACCAATGATTAAAGTAATCGCCCATGTGGTAGCCACAAAAAGGCAACATGGCAAATGGATCTCTGCGCACTTTACCTACTTCACCAAATGCAGCAGCCGTCATTTCAGAACCCATGGTTGCTGCCAAGTACACACCTGAATTCCAATTGTGCGCTTGATAAATCAACGGGATCGTGGTGCTTCTTCTTCCACCAAAAATCAACGCACCTATCGGAACACCATTCGGGTTTTCCCAATCTTCATCTAAGCAAGGATTTTGTGTTGCGGGTGCAGTAAAGCGCGCATTGGGATGAGCGCAAGGTTTACCTGCCGAAGGATCCCATTTTTGTCCTCGCCAATCGGTCAAATTTTTAGGCGCTTCTTTGGTCAATCCTTCCCACCACACATCGCCATCATCGGTAACGCCAACATTGGTGAAGATGGTGTTTTTAGAAATTGACTCCATTGCCATAGGATTGGTTTTTGCATTGGTGCCAGGCGCCACACCAAAATATCCCGCCTCCGGGTTGATGGCATATAACTTTCCATCTTTGCCGGGTTTGATCCAAGCAATGTCATCGCCCACGGTCGTAATTTTCCATCCCTCAAATTCCTTAGGTGGAATGAGCATCGCAAAATTTGTTTTGCCACACGCACTGGGGAATGCAGCCGCTAAATAAGTTTTCTCGCCATCTGGATTTTGAACACCCATGATGAGCATGTGTTCGGCCAGCCATCCTTCTTCGCGGGCCATGGTAGAAGCAATCCGAAGCGCGAAACATTTTTTTCCAAGCAAAGCATTGCCACCATAACCAGAACCGTACGAAACAATGGCTCTGTCTTCAGGATAATGTACAATGTATTTAACGGTTGGGTTGGTAGGCCACTTTACATCTGTTTGCCCGGGTGCCAACGGAGCACCCACGGAGTGCAAACATTTCACATACTCACCATCGCTACCGAGCACATTCATTACGTTCACGCCTACGCGCGTCATCAAGTGCATGTTCACCACCACATATTCAGAATCGGTGATCTCCACACCAATGTGCGAAAGATCAGATCCTACTGGCCCCATGCTAAAGGGAATCACATAAAGCGTTCGCCCTTTCATGCACCCTTCAAATAACTTTTTGAGGCGAGGCTTCATCTCGCGCGGATCGACCCAGTTATTAGTTGGGCCAGCATCTTCTTTGGCACGAGAGCAGATGTAGGTTCTGTCTTCCACACGCGCAACATCACTTGGGTCTGAAAAGCAGGCAAAACTATTTGGTCTTTTTGCAGGATTGAGCTTTATAAAAGTGCCTTTCGAAACCAGAAGCTCACAAAGATCATCGTATTCTTGTTTTGAGCCATCACACCAGCGTATGGCATCGGGCTGGCAAAGGTCAGCGATTTGCTGAACCCAGTTGATCATTTCAGTGTGGTTGATCTTATAAGTTGACTTGGGACTTTTGGCATCCATAGCGGGTATCATTTAGATGATGCAAAATAGTTATAGAAAATGTTAAAATAAAATGTTTCAAACGATTGAAATGATGATTGTTGTCAGGTTTACCACCAAATCAATTTTGAAGGAATAAATTCTCGGATGTGCAAAAGGTCTTTGTTTTCGATAAATACAATAGTGTACTTTTTCAAGTAGTTTACGCACTTTAATCCAAGCTCAATTGTTTTTTTGTCTCGGCAAAAGCCATATGATTTTCTATCATCCGCTAAGCTTTCAAAAAAATTATGAACGTCATCTGAGAATTTTTCAGCTGTTGCGAGCATTCCTTTTGATTCGATAAAAAAAGAAATTTCAGCAATGCTTCTAGAGGCCGATACTCCTATGACAATTTTTCTTTTGCCCATTTGCGAATTAATTGCTTGGCATAAGCTCTAGATTCTGACAAAGTAAGCGTTTTCTCAGGCTTCGTCTTCAAAGCTGCTTTCTTTTGCAAAGCCTCGTAATCCTTGCAGGAAAGAACAACATATTTTTTTTTATCAATCGTAATCTCATTCATAATCCTTTCAAATTAAATTCAATCAAATCATCCTCCTCAAATTCCCAATGCACTTCTCCACGCTATCAATGGAACTAACAGGATAAGCTTCTTGCTCAATGTAAAAATGTTTCAATCCAGACTGTTTTGCTTTCGCAAAAATAGATTTGAAATCGATGCGACCGGTGCCTACGTCTACTTGTTGTTTAGGGTTGGTCTTGTCCATGTCTTTCACATGCCATTGCTCAAAGCGACCAGGATACTTTTCAAAATATTCTGCCGGGCTTTGGTTGGCCACGTGCATCCAGTACAAATCCATTTCCATTCCTACCAATTTGGGGTCAAGTTCTTTTAGCATCACGTGGTAAGCCACTTGGCCTTCAAATTGTTCAAACTCAAATTCGTGATTGTGGTAATTTAGGCGCACCCCATATTTCTTGCACAGCTCTCCTGCTTTGTTCAACGCTTCGCAAACGCCCTTGTAGTCTTTGCGCTCATCTGGCATCAAAAAAGCTACTACCATAAAATCCTGTCCTGATTCTTTGGCATCGTTCACGGCCCGTTCCCATTCGTTCATTACAGTACCTTTCATCATTCTGGTGTTCTCAGATTTACCGAGCAAATGATGGCCACTGGTCACTTTCATACCAAGGCCTTTCACATAATCAGAAAACTCCTTGTACTTCATTCCAAATATTTTTCCATCGCTGTAACTATATGCCTCCAATTCTTTGTACCCAAAGTCAGCCACTTTCTTCAACACTCCTTTTGGGTCCTGAGGAATCATGTCTCGCAACGAGTATAGCTGCAAGCCAATTTTCTTTTTGTCTATGAAAGCAAATGAAGTAAGGGATGCTCCTAATGCTGCGAATGAAGTGGTTTGAATAAATTCTCTGCGGTTCATAAAATAACTGTTTTGTGGTTAAAGACACTTACAACCTTTGTACCCTTCTATTTTAACTCTTTGATTTTGATGTTTCGAAACCACACTAAATCGCCATGGTCTTGCAATGAAATTCTACCCTTCTTGGATTTTCCAAAACCGGGCATGTCTTTGAACTTACTTCCTTTAATCATGGCTTCCCACTCGGGGGTGAACATCGTTGTCTCCACTTGCTTCACGCCATTTAGCCATAATTCCAAATGTCCCTTGTTGGAAACAATTTTTGCCACATTCCATTCATTAGCCGACTTTACTGATTCAGTTGGGCTGGCAATCAAATCATATAAATTTCCGGCTCTATGTTTTTCTATTTTTGCATCTGGATGGCAAGCATTGTCCAACACTTGCATTTCTGGGCCTGTTTGCCAAACATATTGATACTCGGGGGCTTCAACCACATTGAAGATGATTCCACTGTTTCCACACGGAGCAATCTTCCATTCAATGCTTAATTCGAAATTTTCGAATTCGTTTTCAGTAACAATATCGCCACCTCCTTTTATTTGAAAACCTTCTTTTTGTGTTTTATTCAAATGAATAGCCCCATCTGTTACCGACCACGCCTCGCCAATGGTTTTACTTTTAAAGTTTCTCCAACCATTTAGCGTCTTTCCATTAAACAACAATTTCCATCCCTCTTTTTCTTCTTGTTTGGTAAGCGTATTCTGAGCGTTGCAAATTCCAATTAAAAAGCAACAGAAAACAATCGCTAATAACTTCGTGGTGATCGTTGGTCGGGAGTTCATTGTCAGAGGTAGTTTATTGTTATTAAAATCAAAAATCGCACATCGTAAATCACAAGTATTAATGTTCCGTTTCCCCATCCAATGATAGCACGTACCTTGCCATCTTTTCAGCATCAGCTTGGGTAATATCCGCATGAGCTGCCATTGGTATTTCTCCCCAAACACCTGAACCTCCTTTAATAATTTTACCAGCCAATAATTCAACATTGGCCTTCGTAAATTCATACTTCTTAGCAACATCGGTATGTGATGGCCCAATGATTTTATTCACGGTATGGTGACAGGTTTTGCAGTCGCTTGCTTTTACGAGCGATTCGCCCTGTGTGATGGCATCGGCTGCCACATCGGGTGCATCAATCGTCTCTTGTGGTGTACCATAGTCTTCGGTCACTACTTTTTTCTCTTTGCTTCCACACGAGTAAAATACCATCGTGCAAGAAAAAATCAGTATTGCAATTGTTGAGATTTTTCGGTTCATGTTATAAGTTGTTTAAAGTCTAAAGTTAAATTTTGTCTGTTAGATACCTAAAATTGATTTGTTCAGTGTTGGATTTTTTCCTGTTGAAGCAAAATCATCGAATGCTTTTTCTGTTACGCGTATGATATGCCTTTTGATAAACGGAGCGCCTTCTTTCGCACCTTGTTCGGGATGTTTGATGCAGCACTCCCACTCCAACACTGCCCAACCATCATAGCCATATTGAGCCAATTTACTAAATATTGTTTTAAAGTCTACTTGACCATCGCCTAACGAACGGAAACGGCCCGGTCGATCTACCCAATTTTGAAAGCCTCCATAAACTCCACTCTTGCCTGTTGGGTTAAACTCAGCATCCTTTACATGAAACATTTTGATAAACGAGTAATAAAAATCGATATACTGCTTGTAATCCAATTGCTGCAATACAAAATGGCTGGGGTCGTACAATATATTGCAACGGTTGTGTTTATCGGTGGCTTCCCAAAATCGCTCGAAGGTAATGCCATCGTGCAAATCTTCACCCGGGTGGATTTCGTAACACACATCCACCCCTACTTTATCAAACGCATTTAAGATTGGCAACCAACGCTTGGCCAATTCTTTAAATCCGTCTTCCACTAATCCTGCTGGCCTTTGCGGCCATGGGTAAACGGTGTGCCACATCAACGCACCTGAAAAAGTGGCGTGCGCATGCAATCCCAAATTTTTACTGGCCTTTGCGGCTAACTTCAATTGCTCGATGGCCCACTTGGTTCTTTCTTTTGGTTTGCCCCTCACTGATTTTGGCGCGAAGCCATCAAACATGGCATCGTAGGCAGGATGAACAGCTACCAACTGACCTTGCAAATGCGTGGATAACTCGGTGATTTTTAGCCCACAACTTTCAACGGTATCACGAACTTCGTCTGCATAGTCTTTGCTCTCTCCAACTTTACGCAAATCGATGCACCGCGCATCCCAACTGGGAATTTGCACGCCCACATAGCCAAGCGATTCCGCCCATTTGCAAATGGATTTCAAATTATCGAATGGAGGTTCATCGCCCATGAACTGTGCTAAAAAAATCGCGGGGCCTTTTATAGTTGTCATTAAGGTGATATTAGATTTAAGATGTGAGATGTGAGATGTGAGATGTAAGATTTGAGATTTGAGATGTTAGACTTTAGATATACCACTTAAGGCTGACATCAGGTTAAGTATCATTTTCAAATTTTCAAATTGAACAATTTTCAAATTGTTTAGATTTCAAAAGCCGTCCATTTCTCTTTGCTTTGCCCGCTCTTCACCACGTTATCGATAAAGGCCATACCGCGTATGCCTTCATCAACTGTAGGGAAATTCACTTCTTTCGGAACTGGCTTGCCATCTATTTTTGCTGAAACGGTGAGTGCAAAATTTCGGTATAGGTTTGCAAATGCTTCTAAGTAGCCTTCGGGATGACCAGCCGGAGTGCGCAAATTAAAAATTGCCTCACTGCCTAAAAATCCATTCGTGCCAGCCCTTAAAATTTGCATTGGTTTATCGAGCCATTTTAGGGTAAGGGAGTTCGGCTCCATCTGCGACCAATCGAGTCCGCCATGTTCGCCATACACCCGTATGCGCAAAGCATTCTCTTCGCCAGCTGCAATTTGTGTAGCCGTCAACACACCGGCTGCACCGTTATCAAATTTTAAAAGAACATTTCCATCATCATCCAACGCGCGACCCGGAACCATGATATTTAAATCGGCACACAGATGGGTGATTTTTAAACCAGTAATAAACTCTGCCAAGTGGGCAGCATGTGTGCCGATGTCGCCCATCGCGCCCGCTTTACCAGAGCGCTTGGGGTCGGTGCGCCAAGCTGCTTGTGCATTGCCTTCGCGTTCACTCATTTTACTTAACCAACCTTGCGGATATTCGACTACTACTTTTCTAATTTTCCCGAATACTCCTTCTTTCACCATCGAGCGAGCTTGCCGCACCATGGGGTAACCCGAATAGGTATGTGTTAGGCACAGTACCAAACCCGTTTCATCCACTTTCTTTTTTAATTGCTTGGCTTCATCCAATGTAAAGGTGATTGGCTTTTCAATCACCACGTGAAAACCTTTTTCCAACGCCAGCATGGCGGGAGCAAAATGCGCAAAGTTTGGCGTCACGATGGTGACGAAATCGATTCGCTTATCAGCAGGGAGCTTGCTTTCTTTTTCAAGCATTTCCTCATACGTCAAGTAAGTTCTATCTTCTGCTAAGAATAGCATTTTGCCACTCTCTTTGGCAACTTCGGGGTTGATGCTCAAGGCACCTGATACTATTTCTATCAATCCGTCCATGTTGGCGGCCAGTCGGTGTATGGAACCTATGAAGGCGTCTTTGCCCCCACCTACCATTCCCATTCTAAGTTTTCTGTTCATTCGATGTATAGTTAATGATGATTGAAAAATAAGAAATTATTTGGTCAACTACCCAAAAAAATAGCTGAATCGGCAAGAAGATTTTTTTAATGGATGGATTAATACCCTATTATCCTTCTCTGTAGAATAATTTGATGGAATTGACAATATGTGTCAGTTGCTCTGGAGTAAGCTCAACAAACAAAGGCAGCCGGATGAGTGTATCAGCAAACCGCTCCGCTTGTGGCAACGAAGGTGGAGCGGACTGGCCCATCATAAAAGGGCTTTTATGCAACGGTAAATAATGAAAAATCGCTTGAACCCCCGACTGCTTTAGGTGGTTTAACAAACGGAGTTGTTGTTGTTGATTTTTAGCCAGCAAATAAAAAATATGTCCATTGTTGGTGGCGTAGGCTGGCATCAATGGTAGCTCTACTTTCCCCTCCATTGCAAGCGGCTTTAGCTGATTAAAATAAAACTCCCAATGTGCTTTTCTTTTTCGTTGAATAAAATCCAATTGCTCTAATTGTGCCCATAGGTAAGCCGCGGTTATTTCGGAAGGTAAAAAGGAAGACCCTACGTCAACCCAATTATATTTATCAACCTCGCCCCTAAAAAAAGCCGAACGATTCGTTCCCTTCTCCCAAATAATCTCTGAACGTTTTACAAATCGGTTATCATTGATCACCAACATGCCGCCCTCACCTGAAACAATGTTTTTTGTTTCGTGAAACGAAAAGGCCGCCAAGTGCCCAATGGAGCCCAACGCTTTTCCTTTGTAGTAGGAGTCAATGGCTTGTGCAGCATCTTCCACCACAAAAATGTTATGCTGATGAGCCAACTCCATGATCTCATCCATGGCGCATGCCACACCTGCATAATGGACCACCACAATGGCTTTTGTCCTTTTTGAAATGAGTAGGCGGATGGATTCCACTGAAATATTGGGTTCTGAAGCGTTGGAATCGGCAAACAGGATTTTTGCACCACGCAATACAAACGCATTGGCCGTAGAAACAAATGTGTAGGAAGGAATAATTACTTCATCGCCTGCTTGGATGTCTAACAATAGAGCAGCCATCTCCAGCGCAGCAGTGCACGATTGTGTCAATAATGTTTTCTTAAACCCATACTTGCTCTCGAAAAACTCTTGGCACTTTTGTGTAAATACTCCGTTGCCTGACAATTTTTCTTGCTTGATCGCTTCTTCAATATACGCTAGTTCCTTACCGGAAAAATATGGTTTGTTAAAGCCAATCATCCTTTTGTTATTAAAATCAATCCAGCCATAATGAGTAAGCAACCAGCAACTTTAAAAAATGTGACGGGTTCGCCCAACAAAAAATAACTGAGTAGCAAAATCAAAATAAACGAAATACTGGTAAAAGGATAGGCTTGAGAAAGGTCAAACTTGGTGAGGGCTGCCATCCACGTCAGGCTTGCCAAAAATGCCGCCACAAAACCCGAGAAAATATAGGGATCGAAAATCGCCCAAAACAAAAACAGAAATTTCTCTTTTAAGGGCTGTGGAACTTCGCCCAATTGATTCAGTCGCCATTTTAATACAAGCTGACCATACGAAGAAAGCAATACCGTTAATGCTACATAAAGATAGCCCATGATCAAAAGTTTTTCTTCACCAAAATAGTGAAATCATATTGACTGTAATCGTGGAGTAAAGCCACATTTTTAGCAAAGTGGGTTTTGCAATAGTCAAATAGCCAAGTTGGGTTAGAATAATGCAGTTCCGGTTTCATAAAGTCCTTATCCGAATAGGAAGTCAACGCATTAAACGAAAAGCCTAATTTACTCTTGCCATGTAAAATACGAATCGTTTCGATGATGTACTCCTTCCAACTCGCCTCAGAGACTTCAAATTTCAAATTAAAAATCCCACTGGCCACACAGTAATCAGCTTCTTTCATTTGCGCTAAGTCATTTACTTGCTCAAACCTTCTAGAGCCATTTTCAGGATATTTTAGTTTGGCTTGGGTAACCATTTCATCCAATACATCGTAGCCTACATATTGATATTCGATCTTCTTCGCTGAAATATAAGCAGACAAATCACCCACACCACAACCAATATCGTTGATGGTGAAAGGTCTCTTTGAATAAATTACCTTTAGCAGTTGCTCGAAGCGCACATGTTGCGCTTCTTCATTTTTCCAACCCACTCCTTGTGCGCCTGCACCATGCGCAGACAAATTGTTTTGGTAATACGATTCAATGGAAGCGTTAATCATTTTCTAAAAACCTGTTTTACAATCGTGAGCGGTCGATTCTTAATCTCTAAAAATATCTTTGATAAGTAAATGCCAATCACACCCAATACCAACAAAATCAATCCACCCAAAAACCAAACACTCGCCAAAATACTGGCCCAACCTTCTACGTCTATATTGTTAATCCATTTCCGATAGAGCAATGAAACGATAATCGCCAACGATACAACCGTAGTGATCACCCCCAGCACAAAAGTAAAATACAATGGCCGATGGCT
The DNA here is from genome assembly GCA_025370075.1 of Chryseotalea sp. WA131a. Lineage (NCBI taxonomy): Bacteria > Pseudomonadati > Bacteroidota > Cytophagia > Cytophagales > Chryseotaleaceae > Chryseotalea > Chryseotalea sp. WA131a. Next base: position 810,530 of record CP073016.1, on the reverse strand, counting down.
AAGACTGGTGATGATCTCAATGGCCATTCTAATTTTTTTATAAAGTGAATAGGTGGATTTTTCTTTAAACCCCTTCACAGCCGGAACACCTATTTGGTTATATCCTGTAAGCACAAACACACCCCAAATATCCAATTCCTTTTCGGGATAGCGAAGTACTGATTGCACGTACCGATGGGTCATCAACCGAGCCGTAAATGTATCGGCTGGATAATCGATGCTCGTGAGCAGGGATAAAAATTTATAAAAAGCCCATCCGCTGAACCGTTCAAAAAAATTTCCTTTGCGTTTTGTCTGGAGCCCATACACCACATCAACCGTTGGGTTGGAAGAAATTTTTTCATAAAAAGAAGTCAATAATTCTGGATCTTCTTCCAAATCACAATCAATTAAAAAAATATAGTCGCCAGTTGCTTGCTGCAAGCCCGTCATAATAGCGCGGTGATGACCAAAATTGCGAGACAAATCAACAAGCGTGATGAATGGATAATTTTGTTGTAATTCCAATGCTTTGCGCAGTGATTGATCAGGCGATCCATCGTTTACCAATATGAGCTCAATATCAGACGTGATTTTTTGGGCCGTGTCAATACACCGCTTGCAAAACTCTTCGAGGTAGTTTTGAGAATAGTAGAGCGTGGAAACAATCGAAATCTTCAAATGCCTAGGTTTTGCTTTTACGAATTAAAAGTAAGAAGATATTTCTTCGCATCCTTCCCCTCGTTAAAAATCAAATCCAAAACGGACACCCCGTGAGCAAATTCGCCATGTAGTTGCCGATAAGGTTGATATCCGTTATAACTCATCCACTCTACTTCAATACCTTTCACCTTAAACATTTCTTCGTTCAGATAGTCTTTGGCCGCTGGGCCGGATACATAACAATCTGCCTTTAACTGCTGGCAAATATCCAAAAGCCGCGTTGATTTCTCATCAGAAACCACAAAGTCATGTGACCAAAAAACAGGTGTATCGATTTCTAAAATTGAATTAATCAACTTTATAAAAAAATAATTAATTTTACTCAAAGATTTTTCGTGGAGCTGTAAATAAGCTTCTTCGATCAATTGACCAAACTCTTTGAAGCAAGGGGCTTTTGAATAGGCTTGCTTAATTCTGTTCCAATGGTCTTTTGGCCACTGCTCGTCAGCTACCATCACCTCATTGATTTTTATTTCAAATTGGCCTTTTACATCAACCGGTATCGTAAGCCATTTCAACCCTTGCGGGCTTTTAATAAGGTTACGGTTTCGCCAATCCCTGCGTGTGTACTGCACATCATCGAGCAACACAAAAGCATCTACCTTTTTTATGATATCAAAATACCCCTTCCACGGAATGTAGTTCGACTGAATAATGGCAACCTTTTTAGACATTACTTTGTAGGCATTGGGCACTAGGGGTTAGGACTTAGGACTTAGGAATTAGGGCTTGGCAACATTCACAAATCAAAAATCCTTTTTTACTCGAATGATTTAGTAGCTACGAAAGCTTCACCTTATTTCCGTTCAATACAATCTCAATGGGCTCACCAGATTCTAAAATGGTTTCTGTTTTTTCCTTTGAAATTTTTACGTTGATTACGCGCCCCCTAAAATCTATTCGGAAGGAATAACTTTTCCATTGGTCAGGTATGAAAGGCGTAAAGTGAAGTGTTCCATCTTTTACCCGCATGCCTCCGAACCCCTTGGTCACGCTCATCCATGTGCCCGCCATGCTGGTGATGTGGCAACCGTCTTCTGTATCGTTATTGTAATCGTCAAGGTCCAAGCGAGCCGTGCGTAAATACATTTCATATCCCTTTTCTTTATAGCCCAATTTTGAGGCGAGTATCACGTGTACGCAAGGCGAAAGTGACGACTCATGCACTGTCATCGGTTCGTAGAAATCAAAATTGCGTTTGATTTGGTCTAGGCTAAAATCATCTTCAAACAAGTACATGCACTGCAACACATCTGCCTGCTTGATAAAGCATGAGCGCAAAATGCGGTCCCACGACCATTTCTGATTCAACGGGCGGTCTTCAGGTTTTAAATCCGTTACTTTCAAAAGTTCTTTATCTAAGAAACCATCTTGTTGCAGATAAATGCCGCGCTGTACATCTTCACCGTAGTACATCTTAGTAGCAATGTCTTTCCACTTCGCAGCCTCTGCCGATTCATTGAATTTTGTTTTGGCAACAATTTCATCCAATCGCTTTGCATCAGACTTTCTTACCTGCTCGATGGCCCAAAGCGAATACTTCAACGTCCACGCACCGAGGTAATTGGTGTACCAATTATTGTTCACGTTGTTTTCATATTCATTTGGCCCCGTTACGCCCAAGATTACATATTTGTTTTTATCTGACGACCAATTGACACGCTGCGCCCAAAAACGTGAAATGCCAATCAACACTTCCAGTCCAAACTGATTTAGGTAATTCACATCACCTGTGTAATCGATGTAATCTCGAATTGCATACGCCATCGCGCTAGTACGGTGAATTTCTTCGAACGTAATTTCCCACTCGTTGTGACACTCCTCACCATTCATGGTTACAAAGGGGTAGAAGGCTGCTCCATCTTTAAAGCCAAGTTTCTTACCGTTTTCAATCGCTTTGGGGAGATGTTTGTAGCGATAAACCAACAAATTACGGGCTACTTTAGGATCGGATGTCCCTAAGTAAAAAGGCAAGCAATAGGCTTCGGTATCCCAGTACGTGCTGCCACCGTATTTCTCACCTGTAAAACCTTTGGGTCCAATGTTCAATCGAGCGTCATCGCCAGTGTAGGTTTGCATCAATTGAAAGATATTGAACCGGATGCCTTGTTGCGCGGCTACATCGCCATCAATGGTGATGTCGCACTTTTTCCAAATATTTTCCCAAACGGCTACGTGTTCGGCAAACGATTTATCATACCCTTTTAATGAAACAGCATTCAGCTTTTTCTTGGCATTGTCTTGTATTTTCTTTTTGGAATGATTCTCTGATGAAAGCACCGCAGCATATTTATAGATAACCGTTTCAATGCCCTTCTTCAATACCGTCACCACTACATTGTCGGCATACTTTTCGCGCTTGTTGGCCTTCACAGTCACTTTTGCTTTTTTTCCATCCGTGTGAATGGCGAAGGTTGTGGCCATGGTTACGTGAAACAATGTTTTTCTCGTTTCGGCTGTTACCAAGGCCAACCCCGCTTTTGCTTCTTTCGAAACTTCATTCCAAAATTTTTCATCGTAGTTAGAGTCTTTGTTTACAACATCGGCATCAACCGAAAGGGTGATGGTGGCATTGGCCGTGAAATTGATCGGAGTAATCGCATATCGGATTGCCCCCACTTCCCCATCGGCCATGCTACAAAACCGTTTAGCATCTACTTTTAGTTTTTTGCCATCGGGCAAAGTGGCAGTAAACGTTCGGTGCAAAAGTCCTTGCTGCATATCCAGCACGCGCTTGAAATTACTGACTTTGCATTTATCGAAATCCAATTCATTTTTACCGATTTTAATTTGGATGCCAATCCAGCTAGGGGCATTCAATACTTTGGCAAAATATTCGGGGTAGCCATTTTTCCACCAGCCCACACGTGTCTTGTCTGGATAGTAAACACCGGCCACATACGTTCCTTGGTGCGTATCGCCTGAATAGCGTTCTTCAAAATTGGCACGCTGCCCCATTCGGCCATTTCCGAGGCTGAACAAACTTTCAGAAATGCGGTTGAGATGGCTATCGAAACCCTCTTCGACAATGTGCCAAGGGTGATACTTGATGTAGTTCTTCATACTCGTTGTTGTACGTTTGACGCGAAAGGTTAGAAAGGTCAAATATTGCAAACTTTGGAGTATTGTTCAAATGCATAAGGAGAGTTTTTGAGCTTAGAAAAGTTTGTATTGGGGCAATCCTTTAGATGAATGCGCTTTTTGTATTGCTATTGATTTTGAGATGGTTATGACGAATTATATTCAGTTGTTCTTGGACTACATGGGACAATGAAAGAAAAATCTGCACAACTCCACGACCGAGGAATATTTGACGCGTACAGACAAATTCATTCTAGTTACGTGGACAAGTGAATGGCTTCGGGAGAACCTGAGAATTAGAACGGAGAACTTTAAAAATACAGCCGACCCTTCGCATTTTTAAAAAGATTGTGCTCCGAATTACCCCCCGCGCTTTTGGCACATGCCATAGCCCTGCCTACCGGCAGGTGTACAAACCCACCGCGACACCAAACCTGTCCCGTCTTTTAACGGGAGCTATGGCAAGAGCCAAATCCCCACCCGCCAACAACCCGAAAAAGCGGTTATTATACTCAAATTTGCGTATTTTGTCAGCTTAACTTTTTGAGCAACGATTTAATGACCGAGAACCACGAATTAGAAAAGAAACTCTGGACAGCAGCCGACAAACTCCGGAACAACATGGATGCTGCCGAGTACAAGCACGTTGCACTGGGACTCATCTTCCTTAAATATATCTCTGACGCTTTTGACGAACTCTATCAAAAATTAGAAGGAGAGAAGAAGAAAACAGGAGCAGACCCCGAAGACAAAGATGAATACACAGCCGAACGAGTTTTCTACGTCCCTCCATCCGCTCGCTGGAAATGGTTACAAGGCAGAGCAAAATTACCAACCATTGGCAAGGACATTGACGATGCAATGGATTCTATTGAAAAGGATAATCCTACGCTCAAAGGTGTTTTACCTAAAGACTATGGTCGACCAGCACTCGATAAGCAACGATTAGGTGAACTCACTGACTTAATCGGCTCAATTACATTGAGCAAAAATGGAAATGGTAAAGGCAAACCTGCCCGTCCGGGAGGCGGGGACGTCTTAGGTTTTGTATTCGAATACTTCCTTGGTCAGTTTGCTGATGCCGAAGGCAAGAAAGGCGGACAGTTTTACACACCACAAAGTATTGTAAAACTTTTAGTTGAAATGCTTGCACCTGAACCTGAGAAGCGCGTCTATGACGGTTGCTGCGGAAGCGGTGGAATGTTTGTACAAAGCGAAAGGTTTATTGAATTGCACGAACACCGTAAAGGAAAGATTTCAGTTTACGGCCAAGAAAGCAACCCAACAACATTCCGGCTGGCTAAAATGAATTTGGCTATTCGCGGCATTGATGCAAAAATTGAGTTGGGTGACACATTGATGAACGACAAATTTCCAGAATTGAAAGTTGATTACATTATTGCCAATCCTCCTTTCAATGTTAGTGACTACAACATTAACAAAGCTGAAACGCATAAATGGAAATATGGAATTCCACCAACTGGGAACGCCAACTATGCGTGGCTCCAACATTTCATAAGTAAACTTGCTCCAAACGGAACAGCAGGTATTGTTTTGGCGAACGGAAGTATGAGCAGTGATACTTCCACGGAAGGGCAAATAAGAAAAGAATTGATTGAGAATGATTTAGTGGATTGTATGGTGACTCTCCCACCTCAATTATTTTACAATACGCAGATTCCAGCTTGCTTATGGTTTCTTTCAAGAAATAAAACCAATAGCAAATTCAGAAACCGCAGCAATGAAATCCTGTTTATTGATGCCCGTGAAATTGGTTCGATGATTAGCCGGAAACAAAAGGAGTTGAATGATGCTGACATTCTGAAAATTGCAAACATCTATCATCAATGGAGGGCGCTCCCCTCTCCCCGTGGAGAGGGGCCGGGGGTGAGGTACAAAGACATTCCTGGTTTGTGCAAATCGGCCAACGTTGAAGAAATACGCAAGAACAATTATGTGCTGACTCCCGGACGTTATATTGACTTTAAAGAAGTTAAAGAAGACAAAAAGGGATTTGATAAAAAGATGAAAAGTTTAACAGCCACATTAGCCGAGCAAATGGAGAAGGCTGGTAAGTTGGACAAGGAAATAAAGAAGAACTTAATGAAGATTGGTTATGAGTTCTGAATTACGCAGCCAGTGGTTGCGTAAATGCAAAGGGATTTGCGCAGGTGCGCCCTGCGTAATTGTGCAGCCGATAGTAGCACAATTACAACCATTTTGCTGATGTCTGGAAAATGGTAAACCTATTGAATTATATACGTTCTTGACAATGCAGATAACTAAACAGAAACACGAACATGGCAAATGAATTATCTAAACCAGGTTCCTCGCTCTTTGAGCAAATAAAAAGGGTGGATGATAAAGGAAACGAATATTGGACAGCCCGTGATATGGCCAAAGTGCTTGAATACTCGGAGTACAGGCATTTCCAGCCAGTAATTGTTAAAGCCAAAGAGGCCAGTAAAAACAGTGGCCACAAGTCAGAAGATCATTTCGAGGATATCCTCGATATGATCGAAATAGGTAAGGGTGGCCAACGTGGAGTAGAGAATATAAAACTCTCGCGCTACGCCTGTTACCTCATTGTACAAAATGCCGACCCCTCTAAAGAAGTGGTGGCCTTGGGGCAAACGTACTTTGCTGTGCAAACCCGCCTGCGCGAAATACAGCAGATGGACCAGTATAACCGCCTGAGCACGGAAGATGAAAAGCGATTATTTCTGCGCAACGAAATGGCCAAGCACAATACGCAACTGGCGGCAGCAGCAAAAAACGCGGGCGTAACGGGTTCTCTTGATTATGCCATCTTTCAAAACCACGGCTACATGGGTTTGTATGGCGGGCTTGATGCCAAAGGCATTCACAAAAGAAAAGGCCTGAAAAAATCACAGCAGATACTCGACCACATGGGCAGCACCGAACTGGCCGCTAACCTTTTCCGTGCTACGCAAACCGAAGAGAAACTACGCAGAGAAAACATAAAGGGAAAACAGAAAGCCAACCAAACCCATTATGAAGTGGGCAAGAAAGTGCGGCAAACCATTAAAGACATTGGAGGCACAATGCCTGAAAACCTGCCCGTAGCCGATAGTATTAAAAAAGTTGAAAGTAAGGGCAAACCGAAATTGAAAAAGAAAAAGGACTAATGCCTAAGAATTGGAAAACATATAAGCTTAGCGAAGTAGCTGAAATTAAATATGGGAAGGATCACAAGCTACTTTCTGATGGCGACATCCCTGTTTTCGGTTCAGGTGGAATCATGCGATATGCTGACAAAGCCATCTATGATAAGGAGTCGATACTAATTCCAAGGAAGGGTACATTGAGCAATCTATTTTATCTTGACAAACCCTTTTGGTCTGTAGACACAATGTTCTACACGAAAATAAGTGAAGGCACTTCGGGCAAATTTCTTTACTACTTATTAAAGAACTTGAATTTAGCCTCAATGAATGTTGGCTCAGCAGTTCCAAGTTTAACAACAGAGGTTCTAAATAAGGTGGAAATAAATTTGCCAGATTTGAAATCGCAAAAACAAATCGCCTCCATCCTTTCCAGTTTAGACAACAAAATAGAACTCAACCTGCAAATGAACCAAACCCTTGAAGCAATGGCGCATGCTATTTTTAGGGAATGGTTCGTAAATTTCAAGTATCCTAACTCAACCGGAAAATTGCTAAATGGCTTACCAAAAGGCTGGAAGAAATACAACCTGACAGAGCTACTTGACACCATTTCATCCACTCACAAATTTCCGAAGGGTAAAGCAATCTTTCTAACCTGCTACTTTAAAAGAACACTCACTAAATTTAGCAATTACAATTTTTTGGCTACTTGGTCTTGAGCAAAAAGACCACCTTGCCTTTTGATCGCTCAGGGGCTTTGCCACCCGATGTGCGAACAAGCGAGTTTTTCCGAATCTCATCCTTAAGCAATTGCTCTGCTTTTGGGCTGAGGCCTCGCTCCACGGTGGTAATTTTTACAATCTCTCCGTCTTCGTCACACTCAATTTCAAAGACAATTCTTCCGTCCGCATTATCGGGAAGTTGTGGAATTTTTGGTTCTTCAGCCCACGTCCAACCTGACATAGCTAAATCCATTCCCTTTCCTATTCTTCCACCACCAGGAGTTCCATAATAAGCATTCGCATCTGGCTTTCCTTGAGGATCACCTTTATCCCCTGTCTTTCCTTTATCATCGCCTTGGCTGGGTACATCTTTTCCCTTTTTCGTTTCTACTACTTTGGCGGCTTCGGCCACTTCTTTCTTTACCTCTTTCGTTTCTTTTGGTTTTGTTTCAGCTACCTTTTCTACAGGTTTCTCCTTTACCGTCTCTTTCTTTTCTTCTTTCACCACCACAGGACTTTCCACCTTCGATACAATTTGCTCATCGGGTTGTTGCTTATCTTTTATAACTTCTTCCGGCTGCGCTTCCTCTGGTTTTACTTCCTCAACAGGATTTTCTGTGCCCGGTTGGTCATCAGGTTGAATATCGCCACCTCCTTCCGTATCCAATCCAATATTGATCTCGATACCATATTCAGGAATCGGTGGATTGGGCGCGCGCCATGCCATCAGAAATAAAAAAGCCAGTAACAACGCACTGTGTATTCCTACGGAAGTAAGGAAGGCAATGCGATTATTTTTCTTTTCAGTCTGTTTTGACATTTCTTATTTCGGTTTGGTGGCAATCGAAACTTTAGCTTCTAACGCTGTAGCAATACCCGCTACAAAAACCATTTCACGTGTTGGCACACTTTCGTCAATGTGAAGCACTACTACCCCCTTGGGGCCACCCAATTTACTTTTCAACTCAGCCTCCAAAGTGGACTTCGTCACTTTTTTGTCGTTCACAAAAAATTGCAAATCTTTTGTTACTGTGATGGACACTTTTTGTACTTCAATGGTACTGGGCTTGCTGGTGGGCAAGTTGACTGGCAAACCAGATGGAGTTACGAATGAGGAAGTGAGCATGAAGAAAATCAACAACAAGAAAATCAAATCCGTCATGGAAGCCATGCTAAAGGCCGCGTCTATTTTATTTCGTGATTGTAAATTCATTTCTTAGATTTATGATGTATAATTTAAGATTTAAGATTTTTGATACTTGCTAAGTCCCAATCCCCGTAGTGCCTATCTCGGTTCTTGTAACAAGTCAATAAACTCAATGGCCGAGTACTCCATTTTATGAACCACCTTAGAAACGCGTGTAACCAAGTAATTGTACCCGAGGTAAGCAATAATACCAACCACCAAACCCGCCACAGTGGTAATCATGGCCGTATAAATTCCATCAGCTAACAACTTAGGACTAACAGAGCCTTCTTCTTGTGCGATGGATATAAACGCTTGCACCATGCCGATCACCGTGCCTAAGAAACCCATCATTGGGGCAGCACCCGCTACCGTTGCCAATACCGAAAGATTCTTCTCTAATTTGAACAATTCAATTTTAGCCACATTCTCGATAGAGGCTTCAATGTTCTTTAATGGGCTACCAATCCGGGCTACACCCTTTTCAATCATCCGTGCCACGGGTGTATCGTGTTGCGAGCACACCATCTTGGCAGAATTGATATCGCCTTTCAATACCAGTTCTTTGATTTTTCCCATAAAGGCATCCGGGCTTTCATTGGCACGATTGATGGTCAGTACGCGCTCAACAAAAATGTAAATAGCTACCAACGATGACAGTGCAATGGGTATCATCAATGGTCCTCCCGCCAATGTCAAATCCCAAACGGAAATGGCGGTATCAGTGGTTTGTGGGGTGTTTACAATTTGTGCTAACAACATGTGTAGACAGTTTAAAAAAAAATAAAGAAATCTTATGGCCGATTGATACAAATACGAAGTCGTTTTGTCAACATCATCATAACGTATCAATCAACGCTGAGCCTATAAAACAATTATCAGCCTAGACGCAAAAAATCAATTAATACTTAATTACCCACACGGCACTTCCATATTCTGCCTTGGCCGCATCTGCCGCTATTTGCCCCTCGGCAAAAGTGTCATGATCAGAAATGGCAATGCGGTTGAATTTCCATTTTCCAAAAGGTGGAATGATTTTACTACCCACTCCCTTGGCACTCAACTTCTTGGCATAATCCATTACCAAGTCGGCATCCACTGCGCTGGCCACCACTACATAGTAGCGGCCAGTAGGTGCTGTCAATGATTCCACTGCACCTTCGGCTGGCGTTGCTTTGGCTGCCGCTTCTTCTGCCTCTCGCTTTCTTCGCTCTTCCTCTTCTTGTGCTAACCTGGCCGCTTCCTCTTTTATTTTTAGATCTTTCTCTTGCTTGGCCAGTTGCTCAATCCGATCCTTTTCTGCGTTGTTTGGTTTGATTACGTAGTGATAAGTTAAATATACCGCTAAGGAAAAAATCAAAACGATAATAATACCAATAACAAGGGGTGCTTTTGATTTTGGTTCCTCGACTGCTGCCGAATAGTGAGTTTGGTTCGGCTCTTTTTGCGATATGGTTGATTCAATTTCTTCTGTTGAGGCAGCTTCTGTAAATTCAGTTAACGCTGACGATTCCTCGACAGCGGGCGGCTTGGTTTCGTCCAACGGGGTCAATGGTTTATAATCAAGATCAGGCAAACCGAAATTGTCTTCGTTCTGCTTTTCTATATTTAGATCATCTTGTTCTTTAAAGGCCATAGATTTGGGTAGTTAGAGCTATTATTACTTACAAATAACGCAATTTCTTTTAAATATGCTACCTAAAAACTTAAACTGGCACCTACCATGGCCTGAAACCCGCGTGCAGGATAGTACAGATACAGTTGGTAATTGTTGTTTAAAATATTGTTAAAAGACGCAAAGGCCGAAAACTGATTTGATACTAAATAAGTGGCTTTCGCATTTAAATCAAAAGCCGAAGGAATATCTACCACACTGCGAGCAATAGAAGATAGAGGTGGTTCGTACCCTAGCCCCTTCATGCCGCCTTGGCCAATCATATTAATATCAAAAACCAATTTGTTATAGAGATTGAATGTAGAATTAAAACTTACTCGGTAGGTTGGGCGATGAAAGGCCGTGATAACTTTGTCTGTGGAATACCCAAAATAATCTGCACGCAAAACTAATTTGACTGATCGTGCTGATGAGTACCCCAACTCACCAAAAAGATTGGTTCGTTTTACGTTCCCTTCATCATAAACCACATCGAACTTTTCTGGATTGACGAAGTCATTTTGATAAAAGTACAAGTTCTTTAAATTTGAAATGGATAACCCCGCGTGATAAGCCAACTTACCTGAAAATTTTCCTTGAAGGCCACCCAACAATTCAATAGAGCGATTGGTGTTATTCAGGCCAACATTTTCATTGATCCAGGTGTTTTCTCGCGAAAGCGAATGCAACGAAACCCGATCGATGTCTCCAGTGAGTGCTCCATATACTTGAACCCCTTCTGAAAGTGTGTAGTTGGCTTGCACGTTTGGATAGAAACGAAATGATTTTTCGGTGCCGAGCGTATCGTTTTCAAAAGCGGTATTAAACCCAATAGATAGGTCTAGGTTTTCGATTGGCGAAAAGCGATACGATGGTTTAATTTTAAAAACATGGCGCACTCTGGAAACCACATTTTCTCCTTTTCGATGCATCAAAAAATAATCGGCATCTACAATTATCTTTTTGCCTTCATTAATATTGTAATTACTTGTAAAGTTGAGACTTATTTCATTTTCCGAGGAGCTAAAATTATCTTTCAAATAACTAAAGCCGCCTTTCAATCCGTAATTAAAATCTGATTTATTGGCGTTGGCAATATCGGCACCCAAACTAAACGTTGAGTAGCTCTGCTGGGCGGCATTGCCTGTGTAAACCGAGGGCACGGTGCCATAAAATTTGTTTGATTGATTTTCAAAAGCTAAAAAACCACCAGCCGATATGTTGGAGGTCATGATTTTGCCAAAAGCCTTTAGTTGTGTTCGACCACTGGCTGAATTACCCTCACCTATTGGGCCACTACCAAAACTATGGTGGAACAATTTTAACCCATAGAATTTATTCTTGTCTCGCTTGTTGGTGAGGTAGGCTTCCAAATAAGGAGATACATAATTTCCGAAACCGGCACTGATGTAGTTGCCGTAGATTTTGGAGATAGGCTCTGCCTTGAGTTTCATCGGGCGAACAGCCGGATTATAATCCGGTGTGCTAAATGAAAGGTTCTTAAAATTATAAACAATCTCTGGTTTAATTGGCTCAGCCGGGCGAGGCGGCACTTTACCAAAATTGCGGTTGGCCTGCGGTAATTTTATTTCACGATACTTTACAATCTCGTATTCTACTTTTTGGATTTCTCCTTGGTCTTGGGCGATTGTTGCAAATGATAGCAGTAGAAAAAAAGTAGCCAATAGGCAGTAGGCAGTAGGCAGTCCTTTTGCCGAAAACCCCCAATGCCTAATGCCCAATGCCCTATTATACCCTATGCCTATTTTATTAATTGCCATCATCGAGTGAATCTGCTTTTAATGATTGTGTCCTTTTGATTTCTGCGGCTTCTATCTTATTCAATTTTTCGCGGGCTTGTGCCTTTACATTCTCTTGTGGAAAGCTGCTAATGAGTGAATTTAGGGCAGCCTTCGCATTAAACGAATCGCCTTGTGCCAAGTAATTATCCGCCAACAGCAAATACGATTTGCCAACCCAATCGGTGTAGGAAGCAAAGTCTGTATTTAAACTTACCAGCGTGGCATAGCATTGCTTGTAATCTTTGGTTTGATAGAAAATGTCGCCCAACTCATACTTGGCCTCCGCACCATATTCATCTTGCGCAGAGTTTATCGTATTGATAAACTCATCTTTGGCTGATTCAAAATCCCCTTTGGCCTTGGCAATCTTGCCCAAGAATAAAACCGCTTTGTTTGAGGACCCTGCATTTACACTTCCCTTTTCCAAAATCGATTCGGCATACTTTTTTGAAGAATCATACTGCGCTAAATGATAATGCGACTCCATTAACCCGTTCCAAGCACTGTACTGTTCTTTTTTGTTAGCGGCTACACGTGCCAATTTTTGAAAATGCGGAATGGCCAACTCATACTTGGCTTGCTTAAACTCAATATCGGCCATGCGACCCGTTACCCGATTGGCAAATGGAAACGATTGATCGGGTGAAAGATCGGTATAAATCGCTAGCGCCTTGGCCAATTCTTTGGTTCGGTAATACGATTCAGCTTGATAATATTTTGCATCGGCCAGCCGTGGGCTTTGCGGATAATTGCTAATGTATGCACCAAACCTAACAATGGCTTTGCTGTAATCTTCATTGAAGTATAAATTCTTGGCCGTCTCAAACTCTACCGATTCAATTCCTTTCGCATCGGGGCTGGCCTTCTTTACCAACTCGAAGTTTTGATCAAACTCTGCCGAGCGACCTGCCAAGTTTAGTGACTCTTGCAAAGGCAACAACACATCTTTGGCAGCAGGGTGATTTGGATAATTTTTAATCGCACTGATGTAGTCGTCCGATGTTTTATTATAATCTTTTAAATTAAAATACGATGCCGCTCTGCGCGTGTAGGCATAAGGCGTAAACTTAGAGGTTGGGTACGATGCAATCAATTTAGAATACCCTTCCACCGCAGTAGCATACTTGCCTTGCTCAAAATCCAATTGCGAGCGTTGAAAATAAGCCTCATCTATTAAACTTGATTGTGGATAATTTTTGATGACCAACGTTAGCTCATTCGAAGCTTCGGCATATTGTTGTTGGATTCCTAATATAATACCAACCTGCAAATGCGCATAATCATTATCAGAAGAATTGAATCCAATGGCCTTTCGATAATTGGTAAGCGCCTCGTTGTAAGCTTTTGAAACATAGTAACAATCGGCCAGGCGCAACGCACCATCTGCTAAATTAGGCTGCCCTTTCGGGGATTTATTGACGAACTCCTTGAAGTTGAAAAGTGCTTTATCGTACTGCTCGAGATTATAAAAACAATAGCCGAGTCCATATCGTACTTTCATCAGAAGGTCAACGTTCTTAAACCCGTCCAATTCTACAATCCGCAAATACGATGCAGATGCCTCGTTGTATTTTTTATTGATCGATAGTGCTTCGCCATTCCAAAAACTTGCTTCGGCCACATAATCCAGATCGACCGGGTACTTCAGCGATCGCTCAAAAAATTCACCCGCCTGCAAATAATCTTCTTTGTTAAACAGATCCAAGCCCTTTAGCATAGTGGCCTTTTGATAAGCACGCTCCACCGCTACGCTTCGGGTTGGCAGCGATTCAATGTATTCAATCGCTTTGTTAAAATTGTTGGCATTCACATACGCTTGTGAAAGCAACTCTTTGATTTCGGTGATATGCACACTTCCCGGAAATCCTTTCAACATCTTTTCAAATTCAACAATGGCTTGATCGGATCGGCCCATATCGTAGGATACCTTGGCGTACATAAACGATGATTCTTCTACCAATTGTTTATCCGAAAAGTACTTTCTGGCAATATCAAAACTGGCCAGCGCCATCGGCTTTTGGTTTTGCTTGAGATATAATGAACCCAAATAATAAGCGGAATAACACCCAACCGAATCTTTGCCGGTGAAGGATTTCTTGAGATAGGTAATGGCTTGTGTATCTTGATTCAATACAAAGGCAGCATAACCCGCCCGCAGCAATACGCCTTTGTCGGCAGTCTCTTCTTTGCCCTTTAAATACTGGTTATAACCTTCCAGGGCATTCTTATAATCCTTCTTTTTGTAATACGCTTCCGCGGAAAGCAGGGCAATCTCATCTCCATTCGTTAGTCCTTCCGTTGATTTAAGTGCAGCAGTATAAGCCAAGAGTTCATCATAACTTTTCTTTTTATAATAGACATTGACGATGAGGTAAGGAACCACTTTGGCGTAGGATTCATTCTTCTCCGCTCGTTTTAAATCTGTTAACGAATTGTCGAAATCCGCTTGGCCATATTCCACAAAACCAGCATAGTAACTCGCGGCAGGCCCATATTGTCCGCCCTGTGATTTGATGGCATTGAATTGCTCAAGAGATTCTTTCAATAACTTCTGCGTAAACAAACTATAGCCCCAGCGAAATCTCCCCGTATTTTGTTGTTCAGCCGTCATTTCAGAAAAACCAACTTTTCCAAAATAGATAGCTGATTTTTTATAGTTCTTTTCATTGTAGAAGAAATTGGCCAGATCGAAATTGGCCAGCACGGCTTTGGGATGTGCTGGGTGTTTAACAATAAAGTTGCTAAACAATTTTTCGGCATCGGTGTGAAACAGATTGAGTGCACAAAAGGCCACATAATACTCAGCGTCAATTGTTTTTATATCGCTGGCCGGATGCAATGAAATATACTCCGAAAAATTTTCAAGCGCGGCCCCAAACTGACTTCGGTCCATCAGTTCAATCCCCTTCTTGTAAAAATGCTCTTCTTTTTGCTGAGTCAGTAACTCTTGCGAATATAGCTTGGCAGGCAGGCCGCTAAGCGCCAACGCCACGCATGCAACATAAATTTTGATCATGCCACTTTTTCTAACAAAACTTGGTAAGACATCTGTTATTGCAGACAATCGTTTAAAAAATATCATTTGCGCAAAAAATAGTTTAGAACCACACGCACCCAAAAATACAAATTTGAAATCAATGTTTGTATAGAGAAACATGAAGAAAGTTTAAATGAAATAAGCCTTAAAGTGTTGCTTGAACTTGCTTCATTTGCTCGAAAAATCTCTTCAACTATCAGATAATCAACTGAAACACCAACTCCTTCAAAATCTCGCTTTCATCTTCGCTGCCCACGTTCACACCTTTCAATTTCAGATCGGTTGATTTCAATAGAGAGATATTTCGAATGACTTGGTTGACTGAAAATCGCTGTAAAGCAAAGCTGTAATCTTTTGCAGCAAACGGGCTGATTTTTAATGCTGTAACAAGGCCACGTTCGCTCTTATCTGCAGTGCCATGTGCCGCTAGTACTTTACTGAAAAACGAAAACAAGTAAGCCACCATTGGGATGATGGGGTTCTTTTTGAGGTTGCCCTCAAAATAATGAACAATTTTGGCAAGCTTGTAAACATCGCGTTGAAGCAATGCCTTTTGCAATTCGAAAATGTTATACTCGCGGCT
Source organism: Chryseotalea sp. WA131a (assembly GCA_025370075.1). Lineage (NCBI taxonomy): Bacteria > Pseudomonadati > Bacteroidota > Cytophagia > Cytophagales > Chryseotaleaceae > Chryseotalea > Chryseotalea sp. WA131a. The sequence goes on along the minus strand of CP073016.1, from coordinate 794,635 downwards.
AATGCCCACTTGTGCCATCACTTTGGTGGTGGTAATTGATTCTCCTTTTTCAGCACTGATCAACACCTTATCGATTTCGTTGGCAACTCTATTCAAATCGGTGCCCACATACTCTGCCAATACTTGCACGGCATCGGCATCTATCTTACAACCTTTCTCCTTTACATAGCTTGAAATAAAATCAGGCAACTGATTGTCGTATATTTTTTTGAAAGTGGCGGCACCCGGAAGCTTATCGAGTTTTTTGCCCAACTCCTTGCGCTTGTCCAATGTTTTGTGTTTGTGGCAAAGCACTAAAATGGTGGAAGGCACTGGTCGAGAGACGTAATCTAAAAGCAACTTAGCACCCGCTTCTTTTTGCAGATCTGGAATATCTTGGGCTTCGCGCACAATCACCACTTGGCGTTCGGCCATCATGGGAAAGCGTTTGGCATTGGTGAGTATCACATTTACCGGAGCATCTTTGCCGTACAGCACCACTTGGTTAAAAGACTTCTCCGATTCATTTAAAACGTGGGCTTCAATATAATTGGCAATCAAATCGATATAGAAGGTCTCTTCGCCTTGCAAAACGTAAACAGGCTCGTACTTTCTAGCCTTTAAATTATCCAGTATCGATTTAGCTGCTGCGTCCATTTAGGGAGTGGTTATTGGTTCATTAGGGAAAGGGGATTGGGGCTTAGGACTAAGTGATGTGGTAATCAGGCATTCTCAAATCTAACATCTCAAATCTTAAATCTAACATCCCTTTAGTTATATCGAATCCTTTTTTTATCTGCCAAGTTAAAGGCTGTAACCACACCAACCAAGGCACCTGCCAAATGAGATTCCCACGATACGTACGGATCGGTTGGCAACACACCATAGAAGATTCCACCATAGGCGATCACCACCCCAATCGAAATCAGCAACGACAAAAAATCTTGTCGCAGAAAGCCAAACATAATAAGAAACGCAGCCAATGAATAGATCAACCCGCTGGCACCAATATGATAGGATGGCCGAGGGCTAAAAATCCAAACCAATAGATTGGTAACAAAGTAGCCACGAAAAAAAACAATGCGGCCAATGCGGTCATAAAAGAAAAAGAGCAACGTGCCTAAAAACAGTAGCGGGAAGGTATTGGAAAGCAGGTGCAGGTAATTTCCGTGCACCATGGGTGCTGTAAAAATGCCAACCAAACCCCACAAACTGCGCGGCTTGATGCCCAAAAAACCAAGATTGATGTGTAGAAAAAGCTCAACGGTGAAGGTGAGCCACATGATAAATACCAATTGAAACGGAAGTGCCGAACTGGTGTAAACACTTTTTGATTTGGGCATGAACTTCTTTATAACTAGACAGGCTCGTCAATCATCGGCAAGGTAATAAACTTTGCCTCTTCCGCTCCTATCGAATTAAGTCCAAGCAGCCCGCCCGATGATTGCGCTACCTTGTGGGCTATCTCGCGCAAGCTTTTGTAAAATTCACGGGCAAGGCTAGGTTCTATCTTTTTAAGAATCGCACTTAACTGAGAAAGTTCTTTAACAATTGCAGGATTTCGGTCAGTAGCCCTTGGCGGGAAACCTTGAATCAACACCTTCAATTTATCTTCAAAATCTTCGGCCATCAATCGATAACATTCCGTAAGCCTGGATTTTGATTTGAGTTGTTTTTCTTGGGTGACTGCAATCGCCTTTTTGATTTCTTTTCTTTCAATTTGGTCATCTGCACCGGCAATCAGAATACAAACCAATAATGGGGCTTTCAAAACAAGCTCTGTTTCTTGATTGTTCAGTTTATAAAATTCGTTTACCATATCGGAATAGAATTCTAAATTTGGGAAATTAAAACTGGATTTTAAAATTTTTTCCGTTTCTTTCCTTCGTCAAACAAACATATGTACGAAAAAGACCCGATTAGCATTTTTGTAGTTGAAGACGACCCCGCCTATACCAAATTTATGCGGTATGTGCTCTCACTAAACCCCGATTTTGAAGTTGACTTTTTCACCAGTGGCAAAGAATGCCTCAACCAACTGCACAAAAAACCAAGTGTTATTACACTGGATTATTCATTGCCCGATATGTCGGGAGAAAAAGTATTGAAGGCTATTCGGGAATTTGATCCAAACATCAACGTTATCATTGTATCGGCACAAGAGAAAATAGGGACGGCTGTTGAACTCTTGAAATTGGGAGCTTTTGATTACATCACCAAAGATGAAGAAGCCAAAGACCGGATACTAAACTCGATACGCAATGCCGGCAACAAGACTTTCTTGATTCGGGAAATCGATCGACTCAAGCAAGAAATTGAAGTTAAGTACGAATTTGAAAAAAGCATTATCGGCAATAGCAGCGCCATCAAAAAGATATTTGACTTGCTAGAGAAAGCAGCGAAAACACAGATCACCGTGAGCATTACCGGGGAAACGGGAACGGGAAAAGAACTGGCAGCAAAGGCCATTCATTACAACTCGAAGCGGAAGAACAAACCATTTGTTACGGTTAACGTAGCCGCCATTCCACGCGATCTAATCGAGAGTGAGTTGTTTGGGCACGAGAAGGGTGCTTTTACAGGTGCTATTCAAAGGCGGATAGGTAAATTTGAAGAAGCCGAAGGGGGTACTATTTTTTTGGATGAGATTGGTGAGATGGACATTAATCTACAAGCAAAACTGCTGCGTGTATTGCAAGAAAAAGAACTTACTCGTGTGGGCGGCAACCAAGTGATTAAACTAGATGTGCGCGTGCTGGTGGCCACTCACCGCAATTTGCAAGATGAGGTAAAGAACAAAACCTTTCGCGAAGATTTGTACTACCGCCTGCTAGGGTTGCCCATCTTGGTTCCCCCTCTGCGCGAACGAGGTCAAGATATTCTTTTGTTGGCCAAACATTTCTTAAATCAATTCGCGAAAGAGAACCACATGGCCAAAATAAAAATCAGCAACGAGGCACAAGAGAAGTTGCTGAAGTATCCGTATCCTGGCAATGTTCGTGAATTGAAATCAGTAATTGATTTAGCCGCTGTTATGTCAGATGGTGTAGAGTTACAAGCCAAGGATATCGCCTTCAATAATATGGTAAGCGAAAACATGTTTTTGCTGAAAGAGATGACCTTACAAGAATACAATTATCACATCATCCGGAATTATTTAACAAAGTATAATGATAATGTAATGGAAGTTGCCATGCGGCTGGACATTGGCAAATCATCTATCTATCGTTACTTAAAAGAAATGGAACAAGCCGGTATCTAATGAGTTCACTAGCATCCTACGTTATGAAAGGTGGCTTCTTCCGCGCAGTAGTGGAAGATGGTTCTGATCTAATTTTTATAGTTGATTACAATGGGAAAATATTGTACCACAATAACTCCGTTAAAGGTACGCTTGGGTACAAAGCAAAGAGCCTGATCAATAAAAATTTCTTTGACTATGTGTTGCCCGGCACACGTGTAGCCCTGGTTCAAAAATTTAATAGTATTAAACGTAAGCATTTCCAAGAGGGAATTGAATTTCAATTTTTATGTAAAAATGGATCTTACAAACACTTAGAATTCAATTCCATTAATTTGAAGATCCGTGAAAAGATTAATGGTTTTATACTGGACTGCCGCGATATTACACAACGAAAAAAAGATGCAGAGGAATTGCAACGTGCCCAAAGGGCCAAAGAGCAATTTCTCGCCAACATCAGCCATGAAATTCGCACACCCATCAATGGGATTGCCGGCATGGCAGCATTACTCACACAAAACCCTAGTGATCTCGAGGGCTCTTTGTACCTCAGCGCCATCCAAAGTGCTTCTGAAAACCTTAAAGTTATCATCAATGATATTCTAGACCTTGCTTCGATTGAATCAGGAAAATTAAAGTTTGAAAAAATTGCATTTAACTTAAGTGACATGTTTAAATCACTTAAGAGCACTTTTGACCACCAAGCGCGCGAAAAACGAATAACCCTTGAATTTGACTTAGATCCAAATGCCAATCAATTTATTATTGGTGACCCCGTGCGGTTAAATCAGATTCTCATCAACCTAATCAGCAATGCGTTAAAGTTTACGCCACGCGGAGGCATTCGCATAAAATGTAATGTGAGTAAACTAGATAAAAGGACTATTCACTTACAGTTTGAAGTACATGATACCGGCATTGGAATTCCAGAAGACAAACTCATCACTATTTTTGAAAGTTTTAGCCAAGCAGATACAAGTGTTACCCGGAAATATGGCGGCACAGGTTTGGGGCTCACGATTGTAAAACAATTAGTGGAATTGCAGGGAGGGCAAGTTTCAGTGAAAAGTGTGGTCGATGAAGGTTCTTCCTTTTCGTTCAATCTACCGTACGAAATCAGTGCCCTCAAATCATCCAATTTACATTCGTACACCCTTAAAAGTAAAGCCGAAAGAACGCTACGCGGCATGCGGGTACTGTTGGTAGAAGACAATGAAATCAATCGCTTATACGCCACCACTATTTTAAAAAATTGGGGCTGTATTACCGTGGTGGCCGAAAATGGATTCGTAGCTGTTGAAAAGGTTACGAACGAATTTTTCAACGCAGTATTGATGGATGTACAAATGCCTGTAATGGATGGATTTGAAGCCACTAAATCCATACGGTCTCTCGTAGATGCGGATAAAAAAAATATTCCTATCATAGCCCTTACTGCCAATGCCACGCGCAAAGATTGTGAAAAATGCCTGGCAGAAGGAATGGATGACTGCATTACCAAACCATTTACCCCAGACGATCTCTTCAAAGTGCTAAACAGGTACCGGCCGGTGGCCGTACCCGTTTCCTCTCCACCCATCTCCGTTGATAAAAAGGATCGAAAAAGCGAAAAATCTAAAATTGACTTCAGCTATCTTAAAACTGTGTCCAATAACGATCAAGAGTTTATAAATGAAATTGTGAATACATTCACTGGCACCATTCCCGAGCATTTACGCCAAATAAAGATATTCCTTGAAAATAATAACTGGAAAGAGGTAGCCGATGTGGTGCACAAAATAAAATCGTCACTGTCCTTATTGGGTTTACAGGATATAAAAAATCAAGCCATTGAAATTGAAAACTCCTCTAAGCTAGACACAGTGGCGCCCGCTTTTGTTGACAAAGTGAATGCCTTTATAAAGGCACTCACCTTTGAAATGAATCACTTGAAAGAGCTTCAGCAGAAAGTTACTGTCGGTTGATAATCACTAATTTTCGGTAAACAGGAGTTTTGCCCTCAGCACTAATCCAAACAAAATAAATCCCGTTGGCCAGTTGCGAAACATCGATCGACTTGGTTCCTTCCACCGTGCTTTCAAAATCACCCTTCTCAACAAAAACACCTCGCTGGTCTGCAATTTTCCAATTTCCTGTTGGTAGAAATTCTTGGGGTACGCTGAGATACAATTTACCGTTAGCGACTGGATTAGGATACATCTTGAGTGGATGGGGTTCAAGTGAAGTGTCATCCAATCCCGTAATAGGGTCCATTTTTTTACCAACTTTTTTTGGTGCAGTTATAATTACGCTTCGATAGTTCTCTCCAGTTAGATTATCTAGTACAAAACCCACTAGCATTAGGTTGTTACCATTCGATATGTACGTATCGATGTCAACAGTTTGCTCAACGGTGCGCGTGATCCCTGCATTATTGAAATAGTTGCTGCTGATATTTACACCGTCTCGCTTGGTTGGGTCACTCCCAAACAATAATTTTCGAAGTACATTTTGATAAGTACGCGAGCCGTATTTTTCCTCTTTTACGTTGTTTTCAATTAATGCCACTTGCGCCACCAACGAAGCATTTACAATCGTATCCGAAGTAATGGTAAGTCTGGGAGTGATGGTTGTAGAATTACCTGTTGCCACGGTGTCTAATTGGAGGGTAAATTTAGGCGGCAGCAGCGCCCTTCGGTCAATTACTTTGTAATTAAAATTTGTAGCAATATTATTTGTAATGTTACCAAAAGAGCGTCCGCCCATAAAAGTAGAGGGAGGTCTCGTGACTCCATACACGGCTGCACGTTGGCTAGGGTCTGTAGCGTTATCTAAATGGAAGGGGTCATCATCAGTATTTCCGTTTCTTATATAATAACGTATCGAGTTGAAATCCGCATTTCCAACACCCCGCAATAATTCTTGTCTTTTAAATAAGGCATCTAGGTAAGCATCTGCTTTTTGACTTGCAACGTCTTTTGAATTGGTGAAATGTTCCACCAACACTTGACGTTTTTTTTCACCGATGTACATATTGTTAAAAGCGAATCCTTCGTAAACAAGATTACCCTCATTATCATTCTGATTGATACTTCCAGTAGCCATCGCTATTCTAAAGCGTACTGTATCTCTCTTTTCTTTAGGAATCATATCTAAATTATAAGCGGCTCTTCTCCAGCCTTTAGTTCTGCCAGTCCAACCCAAAGACAGAAACGGAACTTGTATTTTTTGCTGCCCAGGGTTCGCCAGAATTGTTTTTCCATTGAACCAATTGATACCGGCATCCTCCAAGGAATCTATTTTAACAATTTCCCACGTAGTGCCGTTATCGATAGAATATTGTGCCACTGCACCGTCTGAGTTAAGTTCAAAATCTGACCAGTAGTTAAGGGAAATCATTGGTCGTTTCAAGCTATTTATATCCAAACACTGATCGATGTTAATTGCGGCTGACTGGTTGTTTTGGTACGAATTCTCTAAAGTATTTTTTTTGTTACCACCCGTCCACCAAGATAACTCATTGGTTTTAATTTGTTTCCCATTAATGGAGGAAGCTAATCGCCAATCGTTCAGCGTATCCGCTAAAGCTTGGGAAAACCATCCAAAATCTTTTTTGGTGGCACTCCATTCCACAGATTCACCCACCTTTGTAACTCCCAATATTCGTACCGTTTTTGTTACTATATCTTGGCAGCTGGAACCTATGGAGGCTGTAAGCACTACCGGGTATTCCTGAACATTTAGGAATTGGTGCTGCGGATTTTTATAGGTTCCTCTCGTAAAACCACTGTGTGTAATTAATGGCAAATCATCGTTTATATTTACACCAATGGGGTTGCTGATTATACTATCGCCAAACTGCCAGGTGTAAGACAATACAGAGCCTTGAGCTACCTCTGTTTTATCAATAAACTTAGTAAAGTTTCCGTTGCAAATTCCCACCCAATCAAAGTTGGCCTTTAAGGCAATAGAAGCGACAACCGGAATGCGTGCGCTTTCACATCCACTGGCAGTGTGCGTTACATAATAAGTAGTTGAACTGTTCAAGACAGGTGTGACATAAGCATCAAATGTTACATTCGCATTAGTTTGTACGGGAGTGCCGCCCGTCAAAGTTGTAAACCAATTGAAGGTTCCTGAAACTGCTGCAGTAGCTGAAAGCGTAACAGTACCAGATCCACAACGCGGCTGCAGAGCTCCAATGGTTGGTGGAAGACCTGAAACAATGGAGGCGGTTACGGGTGTTCGTGGTGTGCTTTCACCACAAATACCGTTGTCGAACGTAATATAGTAGAGAGCTGATGAATTCAAAGAAGGTGTTACAAAAGTAGTGGACGTTTGGGGAGATAAACTTTGCTGCACGGGAATACCACCCGTGGAAACTGTAAACCATCTGAAAATGCCTGAAGTAGAACTTGTGGCAGAAAGTGTTACTGAACCTGCTCCACAGCGTTGGCCTGGCACTACCGAAGAAGCAACCGAAAGCGGATTGATGGTAGCTACAACGGGTACGCGGCTACTAACACAGTTGGTTACAGATCCAGTGAAACTTACATAGTAAGTGGTGGTAGCAGAGGTGGATAGTGTCGTGGAGTGAGAGACAGCATTCGAACCACTAACGGAAAATGGAATACCGCCATCAGGTGATGTGAACCACCTGAAAGTGCCCTGTGCACTACCCGAGTTGGCTGTTAACGTAACCGGCCCTGGGCCACAACGAGCGAGTGGGGCAATAACGGTTGGTGTTATCGGAGAGGCTAGGTTCACTGAAAAACTGACAAGGGTACGTGGACTACTTTCGCAACCATTTAGATCAGTTCTTGTAACATAATAATCCGTAGTTGATGCCGGTGAGGGCGAGGGTGTAAAACTATTGGTTAATACACCTTCAGCGCTAGTTTGCAATAAGGTACCACCTGTTAATGCAGAATACCACTTAAATGTGATAGGTATGGTACTACTAGCGCTTAGTGCTGAAATACTACCTGCACAATTCGATCCAGAAATAACAGAGGGTGGATTTGGTAAGGTATTAATGGTAGCTACAACGGGCGTGCGCGGACTGCTTTCGCAAGCACCGTTGTTAAAGGTAACAAAAAAGGTAGTAGTAGCTGATAATGAAGGAGTCGTGTAGTTATTCCCTCCATCATGAGGTGTGATAGGTGAACCTCCTGTTAAAGTAGAATACCATCTAAAAGTACCAGATTCTGAACTACTAGCTGACAGTGTAACAATGCCTGGACCACAACGTGCGCCCGGCACGGGGGTGGGTGGTGGTGGGGGTGAACTGATGGTGGCTTTTACCGGAGTGGGGGGGGTGCTTACGCAGCCATTGGGTTTGGTAAAAGTAACATAAAAATCAGTCGTTACACTCAGTGATGGTGTGGCATAGTCATTCGTTGCAACGGATGAAGCACTGGTTTGCAATAATGTGCCGGACTCATCGTACCAACGAAATGTGCCAGGCCCAGCAGAACCACTGTTGGCATTGAGAATGACTGATAGATTTATACAATTTGCCTGAGGAGTAACAACGGGTGTAGCAGGGACGTTTGCATCAATCGAAAACGGAACTGATTTACGTGGGTTACTTTCACATCCGTTGGCATCGGTTATTGTTACAAAATAATCTGTAGTTGATGCGGGGAGCGTGGAGGGAGTAAAGCTGTTGTTTGATATACCTTCAGGGCTGGTTTGCAATAATGTACCACCTGTTAATGCAGAATACCACTTAAATGTGCCAGCCACATCGCTAAAGGCCCTAAGTGCTGCTGTACTTCCTCCACAACTCGACCCCTGCACAACGGAGGGCACCGCGGGCCGGGCGTTTACTGTGGCCAATACCGCTGTGCGCGTGGTGCTTTCAGCACAGGTACTGTTAGCAAATGAAACATGATAAGTAGTTGTTGTGGATATGCTCGGTGTATAATTATCACTAGTAATACCAGGTGAACTAATACGCAGTAAAGTGCCACCTGACGGAGCATCGTACCACCTAAATGTACCACTGATGCCGTTCAAACTATTTGCTGTTAATGTTACTGGGCCTGGTGCTGAGCCCGTTGCGCAGCGTGAGCCAGGTACTACATCAGGGGGTATAGAAACGGGATTTAAAGTGGCTGTAACGGCTGCACGGTTACTGACACATCCACTTCTGGCAACACTTACATAGTAAACGGTAGTTGCAGTTATTGATGGAGTACTGAAATTATCGTTAGAAACAACAGTTGTGCTAGTTCGAAGGGATATTGCACTGCTTGGAGAGGAATACCACCGAAAAATTCCGCTGCCGCTAGGGCTACTTGCGTTGACTGTTACGCTACCGGGCCCACAGCGCGAGCCACCAACCGAAGAGGGTGCAACAGGGGCACTAGTGGTACTTACTGTAAAAGTAACAGACACACGGGTGCTTTCACAACCTGTTATAGCATCGGCTACAGCCACAAGGTAGGTGGTGGTAACAGTTGGAAGAGGAGAAGGTATAATGGTGGATTCAGTGGTTGGAGTGGGGTCATTATTCACCAAGAATGAACCACCTGCGGTGTACCAATTGAATACACTAACTGCTGTACTACTAGCGTAAAGTGGGAAAACACTTGCACTACCACCACCACATTGGGAGCCTGGTATTGGAACTGGTGGGGGCGGAATAATGTTTACGGTAGCTACAATAGGAATTCGTGAGCTTTCCGTACATTTCCCTGTGAATGTAACATAAAAGGTGGTTGTGGAGAGAATAGTACCTGTTGGATAAATACTTGACACCTGGTCAGGTGAACTTTGAAGGAGAAGCGTGCCGCCAGTAGGTTCGCTATACCACCTAAACCTTCCTGGGATCGGGTTGCTCCCATCAGTTGGGCTGTTAGCAGTAAGGGTGAATGAACCTGGACCACATAGTGCGGCATTAAAAACCAATGGTGGGTCAGATAAATTAGGCAATACACTAGCGACTACTGGTGTGCGGGGGCTTTCGCAGCTTCCATCACTAAATGAAACGTAAAAGGTAGTAGTAACAATAATAACCTCAGTTGAATAATTGTCCGCAGTTACATTAGCAGCGCTGGTTCGTAATAGTGTACCATCTGTTGGAGAATCGTACCAACGGAATGTACCTGGGTTGGGGCTACTGGCAGAAATAGTAGCTGAACCTGGTCCACAACTAACTCCAGAGGCCCCATTAGGAGGGTCGCACTCCGCCATTCCATCAACCTGCATTAAAATTACGAAGGCAAGAGGAAGCATCAAAACTTTGTAAAAAGGCGAACACTGTTTTGATTGATTCCGTTGAATAGTTGCCATAGAAACTAAAATTTTCAGCACATTTTATTTAAAAAAAACATTAAAAGTAACCGAAAGGTGTCATTTAGGGTGCTAATCTACCGCTTGAGTTCAATTTCATAAATACCATTTTCAATTGGCTATTGTTGCCTACTCCGCCCAACGCCATGGTTCCAATGGTTACCACCCGCCCATCTGGCAGTTCGGCAACTGAACCCGATTGACTTAAGAGTGATTCTCCAAATAAGTGTTCAAAATTGCGAGTTCCATCAACATTCGTACGTGCAACCACAATATCACCGTTGCTAGTGCTTGCTTTTTGGGCAGCTACCCAATAGCCGCTTTGGCCAATGGCCAAGCGGGGTTGGCTGTATTGGTCGCCTTCACTCAACTTGAGATCGGTGGGGGTAAAGGGAGAGATTGGCAGAAGGGGAAACCGCAACAGAACCGTTACAATAGAACCCTGCCGGGTGCCCGCAAGAACAACCGAGGTTTGATCTTTGGAGAGGGTCACTGAAGTTAATACTTCGTCCTGATCAGATTTACCGATCAGCGTGCTGTTGATAGGCGCATTGGCCTTATTGCTTAAGGAATAATACCAAAAGTCGGATTTGCCCAACTGATTACTGCTGCCAAACACATAAAACGTATTATTGTCGTATTGAACTACCTTGGTAGCATTTTCAACTCCTTGAAACCCAAAGCTGGGATACGTGGGGCGGGTTTTCCATTCTAATTCGCTCAATCGCTTCAATTTGTTCAAGTTTTTTTCAATCTTAAAACGCATGTGCATGGCATCGGTATCTTGTGCATTGCCCGATATGCCGCTGATAGAGCCGGCCACAATTAACTCACTGCTATCGGATGCTGTTGTAACTTCTGTAACAGAGCTTACATTTTCAAACGATGTTATTGTTCCTTGCCTTACACTATCTACAAAACCTCCGTCTTGATTTAGCTTTAGCAAATAGACATCGGATTGTGTGGTTACATTTTTTGGTTTCGAATTGCCTGCTATAATCAATTCCCCATTTTTTAGCAATTCAATGTCTTTGGCTTCTTCGTTACGGGCATTGCTTCCGTAGGTATTTTGCCAAAGTACTTCTCCTTTTTGGTTAATCTTTACAACGTATATTTGCAGATCGGAAGTTGCAGATTCCTGAGAATTGCCCACCAGCACAAACGTTCCATCGTCATTCATTACAAAATCAACACCTGTTTGATTTCCATCATTACCGTAGAATTTCAAAAAATAGTCGGTTCGATTCCGTTGCAATTCCTCGGGCGTATCGCAACCGCAAAAAATTCTCAGTACTACGATCAATACAAAAATCTTTCTCATTTAGTAGGTGTTTTTTTCTTCCACCATTGCACTTTTTGGATAAAACTCTTGGGATTTGTTGTTTTCAGTCTTCGTGGATTGTAATGCGGCAGGATATAGCCAAAGCGTACTGATAAATTGTCCATGCGGAATAACTGGTTTACGTAGCCGTAGGTTGTAATAGCATCTGACAAAGAACCATCTTTGTTATAAAAATTATTATCAATTTTTACGAGATTGTTGAGTCCCACTAGGTAACGAAAATCCACATAAAAAAAGCTTTTCGACCATTTGAATTTGACTCCCGAACCTATCACAAGTGAATTGGTGAATGCATTTCGTCCGTGAGTAAAGTCAACGTCCACGCCTTGCACAAGTCGCTTAGTATTGTCGGCTGCGCCATCTGTGGAAGAAAGGGTTGCCGTAGATGACACCAACCCATTGAGTGCATACCCTGCATAGAAAAAAGGGCGCAGGCGACCAGTGTCCAGTTGGTATTTCAAATAAACCGGCAAGTCAATCCAAATACTCCGCTCGTCCCGCACAATTGCATCGTAGGTAAAAATACCCTTATCTTCAGCAGAATGCACTTTTTGGGAAAAATTGATTTCCGTGCAAATGGATAAGTTTTTATTAATATTAAAATCCATGCCTGCGGCCAAAACCGGAATTCCAATTGGCAACGTGGAGGTATTGGTTGGCTTGCTCGAATAGGTGGAAACATCTGCCAGTGTAGTTACAAATGACGTATTGATACCTAAACTAGCATGCCAATTGAACTTTGGTTGTGATGTAAATTTTTTACTTAAATAATATAATTCTACGGGGTCGCGAGCGATAGAAGCCACAAATTCTGGATTCATTTTGAGTAGCATAATGTAACTGTTCTCTGCCTCCATGTGTTTATCCAGTACCAGATAGGCTTGTGTTAATAAGTAGTAGGCCCTGAATTTTTGTTCTTTGCTGAATCCATTGTTTAAACAATTTTTTAGCAATCCTGGTAAATTGTAGAAACGCCCTTCCGTAAATTCCAATTGCGCCTCATTCAGTGTTTCCTCACAGTTTTTTTGAGCTTGAGCTCGATGAATGGATAGAAAATAGACTAAAAAAACCAGCGTAAAAAAACAATACTTGGGTTGCATGCTTAACATTTTAATCATTAGACTTTGCACAAGTCTCCTCGTATTTGACTTCCTTTTCATCACCAATATACGTCCGCCATTCTTCTTTTGTAATGTTGCGGCTTAACAGTGGGCACAGTTGGTCGGCTAACATTTTTATGTTGGTTGGCCATACACGAATTTCTCCATTATTGCACGAACCGAGTAGGTAATCGGATCCGTTCGCAAAATCAATGCGCCAAACATTTCCGTTGTTGTTGTCCATCACAATGGGCAAATCTTCTTCATGGTCTACCACCCACATCTGCAGTTTTTTATCCAAGCCTGCACTGGCCAGTAGTTTACCATCAGGGCTAAATTTCAAGTCGGCCACACCCGCTTTATGGCCTGATAGTTCTTTGGTTTTATTGGTTTCAATGTCAATCATTTTCACGATGCCGCGGACAACCTTCCGCTGGCTAATTACCTCCATTCCATAAGCCAGTAGATTGGTTCTAATGGGGTTGAAAGCTACGGAAAGTATCCGATTGGGCGTTTCATTGGCAATTTCGCGGTACGAATAGTCTTTCATGTTTATCAAAATCAATTTTCCTTCTACCGAGGCTGCCGCAATCCATCGACTATCCGAACTAATATCAATCGACTTTAAACTAAATGGTAAGGAAAGCATTTCATAACTTTTGCTTTCATTTTGTTTCATAAACCGCAAAGTACCACCAGAGGAAACCGATACAAACCCTGAATTATCCGGCATGAATTTAATGTCAGTGATGGATCCTTGATGGCCTTTTACTTGAAGAGGTTTTTCATTGCTTTGCAAATTTATTACTTCGACAATACTTGAATCGTTGCCAACAGCCAGATACTTTTCATCTTTGCTTAAAGCGAGCACTTGATTGGTATAACCTGTATTTTTATAGGGGGTGGGTTTTGAATTCATCCGTAAAAAGTCACCGATTATCACTCTTCCATCATTCCCACTTGTATAAAATGTTTCAGATTTTTTTGAGACCGCCAAAGCAAATAATTTATTGTTGGCAGTAGGTACTTTGAGCGCATTGTAATTGGTTCCTCTCAGCTTAGTGAGTGCATAATATAACCCTCTAAAAACATACGGATCGTACTGGTTGCCTCGGTATTTTTGGTGGTAATTGTAACCTTGCATAGCAATGAGTCCTGCCAGTTGTTGGTTATCGATATTTTCAGATTTAGCCTCGAGCGAGCGGGCAAGTGCTAGGTAAAATAAGATATTGGCCTTTTCTAAGTTCCGGTTGGCTTCATCTGATTTTATCTTTAAGCTGTCGCTTTTAATGTTGGCTATTTCTGTTTGCTTTTTAGCATTTTGTTCTTGCCGTTTCGCATTTTCTGCTTCACGGGCAGCTTCGTTTCTTGCTCGGTTGGTCTGCTCCAACGCACTGCTAAGCTTAGTAACGCTATTTCTAAGTTGTACATCTTTCTTTCGTAGCTCTTTGGTTTGTTTTAACAGTTCTTGCGAGGCACTCTCTGCCTTTTTCTGTGCCCGTTTAGCTTTTTCTGCTTCAGTTTTAGCTTTGTCGGCTTGCTTTACTGCTTCTATGCTTTGAGTTAAACCATAGAAAAACAAGCCAATGGAAATCACTAATGCTATCGCTAAAACAATGTTGGTAACTCGGGCCCTGCGCAGCATTCTGCGCTGCAGCATCTCTTGATTTTTGAGCTCGGCCTCAAATGTAATGCGGCTGGTATCCAAGAACACAATGGCTCGCTCAAATGCAATGTCATAGCGCTCGGCCCACGCACGGGTTGGATTTTGTTTCTTTTGCCAGTTGAGTGCCAATTGCAAATCGGGCGGGCGCCACAAGCCGGTTTTTCCGATTTGATACATGGCAGCCGCATCCGATACACGTTTGTACATACGTGCCGATTCAAATTCTTCATCCACCCAGCCCGCCAATCGGGTCCAAATACGAATCAAACTTTCGTGCGAAAGTTCAATCAACGAATCAGCATTGAGCGCAACAGAATAGGCAGGCATCAAGAATGAACGGCCTACTTGCCTAAACTTCTCCACCACATTGATTACCTGTGAATCGGATACACCGGCCAACCCTGCAACCAGTGAAACTTTGGCTTGCCTTCTTACGCCTAGGTTTTCTTGGTTCTTTTCGGTAATGGATTTGAATAAAATCTCGGCTATTTCCCGGTCTTGGGCATTCAGTTCATCAAAGGCTTCATCGGCATGAAGCGACAAGGCTTGAGATAATTGACCAATAGCATTGTAATGCCGAATATCCATCGGCTCATCTGGCTCGCGATTGGCCGCCCAATAGTCCCATGTTCGCATCAAGGCATGCTGCAACAAGGGCAGTTGATCTTGGTTGTCACCAATATCGCTCAATAATCTTTTAACCAATCGCTGCGAAATACGCCCGCCACCTACTGCCACGGGGCCTTCAATCACTTTCCGTTTCTGCTCGCGGGTTAATTGCGGAACCAAATACGTGCTGGTATTTATAAATTCAGTTAGACCGGGGAACACAGAGCAGTTGCCCATGTAATCTGCCCGCATGTTAATAGCCACGTACGATGGTACAGACCGCTGGTTAGCAACGTTGAGAACGAGGTTCACAAACTCCAGTGCCTCGTTGTCATCCTCGGTATTCTCCGTGTGCCTATATCGGAATAATTCTTCAAACTGGTCAAACAAAAAGAAAACATTCTCGCGCAAGTGCGTTTGTATGTACCGTGTAACCTCTACCAATCCATTGCTGCTGTTTCGCAAAACCGAATTGATTACTGCTTTTTGGATTCTAATATCTCCTTCCACTACCCTGCCCTCTTCAAGCAGCAACTTGACAATTGAATCGGCTAAATTTCGGATGGGGGCACTGCCCGGGCGGGTGACAACCACTTTCCAATGTGGACTGGTTTCGGTCATGAAGCCACCGTAGAGCATTGGGATAAGCCCGCTATACGTCAAACTGGACTTACCGCTGCCTGAATAACCCAATATAGCAACTGATCTGTTCTGAGAAATCTTTAATAAAATTTCTTCAATGTGAGTCTCGCGGCCAAAGAAGAGATGGTACTCGTCCATGGAAAAATGGCGTAGCCCCGGAAAGGGGTTTTGAGTCAACTTATCGCTTATGGGTAAAGCGGCTGATTCATCTTGCTGTTCATCAACTTGGACAGAATAGTTAACCATTCAATAATTTAGAGTTCTCCTACCTTGCAATTACGCCTATTTAATCCATTTAATTAGGGCAATTCAAAAATTTTATAGCACACAATTAGTTCAAAAAACAAATCAATACAACCAATAGCTACAAAATTGACTAGATAAGGTAAAATCATACGTATTCCAAAAATTTTTCGGCCAACTTTACATTATCGGCCATCAATTCATAAAATTGATCCTTGTTGATCTTCAGCAGAATGGTCTGTTCTTTGGTAACGATCAGGTTCGAATTGGCAAACCCTGCGGGCGATATCATTTCGCCAATAAATTGACCTGATGTAAAGTCTACGAGATATTGATCTTTTTCGTAATATTTTACCGATCCGGAATACACAATGTAAAAGTCATTGTTGATTTTTTCATCGATTGACAAAAATTCGTTTGCGTGAAGTCGCTGCTCCTTAGAAATATCAGCCAAAAATGAAAGTGCCACCCCAGAAACCTCATGGAATAAAGGTAGTTTTTGGAAAAACACTACCGTCTCAAACAATCGCAATCTCAATTGCTTGCCCGGAATGATGCATCCATCCAACCATTTCCTACCAGCCTCTTCCAATCGCATCGTATTCTTATAATATTCTCCTGGGTCGATTTCATACAAGGCCCACCCTGCCATTTCGCATATTAATCGATCTGGGTTAAACAAATGTGCCACCAAATCAAGCTTGAAGTCAGCAATTCTTTGTTTGCCAATTTCTTCGATCGCACACACTTTTGTCCATCGGTTGTTTTGAGTAAAATCACGGTTGACCAAAAACTTCAGAGCCAACTTACTATCCAGCCGCATGCGCGGAAAATAAATCTCCAAGCGGTTAACTTTTTCATTGTTGCTCAAATCATCCAACACCGGAATGATTTTTACTTTCAACTGCTCTGACAAGAAAACATCCAACAACTCAATGGCATAGGTAACACCCTCCGATGTGCCACTCTCGATGTTCTCTTTCACCAACTGAATAGAACGTGTGTCATAAAGCATAGAAAGCAACATGTACACGTGCTCGATATCATGTTGATCTTCCTGCAACAAAGCATTATTCAATCGTTCAATCTGCTCATTATGACCGAGCACCTCCATCGTATTTAAGTTCCAGGCAATATCCGCTATGTCCGTTTCAATTGCATATTTGATGCGGGTGATTTGAGACACTCCTGCCTTAAAGCCACATTGCCCTAACGAAACGAGCACTTGAGAAACAACCACCTTATCAGGGTAATCGATTTTAGCCCATAGCAATTCTTTTGCCCGCTGCCCACCTATCCTACCAATTACTTGAATGATCCGTAGAACCGTTTGCGTGTTTTGACCTGTTCGATAAAATGCATTTTCTAAAGGAGACAAAGCCTTGCCTCCGATCAGCACAAGCGCATTCATGGTTTGGTTGCTGTAAACCGGATTCGGCAAATTATCGATTAAAGCAAAAATCACTTCCGTATTGTTGACTTTGATTGAGGTGGAGATAGCCGTTTTACGCACCTTGGTTTCCGGATCTGACAACAACTCAATTAAGTAAAGTACACTCTCTTCTGACGAGGAATGCAGAAGCAATTCGGCCGCATATTGCCGGTCATTAGGCTCTGTTGATCGGGCAAGGGATTTTATTCTGTGCTTAGTAATATCTCCTCCATTTGAAATCAAGGCTTTCAAATCAAAATCGGTTAGCATCTTTTTAGATTCCACCCCAATAACATCCTTATCTGCTGCTTTGATTACATATTTGTCTGAAACCGAAAGTCCTTTGATCTCGTTCATTCTGCGCTGAGCGAAATCTTTTGCATTCTCTTGATCATTTTTCATCAGCTCATTTACCCAGGTGGACACTTCGGCCGGCTCTATTTTTTCCAACAACTTAAACGAAAAAACAGCACGTGAGGTATCTGGGAATGAGAGCCGTTGCTCCAACTTGTTGGTAATTTGTTTGTACCCAACTTCTAATTTGTCTTGCACATAATCCGTTGTCTCCAACTTCGACCTGATCTTATTTCTATAACCTGCATGGAGTTTATTAACGACCACAAAGTAAGCCGCACAAAGTCCAACCAATAAAAACGAAATCCAAATAAGCTTAAAGAAAACAAACAACGAGAACAAGAATATAAACCCTCCTGCAATCAGTCTTCCAAACTCGCTGATTACACCTTCTACTTTGGCTTGCACACCAAAACGTATGCGACTATCGATAGGAACAAAAAGAAGTTTGTAAACAGGGTTTTCCAGCGAGTCGCGAATCATGGAATTGAAGAGACGTGTAAGGGCCACAAAAAGAAAAAAGTAAATAAATGTGTTAGGGTCACTGATCAGATCATATCCAAAAAAAGCACCACTGACAAATGAAGCAATGGCCAACACCCCCGTGAACACAGGCAAAATAAACAACGAGGTTTTGATGCCGTAGGTGGAAAGAATTCGGTCGTTCAGAAAAGTCTGCATGAACAAACTCAGCAAATAAATAACCCCATTGAAATAACCCAAGAAGTTGGTTAGGTCGCGTTGGTTTGGATATTGTTGATTGATGAGATTTTGAAAGACAAATTGATTGAAGTTGAGGGTAACCACTGAAACAATCAGAAACAAGCTCAACAAAACAACATATTGATCTTGAAAGATTTTAGCGAAGTAGGTTTCTCTTCGGATCTCTTGGGTAAGCTTTGCTGTTTCAAATTTACCATGGCTAAATCGAATGGTGACCAACAACATACAGATAATTGCGCCCACCAAACTGATGTCACAAACAATCAAATAGTCCGATGTATCGGGAAACAGTTTAGCGGACAAAGGAATTAAAAAGTTGGCGAGAATGATCGCCAACAGTTGGCCTGTATCGATCCAACCAATAATCCGTTTCGACTGTTTAAAGTCGAACAACCGACCAAAAATTCCCCAATAGCAAAGCAACAAAACGGCAATCATGGGGCCAGATAAGCAATACATCAGCGTAAGGATATTCTGATGTACTTCATCGGTACCGTAATGATAAAAGTAATGAAGAGCCGTGGTTGCCAAGAAAATCAAAAACAAACTGACCACTGCCAGCGGCACAAAGCGAACTCTATTCTGGAAAAAGGAGAAAACCAACGTTAAGGCAATGCCCAATGCGCCTGAAATAAAAAATGCTTTGTTCAAATCTTTGCCCAGCGAACTTAGGAAAAGTGACTCGGCTGTTACTTGATAAGTGGCCACAAAAATGCCCATGAAGAAACCCATGATGAGCATGAGTGCAACCTGTGCTTGCTCTTTGGGTTTTACATTCAGTAAACGGAGTGCGTTGTATTTCACGATCCTAAAATTAAAACTTCTTATCGAAAAGAAATTTCATGAATTTTGCGAGCGGAAACTTTACTTCTTTTTAGACGAAGTTGAGTCGCTCTTTACCGGGGTTGCCTTCTTGATTTTGTACGCTTCGTTAAGTCCTTTGATAACATCTTGCGAAATATCTAACGCAGGGCTTGTAAACAGCACATCTGATTCACGGTTGAACTTTAGCACAACCTCCAAAGCATTTTCTTCTCCGTATTTCTTCAAAAAAGAAGTGATGTTGCCATACAATTCTTCATTTACTTTAGCCTGATCGATGGCCAGCTCTTGTTCGAGTGAACGCTGATAAACGGCCAGGTTTTGTTGCTTCTTTCCCAAATCTTCTTCTATTGCTTTGGCTTGGCCAATAGTCATGTTGCTAACGTTACGCTGGTAAGCACCGATCTCACTTTCTAACGCTTTTGCACGGTTTTGAAGATCAGAATCCAGCTTTTTTCCTTTAGCTTCAAAGCGCTCTTTGATCTCTTTTGTATAATCGTAATACTTTAAGACAGTATCAGAATTGATGTAGGCAATTTTCAAACCAGTGGCAGTGGTAGTAGTGGCCGCTGTTGCTTTGGTTGTGCCAGCAGAGAAATGCAGGTAATACAAAATGACAACTGCCACTAACGATAAACCGCTTAATGCGATGGGTAGATTTTTCATTTCAAATAAGGATAATGTTTAAGGGTTGCAAATATAGCCAGAAAGGTGGCAGTCACAAATCAAAAAAATAGGCTTAGAGTGTACAGCAAAATACAATCACACGCAAAGGCGCAGAGACACAAAGGTTATATTGATTTCTTAAACATTGGGCTGGAAGGCGACAGATTCTTAGTATCCTTGCCTGGTATCATGCCGATTCCTCTTCTTGGTGGAACGAATACCACGTATCGTCTAGCGTGACTTTACCGTTATTAAATTGCGCTATAAATTCTTCAATTGTTTTGGTGCTGATAGACTCTCGGTGAAGACCTACATCCAAGCCAATGGCATTCTCTTCGCTCAAATCATAGTCGATATGCTCTTTCACTTTCACCACTTCCTCTTCTTGCAAATCAATAATGACTTCGGCCATGTATAAACCGATGGCTTCCTCTTCGCTATCCAATGCTTTCAAATTGCCGTTTTCGTCTTCTTCGTAATTTAGTTTTTTATAGTCAGGAAAATGCTTGGCGGCTTCGTGCTCGGCCATCTCATATAACTCGAGTTCGTGCTGAAGCCGAAGGGTGTAAATAATGGCATCGTAAATAACCTCAGCACCCTCGTATTGACCTACAAACTGCACGTGGCGATATTCATCCGAATTTTCATCCTCTTCCACCTCACAAAACAATGCACCCTTCAATTTCTTTTTAAAGGTATGAAGCAACTCCGAATCAAAAACTATATTCTTTGAATTCATATCGGAAGGTAGAAATTAGATTGGTGAAAAACTAAAAGCCAAAGTGATTTTTTGGTTAAATCGAATTTCAACGAAAATCATTTTTTTTAATTTATCGATTTCCATCCGTGCATCTATGGCAAAAAAGCAATTACTTAAACCACTCCGCATACATCGGGTAATTCCGTGCAGTTCGCTGAATCACTTCGCGCATCTCGTCCCCAATATCTTTTACTTTTTTTGCCGGCATGCCTGCATAGATGCTTCCTGGTTCTACAATCGTTTTGGGAAGTACCACCGCCCCCGCGGCAATAACGGAGTTTGACCCAATTACGGCATCGTCCATAATAATAGCGCCCATGCCAATCAGCACATTGTCTTCAACCGTACAACCGTGCACAATGGCATTGTGCGCGATGGAAACATTGCTTCCGATTACGGTTTTGGCTTTTTGGTAAGTGCAATGGATGATCGCCCCATCTTGTATATTGGTATTGTTGCCGATGGTGATAGAGTGAACATCGCCCCGCACTACGGCATTAAACCACACCGTGCAGTTATCGCCCATCACCACCTCGCCCACCACCACACAGTTATCTGCAAAAAAACAATTACTCCCCCACTTGGGTGTAAATCCACGAACCGTCTTTATAATAGCCATTGTTTACTCAAATAAAGTTTAGACTGATAAAATCTTACTGACAACTTGTCATAAAGTTTCGAATATGTGTTAAATTTGCTGTCCGAAAAAATGGAAAATGGAAAATTTGATTGAAGACATCAGGGTATTGACCGTTCAAGATACAAAATCATGTGAGACAGTAAAGGTTTCGGCCACCCAAAATACAGGTAAAGCCCGAAAACTATACATCGAAAGCTACGGTTGCCAAATGAATTTCTCCGACAGCGAAATTGTGGCTTCCATCCTTCAAAAAGATGGTTTCGATACCACTTCTCAGATTGAAGAAGCCGACCTCGTTTTCTTAAATACTTGCTCCATTCGCGAAAAGGCAGAACAAACCGTTCGAAATAGGCTAAATCATATCAACGGCTTTAAAAAGAAAAAGCCTTACATGATGGTGGGCGTTTTGGGCTGTATGGCCGAACGACTGAAAACGAAATTACTCGAGGAAGAAAAAATTGTGGATTTGGTAGCCGGGCCAGATGCGTACCGCGATCTTCCCAAACTGATTGCACAAGTGGACGAAGGAAGCAAGGCTGTGAATACATTTCTTTCACGTGAAGAAACATATGCAGATGTGAGCCCTGTTCGACTAAATTCAAATGGCATTACCGCGTTTATCTCCATCATGCGGGGCTGCGATAATATGTGCTCGTTTTGCGTGGTGCCTTTTACGCGCGGGCGCGAGCGCAGTCGCGATCCACATTCCATTATTGCGGAAGCAAAGGATCTGTTTGATAGAGGCTACAAAGAAGTAACGCTATTAGGTCAGAATGTTGACTCATACAAATGGAGCGAAGAAGAAAACAATAAGGCAAGGCTCGAGAAGAATGGCATCTCGCAGATTGTAAATTTTGCCAATCTTTTAGAGATGGTGGCCAACGTACACCCTGATTTACGTGTACGGTTTTCCACTTCTCATCCAAAAGATATTACCGATGAGGTGCTTTACACGATGGCGAAGTACGAGAACATTTGCAATTACATTCACTTGCCCGTGCAAAGTGGTAACAGCCGGATTTTGGAATTGATGAACCGCGGATACACCCGCGAGTGGTATTTGAAACGCGTAAAGAAAATTAGAGAAATCTTAGGCGAAGATTGTGGCCTTTCATCCGATATGATTACTGGTTTTTGCACAGAAACAGACGAAGAACATGCCGATACACTTTCACTGATGGACAGCGTGCAGTATGATTATTCGTATATGTTCTATTATTCTGAAAGACCCGGCACCCTAGCGGCAAAAAAATACGCTGATGATATTTCATTAGAGGTGAAAAAGAAAAGACTTGATGAAATCATCAAAAAGCAAAACGAACTATCGCTCAAGCGAAATCAGTTAGACATTGGCAAAGTGCACAAAGTATTGGTAGAAGGAACTTCGCGCAGATCGAACGAGCAGCTACAAGGAAGAAACACGGCCAATAAGGTGGTGATCTTCCCAAAAGAAAACAAAACCAAAGGCGAATACGTCAATGTGCTGGTGGAGAGTTGTACGGGTGGTACGTTGATGGGGCGATTGGTTGGTGGTAAGTAGTTAGTGGTAAGCGGTATTCAGTGGTCACTCTAGTAACTCCTATATCCTAACTTCTAAAATCTATATTCTTTTAACAAAAAAAATGGCAAACAAAGAATCAGAAATACAAAGTATTAAGCAGCGTTTTGGAATCATCGGCAATGCGCAATTGCTAAATCATGCGGTAGAAGTGGCGATGCAAGTTGCGCCCACGGACATGACGGTACTCATTACGGGCGAAAGTGGATCGGGAAAAGAATCGTTTTCTAAAATCATTCATCAACTCAGTCCCCGCAAGCACGGGCAATTTATTGCTATCAACTGCGGCTCCATTCCCGAAGGCACTATCGATTCAGAACTATTTGGTCATGAAAAGGGATCCTTCACAGGTGCGCACGAATCCCGCAAAGGTTATTTTGAGGTGACCAATGGTGGCACTATTTTTTTGGATGAAATTGGCGAGATGCCCCTGGCTACCCAAGCACGATTGCTTCGTGTATTGGAGAATGGCGAGTTCATTAAAGTAGGCTCTTCCAAAGTACTCAAAACCGATGTGCGTGTGGTAGCCGCTACCAACGTAAACTTGCTAAACAAAGTAGAGCAAGGCAAATTTAGGGAAGACCTTTATTACCGCCTGAACACCGTGCCCATTTTTGTTCCTCCCTTGCGGGAAAGGGGCAATGACACGGAACTATTGTTTAGAAAATTTGCGACAGACTTTGCTGAGAAATACAAAGTAAAACCAATCACGCTAACCCCTGATGCAAAGGAAGTTTTGTTGAAATATCGATTTCCGGGAAACATCCGTCAGTTAAAAAATTTGGTAGAACAAATTTCGGTGCTATCACCTGATAGAAAAGAAATCAACGGAGGAGATTTGGCCTATTACATTCCAAAGGAATCGACCCTCCCCGCGCTCTACAATCAAAATTCGTCTGAAGGAATTAGTGAACGGGATATTCTTTACAAGGTTCTTTTTGATATGAAAAAGGACATGAACGATTTGAAAAAAATGGTGTTGGATGCGTTGGCAAATCCCGCCCAAGCAGCCCAGTTGATAAAAGAGAATGCCAACCTCTTCGAAAGCGTACGCTTAGAAGAAAAACAGCCGAATGATGTGGTTTTGAACATCTCACCGGTGAGGCCATCCACCAGCGGTCCGGAAGTGGCGGAAGAAGTGCAAGACATCACCCATGAAGCGGAGGATGACTCGCTGAGCATTGAGAAAAAAGAAAGAGAATTGATTTTGCGTGCCCTCCGAAAAAACAACAATAAGCGCAAATATGCGGCACGAGATTTGGGTATTTCAGAAAGAACGCTCTATAGGAAAATTAAAGAATACGAGCTTGAAGAAGACTAATCGATTTACGATGTACGATTTAAGATTTACGATTCCAAGGCTTCAAAAATCTACCGAGAGACCAATCAATCTCCATTCCAAAATAATCATTCTAAAATCACCAATCAAAAACTACCTTAAACTCTGCGGTAGTATTTTGGCACTAGCAAGTTTCTCAATACTAAGTGGTTGCAAACTTTATTCACTATCGGGTGCGGCTACCACGGCACGAACCATGCAAGTGGATTTATTCTACAACAATACCGACTTGGGGCCGGCCAACTTGAGTCAAAATTTTACCAACCGTTTGAAGGATTATTTCCAGCAAAATTCCAGTTTGAAAATCGTTCCGGAAAATGGAGAACTTCAAATTGAAGGCACCCTTGTTCAGTATGCGGTCAGTCCTATTGCACCTGTTTCCAACAACAGCGCCTCGCAGCCAACTCAAGCTGCACTTACTCGGTTAACTATTGGGGTGCGGGTCAACTATGTGGATACACGGGAACTTAAAAATAGTTTTAAAGACAAAACTTTTAGCTTTTACGCTGATTTCCCCAATGAACAAAACTTGTTAACGGTTCAAGAAAGTCTTGAGAAAAAAATCTTTGATCAGATCTTTTTGGATATGTTTAATGCAACCATTGCAAATTGGTAATACATTATTGATGCGTTGGCTTTGTTAGCATCCGATTTTTCTCCTACATTTACTCATGCTACACCAATACCTCTGTGGATAAAAGTCAATTTAACCTACTTGTTAAAAACTATTCCTCTTTAGAAAGAGAAGATGCCACCTTGCTGGTAAGTTTGTTAAAAGACTATCCCTATAGTCAACTGATCCATCATTTATCGGCCCGGGTATTTCAAGATGTAAATTTAGAGGGCAAAGAAAATCTGTTGCATGCCAGTGCCGTGTATGCTACGGATCGTGGTGTGCTAAAGTCTATTATGACAGCCCCTCGCAGTGCGGCTGTTTTAAATCAGGAAAATGTTTCTTTGGTTGAAGAAGCGGACCTACCCCCCACAAGCATCCATGGCAAAGTGGAAGTAACCTCTTCTGAGGAATCTATCGTGCAAAGAACAGAGCCTGTTGTTTTAAGAACAGAATCCGACTCAGATGGTGATATCTACGAGCAGGTGGTTCGGGATATAGATGAAATGCACCAAGCAAAAAAGCGTTTTGAAGAGATGGTTCTTAAACTTGAGAATCGTGCGTTTACGCCCCCATTAGAAGCAGGGCAAGAAGAAGAATTGATTGAAGAGATTAAACAACACGCAAAAAAAAGAATAAAGGCAGACGCTAAGCTGAAAGAACAAATTGAGATCATCGATAGATTTATTAAAACACAACCGGCAATGCCAAAAGCAAAAGCTTCGGTTGCCAACGCTGTTGATCTTACTGAAAAAAGTGCTTCTTTTGGTGAAAATATTGTTTCCGAAACCTTGGTTGAGCTTCTGCTTAAGCAAGGCAAAAAGGAAAAAGCCGTGGAAATGTTAAAGAAACTGATTTGGAAGTTTCCACAAAAAAAGGCTTACTTTGCGGCTCGAATTCAAGAGCTGAAGAAATAAGTTATGTTGTATACCCTGTTTATCGTATTGGCTATTGTTAGTGCCGTTCTTTTAGTATTGGTTGTGTTAGCACAAAACTCCAAAGGTGGTGGCCTTTCCGGTCAATTTGGAGGTTCATCCGCGAGCAACATCATGGGCGTAAAAAAGACAGGCGACCTTTTAGAAAGACTCACATGGGGATTTGCCATTGCCATTATGGTATTTTCATTGGCTACTAATTTTACTACCCCTAGCAGCAGCTCCGCACAAGATGAAATTTTGGAGAAAGCTAAAGAGCAGCAAAGTGCACCTTCTTTAAATTTGACTCCCAAGGCTACTAACGACAGCACCAAAAAGTGATTCTTTTAAGTAATTCTTCGGGTTATACTTCCTTTCCAATTTCCCTTACCAAAAGTCTTTTTGCTATTGGCATCAATGTTTGCTGATACGGAAATCTCATTTTAGAAGTAACCAAGTAGGCGCTCGGGTTGGGCAAATCTGTAAATTTTTTGATCAAGGTTCTTTTAATATCCTCATAGGTGTTGGCAATGCTGCGCTCGGTCATCATCACATGTTCGGTTTGTATGCTGCGCATGGCCGGGTAACTTTGCTCATAAAATGTCATTTGATACCTGTAGATGTTTGTTTCCTTTTCAGGAGGTTGAGCAACAAATAAATACCCTTCATTCTTATAAAGAGAGGTTAGCCCAATGGGGGAGATTTCGCAATGCGATTCTACATATTCATAAATGTAAGAACCCTCATCAAGCGATGACTTAAAGTGAGGCACAGCAAAATCAATAATCGATTCCAACTCATGCATCACATCGTCATCTTCAATAATTTTCTTGTAGTTGATCTCTAAATTTTTGATCCCTTCGGTAGATATCTCTTTGGGAAAAGCATCGTGCAGCAGCGCTTTGTTTTCTTTCAATAATTGCAAGTTTCGATAATGGAAAACCAAGTCAGATAGGTAAGGATATAGCTCCACTTTCGTGAAAGACTCCTTCACTGTTTTGAAGTAGGCCAGCAACACATATTTCTTGTACTCGAAATCAATAAGTCCTTGTGTTAACCAATTGTTATCCAATCTTTCCATAACTTTTTTTGAGGAGTTAATTTACACCAAAAAAAGGCAGACTGTCAAGTTGCCATTTAGAAAGCACTAATTCATGACACTGACTGACAGGCTTGCGTCAAATTAGGTCAATAATGCTTAAACCAAGCCTTGAAAGCCCATTTGGCATGAATATCGTTATACGCGTCTGCGTTAATTTAAAGTTTAACTATAAAATTATCCCATACTATGGCAAAAATCAATTTCAAACCAAACGAAGACAGAGTGCTGGTAGAAGCAGCGCCTG
Organism: Chryseotalea sp. WA131a; assembly: GCA_025370075.1. NCBI lineage: Bacteria > Pseudomonadati > Bacteroidota > Cytophagia > Cytophagales > Chryseotaleaceae > Chryseotalea > Chryseotalea sp. WA131a. The sequence goes on along the minus strand of CP073016.1, from coordinate 767,368 downwards.
CTGAACAAAAAACTGCATCTGGTATCATCATACCAGACACAGCAAAAGAAAAACCCCAACAAGGAAAAGTAATTGCTGTTGGCGAAGGATTAAAAGATAAGCCTGTAACAGTAAAAGTTGGTGACCAAGTATTGTACGGAAAATACTCGGGTACGGAAATTACCATCGATGGCAAAGAATACCTCATCATGAGAAATTCCGACATCTTCGGAATCATTTAATCAACCTCTAAATTTTAATACTAAAACAGATATGGCAAAAGAAATTACATTCGATACCAACGCCCGCGATAGAATCAAGAAAGGCGTTGATAAATTAGCGAACGCAGTGAAGGTGACCCTTGGTCCTAAAGGCCGCAACGTGATCCTTGACAAAAAATTTGGCGCCCCAACCGTAACAAAAGACGGTGTATCGGTAGCTAAAGAAATCGAGTTGAAAGACGCCATTGAAAACATGGGCGCTCAGCTTGTGAAAGAAGTAGCCTCTAAGACGGCCGATGCTGCCGGTGATGGTACTACTACTGCTACCGTGCTGGCTCAATCTATCTACGGACACGGAATCAAAAACGTGGCTGCAGGAGCTAACCCAATGGATTTAAAGCGTGGTATTGACAAAGCTGTTGAATCCGTTATCGAAAGCCTAAAAAAGCAATCAAAACCAATCAAAGGTTCGCAAGAAATCACTCAAGTAGCCACCATTTCATCTAACAACGACCACGAGATTGGTAAGATGATTGCAACTGCTATGGAGAAAGTGGGCAAGGATGGCGTGATCACCGTAGAAGAAGCAAAAGGAACGGAGACAGAAGTAAAAACTGTTGAAGGCATGCAGTTCGATCGCGGTTATTTGTCTCCCTACTTTGTAACCAATACCGAGAAAATGGAAGCTGATCTAGATCATCCTTACGTTTTGATCTACGATAAAAAAGTTTCATCTATGAAGGAATTGCTTCCTGTATTGGAAGCTACCGCCCAAACCGGTAAACCTTTGTTGATTATTGCTGAAGAAGTTGAAGGCGAAGCATTGGCTACTCTGGTAGTGAATAAAATCCGTGGCGCATTACGTGTAGCAGCTGTTAAAGCTCCCGGTTTTGGTGACCGCAGAAAGGCTATGTTGGAAGACATTGCAGTATTGACAGGCGGTAAAGTAATCAGCGAAGAGACAGGTATGAAGTTGGAAGACGCTAAGTTGGAATACCTAGGCCGTGCTGAAAAAATTAATGTTGATAAAGACAACACAACCATCGTAAATGGTGCTGGTAAAAAGGCGGATATTCAAGGTCGTGTAAATCAGATCAAAGCTCAAATTGAAGTGACTACGTCTGATTACGACAAAGAAAAATTACAAGAACGTTTGGCAAAGCTTTCTGGCGGTGTTGCCATCTTGTACATCGGTGCAGCTACTGAAGTTGAGATGAAAGAAAAGAAAGACCGTGTTGACGATGCATTGCATGCAACACGTGCTGCCGTTCAAGAAGGTATCATCCCTGGCGGTGGTGTAGCATACATCCGTGCTATTGAGGCATTGAAGGATGTAGTGACTGATAATGAAGATCAAGCGACTGGTGTAAATATCATCCGTTTAGCCCTTGAGTCTCCTTTAAGAACCATTGCTGAAAATGCTGGTCAAGAAGGTTCGGTAATTGTAAACCGAGTAAAAGAAGGCAAGAAAGACTTCGGTTACAATGCTGGCGAAAACAAGTTTGAAGAGTTTTTTGCAGCGGGTATCATCGATCCTACGAAAGTAGCTCGTTTAGCATTAGAAAATGCTGCATCCATTGCAGGTTTGCTATTGACGACTGAGGCCGTTGTGTCGGATATCGCAGAAGAGAAAGAAGCTCCTGCTATGCCTCCAGGCGGTGGCATGGGCGGTATGATGTAATCTGATTATTTTTAGTTCAAGGAAAGACCTTCTGTTAATATGGAAGGTCTTTCCTTTTTTAGGTTGCTCGTATTTTCTCTATCTTTAACTCACAAAACAATACCAAAACCTACCATGGTACTTCACAACAATTTTTCAGATTTTGTATTGTTCTTATACATTCACATGGCACTTGCCGACCATTACCTGCACCCAGTAGAAGAAGAAGTGATCTTAGGGAAAATGAGCAAGCTGTTTCCAACAGAAGCCAATCCAAAGCAGAAATTTGACGCTGAACTCGCAAGGTACAAAAGCTTTGACCACGAAACGGCCATGACCATCATTCGCGATACCTTCAAACAATTTTCATCTGTTGATTTCTCGCAAAAGTACAAAGTCTACACCGACTTGTACGATGTGATCAATGCCGATGGAAAAGTGGAGGAATCCGAAAAAATTGTCCTCGAAGCCTTGAAAGAAATAATCGACATTAATGCCGAAGTGAAAAACTAATGGATCATCGCCCCATTAGTCTTGTAGTTATTTCCTGCTGGCGGTCTTGAAAAGAATTACGCACATAGCAATAAAGAAAGCTACTCCCAAAATATAATAGGCATTTTCACCAAGCGCGGTTACCATGCCGTGCTCGATGTTCATGGATTTCATCAGGCTTTCATTTGCAACAATGAGGATGGCTGCAAACACTCCGGTAAGTGCACCTCCTGCAATCAGACCAGTAGCAAACAAACTTCCTTTGCCCAGATCATCTTCTTCAACTTTTTCGTTTCGTTTCTCCGCACGATAGTCAACAAATCCCTTGATGGCACCTCCGATAAAAATAGGAAGTGTAGTAGCCAAGGGTAAATACAATCCGATTGCGAAGGCCAACGCTTTGATGCCGCACAACTCAATCATCACAGCAATGAAAACACCTACCATTACAAATTGCCAATCGAGATTTCGAGAAAGAATACCTCGATCTAGTGTTGCCATTAGAGTAGCTTGAGGAGCTGAAAATTTTTCACCAATTGCGTGAGTAACTCCTTGAGCCAGCATTTCCTGAGTAGGCGTGTCTAAGATTTTTACAACAATCCCGATAGCTATTGATGATACTATTGCTCCAATAAAAAGAGCTAGCTGTTGATATCGAGGAGTTGCCCCAATGATGTACCCAGTCTTTAAATCTTGCGAAGTTCCTCCAGCATTAGCTGCAGCAATGCAGATCATGCCTCCTACCACCAAAGCCAGCGGTTCATAAAGTTTACCACTCCAGCCTACTGCTGTAAAAATTAAGCAAGTACCCATTAACGTTGCGATTGTCATTCCTGAGATTGGACTATTACTTGATCCAACTAATCCCACAATTCGGCTTGCGACAGTCACAAAGAAGAATCCAAAAACGATAATCAAGATCCCAATAAGAATTTTCTGAATTATTGTGTCACCCGGAATAATATTGCTAGGTAAAAGAGCAATAACTGCAACTAGAATCAAGCTACCTATAATAACCACTTTGAATGACAAATCACGTTCTGTTCGCAAAACACCTGCCTCGCCTTTTTCTTTCAATGATTCTACACTCTCTGTAAATGAACTTATGATTGTTGGTATTGTCTTAATTAGGGTAATGAATCCGCCAGCAGCTACTGCCCCTGCACCAATCTGTCTAATGTAGCCCCTATATATGGCATCTGCATAACTTCCAAAGGAGTGCGCAATTGGATCCCATTGCACAGGTCCACCACCAGGAGAATTAATATCTTTTAGATAACCAAGTTTAACTAATTGCAAAGCAATTGTATCGGCAGGAACCAATGTTGCCAGTAAGGGTGTCATCGCCCACCAAGCCAATACCGAACCTGCCACCAACACACCTGAAATTTTGAATCCGATAATGTAGCCCACACCCAAATACTCCGGTGTAATCTCGCTACGTGTTGCAGCACTAGGCCAAAATTTATTTGCTTGACTCGTTACGTACGATGGGGTCTCCGCAATCACGTGAATTACCTTTTGTAATACGGCATACACAAACGCAACGCCCATTCCCAAAAACGCAGTCTTGGCAAAATCACCTCCCTTTTCCCCAGCTTGAAGTACGGAGGCACACGCGGTTCCTTCCGGATAAGGAAGGATGCCATGCTCTTTTACTATTAACGATCGCCTCAAAGGAATCATCATCAGTGTGCCAAGCATGCCACCAAAGGCAGCAAGAATTAAAATGGTGAGGTAGTTAAAATAACTCTCGCCTACGCTAACTCCATTTTCTCCAGGAGATAAAAACAAAAAACCTGGCAAGGTAAAGACTACCCCCGCTGCAATGGATTCTCCAGCCGAACCGGTGGTTTGAATGATGTTGTTTTCAAGAATGGTTGTCTTTAGAAATTTGCGACCAAGGGTAATGGCAATGACTGCGATGGGTATAGAAGCCGACACCGTTAAACCAGCCTTCAATGCCAGATAGACCGTAGAGCATCCGAACAAAATTCCAAATAGAATTCCAAAACCAATCGACTTGACAGTGAACTCTGCAACGTTTTGCTCTGGTGCGATATAGGGTTTGAAGATTTTTGGAGTTTCCATTTTCTAATAGTTTAAAGTAGGAAGAAAGCAAAAGCAATAGACAAATACACTTCGAGCATCAATTTTTTGATACGATAAAATTATAAACAATAAGCAAAACTGTTGATAGCAAACCAATCCCAGAAAGCGTATACCACATCATGGCGGGGTTGGTTTGCATGTACGATGCACGCAGCCAATCAGCAATGATTCCGGCTGTAAACGAACCTATGGCAATGGGCATAAATGCAAATCCCATAAATGTACCTACTTGATCTTTTGGTGCAATGGCACTCACGTATTCATAAAAGCGTGGTGCTTGAGTAGCTTCGCCAATGGCAAACACCGCCATACCAATAATGGCTGCCATGGTGGTCCCGCCTGCTCCAATGATAATCCACGATAGACTGGAGATACTAAACCCAACTATCATGGCGATGATGGGTTTCCATTTTTTTACCAAAGCTGTAATGGGAATGGTCAATAAAATAATGCTCCACGCATCTACGGTTTCTAAAAACTCAAAGGCTTCGTAATGCAAAATGTCCTTTACGTAAAACGGAAACGAATAATAGATTTGCCAGAACATCATCCAAAAACCTGAAAAGATGAGGAGAAAAATCATGAACTTGAGGTTTCCGAAAACGAGCACCATATCGCTCAATATTTTTCCAAATGTTTTCTTTTCCTTTAACTCTGTTTCGGCTGGTTCTTTATAAAACAACCATGCTCCGAAAAACAAAAGTAGAGATGTAATAGATGACATGATCAATACAAACTCAATCCCTAAATCGGTACGTATGTAATAGGCGAGAATTGGACCGATGGCGCCACCAAAATTAACGAGTGTATAATAAATTGAGAAGCCCAATGCACGAGCATCAGGCTTCGAGGTAACAGCCACCGTGCCTACCACACACGGCTTGATCAATGAGCCACCAATGGCGGTAAATATCAAGGCGAAAACGAGATAGTTCTTTTTTCCGATGACATCAATAAAATCCCACCCCATTCCAGCAGCACCAATCAAAAAATACCCAATGCAAAAAATGGCAAAGCAGGTCATCAACGTTCGTTTGAAACCATACTTATCCACAAACACTCCTGCGATGATCGGAAGAGAATACAAAAAGGTATTGAACAATCCAGATAAAAATCCTGCCTCGCTTTCTAAGCCTACCTTTTCAGCAATAAAAACAGCCAACACTGCCTTGGAGCCGTAGTAGGCCAAGCGTTCAAAAAGTTCGAGGGAATTGGCCACCCAAAAAGTAGGTGTAAAGCCATTGAGCAGAATGCGGGAGCGCTCTCGAAGACTCATTAAATAGGTTTAGGTACTAAATCGAAAACAAATTAGGTGGATTAAGTTGAATAAGCAATATCTCTGAAATTAAGAATTTGAGCCAGAATATTTGAAAACCGATGCAAAACCATATGCGGAAAGCAAAAACACAAACGGCAGCAATGGCCCCAAAAAAATCTGCCATCCCAAATCTCTGTTGTAAGTGCCACTGTCAATGCTTGTGCAATTACAAAGTCCACAGTAAAATACTTTTCTTTTGAGAAGCAAATAGCTTTGGTGGTCACTTTATAAAACCACTTTTGGTTGCCATCCGATTGACCGCTTCAGGAAAATGTGCACAATGACCTCAACACTTGGCTCAGGTGATGATGGCACAACTATTCATCCAACACGAAAAGGCGCCAATCAATTGAAGACAGGTGGCCATATCTAGGAAATTTTCAAGATCATAATCATTCTACTCTTGCCTCAAAAAAATCTTGATTGCCTCATCCAATAAATCACTATCAAAAACAAAACCCTATTTGCTAAAATCCGATATTTGACAAAGTAGAGTTAAGTTAGAGTTTAAGTTAAAGACTATGGTGTAGGCAACCAACTGCGACCTATTTAAGCAAAGCTATTGTATACGCAAAAACCGCCAACCATGCCCAGCAAAGAAAGTATCACATCTCATATCTTACATCTCTCGGTTGTCCCCTACCTCAATCCAATCTCCCCCATCCTTAATCAAATTAATCAACTCATCTACCGCCTGTGGCGTGGGCACGTTGCGTTTCACCACTTCCTTTCCTTTGTATAAAGTAATCCGTCCGGGGCCAGAACCTACATATCCATAATCGGCATCGGCCATTTCGCCCGGGCCGTTCACAATGCAGCCCATAATGCCAATTTTTACCCCTTTCAGGTGACTGGTGCGCGAACGAATCTTGGCAGTGGTCTCTTGCAAATCGAACAACGTTCTTCCGCAAGATGGACAAGAAATGTATTCTGTTTTTGAAATGCGTGTGCGCGTGGCTTGCAAAATATTGAAAGCGGTTTCGTTCACCATTTTATCAGAGCCACAATTTTCGGCTGCAATAAAAACACCATCACCCAACCCATCAATCAACAAACCGCCTATATCGGTGGCCGCATACAGTTGCAATAATTCTGGAGTTAAATCTTTGTATGCCCTGCCGATAATAACAGGCACTTCGCATTTGTTTTCCAACAATTCCACAAACAATCTCCGCTGCTCGGGCATGCCGTGATCGTTGTAGGTATCAATCACCAGCACGGCAGTCTTGTCTGAATTTAGTTTTAGAATTAATTCACTGTCCACATCTGGCAGACATGCATAGACAAAATTTAATTCATCAGATTTCTCTGCTCCTTTTTTGTAATCCTTGGCGGGAATGAGAGGATACGTGTTTGGTTTATTCTTTTGCGTAAGCCACGTTTTTTGATTTTGCACGACTGCCAACGTACCCGGGATTTCAAAGTCAATGGTGTTGTCTCCTAAGAAAATATAATCACACGCCATGTCGGCAATGTTCCATTTATCTAACGGAACGGAATAATGATAGCCCAACGCAAACAAAGAGGCTTGGGTGATTTTCTTTTTCATCGAAAAATCGGCCATCACGCGTGGTACATTATGCCCGCCAATATTCATTACTTCATGCGTATGCCTGCGTGTGTAGGAGAATGGATCGATGGGGTAGTGTGTAATTTCTGGAATGACAATTGAAGCCTTGCGCTTATCATATCGTCTCGCCAGATCTTGCGCCACCGGCACTTCTGCTTCGGGTTCTTCGGTCAGGGAAACGCGTACGGTATCACCCAATCCGTCTTCCAAAAGTGTTCCAATCCCTACCGATGATTTGATACGACCATCTTCACCATCGCCTGCCTCGGTCACGCCAAGGTGCAATGGATATGCTTGAAACCTTTCTTCATCTAACTTCTGGACTAGCAACCGATACGCTTGCACCATCACCTGCGGGTTGCTCGATTTCATCGACAAAACGATGTTGTAAAAGTTTAAGTCTTCGCAGATGCGCAAAAACTCCAGCGCACTTTCTACCATGCCGAGTGGCGTATCGCCATAGCGGCTCATAATGCGGTCGCTTAGCGAACCGTGGTTGGTGCCGATGCGCATGGCCGTGCCATATTCTTTGCAAATCTTTACCAGTGGCGTAAACTTCTCACGGATGCGACTCAATTCTGCCTGATAAGCCGCATCCGTGTATTCAATTTCTTCGAAGCGTTTTTTATCAGCATAGTTGCCGGGATTGATGCGCACTTTTTCGACCAACCGTGCGGCCAGTTCGGCAGCATTCGGTGTAAAATGAATATCGGCAATCAGTGGCACTGTATAGCCTCGCGCCCGCAGTTCTTTCTTGATGACTTCTAAGTTTTGTGCCTCTTTGATACTGGGCGCGGTGATGCGCACATACTCACAACCGGCATCCACCATGCGGATGACCTGCTCCACGGAACCAAGCGTATCCATGGTATCGACCGTGGTCATGGATTGCACACGGATGGGGTTGTTGCCACCAAGTGGTACATTGCCTATGGTTACCTCACGGGTTTTTCTACGGCTGTAATTGACGAGAGTGTTGCAGTATTGTTTGACTTGTTCGATAGAGGTGTTGATCATTGGAAAAGCTACGTTTGGAGCTGCAAAGTTATCGAAAAATGGATGCTGTGAACAACGCTTGGAAAGAAGGATTGTTTGGACGGGTGGTATTATTTTAGGCATTAAGTGTGGCATGTGGCGACCGATTTCCCCACTAAATCGGTCCACTACTGCGTTACCCGTTTCAGGGGGGCTTCGAAAACAAAACACAATCTGCCCCCAAGCGTATCCGCTTACGGGCGCAGCAGCACACTTGAACTTAACAATCTCACTTTTCTTTTGAACCCAAGACCCTTAGGCCCCACGTTGCCAAGAAAGTTTGGCGGGCAGAGAATTTGATGCTTCCAAAACAACTTTCTATATTGAATCACTAATCAACTTCAACATGCTCAGATTACCCTATTTCATTTTGATGTCATTTCTCTTCTACAACTGCATTCACGAAAAAAACTCTACCGACTTTGAAACCATCACAAAAGACGACACGTGGCGCCAATCTATTACTACTGGAAAATTTGTTCAATTGAGCAAAGGCTACACGTACTACGAATTCAGCAACCCGCAAGCTGATACCATATTGGTACTAGTACATGGATTTTCAGTCCCGTCCTATATTTGGGATTCTACTTTCTATGCCGCCACACAACACGGTTATGCTACTCTTCGCTACGATAATTTTGGTCGCGGCAACTCCGACAATCCCGATGCGATTTATGATGTTAATCTATTTGCCAATCAATTGCGCGAACTGCTTGACACCCTTCAAATCAACAAGCCGATTACGCTGTTGGGGCTATCCGATGGTGGCCGAACCATTTCTGCTTTTGCGGCACAGTCTCCAGCGCGCATTCAAAATTTAGTGTATGTAGATGCCGCAGGCTTTGAGACACCGGAAACAAACCAAGAGCATCCGGCAGCAATTTCTGAAAAGGAAGTTCTTGATTTTAAAGATAGTGACCGTTACCGAAATATGGCAAAAGGACAGCTCAGTGATTTTTATGATTCTACGCGCTTTCGCGGATGGGATAAAAAATATGGGTCGCTCATGAAATCGCGGGGCTTTGTGCGTGCCCTCCTATCGACACTAAAAAATCGTACTCCATTGCAAGAGGAACACCATAAAATTGCCGAAGCCAAATTACCCGTGTATGCCATCTGGGGTGAGCACGACACAGTGGTAGTATTAAACGATGTGCGCGACAATCTCACCTCTCTACTGCCTGAAGCAAAATTGTTTGTAATCCCTCAGGCTGGCCATCTGCCACACATGGAACAGGCGAAGCTGTTTCATGAGATTTTATTTGAGAAGATTTTGCGGAAAAAATAAGTCTAGCCTTACCTTCATTCCTGATGCTCAATTTATCCTCATAGATTCTTATCCTGATCATGGCTCCCACTGCCTCGGGTAGGACGGACTTAAGATTGTTTAAATTGTATAATTCAACGTAGGCGATGTTCAAAAATGCCCGGTTGATCTGTACAGGTTCGTACAGTGCGGCAATTGCATTTTAGTTTGCGCATGCGGAAAAAGCGATTTCAAAATTGGTAAGATGTTTGTAAATCAACTGGTAAAAAATTCAGAAATCGATGAAGACCGTAATCAGCATTTTACTTTGGTTCATACTACTTGTGCTATGTTGGCCATTGGCACTCGCCTTGATTTTTGCATTGCCGATTATCTGGTTGTTGCTACTGCCCTTCCGTATTGTGGGCTTTACTCTAGAAACGGTGTTTAAATTGATCGGATCGATTATGATGCTGCCGTTTAAGTTGTTGAAAGCAGCTTAATTCTAAATACTGGTTGCTAGATTCTGATTGCTGGCTAACCCAAGAGTCCCGAATCTAGAATCTAGTAACCAGTATCTAGCATCTAGTATCTAGTAACCAGTATCCCGTTTTACACACCCGCCATCTCACTCAACTCCAACCACCTCGCGGTCTTCTCTTCAATGGAATTACCCAACTCCTGGATCTGTATTGCAAGTTTGGTAAGCACTTCGTGGTCAGTGCTACCAGCATTCAATTGTTCCGTTAATTGAACTTTCTCCGTTTCCATTTTTTCGATTTCGGTAGGCAATTTTTCGAGCTCAATTTTCTCGTTGTAAGAAAGTCCTTTTTTGGTTTTTAATTCAATCTTTAAATCTTGATTATCAGTTGATTGAACAGACTTGGTGGAAGTTTCTATTTCTTCCAAATAGTCTCTATAATCCGAGTAATTTCCATTGAAAGGCTTAATCTTTCCTTCGCCTTCAAAGATGAAAAGCTGATCGACCAAATGATCCATAAAGTAACGGTCGTGAGAGACCAACACCAAGCAGCCCGTGAACTTGTCCAAAAAGTCTTCTAGCACATTCAGTGTGTCGATATCAAAGTCGTTGGTAGGTTCATCCAAAATCAAAAAATTAGGATTGGTCACCAATACCTTCAACAACTGCAATCGCTTCTTTTCACCACCGCTCAATTTTTCAATAATGTTGTATTGCTTTTCGGGTGGGAACAAAAAGTTATCTAAAAACTTGGATGCTGAAATCTGAGAACCATCCGATAAGGTAATGAACTCAGCAATGTTCTTTACTTCTTCAATTACCCGATTGGTAAGCGTCAGTGTTTGTACTTCTTGCGTGAAGTAGCCTACTTTAGTTGTTACGCCTGGTATAATCTCACCCGATGTTGGTTTTGATTTACCCGTAAGCATATCCAAGAAAGTCGACTTGCCAATGCCATTCTTACCAACAATGCCAATACGGTCTTTCTTCTTAAACACGTACGAGAACTTCTCCACCATCTTTTTGTCGCCATAGCTTTTGGATACGTTGTGGAGCTCCAAAATCTTTCCGCCCTGCCTGGCCTCTTTCAAATCCAATTCAAGCTTGTCTTTCTTAAGGTTTACCGATGCCTTATCCTGCAATTCGTAAAACGCCTCGATACGGTATTTGGCCTTTGTTCCCCGAGCCCTGGGCTGTTTACGCATCCAATCCAACTCCTTTTTCAGCAGATTTCTTGCCTTTGAAACTTCCGTTTTTAACATTTCTTCACGCTCTTGCTTCTTCTCTAAAAAGTAGGCATAGTTGCCTACATACCGATAAAGTTTACCTCGGTCAAGCTCTAAAACCACCTTTGAAACGTTGTCTAAGAAGTATCGGTCGTGGGTCACCATCAGCACAGTCATGTTCTGGCCGCTGAGGTATTTCTCCAACCATTCAATGGCCTCCAAGTCCAAATGGTTGGTCGGCTCATCCATAATAATAAGGTCTGGTTCAGTCAGAAGCATTTGTGCCAAAAAAATACGCTTGCGCTGCCCGCCCGAGAGCTCTCCAAATTTTTGGTCCAAATCAGTAATGCCCAAACGGCCCGTAATCTCCTGCACCTTGGCATCGTAATCCCACGCGTTCAATTCTTCCATCTTTTCAAGAGCGCGCTGCATTCGCTCGGCACTTACTTCGGGGTGGTGAAGGCAATCTTCGTATTCGCGCACGGCTTGGGCAACTTTGTTCTTATCGTCAAACAAAATTTCTTTCACCGTAAGAATATCGGCTACATTTGGTTGCTGCGTGAGGTAGCCAAACTTGATGCCTTCGCGCATGCTCACCACACCACTATCTGATTTTATCTGACCAGTTAGTATTTTTAGCAGCGTAGATTTGCCCGTACCGTTCTCACCTACCAAGGCCACCTTCTCGCCCTGACCAATGCCAATGGTGATGTCTTTAAAAAGCCAGCGGTCGTTAAAGGATTTTGAGAGGTCTTCGGCAGAGAGATAATTCACGGCAATCAAAAATTTAGGCCGCAAAGGTAAGGAAAGGGTTGGAAGATCGGTGGAGAAGTTCTGAACGGGTGCATTTCAAATTGTCGCGATTTTGTAAATTTAAATAAAAACAAAAAACTATAAGCAAGGAGGAATTTTTAGCCGTAGCGGAACAGCGCTATGATGCCCTTCAAAAGCTGAACCAATTGGACAGCTTTTACAATTATGAGAAACTATTTGTGGAACTATGGCGAGACCTTGGGCGAGAGGTACTCGAGAAGAATCTCGGTCCTGTTCCCCTTAACAGGCGTAAAAAAAAACTACACGACTTTGGGGCAAATAGGAATTGACAAACGGCATGCCTTCAGTGAAGGCAAAAATGGTTTTCAAATCAGCCCTGTGATGCAAGAACTCATGGTGTATGCAGGCCAACTGGATTGTTACGGCAAGGGCCATGAGGTGATCAAGCAATTTCTACAAGTGGAGGTGAATGCCGCGCAAGTGTACCGGGTCACCGATACCTATGGGGCGGAACTTGGCAAAACAGTGAATGGGGCCAGGACACCCCCTCCCGTAAAACAACAAGACACCTTGTACGTAGAGGCGGATGGGTCGATGATCCTGACACGGGAAGAGCAATGGAAAGAAGTAAAAGTAGGCCGGATATTTAATTCATCAGATTGTATCAAAATCGATGAAAAACCGGGCTGGATCAAGCGACCGCAGTATATAGCCCACTTGGGCGATCATCGCTCTTTCATCGAACAAAGCGATAAACTCATTGAATCCTATGGATCGCTGGGCGAGCGATTGGTGTTCATTTGCGATGGTGCACCATGGATCAGAAACTGGATAGCAGATACTTTTCCAGGTGCACTATCAATCTTGGATTATTATCATGCCACTCAATACCTGTACCCCTTTTCGGAATCATGTTTCAAGGACAGGCAAAAGGCACAACAGTGGACCGAGGCACAAAAAAAACTTCTGTTGAACAGTGAAGTGGATCGGGTAATGGATAACATCAGGGAATTATTTCCCGGCCATCCACAAGCCAGAAAAATTTTGGGCTACTATCAAGCCAATAAAGACAGAATGGACTATAAAAAATATTTACAAATAGGTTGCGGCCTTATTGGTTCAGGCGCCATTGAATCCGCTCATCGAACCGTGGTGCAAAAGCGACTTAAACTCTCCGGACAGCGCTGGACCAAGAGAGGAGCACAGAACATGCTCAACTTACGCGTAACGCACATGAATGGCCAATGGGACAAAGTAGTTAAACTCGTACAAACTGAATTTAAAGCCGCAGCTTAACCGCGTCAATTTGAAATGCACCCTTGGTTTAGGGTATTAACAAAATTAATGATATTTTTAAATCAATTACAGGCCAGTACTTTAGCAATAACTAACAGCAAATTCTATGAGAGGATTCTTTGAAAACCAATACCTATCCTACAAAAAAGACCACATTAAAAACCTGATGGCATTGGCCAAGGCAGATGGACACGTGCACGAAAAGGAGAGAGCAGTTATTTTTAAAATAGGCAAGCGCTACGGCTTGAAAGAACGCCAAGTGCAAACCATTTTGGATAGCAACGAAAAATTTAAAGTGAATGTGCCCAACAACCACTTGGATAAAATGAATGTGCTTTACGATTTGATGCTGATAGTATTTGCCGATGGTGTGATTGAAAAAAAGGAAATAGAATTCTGTGAAAACATAGCCAAAAAACTTCAAATGAAGAAAGGTGTCGTAAAATGGCTATTGGATGAAGTTTTTGAAAAAGGAAAAGAGCCTGCCCACGATGAATGGGAGAAGATGAGGCGGGAAGCGGAGGAGATGTTTGTTTTAAATAAGTAGTAGTTAACAGTACTACCCAAAAATTTTCTCAATCCCAATAAACTTATCGAAGATTATCAATATCGATAGCACGCCTAGCAAGATAGGGCACACCCAAGAAATCATAAAGTTCACATACGTTTTAAGCCATGACCCTATGAAGTTTGGATTGCCGTGCGATAACTCTTCGTTCATGTTGGCAATCTTCCAACGCTGGCGAATGAAGATGCAGAGCATACAGCCTCCAATCGTTAAACTTAAATCGCACATGTCGCTCACAAAGGTTAAGAAGTCGCGGCCTTTATAAAAAGGTAGGTGTGATAAAAACTCTACCTTCCCCATGCTTAGCAAACTGGGTATGCCCAATACAAAGATCAATGTGGCCACTCCCCAAACCACCGGCTTGCGGGGCAGTTTCTTTTGGTCTACTAAGTAGGCAACCGGCACTTCGAGCAATGAGATGGTGGAAGTAAGCGCGGCAAAACAAAGTAATAAAAAGAATGAGCCACCCACTATTCGCCCCACCACGGGGCCCATATTGTGAAACACCTTAGTCAAAACCACAAACACCAAACTTGGCCCTTCCACATCAAAAGCGCCAATGGCCGCCACCATGGGAAACACCATCAAACCAGCCAAAAAAGCAACTGAAGTATCAGCAATCGAGATGACAGCCGCGGAGGAAACTACATTTTGCTTTTTATCGACATACGAACCATACGTCATCAACGTGCCCATGCCGAGCGAAAGTGAAAAGAAGGCCTGGCGGAGCCCATCGAATAAGGTTTGCGAATTGATTTTACTTAAATCGGGTACTAAGTAAAACTTAACACCATCAATCGCATTGGGTAATGTGAGGCTGTAGATAATAAGTCCAATTAAGATTGCATAAAGAGCCGGCATCATAATTTTATTGGCAGCCTCAATTCCTTTCTGCACACCTTGCGAAACGACAAAGGCTGTCAGCACCATGAACCCAATGGAGAATATCATAATCGTGCCGATGTTGTTGATATAGCTTCCAAAAAATGCTCCAAAATCTTGCTCATTTAATAAGTTGCCAAAAGATATTTCTAAGAAATAGCCAAATGCCCAGCCCGCCACTACATTGTAGAATGAAAGAATAAAGATACCGGCTAAGATGCCGAATAAACCCAAGTAACCCCACTTGCCACCACCCAATTTTTGGTAGGAACCGTAGGCATCGCTTTGCGCTTTTCTTCCAATGGCGATTTCACCCACCATCACAGGAAAACAAAGTGTTAGTATGCAAATCAAGTAGATGACCAAAAAAGCTGCGCCACCGTTTTGGCCTGCTAAGTAAGGAAACCGCCAAATGTTACCTAGCCCAACAGCCGAACCTGCTGCGGCCAAAATAAAACCTATCTTGCTAGAGAAACTGCCTCTGTTTGCCATAGTCAAAAATTTTGGCAAAATAGATGTTAAACCATTAGTATCAAAAGGGAGGCGCATCGGTTGAATACTTAATTTCGTTAGATCAAAAAAATAATGGAAATTGACAGCGTGAAGTAAGCATATGGAAGAGCACAAGAAACTGACCACCCAAGAGAAAGCACTGCGGATCAACTTAAGTAAAGCCATTTATGGCTCGTTTGCGGAAATAGGAGCAGGGCAAGAAGTTGCAGCTAATTTTTTTAAAGTAGGCGGTGCCTCGGGCACCATCGCTAAAACCATGTCGGCATACGACATGAAGTTTTCTGATGCGATTTATGGGGTGGGCGATCGTTATGTATGCGAAGATAGACTCATGCGGATGCTTACACATGAGTACCAACTCTTGCCAGAACGGCTTCCGCACCGAATTGAAACCACCCGTTTTTTCTCTTTTGCCGATACCGTAGAAGTTTTGAATTACGAACGCACCAACCAAGGTCATGGTTGGATTGGTTTACGTTTTCAAATGCATCCACAAAGTGATTTTAATGATTGCGTCATTCATGTAAAGATGCACGACAACGACCCACTTCAGCAACAATCATCCCTCGGGATTTTAGGGGTGAACCTGATTTACGCCTGTATGTTTTTGCACGACCCTGAGCAAATTGTTTTGTCGTTGCTAGATGGCCTTACCACCCGAAGGATAGAAGTGGATATGTTTCGGTTAACAGGCCCCGATTTTGGGTATGTGGATAATCGGCTGATGGCTTTGAAGTTGGTGAAGAACGGGCTCACCAAAGCAGCGATGTTTGGTCCCGATGGACAAGTGATGCAGCCATCGGAATATTTGTATAAAAAGAATGTGTTGGTTCTGCGCGGTCGCTTTCGCCCGGTTACACATGTCAACGTAGACATGCTACTCACTTCCCTTCGGCATTTTAAGAAAGAAGAGGATGTAGAGCGATCCAAACTAATTACACTTACCGAACTTACCCTAAATGACTTGAGCCCCGATGGGAACATCGATGAAAAAGATTTTTTGTATCGAGCAGACATTATCTGCTCGTTGGGGCAAAATGTATTGGTGTCCAATTATTTTGAATACTATCGATTGGTTGATTACCTATCCAAAATCACCAAAGGAAAGAAGACAGGCATTGTGATGGGGATTTATGCCTTGCAAAAAGTATTTGACGAAAAGACCTACGAAAACATTCGTGGCGGGATTTTGGAATGCTTTGCTTCACTTTTTGGCACGAATGTCAAATTGTATATCTATCCCGCCTTGCGCAAAGACGGTTCCCTTTTTACGCTAAAGGATTTCGAAAAAGAATTGCCTGCCAATTTAAAGAGTTTGTTCCGCTACGTAATGGAGAACAATAAATTGGAAGACATTCACGATGCCAACGTGGCCAATCTCAATATCATATCCGACAATGTGCTGGCCATGATCAAGCGAGGAGAAGATGGCTGGGAAAAATATGTTCCTCACAAAGTGGAAGAGGCCATTAAAGAGCAAGGCTTGTTCGACTATCCAAAAACAAATTCTACGGGCGCACTTGTAGAGCAAGCGAAGATTGAAAACTGATTTTTATTTCTAATTGAGGTTCTTTACCCCAGATTTTACGGTAGGAATAAATTTGTGGTAAATCGTATAACACCAAGGGCAAGGAACTATTTGCCTGTACAACCATCAAATATCCCCCAACTGTGGCCGTATCAAAATCTCTTCCACCACACTGCGCTTGGATAGGCTGTAGGCGCTGAAAATGGTTTCGGCTACGTCTTCGGATTTCATGAAACGTTCATCGGGCAGATCGACTCCTTCCCAACTGGAGGTGCGGGTGGCACCGGGCAAGATGGCCGTTACCCGGATGCCTTTGTCTTTGAGTTCTTCGCGCAGCACTTTGCTAAAGCCTAGGAGGGCAAACTTAGAGATGGCATAGGAGCCGCCATTGGGGTAAGCCTTTATGCTGGCGATGGAGCACATGTTGAAGATATGGCCGCTTTGGCTGGCCACCATTTGCTTGGCCAAGCCGCGGGTGATGTAGTAGGCGCTGTACACATTGCTGTTGATCATGCTCTCTAAACTGCCTTCGGGCTCGTCTAGCACCGAGCCGGGAATAAAATAGCCCGCATTGTTCACGAGCACTTCTATGGGGCGGTTAAGGGTCTGTATAAAGTTGACAAAACTTTTTATCTGGCTCAATTGCGACATATCGGCCGGGTAGACAAAGGCTTTTACGCTGTGCTGCTTTTCAATTTCGGTGTGGAGGTTGGTCAAGTCGTTTTCCTTTCGGGCGCAGGTGGCCACATCAAAACCGGCTTGGGCAAATCGCTCTAAAATAGCACGGCCAATTCCTTTCGTTCCGCCCGTTACAACTATCAGTTTGTTCATACAATTTCGATTATCTTTGAGCAAGATAGGGGAATTTAGATTTTAGATTTAAGATTTTAGATTTGAGATTTAGGTGATTAGGACTTGGGTGTTGGGGCTTAGATGTTAGGACTTGGGTGTTAGGTGTTAGGAGTAAGGAGACAGGAGTTAGGATTTAGGAGATGATGAATTAAGAAGTAATGATACGCAGCCTGTGGCTTGAGACGTGTAGCCTGCGGCATTTTTGTGAAAGAAGATAGAAGTCAGAATTTAGAATGGGGAGCTAAGAAGAACAGTTGAGCAGCTTGTAGCTTGAGGCATGTAGCCTGCGGCCTTGTGATAAAAGAATATAGAATTTAGAAGTGAGAAAATAGAATAAATAACGGTGAAAGAATTCGGTAAATACATGATGTTTTTGGGCACGCTAGTGGTGAGGCGTGAGACGTTTATTACCTACTACCGCTTGGTGATTGAAGAGTGTATGCAGATTGGGGTGAAGTCAATTTCGCTTTTTGTGCTGGTCTCTACTTTTATGGGGGCAGTGACTACGGTGCAAACCGCTTACAATTTAGTAACACCCCTTGTGCCTCGTTATGTAATTTCGCAGGTGGTGCGCGAGATGACAGTGCTGGAATTGGCCCCTACCATTATGGCCATAATTTTTGCTGGTAAAATCGGGTCCAGCATGGCGGGCGGACTTGGCACCATGCGCATTACTGAGCAGATCGATGCGCTCGAGGTGATGGGTATCAATTCATCTTCATACTTAGTATTGCCCAAGATTATTGCTTCGCTCATTATGTACCCCATGCTAGTGATATTTGCTGGCGTTTGTTCGATGGTGGGCGGCTATTTGGTGGGCGTGTTTACGGGCATTCTTACCCCAACTGAATACATCATGGGCATTCGCTCGGTATTTAATGAATACACCGTTACGTTTGCATTGATAAAATCATTCGTGTTCGCTTTCTTGATTTCCTCCATCTCTTCTTTTAAAGGCTACTACACCCATGGTGGAGCATTGGAGGTGGGCATTGCCAGCACCGAAGCCGTAACCTCCAGTGTGATTGCTGTTTTGTTGGCCGATTACTTCTTAGCAAACTTGCTGCTCTAATTCACAAGTCATGATTAAGATTAAACATATTTCAAAATCCTTCAATGGCAAAGCGGTGCTCAACGACATCAGCGGTGAGTTTGACAAAGGAAAAACCAATTTGATTATCGGAAGCAGTGGCACAGGCAAAAGTGTTTTGTTGAAATGTATTGTCGGCTTGCTTCAATCCGATACAGGGAATGTGTTTTACGATTTGCGAAACTTTACCGAAGCCGACAAAGAAGTAAAATCTGAAATACGCAGGGAGATCGGGATGCTCTTTCAAGGAGGCGCCCTCTTTGATTCTAAAAATGTGGAAGAAAATGTTCGCTTCCCCCTCGACATTCTCACCACCATGCCACTAGATGAAAAAATGGACCGCGTTAACTTTTGCTTGAAACGCGTGGGGCTAGAGAATGTGAACAAGAAAATGGCTTCTGAGATAAGCGGTGGTATGAAGAAGCGTGTGGGCATTGCACGCGCCATGGTCAACAATCCTAATTATTTGTTTTGTGATGAGCCCAACTCTGGCTTAGACCCGCAAACTTCTATTTTGATTGATGAATTGATTTTAGAAATCACGCACGAGTTTAATATTACCACCATTGTGGTTACCCACGATATGAACTCGGTGCTGGGTATTGGTGAGAAAATTATGTTTCTCTACAAGGGCAATATGATGTGGGAAGGTGCCAATACAGAAATTACCCACTCAGGTGTAAAAGAGCTGGATGACTTTGTGTTCATCAACAAGGTGATGAAGAGTTTGAAGGGTAAACCGATTTAGGAATTCGCGGTTCAGTTTTTATTCTTAAGTAAAGTCAAGTTGATTGAAAACCCTTTAACTATCTCATTTGCCTCTAGAATTTTATCAAAAGAATCAACTTCTTCAATTGACCCATCAAGTTTATAGATGTATGCCTTCTCTTCAATTGGGTCAATAAGCCAAGCGAGTTTCGTTCCATTCTGAACCCACTCGGTCATTTTAACTTTTAGCTCAACTAATGAATCGGATTCAGACCTCAGTTCAATTATGAAATCAGGGGAAATGGCAGCAAACCGCTTCTTATCTTCTAGACCAAGTCTATTCCATCGCTCACTGCTAATCCAAGCAGCATCAGGCGAACGCATCGCATTATTTGGAAGTCGAAAACCAGCTGATGAGTCAAACGTAACACCACCTTTAATCTTTTGATTCCACATCCAAAGTAGTGAGGATACAGTGCTATTATAAGAAGAGCCAAGCAAACCTACAGGTGCCATAATAACTATTTTTCCACTTGAGTCACGCTCAATTCGCAATTCACTATTTGCTAAACAAAAGTCGAAAAGCCATTCATCCGATAGCTGTTCTTCCCTTGGAACTTTTATAGATACTGACCCAACTTCCATAGATTAAAGTTAAGAATATTAAATTAACTAAAAAAGTAAGCAATGTGATGTGCGTTTATCAAACCAACGAAAGCTTAATATAGAATACGGCTCCCATCCTTACTTCAGACTCAAACCAAATGACTCCGTTCATATACTCAATTCCTTGCTTGGCAATCGCCAGACCTAAACCCGAGCCTGATTTTTTGGTGCTGAAAGATGGGGTGAAAATTTTGGATTTGTCTTCTTCTGAAATGCCGACTCCCCTATCCGAAAACGAAATGAGGCATTGCTTATCTTTTTTTGTCAATGCAACTTCCACAGAAGCATCCGACTCTCGTTGATACGATTGCAAGCCATTCAAAATTAAATTAGAAAAAATGCGGATGAGCAATTGTTCATCGCCCAGCACGGCTTCATGGTCAAATTCTACTTTCAATGTAACCTTGCCATTGCTTCCATTGGCATACAGATTTACAGCCTTACGCAACGAATCAGCGATGTTCACTTTTGTCAGTACAGGTGTTGGCATTTTTGCAAATGAACTAAAGGAAGTGGCAATGCCATTTAATATCTCTACCTGTTCCAAAAGCGTTTTGATAGAACGCTTTTTCCTTTCATCCACTTCGGGTGCCTGTTCCATTTGTTGAAGGGTTAGCTTCATAGGGGTGAGTGGATTTTTAATTTCATGGGCCACTTGCTGCGCCATTTCGCGCCAAGCGGATTCTTTTTGTGTGCGTGCGAGAGCTGCTTTGCTGCTCTCTAAATTGCTGAGCATCTTATTATACTCGCTTACCATCAAGCCTATCTCATCATTGGCCTTCCATTGCAGGGGTTTGTTTTCTCCCGTAAGAGTTGTTTTGCCGAGGGTCTTGGTGATAAATCGCAAAGGGAACGTCAGCCAATCGCTGGCAAACAAAGAAATTAAATTAAAAACGATAAACACGACCACAAATACCACCAACACATTGCTTAGCACAATCGCCTGCGATTTTTCAATTGCCCTTGCCGATTGAAAAAAAGGAAGGTTAACAATGCCCAACAATTCGCCTGAAGTGGAAGAGCGAAGTGCACGATAGGAACTACTGTAGGTTAAATTTCCAATTTGCTCATCGGTCACTACATAATTTTCTTTTTCATTTACAATTTTTTGCCAAGCTGCACGGTTCATTTGTTTGGATAAAAATTGATTATCGAAAATCAGCGGTTGGCTAGAGGCCAGCAAGCCGCCAGTAGCATCGTAAAGTGAAATGTCGGACTGTGAAGATTTTGACAAGGCAATCAATGGAGTGGATAATTCGGTTACTTGTTTTGTTGAATCTTCGCTCTCCATCCACGAGGCAATCGTTTCCGTTAAAAGTTCAGATTTTGATTCGATGGAAGTTGTCAGTTGCGATTCGGATGTACGGTTGGTAACAGACAGCGTAGCAATCGCCAACACTACCAACGGAATAATAAAGGCAGCATAAATGTATAATTGAATGCGGCTTGAATAGTTGAGTGTATTGCCCTTTGAAAAACTGTAGAGCGTATACAGCAATATCCAAGCAAACACCAGTGCCAATCCCAACAAAAACCAAAATGCAAAATTGGCAACTACGTAAAACCAAGGGTACCTGCGTGCAGACACCACCACCACTTCGCCTTCATCGTCTTCCACGGCAATATGGTCATACCCAAATGAATTCACGCCTTTGGTAAAAATGATAGGGTCAGCAATTTGTTTTGTTGTCTCCTGCCGATCGTAATTAAACTCGCCACTGGAAGCAATCAATTTTCCATTTGAATAAAAGCCATAACTAAAATCGCCTGTATTTAAAAATTGTGAAAATCGATTATCGATCAGCAGTTCCGGATAAACGGATAAAGGAGCCACCTTTTTTAATGTCAAGTCAATTAAAACAAATCCCACTAAAGTGGATTTGTAGATTGGAATCACATTCAGGTAACGCTTAATGGAGCGTGCTTTCGATTCCTTCAGCCAATACACCCCTTCGTATTCTGTTTTAGTGGTAAACTTCTGTACATTCTGAATAGAAGAAGCCAAGCCATCGGTGGTTTGATTGCCAATGCCCTCCCCTGCTGCATCAAACAAATATACATTCACATCGTAGCGATCGAAATAGGCATTGATGTAAAGTTGTTGGACGCGTTGACGGATTACTCCTTTTGGGAGAAAAGGAGAGCTTAGGCGACTTTGAATAAAAAGATCGTGCGAAACCTTTTTGCTGGCATCATACAAGATATACTCACCTAAAATATCGTGGTTCACCAAGCTATTAGTGGCAAAGCGAAATTGCGATTGCTGCGTAGCTTCTGATGAAAAAAACCGAATGGTTAAACCGCCCTGAATGCTATAAGCTGCAATGGCCAATAAAAAATAAGAGAAACTGATAAACCCAATCTTTGAAAGTGAGTTGGTAAGCCCACTATAAAAAAGCAATGCAATGTAAACGGATGCAATCAGGAAAGAAATTTTGTAATCATGGTTGGATGCCCAAGAATACAAAATAAAAATAGCCGCGGCAGTTAGCAGCGTAATGGCAAACTCCTTTTTTGTTTGAAGGTGCTTTACCCAACTGACACAAACATGGCAAAATATAAAACTCGATAATGTACCCAACAACACACACCCAAATGCCACCACGCGAAGGGCATCGAAATAAACGAATTGAGTAATATCTAAATGGATCGATGAATTGTGAAAGATGATTTCGTAAAACAAAAACGGAAATAAAAAAGAAAAAAAGGCGACCGTTAGCAATCCCGTTGAACCAATAAACTTAGTAAAGGCATTGGCGGTGGCTAGCCACGAGAAAAGCTTGAACCGAGCATGAAAAACAAACAGGTAGGTAGAACAACAAAATACCACCAAGGAGTTCAACAAAAAATCGCCCAGCGAAACATTGAACGTTGAAGAAGCAAACTTTTGAGGATCAAACAAACTCCAGTAACCCACATTAGCCGGAAACTCGGAGTAAATCATTCCCAATCGCAGGGCAAACAAGGAAAAGAACAAAAGCAAAAACACCACATCATAATAGCCCCCACGATGCAACGATTTTAAGGCAACTAGCAATGCCCCCAAGAGAAACGCTAAACAAATACTCACCAAGAAAAAAGTTCTGGTGTCAAATGGTAATTGGGAAATCAGAAATTCGTCTCCCATATTAAAATACGTACCAATCTTTACGCCCAATGAATTAGAAGGCGGAAGGATTTGAATTCCGTCTATTGGAAAAATAGTGCGGTTCCAAGTATTGTGAATGTATTGATTGGAGACTTTAAATCGTTCCGCAAGGGGGATCGAACCAATCAACCACCGGCCTTCAGGCAACTTCCATTGCTTAACCAAAAAATCACCGCGCGATGACTGACTTAAAAAAACAGAGTCCTTGGATGTGAAAAACTCCGGAACGAATTTCTCATTGCTCCAAGCAATAACAGTGGTTGAATCAAAAAGTAAAAACGAGTGCCTGACAGCCGACCAAGATGGATGAACAGGAGAAAGACTTTTTAAAATGTTTGCTTCACGATCTAATTCATTTATCTCTGAGAGGGTATTTTTATAAATCTCCGAGGCAATAGGTTGGGGCAAAAATTGAGTGTGGTAACGATGATCCGACCACCAACCCATGCCCGCAAACAAAGCAGCACCTAATAGAAAATAAAGAAGCTTTCGGAACATAACTTCTTAAAGATAACAAACTTGGCTGGCATGACCGAAGCCTCAAACCCGATACGCCTCTCCCCCAAACCAGTATAAAAACAACACGCGGGAATACCGAAAACTGAAAGGGATAAACAAAATGCACGAGAGTACCAACCCCACCCCGAATACCCAATCGGGTGGATTAAAAAACAAATATAAAAACAACCAAGTGCCAACCATCAAGGCAACCGTGAAAGCATAGCTAACATACAGGGCGCCAAAATAAAAACCTGGCTCGGGCATAAGACTAACTCCGCAATTAGGGCATACTGAAAACATTTCAGCAAACCGAAAAGAAATGGCAGGATGCGTAAACATATCACCCTCTCGGCATTTGGGGCACTTACATTGCCAAATCGCTGCTGCTGAATTTTTTCTCATTGCGTTTACTAGATCGGTACCAAAAAAAAGCCAGGGCACCAATGGCCAAATAGGGTGCAACAAATAAATACAAAATGCCAAAGTTGATGCCGGCCGCAATACCAATATCACCGTTGCTGATATTGTTCTCCAACTGCGTACGGCACATCGCACACTGGGCAAAAGAGCTGGAGGCACTCGCCAGCAGAATGATAATGAATACAATTTTTTTCATAGTAATCAATGTTTCGTTATCGATGGTTGGTAAGTGTTAATCAATATCCCCCAATCCCTAAGTCCTAATACCCAATCCCTATTTATAATAAGGACTAATCATGAAATAAACCACCACGCCTGTAACAGCGACATACAACCACAACGGAAACGTAAATTTAGCCAATGCCTTGTGTCTTTCATAGTTGCCAGCTAAGGCTCTCGAAAACGTAAGCAAAACAAAAGGCACTACCCCAATGGATAAAAGAATGTGCGAAATCAATATCACGTAATATAAGATTTTAATAAGCCCTTCACCACCAAAAGCAGTAGAGGCACTGAACATATGGTAGATTACGTACATCACCAAAAAACAGGTAGATAAAGCGATGCACACTTTCATAAGATATTCATGAATGCTTTTCTTTTTACTTTTGATGGCAACAACCGCCATCACCAGCAGAATTGCCGTAATTCCATTAATGGTAGCATAAATGGGCGGCAAAAAAGAAAAATCATAACCCGGTATTTTTACCCGAAACAAGGCAGCTACCACCAATGGAATAGCAACGGACAATGCGATGATTAACTTTTGGTAAGGGTCTTTCGTATCTACTTTCTCCATATTTCTTTTTGCGATAATCAGTGAATCTGTGGCAACTAGTATTGCTCCAACAAAATCTGTAACTCCACTATCAATCGGTCTGTTTCCTCTCGACTGCTCAAATTATAATACCCTCGTATGTGTCTATCCGTATCAACGAGCACTGTTTTCCAAGGGTCTCGCATTAATAACAAACAATCCCGCCATTGTGTTGAGTCAGCCGCTAAATAAACCGATGTAACTTCCGAGGTTTTGATTTCTTGCCACACGTGTTTAAAATTCTCCAGTTCCTTTTCGCTTGGCGCGAAGGTTAATAAAGCCGGTTGGTTTTTCCAATCAATTGACTTGATGAGGGATTCATCTACTTCAAATGGCTTTGATTTGTTGGTTACGCAAACGGAGTCCACACCATTCTTGTAATAGACCGGAATATCAAATTTATTCTTGCCAAAAAGCTTTAAAAAAATGAAAATGGCTACGGGCAAAATCAGCGCTAACCCCAAAAAAATAGATTTCTTGTTTTTCATTCTTTTATAAAAAAGAAGGCTAAAGTAAAACCTTAGCCTTCTTTATATTGTCAAATAAGTAAGCTTAGCCACCAATAAAATTAATATCTGAAATTTTCATGCCTTCGTAAACAAAGGCTACGAGCATCCAAACAATAAAAACAATCGGAATCAAAATGGACCAGAACAACACCTTTACCTCATAGCGCAAGTGCATGAACTCGCCCACAATGTAAGCTGCCTTTACGATTGTCATGGCTACAAATATTGAAGTTTTTAACACACCGTGTGGTAGTGTAAATGCTATTAAGAACTCAACTGCAGTAAGCACACCTAAAATAGCGGCCACCGTCCACAGTTTTTTTATTTTCTCACGATCTGGAGGGAGTACAGTTACTTCGGGTTCATGTGAATGATGTGCCATATCCTAGATTTAAGATTTAAAGATTTTATAATTAAGATTTATACCAAGTAGAAGAATGTGAACACAAACACCCAAACCAAATCTACAAAGTGCCAGTACAAACCAACTTTTTCTACCATTTCATAATGACCTCTGCGCTGGTAAACCCCCGTAACCGTGTTATAATAGATTAAGAAGTTCAAAAGAACACCACTAAATACGTGGAAACCATGGAAGCCTGTAATAAAGAAAAAGAAATCAGCAAAAGGTTGCGGGCCATATTGATTTGCGTGAAGATTTGCACCAAAGACTTCTTTTGTAACCCACTGACCGTCCACAAAATCCTTTACTAATGTGGGAGTTCCTGTTCCTACAATAAAGTGTGTCCATTCCCAAGCTTGGCAACTCAAAAAAGTAACGCCTCCCACAATCGTCCACAACATCCATTTCTCTACAGCTTTTTGATCCATTCGGTGACCCGCCTCCACAGCCAGTACCATGGTTACACTGCTCATAATCAAAATGAAGGTCATGATACCGACAAACACCAACGGCAATTCCATCCCGTGTAGGAAAGGCACTGCTTCAAATACCTTTTCAGGTATCGGCCAATATTCCTTTGAAAAAGTAAACGCTTCTGGCAGCCCCGCGTAGGCATTATGGGCAGAACGAACCAAACCATACGTAATCAGCAAGCCGGAAAATGTAAATGCATCCGAAAGCAAGAAAAACCACATCATGAGTTTGCCATAGCTGGCATTCATGGGAGATACCCCTCCATTCCAAACATCTTGACCGGGTGCTGTAGTAGTTGCGTGTGCCATGTTTAAAAATTATCGCAGCAATGTTAAGAAAACAAACAAATATAGCCAAAGAACACCCAAAAAATGCCAATAAGTTGTGCACATTTCTATCTGGTTCAGATTGAATTTGTTGCGGAAAGCTTTATTTAAAACAATCAGTAAAAACACAATGGCACTGATAATGTGGGCACCGTGCAGGCCTGTAATGATATATAAGAACGAACCGGAAGGGTTGCCAACCAAGTAAACGCTATGACCAACCATGTCTTTCCAGCCCAACCATTGTAGTATCAAAAAAGCAAGTCCTAAAATCGTGGTAATCAACACCATCGATTTCACGGCCTGAGCCAAGCCTTTCTTGGCATTCCAATAGGTCATTTGCATGGTCACACTACTCAACACAATGACCACCGTGGACAGCAAAAACTGTTTCGGCAGCTCAAACAATTGCCAGTTGCCTTCTGCCCTGCGCACTATGTAGGCAGAGGTAAAAGCCATAAACAAAATAAATACACTCGCCATAAACAGCCAGAGTCCAAACTTTTTGGGGTGCATGGAAATGGGCTTCTTCGGTTCTTCTACAATTTTAAAATCAACTGCCTCGTTCATAATTATTATTTTAATTTCATTTGTGCGTAATATGGGTGGTCAGGGTTTACCACCAACTCTTGCTTATAGGGGTGTATCAACACATCCATGTCTTCCATAGGTATCGCACCGAGTAAGGGCTCATTCTCACCAGGCAAAACCATGGCATCTACAGAACATCTTCTATTCTTAAATTTAACCTCTATAGGCCCCACCACATCATACTCAACTATACTTCCATTCGCTAACTGGCCTTTTCTTCTTTCAACAACGGGCAGTTTAAGCTGTTCTTGAATATTCTCATTAATACACATATAAACACTCCCCGTATCCACCAGCATATCAACATTCATCCTCTTCACCTCTTCTTCGCCAATGACATGTCTTTTAGCTAAAATGAGGTCTTCACCATTAATCAATTCAATATTTGCATGAATCAGCCCCATGGTTTTATACATTTAAACTTTATCCAACAAATACGCTATCTGCACAATAGGCAAATATAAAAACGACCCAAACATAATCCGCTTGGCCGATTGCGTGCTGCCTGTTTTCATCAATGAAAATGTCTGTGCGAAAAATGCTACGCCACACACCGTAGCCACAATACCCGAGTTTAATCCTGTAATGCCAAAAGTAGCCGGAAGCAATCCCAAGGGAATCAAAAACATCGTGTAAATCATGATCTGAATAGCCGTGTTCAAATCCTTCCCTCCACCTGATGGCAATAGTTTAAACCCTGCCTTTTTGTAATCGTCATCGGCTACCCAAGCGATGGCCCAAAAGTGAGGGAACTGCCATATAAACTGAATCCCAAAAATAATCATAGCCTCGTGCGAGATAGAGCCCGTGGCCGCCACCCAACCTAACAAGGGCGGCAATGCACCCGGTATAGCCCCTACAAAAACAGCAATCGGCCCTACACGCTTTAAAGGTGTATATACAAAACTGTACAACACCATCGAAACGATAGAAAGGATTACCGTAAGAGGGTTGGTATAAATCCATAAAATGATGATGCTAGTAATAGCACAAAGTGCCGCAAACACACTTGCCTCTTGCACCGAAACTTTAGCGGTGGGTATTGGTCGGTACATCGTGCGCGTCATGATGGCATCCAGGTCTTTTTCGATAATCTGGTTGATGCAAACGGAAGCCCCCGACAATAAAAATCCGCCAAGAGTCAACATCAACATAGTTGGCCAATTCACACTTCCCTTGGTGGCCAAAGCATAGCCAAAGGCACACGAAAATGCCACCAAAAAGGAAAGGCGAGGTTTTAACAAATCGTAATAGGCCTTTGTTTTGGATGGCTGAAGGGAAATGGACGCTGTTTCTTGCATGGCTATTGATCTAACACGAGTTGCTTGGCTTTGGTTATGGAGAAAAACAAATACAGTTGCACCCCAAACGTAACAGTGGCCAGCAACAAATGAATCGGTTGAAACGCTGCCGGAACTGAAAAGTAAGCCATTACCACTCCCGTGAAAAATGAGGCCAAAATTAGCAGTATTACAGCTCTCGATAAAGCTTTTAATTCAGTACTTTTCATTAGTTTCCAAATCAAAATACCATTGCAAATCAAAACAATCCACGAAAACGATCGGTGCACAATAAACTCCATTCCCAGGCCCGCCATCCAAGAGCTTCTGGGCAGCGAAACGAGTTGATCAATTGCTTCGCGTACTTGTGTACCAAAATAAATCTGTAGCAATAACAAACCCATGCATAAAACCAAAAAGCCACGGATGCCTTTTTCTGTTACCTGAACAGGGGCTTTACCGTTGCTGGCTTTTACCAAATACACCAAGAAGCCAACAATCAGCATGGCAATAAACATGTGGATGGTAATGGTCCAGTTGGTGAGGTTGGTAGAGACTACAATTGAACCAAACCAGCCTTGCACGATAACCACCAGCAGGGTTGCCAGGGACAACCAAAAAATGACAGATTTGGTTTTTCTAAACTTCAATGACCGATAAAACAGGGCAACAATCAATAAACCAATAACAACCCCTACCAATCGGTTGAGGTACTCGATCCACGTTTTGGTCGCATTAAAATCTGCTTCCACCAAAATCGATTGATCGGTCATGATTTTGTCGGCCGTAGCATTCATGCCAATCCATCGCAAGTACTTGGTAAACTTTACGTTTTTCTTAGCGCGATAGTCAGAATACGCTTGTTTGTAATCAGCAGGAAGTTGATCGACCGAAGTGGGTGGAATGTAGCTTCCAAAACACTTTGGCCAATCGGGGCAGCCCATGCCCGAGCCAGTGGCGCGTACTATGCCGCCCACGGCTATCAAAAAATAAACAGCGACTAACGTTGTAAGACAGAGTTTATAAAAACCCCTTGTTGACACCAACCCCATGCGGCTGCAAGTTAATTCAAAATGCACATTGGTAACATTCCGAATTGCTAAAGGTTTATCTTTTCTTTAGAAGCAACTTATACTGCACCCCAAACCGCATTACCAACTGCTCGGGGAAACCCGCGGTAAGGCTTTTGTCAAAGTTGTAGAGCATCTGCACATTGCCTGTAAAGTACTGACTGATTTTGAACTCTGTTTGAACGCCCGTCAACCAAGTCCAGCGCCACTTGCGTTCTATAGGTTCGCCCACCCCCCCAAACTTAGGGTAGCTGGCCGCATCGGCCTCTAACCTAAACCTAACCGCCTTAAATGTTTTGAACGTGCCAAACATATTGAAGCCCCACACAGGGTTGGCCTGATCAAACTGCCACGTTTTGGTGCTCTCGCGCAAGCGATAAATCATGCCCCCGCCAAGTTCTATCCTTCCGGTTAAATTGTACGATACATTGGGGAACAGATCAACAATGATGGAATCTTTTCTGCCTTGCGCACCAAAGTTTATCCCAAACCTCACGCGCTCGCGGAAGGGTTTTCCTTTGAGCCCGTTCTTGGGCCATTTGTAATTCTTGGGAAGCTTGTCCAAGCTCTCGAGCGATGGCACTTTCTTCTTGATCTTCGCCATCTGGGCCATCGCCTGCTTCAGCACTTCTTCTTTTCCTGCAAAATGGTCGATGGCTTTTTTGGCAACTTCCTCTTTCATCTTTTCAGGGTCCTTCATAGCCTCCGCTGCCTTCATGGCTTCATTGTCTTTCATCAGCTTATCGGCATTGCCCATTTCTTTGCTGATGGCATTTACATCTTTCAATTGATTGGCAGCTTCTTCGGCCGCTTTGCCCGGGTCTTTGAGCGCGCCTTTTGCTTCATTTAATTTTCCTGTGGCGTCCTTCAACGGGTTCGCTACATTCTTCAGTTGGTCGTTCCACTGCTTCATTTGGTCGGTGCCGGGAACGGAAAGTTTACCGCCCACATTGTTCAGGTCTTTGGAGAGGTTGAGGTTTGCAAAATCGCCCCAAACTGGCGCAAGTGTTGTGCGTTAGTATGTGGCTTGGCTCACTTGTGCCTTTTAATAACTCATTTTTACTTTAGCTCTCAATTTACAAAAATCAAAATTAGCGCAAGTGTTGTGCGTTGATTTGTAGCGCGGCTCACTTGTGCCTTACAATAACTTTATTTTTAAATCAATATCACCTCTATCAATTTTTCGGGCATGCCTGCATAGTTGATCGCGCTGCTGTAAAGATAATCTTCTGGCTGCAAAACTATGCCTGCTTCTACTGGATTTTGATGTATATATTCCAATTTTTGTTCGATGATTTCGTTCGTACTCAATTCAATCGGGTGGTTGTGCTGTTGCCAAAATTGATACCGCGTGTTGTTGCTGTTCTTTTTGCCTGCCCGCTCAAACAGCCAAACCAGCCACTCCTTTCTGCTCTCTTGCGGGTTGGCTTTGATGGCCTCGATTATTTTCACTGATGTAAATTTCTTGATGTCTCTGATGATGCCCTCCAGGCTCTCTTCACCGTTCCGGCCGATGATCATGTGGACATGACTGCTCATGATGCAATAGGCACAGACCTCTAATCCCTTGTTCTTTTGGCAATAACGCAAGCTGTCCAAGAAAATATCTTTGTACTCACGCCTGATGAAAACATCCAACCAATGGATCACGGTGAAGGTGACGAAATAAAGTTTGTCTAGGTTACGAATTTTGTACTTGCGGCTCACGCTAATCAATTACGCTGATGGAAAGCTTTTTTGCAAATCGGCTTTAGACTAACTGGGGCACAAGTCTCGCGCTTGCTCTCACGCATGCGGAAGACTTGCGCCAGATGGGTGGCCACACCTTTCATTGCTCCATAAGTTGTACTTCTTGCAAATGCTTCCATACCTTTAATTGATGACCCTACATAGCCTAATCCACCTGCTATACCTCCGCCTATTGCTCCGGCTAGCAAAGATTGCCCCAAACCAGAATCCCAGCTTCTTCCGTGCAAACCATTCGAAATCATAGTAGTAACACCAGAAATAACTGCTCCCTTTAGCGCCCCAAACTGGCGCAAGTGTTGTGCGTTAGTATGTGGCTTGGCTCACTTGTGCCTTTTAATAACTCATTTTTACTTTAGCTCTCAATTTACAAAAATCAAAATTAGCGCAAGTGTTGTGCGTTGATTTGTAGCGCGGCTCACTTGTGCCTTACAATAACTTTATTTTTAAATCAATATCACCTCTATCAATTTTTCGGGCATGCCTGCATAGTTGATCGCGCTGCTGTAAAGATAATCTTCTGGCTGCAAAACTATGCCTGCTTCTACTGGATTTTGATGTATATATATTCAATGTCGTTAAGTTAAGCTAGATGTGTTTGTAGTTCATATAGTGTTGTTGCTTGGGCCTGTGGTTGCGTGGGTTTTTTCTGTTGGGCCTTACTATTTCCCTTGTGTTATATACAATATCATCAAAGGCGGCAATGGCCTGTTTTATCTTGCTTTTTAAGAACATGCTTATGGCCACTGCTTTGGTATTGGCATAAGCGGTTGTCCTGTTTATTTTCTGGGGATGTTTCAAGTCTTTGTTGGCCGCATATTCTGCTTTTACCTTTTGCTCGATGGGGAAGGCGAAGGCTGCGCACAGGCTCATCATCATGGCCTTGGCATAAATGTCCTGCTTGACCGACACTGCGGATTTTCCTGTGAAGGCTTCGATGTTGACCCTTGATTTGAACATTTTAAAGCCCTCCTCTATGCCCCAACGCAAGTGATAGACTTCTTTAAAGTCTGCAAGCGGATATTTCTGTGTGTCCAACAAAGAGGTACACAGGATTTCGGTAAGGCCATTGTCGAGCAAGACTTTTACTAACCTGCATTTCACTTTTTGTTTCATTTCTGGGTACTGGGCCCCGTATTCTTTTCTGTCTTTGTCAGAGGGTTCAAACACAACTTCACTATCCACTGCGTTGCTTTGCGCAAAGCTGTTGACCTGTAACCACCAGTCCTCTTTCATGCGCACACAAAATTCGATCCCCTTGCCGGCCAGGATACCCAACAACGCTTTGCTTGGATAACCCCTGTCCATGAGCAACAGGTCGCCTGCCTTTACTTTTTCTAAATGCTTGTACAATAACGATTTTTCACTGCCCCCCTGGGCTGCCACTTGCGCATCAAGGGTAAGGTAATTGCCCACATCGTAGAGAAAAGATACCGTTGCCAAGCTTCGCTGTACATCGGCATTGGGGCCATAGCCCACTGTACCAAACCCCTGGGCAATGTCTTCACTGTTGGGCAATAAAAGACGGCTTCCATCCAGGCCAAGCACACGGTGGTTGTTATATCCAAGGTAAGGGGCACCTTCATAAAATTCGTTGCAAACCAACTCATTGAGCTCTAAAAATGCTTCCGGCTTTAATTGCTTGCGGCTTTGGCTAAAAGCACTTTTGGTGATGCCACGGATATTGAATTCCCTTCCGTGGGCCTCACGTATAAACTTGTCCATCTCACGTTGGAGCGAGGAGTTGCCCATCGTTAACATGCTCACTATCAAATGCTCAAAGGGAAGTTTCCGGACCCTTGTAAATGCCCCCTTCGAACCGTCTTTTGAACGGCTTTTAAAATTGTCATTTGATATGTGGTTTAATAGTTTCTCGGATAGGTTTTCTCGGTACTGGTCAGATACAGGTTCGAATGCAACATGCCCCTTATACTATGCCATAAAAATAATCACTTTTAATCGTCATTTCCTTAACTTAACGACATTGTATATATATTCCAATTTTTGTTCGATGATTTCGTTCGTACTCAATTCAATCGGGTGGTTGTGCTGTTGCCAAAATTGATACCGCGTGTTGTTGCTGTTCTTTTTGCCTGCCCGCTCAAACAGCCAAACCAGCCACTCCTTTCTGCTCTCTTGCGGGTTGGCTTTGATGGCCTCGATTATTTTCACTGATGTAAATTTCTTGATGTCTCTGATGATGCCCTCCAGGCTCTCTTCACCGTTCCGGCCGATGATCATGTGGACATGACTGCTCATGATGCAATAGGCACAGACCTCTAATCCCTTGTTCTTTTGGCAATAACGCAAGCTGTCCAAGAAAATATCTTTGTACTCACGCCTGATGAAAACATCCAACCAATGGATCACGGTGAAGGTGACGAAATAAAGTTTGTCTAGGTTACGAATTTTGTACTTGCGGCTCACGCTAATCAATTACGCTGATGGAAAGCTTTTTTGCAAATCGGCTTTAGACTAACTGGGGCACAAGTCTCGCGCTTGCTCTCACGCATGCGGAAGACTTGCGCCAGATGGGTTGCGTTTACATCTTTCAATTGATTGGCAGCTTCTTCGGCCGCTTTGCCCGGGTCTTTCAGCGCGCCTTTTGCTTCATTCAATTTTCCTGTGGCGTCCTTCAACGGGTTCGCTACATTCTTCAGTTGGTCGTTCCACTGCTTCATTTGGTCGGTGCCAGGAACGGAAAGTTTACCGCCCACATTGTTCAGGTCTTTGGAGAGGTTGAGGTTTGCAAAGTCGCTGGTGCTGAGGGAGGGAATTGAGGCACTAGGAATTGTGGTACTAGGCATTGGGGTATTAGGCAAATTCAACGAAGGCTTAGCGAAGTTGTTATTAGGTAATTGGGCTTGGGCGTTGGGTAGTTTGGTAGTGAGCCCTCCCAGTTGGCCATTGACTTTGTCGATGCCTGGGATGCTTTGATTGGGCAGTTTCTGCCCGAGCGAATCCAATTTGCTGCCCCACTTTTTATATCGCTCATTTACTTTTTGTTGCAGTTGGTTTTGCTTCGCGCTGACTTCGCTCAGCAATGCTTGTTGCTTGCTTTGCAGGCTATCGATCTTGCGTTGAAACGGCAAGGTAGGTTGGTTGCGAACCAACAGGCTATCGATTTTGGATTGAAGTGAATTCTGGATGCCGGTAAAGGTGGTGTTGACTCTCTGCTTTAGGCTATCGGCCCAGCCGATGACTTTCAGTGAGTCTTTGTACTTCTCTAGGTTGCCAAGGCTGTGAAGGCTGTCAAGCTTTTTTTGCCAGAGGTTGGTGACAAGTGAATCGAGTTTAGATTGCGCCTCGCTGCGGATGGAATCTGCCTTTGGCTGCACTTGCGAGAAAGCAAACTGCGCCAGCAGCAACAGTAAAAATATGGTGATGTTTTTTTTCAAACAATAGGTGATACAAATCTACTGAAAGTAGGCCACATTGGCTGGCTTTTTCCCTCCTTCTTTCCTCCCTGTATCCTAGCTTTATCCTTGCTGTTAGGCTATGCTTGATAAGTTGTGACTAACGATGGCTCATTTGCCAAAATGCGCCTGACCAGCGTTTTGTAACTCGCCCTTGTTGGTGTTGCGCGCAAGAACGAGCGATGGCTCCACCAACAAGCATGCTGCGCTCATCCATCGCGGTGGGTTAAAAATACCAAATCTTTTTCGTTTCTCTCGTAAAACCTCGCACTGGAGTATTTGTAATCTTCCTGTAGCCTGCAAAGCCCAGCCTTCACTGGATTGTTGTGAATGTAATCCGGTTTTTGCTCTTTTGAGAAAACGATTTCCTCTTTCATTGACTGTAAAATTAACGAAAGGGTTGTTGTCATCGTAGTGCATAACGCTTGTTGGTGAGCCACGCGCTAATGCTCATGCTCAACACCAACAAGGGCGTGGGGGGACACAACGGCACTACGTTCATTGGTGACCCTTCGCTCCTTTCTACGCGCAACACCAACAAAGGCGAGAGATTTTAGTCAAAAATACCAAGGCTTGAAATATAAGTGAACAAGAAATACGAGAAAATTCCTGCCAGTAAAATTGCCGCTAAGGTTTGGATGAGGTTTATTTTCGGTGATTCATTGTAGTTAGGGATAAATTCAACAACTTTTGTACCCGCCACAATATCGCCAAACCTGCGTTCAGGTGAAAAAAACAATATCAGCACCTCTAACGGCCAAAAAAATAAAAATAAGTTCCTGATTACACATTGTATTGGATTCGCCAGGGTACCCGTTTTGTTCGATATAACTTGAAGGCTAGTGATGCGTTTTCCAAGGCTGCGCCCAAGATATATATCCTTATTAACTATAATCGTGTAAAGCACAATAATTTGATAGACCACAAAAGACTGATATTCTCCAGGCGTTGAGGGAACATCCTTATGAATTTCCAAGAAAAGGCCTGGGACGTTGACCAATATGGCACATAATGCAATTGATACTTGATCAATGAATGCAGACCCGAACCTGAAGATGAATTTATTTTTCTCCATAAGAATACGATATTTTCATTTAAATGAATAAATAATACCTAGTTGACCTGATAGCTCAATACCAGCGAAAAAAGCTATACTAATGCCAGAATCAAGCCCAAGCCTCACATCTTGTAACCCACCGGTAGCATCAAAATTAACTTGAAGGCCAAAAGCACCATAACCAATAGTTGCTGATTCAGTAACTTCCTTTGTTCCATTTTGATGCATTACAATATTCGTCTGAGAGGTAACGCCAAGACCTAGTGCTGCTGACATTCTATTGATCGAGGCTTTATTGTTGGGATTTGGCTTACTTCCCCCATATTTAGTGTTACTCGTAACTCGCCAATCCCTTGCTCCCTGATTATAATCAATTCCTCCAATATTTTCAGCTTCTGCCGCAAAATTAAAGAAACCTAATGTAAATGCCCCTTCAAATCCTGCAAAAGCGCTGAAATTGGAGAACGAGAAACCTCCCGGTCCACTTCCATGTGTCTGCTGCAATTTTCTAGAAAAATCTGAATAACTCCCATACCCCACAACCCCAACCCCCTTCATTACATCGATATACCTGTCCCTGATACCGTTGAATGCAAATCCGTAGCCTGGAGAGTATGTTCCCAAAGTTAAGTCGGTTGACAGCCAAAACCTAGAAACTATAGACCAACTTCCATTACCCAAGTTTCGATAAATAGTGCTGCCATTTCCTGATTGCTGGAATAAACTATTTAACAAATAATACATCCCAAATTTCTCTTCTCCATATGTAATGGCCCAACCTGAGCCCCCACCAAACCCACCACCCCCTCCAGGTCCACCTCCTCCACTTATTCCCCGCCAAACTTCATCCCCCCTATCATTCTCTACAATCCTGTCACCCAGCGGATCGTTGAAGTTTACTGGATTATTGAGTGCATATTGGTAGGGTGTGTGGCTTGAGTAATCACTTGCCAATGGGTCTATTTGCCCAAAGCGGCCAAGTGCAGGGTCGTAATTGCGAAACATAAGGTCATAGGTCTGAGATACCGTATTTAGCTCAGTGCCACCGTTGCCCAAAAAGTTGTTGCCAACAGCATTTTCGCGCGTCCAACTGTTCTGAGTTTGCAAGCCAAATGGATAATACTCATTGTACTGCACCACATTGGTGGGCGTAAAGCTGATCGTTACATCGTCAAAGTACACATTGGTTTGGGTGGGCTGCTCGTTGCTGATGTATAGGTAAGCATAGCCTGCCTCCTTTACGGTATAGGTAGAGCTGATGAGTGTGGGTGAGCCAGTGCTGGTGACGGGCGCATAGGCTACATCCAAAAATTTATAGTCTTTGTCAAACAAAATAATGTTTACAAATGCTTTGGGGTTGCCATCGTTGGGGCTGCCATCGGCAAATCCTCCGGCTGCCAATGTTCCCCACCCGTTCAGTGCAGAGGAGGCTGTGCCAAATTCACCCGGGGCTGGGGTTGGCAGGGCCAAAGCTGATAACAAGGCCGAGGCAAAATTGGTGAGTGCGCTATTCGTGGCAGAGGGCGCATCGTAGCGGGCATATGCTTGTATCTTCACCTGATCTCCTGGGTACACTTTATAGCTTTTGGCCATGCCCATGTAGCCACCGTTGAGCAACTGTGAACTAGTGCCGCTGTAGGCGTTGCTGGCCACTACGTTGATGCCTGATACGGCAGGGTAGCTATCGCGAAAGTCGTTGGATTCCGCAATCTGTGCTGCACTCTCGTAGGTGGCAGTAGACGATTGCACCACTGGTGCAGCAGAAGTGAAGAGCACGCGTGTGTTCCCTTGGTGATCTGCAATGGCGTATTGGTACTCTAGAGATGTTCCATTTTTTACTACCCGGCCTTCGGGTGAGGCAAAGAAGCTGAGGCTATTATTGGTGTACACAAAGCCATCCACATAGTCGGTAGTAGTTTGTAGAGCACCGCTGGTGTTGTAGTTTTTCACACACAGTTTGGTGCCGGCTGCATCGTAGCTATATTCTATTTTTCGCCCATCGCTAAAGTTGATCAGCACGGGTTTCTTTAAGTAGTTATAGGTGATCAGCGAGATGCCTTTGTTTTTATCGGCCGTCAAGCTGCCATGGTTGTCATAGGTGTATTCTACAGCATCTGTAGAGCCATTTTTAAAATCGCCTGTGCCAACGGTGGTGGCTACTGCATCTTCTACTTTGCTCAATTGATCGCCTGTATCATAGATGTAAGCGAGGTCGTCAATTAGCTGAGGGGTGCTCGTAACAGTAATGCCGCTGAGCCCACGCAGGTTTTGTTTGCGCTTGAGGGTTACAATGTTGCCATTGTGGTCATAGGTTAAGGCTTCGTTCAGCACGCCTACTTCTTTTGTCCAGGTGCCTGCCATACTTACTTGTGAGTTGGCGGTCTTTAGTTTGCCAGTTTTGTCGTAGTTAAACTTATAACTGCGCTGGTTATCTGCTCCATTGCCACCGCCTGGGCCTTTCCATTTGATGGCCGAGATAGCCGAGTTATACCTAACTTCGTCCCCGACTTGGTCGTTCAGGCCAGTTTCTATTTTATTGTAAAGCAATTCCAGCCCAAACAAATCGTTGGCATCGCCATTGTTACTATCAACATTTAGTTTTGAATTATTGATAGAGGTGAGCCAGCCGCGTATGTTATAGCGGAAATCCACTATTTGCATAAAGTTTTCGTTGGCAAGGTTATAGGCTTGTGCATCCACTTCTGAGTAGCCAATTCGCCCATTGAATGTGCTGCCAGATGGCACAAAAAATCCGTTGCCTAATGTAATCCCTTGCGTGGCAATATAGGTGGGCTGTGCTGCGCTGTAGCTGTTGCTGTTTATTAGTGCGCTGTAGCTAACACCAGGTTGGCCTACTTGGGGGTCGGCCGAAACAGTAGCGCCTTTGTTGTGCAATTTCTTTGCTACCAACTGCCCAAGCTCGTTGTATTCATACTGGGCTACCAGTTGATCTTTGGAGGCGTTGTTTACATTTTGAAATATTTTTAGCAACAGGCCTTGTGGGTTATATTCAAAACGTTTGAATACGGTTGTTGTTTTTCCGCCTCCAGCATTGCGAAAAATCCGTTGCAGATAAGGCTTTGTTTCAAAGGTAACTTTTCCGGGCAAGTCATACACGGTAGTTACTAAGTTGTCGATTGTTGAAGAGAGGTGGTTGTTGGTTCGTGCCTGAATGGGGCGCCCGTAGCGATCGTAAAATATGTAACTATAGAGCCAAGAGGAAGTGCCCATCACCAAGCGTTTAGACCCAGTCGGCAGCCCAAATGAAATCCCTTGGCTACCTTCTCCTGCTAAGCTTTGTTGTGTATAGCCAAAATCATCAGTACCATTAAAATCAAAGTCGTAGCCATCGTAATAGTTTACTGTTAATACTTCCAGTGCGCTGTTATCGGCATTGGTTTGCGGAAAACTTCGATTGGTATAACCATGCAAAGCAGTTCCTCGATCTTCATACCAAGCTGATGGCGGATAAGTAGCATTAGCAGTGTTGTACAGTCCATCCAATAAGAATTGAATGCCTGAGCGCGTAGTCTCTACAGTATTCAAATAAAGTCCTTGAATTAACGGGCGGCCTTGCTTGTCATACTTTATGTAAATCCATTTGTTCAGGTTTTTCAAAAAACCATCTTGAGCAAGAACCA
Organism: Chryseotalea sp. WA131a; assembly: GCA_025370075.1. Lineage (NCBI taxonomy): Bacteria > Pseudomonadati > Bacteroidota > Cytophagia > Cytophagales > Chryseotaleaceae > Chryseotalea > Chryseotalea sp. WA131a. The sequence goes on along the minus strand of CP073016.1, from coordinate 727,752 downwards.
ACCGATCAAATGGGTCGTATGCAAAATACCTCCAGGCTTGGCCAGGCACCTTCTTTTCTACAACGCGGCCGCGCGCATCATACACAAATTGATATACATATTGATCCGATAAGGTTTGATTAAAAACCCAACCATTTGCCACTAATTGTGCAGTGCCTTTTGGTGAAACCACGTACTTGATCCTGTCAAACTCATCGTAGATGTAATAGGTATCAAGGTAGTTCACCAGCGTTCCGTTGATCACATCATCCAACTGCTGGCGCTTCAAAATTGGTTTGCCGCCAAAATCCTGAAAAACAATCAGCGCATTTCCATTTTCATCAAGTTGTTGAATTTTTGAAAGGGTGTTGGCTGCATAGAAGGAAGTACTGAAGCCATCGGTATTGAACTGGCGCACCTCGCCTGACGAATTAAAGCTATACGTACTGCGTGTGGTATGGTTAGTACCGGGCTGCCAAGTTTGGCCTGGGCTTCCCTGCTCCTTTACCCTACCTAAGGGCGAATCTTCAAAAAGAGAAATGGCAAAGGGAGCGGTATCGTCTTCAATCTTATCAGAAGGCGTGTTGTAAAAATTACCTTGTTCCGATAAGTAAGCAGAATGAAAGGTGCCGTCCGTGGTTGAGGCCACATAGGGAAGATAATTTTTAGAGGTTCTTCCAAAAGCATCGAACTCTACCGGGCGAACCACATCTTTGCCGCTTGGACTAGCCTTTACCGCTATCTGTTGATTGACGCGCTGTAATCCATCTAAATATGAAACAAACGTTGATTTTTGACTAGTCGATAATGATGATAACTGACTGTCTTGGGTAATGCCATTTACCCGAACGATCTCATGTGCAATGCTTGCGGGGCTGATCAAAGGAATGACAGTAACATTTACGGGCGATCGCGTTTCACTTTCGCAATTGAGGGAAGTGTTGAAAGTCGTTACATAATATGTTTTGGTTGCGCTAAGCACTGGCGTGGTGAAATTTTGCCCGGTAAAAATTGCTGGCTGAGAGGTGTTGGTATCGTACCATTTCACGTTGTCACCTCCCGAGCCAGGGGCAACATTGATAGTAGTAGATCCGGATCCATATATCACCGCACTGGGTTCGCCAGCCGCTGTTATAGGCGTGGTAACTACGGTAGCCGTGACTGCCGTTTGTGCAGAAATACATCCTGTTAATGAATTAAAACTTTCGACATAGTAAGTGGTGGTGGCTGAGAGTGGCGGGGTTGTGAAGTTGTTGCCAGATGATGGTAATGCTGCACCTCCAGAAGGTACATCGTACCAACGTAAAACGCAATTGACTGCAGGTGTTGCCGAAAGTAAAGCGGTTTGTGATTTGCAAATGGTTGGGGCAGAACTTGATGTTGGGGCAGCTGGAACAGCATTAACAATGACATTTACCGCGGCCCGAGGGCTATTGTAACAATAGGTATTATCTTGTGAAGCAACATAATATGTTTTGGATGTTGATAAAATACCAGTAGGAAGCGACAGTCCCACGTGGAATGGTGAGCCACCAGTTGAGGAATTAAACCAACTTAGTGTAGAGGCACCGCCTGCAGGAGTCGCTGTAATAGTAGTGCTGCCAGAGCCGCAGATAATATTGCCAATAGTTATGTTTGTGGGTACAGGGAAGTTAGTACACGTAATAACCGATACACCAAGGGTTGCTTGTGCCGACAATCTGGATTTAGCTGTTACGGTGGCGGAGCCGGATGTATTCCATTGTATCACAGCCGAGGTTGCATATTCACCAGCAATAGTAGAACTGATAATTGTTCCCTGACTTGATACTGTCCAAACAGGGTTTGCCATCAAGATGCCATTAGCTGGATCAATGGAATAAATATAGGTCGAAGAAGTGCCAGCAATTACTTGCGTGTTTCCCTGCACCGTATAGTATTGGGCTGAAACCGGGAAACTAAAAATTGAAAACAAGAAAAATAAACAAATTCCTATCCTTGATTTATCGAAGAAAGTCATTGATAACCCCATATTTATTTCTTTATCCATTGATGATGCTATAATCTCTTAGTTGCACGTGGTGATACTAATTGCCGATCCAGCAATACATTTTCTGCCAGTATTAGTAGTTGCTTCAAAAAGAATATCAATTGAACCGGGGTCATTGTAGAGAGAAGAAGCGGTATAAGAAGTTGTAGTGGAAACATTTGTCCAATACAAATCAGTGGTATATTTTTTCTTCCATTGATAGCCTACAATTGACTCGCCCGGGGGTAGGGTAAAAGATAAAGCTTGAAAAATTGTTCCAAGGCTAGGGGGATTAGCGGTTATCGAACTACACGTATAAGTCTGTAATACATCCCCTGTACATTGATTATAGTTAGCAACACCCTTTGCACAAATATTTGCATTCCATGTCTTCAGTGCAACAGAAAAACTTCTAGTAACTGTTGCAAAACCATAGGTAGGGTGTGTTACATTTAGTATGACCGCCTTAGTGCCAGTGGTTGAATAGTTGTAAGTAACACTTTTTCCACTGAGCAGTACTCCTCCTCCAAAATCCCATTGATAAGTTGCACCATCAATGCAGTCGTTGCCAAACGCAGCAAATACAATGTCTGTGAAATCGTAGACTTGACCGTCTGCCCAGGAGAAATTGGCAGTCAAAATGGGTGTTGGTGTTGCGGCATACTTATATGTATTCTTCTTAAGAATATTATTGTCTTGATCCAACTCGTAGACTGCCCGCCCCAAATTGTCATACTTTGTAAAGCGGGTGAGTCCTCTGCTATTGGTCACCGATTGAACTCCGTAAGCCGGATCGTGAGAATAGGTTGTTACGTCCGAATTGTCAGGGTAAAAAAGAACATCATCAATCACAGGCAATAATGAATTGGAAGAAACTACAGTAATACCCGGTGCAAATTGACCTTGCAGTTCTATTACAAAACTGGCCGGGAAGGATGTTGATGGAATTACTTTCTGAAAATATTCAAAATTAGAAGTCGATGGATTAACCGTAAAGGTATTGCTATAGTAGGTAGTGGTTAAAGAAGTATTCTTGATAGTCACGTTAAAATCTACTGAACCACTTTGCTTTTTCATCCAAAATGATAATATATAATTGAGCGCCTCAGCCTTGTCAATCGTTCGGGTAAGTTTAGCAACCGGATGAAGTGCATTGTTGCCTGTGCGACCCATCCCAATCGCTTGACTGCCACTTAGCTGAAATTCAAATCCTGAAATATCGACAGCGAGACCAAACGCTTCAAAATTGGAGTAAGCAAATTGGCCTGCCTTCGCATTGCTGGCAGTAGCAATCGGCAAAGTCTTTTTCAAACCCCAATGTGTACTCATTGGTATGTTATCAGTGCCGATTGCAGTGAGCGGTTTTTGGTAAAGGTCATAACCTTCAATTGACTGTTTAATTTGGTAGCGTGAATCGATATCGAAAATGTAGGTGCCACCCTGAAGCAACTGATTTGAATCTTTAAAATCAGTTATACCATTTGCCGCATTTAGTGAGAGTATATACTGTGGCAAAACGCTGGTTCCATATTCATTAAATTTTATCAAGTTGGCAGAGACCGTTTTCTCGCCCATCCCTTTGTTCACTGACTGAACCTGTTCAACAAACGTGGAGTTTCTAAACGAGGTCTGAAGCTTTTGGATCATCTTTAAAGAGTTGTCACTGTTGTAAGGAATGGCGCCATAATCTAAAGGATATTTGTTCCTGGTGGAAAAAATAAAACCTTCGCTGGTGGTCGTTTTTACACGGCTCAATAATTTATGGTACGGACTTTCATAAAAGAACTCAGTCTTACTTGTGGTTTTGCGCGAAACATCAGCGTCATCAAAAACGGTCACCATTTCTGATAGTGCCACTTTTTGAACACCCGTCAAATAATAATATTTGCCATAGAAAAAGGCATCTAAGGAATTGCTATAGCGGTCGTATTTTAAACCCCATACTTTTAGCGGCTGTGTACCCGGAACAATTAGGCTCTGATAAAGATTTATTGTTTCTCTGACCTTTGTACCTGCTTGATTAAATTCTGTTTTTGTCAACAACAAACCCCTTTCATATTCATAATTAGTATTTGGAGCATATGGAAATGCGTAGGTTCCTCCATCTGAAACAATGCCCATCGTGGGGCAGGTGGCGCTGTTTCTAACAAATTTATTTTGAGTTGAAATCCAATCGCCATTAATAGATTCACCAAAGGAACCGGGCAACGAAAATTCAAACTTTGCTGAGCCGGAACCAGGTCTGGTTACAGTAACAGTCTTATACCCAATATAACTATCACGTGTGGTCTCCGTGGAAAATAGGTCGTCCTCAGTCCGGACAGTAAGATATTCCCACATTTCCTGTGCTGATCCAGCAGAAAGCTGTGCATATGACTTGCGAGCTTCAGGGGATGAAGTAGTGGGATCCCAATATTCGTAAGTAGGAATGGCAAATGCGGGCTTTGTCAATAGCCGTCCAGAAGTTTGGCCTGACTCATCATTGTACCTAAAATTCTTGATAATTTTTGAAGCTGTATTTATTCCATCAAAATATGTAACAGAGGCAACCCGCAAGCCTCCACCAATTAAAGTTTGAGCACTTAACTGATCGTAATAGCTATTTGGTTCATACTTGATCGTAGATGCACCACCTGTCGGATATTGAATCGTCTCCAAAACACCGATTTGCATGCTGTTGCTATTGGGTATACGATCGCTACCGTCTAGTACGTAGACTTGGCCGCTATATCCAGGAATGGGATGAATCCGGTAACGCTCTGACGGTGGCAATGCCGGGTAAACATAAAGCTTAGGGAATGCATGTGTATTTGTCTTTCCGTTGTAGTAACCCCAGAAGTCCTTTTCAAAAGAGGTTTGGGTCGGGTATTCAGTCGCTGCGCCATCGGGAGTCACTCCTACGTATGTAAATTTGTAAGGTGGCAATAAGTCACACCCGGAAATCTCCTGAATAGAGGTAAGAAAACTACCAACAGAAAGTTCATATCTCTTAATGGATGTAACTGCCCTCCTGCTATCCGACACCAAGATAGTTCTCTTGTTTTCGGAAGTCGCAATTGTCAATTGCTGCCCCGAAGATGCTCGGATAGAGGCAAGTGTTTTCTGCTCGCCATCTGTGCGGGTGGAGAAAATACTTTTGCTTATGATGCCACTACTTGTTGGTGATCGAAATCCAACAATAAATGGCTCAATAGAAGTGGTTAGATAAGAAGTATAATTGTATACGATATATGCCCCAGAGGGAGAGTCCATTCGACTCAGTTTCCATTCGCTCGCAAAATTTACTTTTTTATTGTACCTGGCTAAATCGTAGAGTGAGAAGTCTCGTTGCCGAAATTGAACGGGGTTACTCGGATTAAAAGACCAATCCAACTTTTCCGTCCACCTGTCTTGCATTACAGGTTGATCAAATGTGTAAACTACTCCATTGTTTGTTGTTATTTTAAATGACTGTATTTTAAAGTCGCTGGCTGAAGAAAAGATAGGTTGAATTTTTATGTCAACAAACGGAACTAGGCGAATGACAGGAGTGGAGTTTGAGTTGTCAAACACAAATTTGCCTGAAAAGCTTCCAACGCTGTAAGAATATACATCGGGCTCGGTATCAATGTTATAATTGTACCCATTTAGATTATTATAATCTGTTGTTTCGTCAGTACAGCTTGAGCCAGCCGCTAAATCGGCACTATTGGTAAATCCTCCAACATCACTTGCCACACCATTGCCTGCCGATATGAGATACAACCAACCCCTACGTAGATCAGCACCCACACCTTGAAAATCATCCGGCAGCCCTTTCACTTCTCTGGTTATCGAGCCTCCTGCTTGTAAACTCCATCCTATTCCAAAATCACCCACTGGCTGCCCTACTCTCAAGCCAGTTGACTTATAGTTTAGTTGAACATTGTCTACCAAGTCATAATCTGTCAATGACCACAAAGGAATTTGGATAGAAGGAGTTCCTGTAAACATATCGACTGGAATCTCGCCTTGCGAAAGGCAATTGAATGAAGATGCCATTAAAAAATGGAGCAACAACGTAGCTCTTAAGAGCCTCCCAACTATTTTTTCATTTATAAAAAGTGGCAGCTTATTATTTCTCTTTATTTCCATTTGCTTTATTTTCAGCTTTCAATTGGTCAAGCTCTGTGAGCAGTTTTTGAATTAAAGATTGTTGGTAGTTTAGCTTTTGGTTTTGCTCAATGGAGTACAACGTCAGCTCCTCCACCTTTTTAAGCAATAGCAAATTCATTTCTCCCAGTTGCACACCGTTTTTCTCCATCTCTTTGGCCGAGGGCACTTCGGGCAGGTGTTTGTTGGCATCTATGTAGGCTTTGGTTTCTTCCAAGCTCATGAGGTCGTAGCCTTTTTCAAAGACGTAGTCGGGGCCGGGTACATTGAGGTCAACTTTCACTTCGTTGGTGTGGATGGTACCTTTTACGGTAAGGGCTGCATCAGGGGCGGCTGTGCCGATGCCTACGTTGCCATTGTTCTGTACTTTCATAAAAGTCTTCCATTGTCCATCACCATAGAAAAAATTGCCAACAGTAAAGGCATCCTCTCCACCAACATCGTCCCCGATATTCACACGTAATTCAGTTTGATTAGGTCCAGCGTTGTAACGCGACATCCAAATGGGGTCGCCATCATCAATAAGACCCCTTAAATTCAATCGGCTACCATAACCAGTTGTAGCACCAGTGCTTAGTCCCACATTTACGTTTCCATTCACCTCAAGTTTTTCTGAAGGAGAAGTGGTGCCTATGCCTATATTGCCTGAAGTCATGTTAATAAGTAATCCTTTTGTCCCGGTGTTCCAATCAGCTAGGTATAAATGCTCAGTAGCGCTAGTCCAAACTCCCCCTGCGACAGTGCCTCCCGACAGCCGCAATTGAACGCCTGCAGCGTTGATATCGAGCTTGCCAATCGGGGTGGACGTTCCAATCCCCACATTGCCCGCAGCATAACTTATGTTGCTTACAGTGGTGGTCCATTGCGAAGTAGCAGGACTACCAGCGGTGTTGGTGTTGTACACCCATTGCCAACTGGCCGTGCCCGTGCCGCCACCCGTGTTGATGCAGGTCAATTCCAGCGTGGCATTGGCGGCCATTACTTGCAAGGCCGTGCCAGCGGAGGTTTGCACGGTAACGGGCTGCGTGCTACTGTTTTTAATGAAGAATTGATGTCCATTGCTGAGGGTGGTAACAACGGGGAGCTTGATCGTTTGAGCCACTGTGGAATTTTGGTAATAGTGACTTGAGGAGTTAAGTGTAGTAGTAGCACCCGCAGTAGTTAAATTTATCGAAGAGGGTATAACGTTCCTTGCTTTGATAGACCCAGAACCCCCTAGCGTAAGATTGCCTCCTCCCGTCAAGGTGGCTGCAAGGGTGGTACCACCAAACCATTTAAAAGACGATGAAGTTGTGTTTACCGAACTCCAAAGTGTATTGGCGCTAGCCCCAAAAGCATAGTCAGCCGCGGCAGATGCCAAAGATGGGCTCAATACAAATTTAGTACCTGCACTTCGCGTGGTAAAGGTAGGGTCGCCCAGCCCAGGGTTGCTATTCAAAAATATGCCTGTGGAATTAACGTTCCCCTCAACATCCAGCTTGTTACCGGCAGCGGGGGCCTTTCCAATCCCCACACTGCCAGTCAGGAAATTGATATCGGTGCCGATGTTGGTCCACGAGGAAGTGCCACCTGATATAGGCTGACCGTTAACCAAAATACTGGTGGCATTGATGGTACCGTTTACATCTAATTTGTACGCAGGATTGACAGTAGTAGTACCAATGCCTAATGTACCAGACGCAATAATTGAATTATTTAATCCATCAAATAGAAGTTGTGGATTATAGGAGGCTTTAGTTTCAGCCCCAACCCCCAATCCAAAAACATTTTGATTGTTTGCCCAAATTTTGAAGGTGCTATAGTCAGTATTTGTTATGCTCGCATCAGTCAATGCAAAAGCTGCACCAGGCTGCTTAATGGATAATTTTTCGGTGGGTGCAGTAGTGCCAATGCCTACGTTGCCATCCGATTTTGCGTAAATGGACTGTACGCCATTTCCTGGTTTTATAGAGATATCTTTTGTACTAGCCAAGAAGGTTTCAGTAGCATCAGTACTAATGGCAAGCCCTCCATTGCCATTTGCCACCACCAGATCATTTCCCCCCCAGCCATTGGGGCTCGGGCCTATTTGTAACTGGTTGGCCGGGCTGTTGGTACCGATGCCAACATAACCGTTGTAGCCCAGTATGGTCATGCGTGCCGTGTTGTTGGTCCTAAAAGAAAGGTCGGTGGTGCTGGCCGTGGTATTGAGTATGCCCCCCGTAAGGTTGAGCTGCGTGCCGCGCAGGTTGCCGTTCACGTGCAGAAGATCAGCAGGGGCGGCCGTGCCGATGCCAAAATTGCCATTGGTGGCCAACAGCGTCATGCGGTTGGTGCCGTTGATGTTGAACGACATGTTGGTGGCAGCTGCCGTGGTGTTAAATATACCGTTGACAGTATTGAACTGGTTGGCCCTCACGTTGCCGTTCACGTGCAGAAGATCAGCAGGGGCGGCCGTGCCGATGCCAAAATTGCCGTTGGTGGCCAACAGCGTCATGCGGTTGGTGCCGTTGATGTTGAACGACATGTTGGTGGCAGCTGCCGTGGTGTTAAATATACCGTTGACAGTATTGAACTGGTTGGCCCTCACGTTGCCGTTCACGTGCAGCCAATCGGATGGTGCCGTTGTGTTGATGCCAACAAAGCCGTTGCTGTTGAGGATGGTGAGCCGGGTGGTGGGTGTAGCTCCTGCCTGCAACGATAGGTTGCTGGGCGTGGTGGCGGTAAAATTGCCATTGGTGGAGGCCACTTGGCCGTAGCTTGCAAAAGCAAAAAGGCTCATCGCAAAACCGGTAAGCAATTTCATTTTCAGGCCACGCAGGCACATCTCTTCTCGTGTTTGGGTAGTGTTCATATAAAATTAAGTTTGGGGGATTTCATCATTAAATAAAACGAAAGGCATTTAAACCCAGATTTTGCAGTAGAATGAAATAGTGACAAGGTGTCTTATATTTGAATATGGAACACCACTATACCGATAAATTAGTAACAGCGTGGGGCGGGATGAAAGAGATGAAAATATTGATTGACCAAACTGGGATCAGCAAGAAGTTGGCCGAGCTTGGTTTGCCTGAGAGCAAGAGTAACAACCGGATAGATGCCGTGGGTATAATAGAGAGTTTTTGGGTGGGCATCTGGATTGGTTGCTTTCGTTTTAGTCACACAGCGGTGGTGCGGGTTGATGAAGTGTTGCGCCAGATATTTGGATGGAAGCGGGTTGCTTCGGGGACCACCTTCGGGCGTTTCTTTAAAAAGTTTACGCCCTCAATGAACCACCAAATTTTCATTGAACTGTACACGTGGTTTTTTGAGCAGATCCAATTCGACAATTACACGTTGGATATGGACAGCAGTGTGATCACCCGTTACGGGGAACAGGAGGGCAGCAAAAAAGGGTACAACCCCAAGAAGCCTGGCCGTGGCAGCCATCATCCCTTGTTTGCTTTTGTCAATGACATACGCATGGTGGCCAATTGCTGGAACCGCAGCGGCAATACAGGGAGCAACAGCAACTGCATCCATTTTTTAGAAGAGACCTTTGCCATCCTCAAAAACAAAACAGTAGGGTTGTTCAGGGCCGATAGTGGGTTTTGTACCGGTACAGTCTTGGATTTCATTGAGCAGAGAAATATCCCCTACGTCATTGCCTGTAAGCTGTATGCCAATTTACAAGCCAGCATTTATGGTATCACCCAATGGAATGCGATAGGCGAAGGCTTATGGGTATCGGAAATAAACTACCAGCAAGGCGGCTGGGGCAAAGCCCGTAGGATTGTGGTCATCAAACAAAGTGAAGAAATCAGGGCCAGGGCAACGGGTAAGAAGCTCAAGACATTATTCAGCAGCGTGGGCATAGCGGACGAAAAAGTGTACCGCAAAAGGTACCATGCCTTTGTCACTAACCAAGCCCTGCCGGCAACAGAAATATGGGAACAATATAAGCGCAGGGGTGATGCCGAAAACAGGATCAAGGAGTTGAAAGAAGATTTCGGTACAGAAGGCTTTTGCATGGATAGTTTTTGTGCTACTGAAACAGCTATGCGCTTTGTGATGGTAGCCTATAATTTGATGAGCCTATTCCGGCAAATAACCCATCAAAAACAGCCACAGCCCAAGCTTTCCACATTAAGGTTCAACTGCTTTGCAGTTGGAAGTTGGGTGGAGCAGGAAGCCCAAAAATGGGTACTGAAAATGTCCGTCCCACTCAAAAGAAGGCAATGGTATGATGGATTATTCTCAAATGTCCAAAAAATAAACCTGCCACTAAGTCTGACTGGATAGTTCTACTGCAAAATCTGGGTTAAACAAAGACTCAAAACTGCACGCAAGAGGTTTACAGCAGATCAACGAACTAAAAACTAGCAGACGATCCATAGAAAGTCACTCTATAAGAAAAATAGGTATTCTAATAAATAAATAATATTGCCTGCTACCATACGGTGATGGCAGATTCGATTTTGTTTAACCAAAACTATTAAAAATTATTCCAAGGTTAACATTCGGTAGAAAAAACTATCAAAAAAATAATTTTAACAACAACCAAATAAGAAAGTATCGCTTTTAAAATTAGAAGTATGTCTAAAATCCTCACCAAATAAACCTTTCACAATCTTGAGTTTAATTAGCCACTACCTCATTCTGATAAGGTGTAACATAACTGAATACTCGAGTTTATATGTAAATGAGATCAAAACAAAAGCCCCTGCCAGTTGGCAGGGGCTTTTGCTTCTAGTGCTGTAAACTCTAGTGTTTAACCGATTCTACAATAATTGCATCATTTCCCAACTCCAACTTAATCTCATCATTCTCGTGAGGGAAGTTAGACTCTGGTGTTTCAGAATACGGAATGTGCTGCGGAATAAAATCTTCTTTTGCACCGGGCTTGCTATAATCATATGGCCAACGATACACAGTGGGTATTTCGCCTGGCCAGTTACCGTGCCCCGGCAAGCGAGGTGTTGTCCACTCTAAGGTGGTTGCGTTCCAAGGATTAGCAGATGCCAATTTGCCTCTGAAAATATTGTAAACGAAGTTGAATAAGAATACGAATTGCGCACCTAACGTTACAATGGCCGCTATACTTACCAACATATTCAAATCAGCAAATCCACTGAATGTCTCAAAAGCAGTCCACGTGTAATATCTGCGAGGGAAGCCTGCAATACCAATGTAGTGCATTGGGAAGAATACCAAGTACACACCCACAAATGTTAACCAGAAGTGAACGTACCCTAACTTCTCGTCCATCATGCGGCCAAACATTTTCGGGAACCAATGGTACACACCCGCCATCATGCCGAAGAACGAAGCACTACCCATTACCAAGTGGAAGTGAGCTACCACAAAATAAGTATCGTGCAATTGAATATCCACCGCTGAGTTACCCAAGAAAATTCCAGTAATACCTCCCGTTAAGAAGAACGACACCAAACCGATGGAGAACAACATGGCAGGGGTAAAGCGAATGTTGCCTTTCCAAAGCGTTGTTACATAGTTAAATATTTTTACAGCCGATGGCACAGCAATAATCAAGGTCAACAATGTAAAGATGGAACCCAAGAATGGATTCATGCCCGTAACGAACATGTGATGCGCCCACACTACGAAAGACAAAATCGCAATGAACAACATCGAGCCCACCATTGCTTTGTAACCAAAGATCGGCTTGCGCGAATTAGTGGCAATAATTTCAGAAGTAATTCCCAAGGCTGGCAACAACACAATGTACACTTCCGGGTGACCTAAAAACCAGAACAAGTGCTGGAACAAAATAGGGCTACCTCCTTGGTTGGGCAACGCCTCTCCCCCAATGTAAATATCTGATAAGTAAAAGCTGGTGCCGAAGCTGCGGTCAAAAATCAATAACAACGCTGCCGCAAACAATACCGGGAATGAAAGAATACCAATCACAGCCGTCAAGAAAAATGCCCAAATCGTTAATGGCAACTTAGTGAACGACATGCCCATCGTTCTCATGTTGATAACGGTGGTGATGTAATTGATACTACCCAATAGTGAACTAACAATAAACAATGCCATGGATACTAACCACAACGTCATACCCAACCCAGAACCGGGAATGGCTTGTGGCAATGCGCTAAGGGGTGGATAGATTACCCAACCGCCCGCAGCCGGCCCTGTTGATATAAACAAAGAGGTAAACATTACAACGCTAGAAAGGAAGAAGAACCAATACGAAAGCATATTCATGAAACCAGACGCCATATCGCGCGCACCAATCTGCAACGGAATCAAGAAATTACTAAACGTTCCGCTCAAGCCTGCTGTCAATACAAAGAATACCATGATGGTTCCGTGCATGGTTACCAGCGCCAAATAAAATTCAGGGTCAATCTTTCCTTCGGGAGTTAACCAGCCACCAAGAATGGGCTTTAACCATGCCAAGTTGGCATCCGGGAAACCAAGTTGAAGACGGAAGAGAACGGAGAGAACGCCCCCGATCAATGCCCAAATCATACCCGTAATCAAAAATTGTTTTGCGATTACTTTATGATCTTCGGTAAATACGTAGGTCGTCCAAAAATTTCCATGGTGCTCATGTTCGTGAGCGTGATCATCGTGTGCGTGTGATGCTGTATGAGTTGCCATAAATCGTCTCTTTTATCGTCTCTTCAAATCATTAGTTTGCTGCCGTTTGAACTACCGTAACATGATCCAATGGAATGCCTGCTTTGATCATGGCCGCCTCTTTTAATTCAGCTGGTACATATTTCAAATAATCAGGGTTTTGTTTCAACCAAGATTCTTGTGTGGCCAACCAAGCAGCATATTCTTCTTCTGAATCTACCACTACAGGAAATTTCATCGAGAAGTGACCTCTCCCACAAATTTCGGTACACGCCATTTCGTAGTTGAAGGTTGGATTGTTCAACTCATCGCGCATTTGTTGCGTGGTTTTGGTAGCTGTAAACTTGAACTGTGTTTGCATGCCAGGCACAGCGTCCATCTTCACACGGAAGTGTGGTAGAAATACTGAGTGCAAAACATCTTTAGCGCGAATCTTCAACAACACTTCTTTGCCAACCGGAATATGAAGTGCCAATGATTTGAAATCATCAAATGAATTTTTGTCGGTTAGATCCAAACCAAATTCATTGGAAGCATCAATCAGTTTATAATTGTGCTTACCTAACTCCTTATCTTTAGTGCCAGGGTAGCGTGCCATCCACAACCATTGCTGACCTACCAGCTCAATCACCATTGCATCTTTGCTAGCAGGGCCCGTGATGTCATTCCATGCACGAAGACCCTTAAAAATCAACAATGCCAATACAATAGCTGGAATAACTGTCCACGCAATTTCTAATTTGTGATTATCGGCAAAGAACGCTGCCTTTCTATTTTTATCGTAGCGATAAGCAAACGTAAACCAGAACATGATGATGAAGATAACGGTAAAAGCTGCCACCGTAATCCACATAGTAGTCCAAAAAAGACCATCGGTAACAAGCCCGTGTTTAGATGCTACTGGTGGATCGTAGTCAGTAAAATTGGCAATTGAATACCAAAAGAACCCAATCAAACCAAAGAGCATGAACGCCATAAACAAATAAGCATTGATATTATTCCACGTAAGTGAAAATGGTTCTTCTTTTTTGCTTTTAACCACTTCCACCAAATTTCCAATTCTGAAAATCATGTAGAGTATTGTCAGTACCAGAACTACACCCAACCCGATAATCCAATTCATATTGCTGCCTTTATTCTGTTAACAAAAATTAAATATGATGATTCAAGCTTTCTTGCATGAACGGATGGTGCTTGGCCACCAATTGCATTTTTGAAAGCGCATTTAAAACAACGTACAAGAACATTCCCATGAAGACGAGTGCCAAACCAATTTCAATAAAACCTACTCCTCCATTCTCCTTCATCGAGCCAGGAGTAATCATATTATAGAAATCGAACCAATGACCTGTGATTACAATCGGGCACACAACCTTCAACATTGACATTTGACGCTTTGCATCTCTCGTCATTAATAACAAGAAGGGAAGGATAAAGTTTAAGAAAATATTTGCGTAAAATATCCAACCGTAGGGCGAAGTGCGCATGCGTTGAATAAAGTAAATCGTTTCTTCTGGCAGGTTAGAATAGTAAATCAACATAAACTGGCAGAACCAAATGTATGTCCAGAAAATACTGAAAGCGAATACAAACTTACCAAGATCATGCAAGTGGTTCGATGTAACCATTTTCATGTAGCCCGCTCCTTTCAAGTTGGCCACAATCAACGTAATGGTTGCCAAACCAGTTACCCACCAACTGGCGAACACATACCAACCAAACATGGTGCTAAACCAGTGCGGGTCAATGCTCATCACCCAGTCCCAAGCGGCAACGGATGAACTCACCGCAAAAACCACTAAGAAGTAGGCTGATATTTTGCGGGCAGTAAACCAATGCTTTTCAGAACCGTCAATGTCTTCAGCCAACATTTCTTTTTTGATCCAAGTAAAGAACCAATACCACAAACCAAAGAACAATACCATTCTTAAGATGTAGAATATTGGAAAGCTTTTGCCGAATGGGCCAAAGAAGTAAGCTGATTTTTGATCTAATATTTTATCATAATGCTCACCGCCCTTTACATATACATCTGGGTGCGACCAATGAAACACATGCCCTTTCACCACAAACCACAATACCAACATCAATATACCTGCGAAAGGAATCCAAGATCCCATGGCCAATGGCACGCGCTTAATGGGTGCTGACCAGCCTGCTTGTGCAGCATATTGAATGGCAATAAAAAACAAACCGATGATGCCAAGACCAGCGAAGAAAATATTGTTGTGCCAGAGTGAAGAATAAACGCGTTGTAACCAAACAGGAGTTTCTGCATGGTGCTCACCCGCCTCTTTTGTAGCGTGCTCCGTTGGATGCTGATCGGCACTTGCTACCAATGATTTAGCAATTTCGGCAGTGGCATGCTCTTCTTCATGGTGTCCACCGGAGTTCATGGCCAAAATGACACCCAACACAAATACCAACAACCCAACTCCAATCAAGATGAAAAGTTTGCGTTGTGTGGCTGCTTTGAAAATATATTTTTCGTCCGCTATCATTATCTGGAAATTAATTCTTTTGAAGTTGTTTTACGTACCGGGCAATCTTCCAACGATCTTCTTCGCTTACTTGCGATCCGTGCGCTCCCATCAATCCTTTTCCATAAGTAATCACATGGAAAATGTGGCCTTCAGTAATATTCTTATAAGCATCTCCTTTTAGGTTGGCCACACCCGGATAAACGCTATGCTCTACGCCATCAATAGTTACGCCTGCGGCAACTTTTCCATCACCACCCGCTTTGGCACCGTGGCAGTGTTGGCAATACATTTCATAAGCAGCTTTGCCCTGTGATAAAATAGCAGGTGTACTGTCGTTCAAATACGGACTAGCCAACTTATTGGCCATGCGCAAACTCGTAGTATCGTTTCCTCCACGATAGGGCAACCAACCTGAAGCCGTTCGCCTTACTACATGAGCCGGTGGGGTTCTCAAGTTCATTTTATAAGGATTGTACTGATTGGAGTTATAAAACTCACCACGACCGTTATCCAATGCATTGGTAAATGTACCTTCATCTAAGTCGGTGATTTGTGAAAGTGGCTCGTATGCCACCGAATGATACATATTGGGTGCGTACTCTAATCCCTGGTAATTTCCCTTCGCCTTGCAAGAGGCCAAGATGGCTACCACCGATAGGCACAATAAAAAGTTTAGTAATCGCATAATCGCTGTCTATTAATACTCCTTTTTAGAAACTCTTTTCATTTACTTCCGATGCTCCTTGTGCTTTTAATATCGAAGCAATCTCTTCTTTGCTCATTTTGTTCGCTGCCAAATCGATGGCCATCACATGCTTGTCATCGGTGCTTCTTAAATCAAATTGACGAGGATATTTGTAAGGTTTCATATCACTCACGATAAAGAAAGTACCCACCATGCCAAACGCTGCCAACAATACAGTCAATTCAAAAGTGACGGGAACAAAGGGGGGCAACGAGGCGTGGTTTTTACCACCAATGATCATCGGCCAATCGTAGCCCAACATCCATATCTGCATCAACAATGCTAATGAAGTGCCTGTGGCGCCAAACATGAAGGCTGCAATTGGCAAACGTGAACGCTTGTAACCCAGCGCTTCATCTAAGCCGTGCACCGGAAAAGGTGAATACACTTCGTGAATTTTTACACCTTTCTCACGGGTGTTTTCCACTGCTTGCACCAACACATCTTCATCTTCAAAAATCCCGACAACAAAATGTTTATTGCTCTCCATAATTAATGTTTCTTTTCTGAGGAAGATTTAATAATACTTTTTACTTCTGCCATATTGATTACCGGGAAGAATTTAGCAAATAAGAAAAAGGCGGTAAAGAACAACCCGAATGTGAAAATGTACTCACCCATATCGTAAATAGTCGGGTGGAACATCGACCAGCTTGACGGCACATAATCGCGGTGCAGCGAAGTAACGATGATTACAAACCGCTCGAACCACATACCTATGTTTACAATAATGGATAAGATGAAAGTAGCCACCAAGTTGGTTCTGATTTTTTTGAACCAAAAAAGCTGAGGTGAAATTACATTACAGGTCATCATTGACCAGTAAGCCCACCAATAAGGGCCAGTAGCTCTGTTATAAAACGCGTAATACTCAGCCGGTACCTGACCATACCAAGCAACAAAGAATTCAGTGATGTAGGCGATACCCACAATCGAACCTGTAATGATGATAACAATGTTCATCAACTCCACGTGGTAGATGGTGATGTAATCTTCCAGCTTAAAAACTTTACGTGTTACCAACAACAAGGTTAACACCATGGCAAAACCTGAGAAAATCGCACCGGCCACAAAGTAGGGCGGGAAGATAGTGGTGTGCCATCCCGGTATGACCGAAGTCGCGAAGTCCATGGATACGATGGTGTGAACCGAAAGTACCAGTGGCGTGGATAGACCCGCCAAGATTAACGCAACTGATTCATAACGACTCCAGGTTCTTGCAGCGCCATCCCATCCAAAGCTCAAGGCATTGTAAATTTGAGCGCGCAATTTATTTCCTTGACGAACCGCTCTGTCTCTGATCACGGCAAAGTCAGGAATCAAACCCATGTACCAAAATACCAATGAAACAGAGAAGTAAGTAGAAATGGCAAACACATCCCACAACAGTGGTGAGTTGAAGTTAGCCCATAACGAACCCCATGTATTTGGCAAAGGGAATACCCAATAGAAACCTAACCACAAACGACCCATGTGGGCGAATGGGAACGTAGCGGCACAAATAACGGCAAAGATAGTCATTGCCTCGGCTGCGCGGTTGATAGACATTCTCCACTTTTGGCGGAACAATAAAAGAATAGCTGAAATTAAAGTACCCGCGTGACCGATACCAACCCACCATACGAAGTTGGTGATGTCCCACGCCCAACCTACTGTTTTGTTTAGGCCCCAAACGCCCACGCCCTCCCACAACAGGAAGCACAGGCAGTAAAAGCCAAAGCCTAACAACGAAAGTGAAATGCCCATTGCAATCCACCAAAGGCCGGTTGGTTTACCTTCTACCTGGCGGCTGATGTCTTCCGAAACATCGCGGAGGGTTTTGCCACCGGTAATTAAAGGTTCGCGTATCGAAGAAGTTACTTGCATATTAATTAGTCAATAGTCGATTGTCAATAGTTAAGCGTGTTCTTTGTGTTCGTCTTTGTTTCTGATTTTGGTGAGATAGAAAACGTTTGGCTTCACACCTATGTCTTCCAACACGCGGTAAGCACGTGGGTTGCCAATTTTCTTGTCGATGCCGTACGGACGCTTCGGGTCACTTTCAATTTTCAACAACTTGCTGATTTTACTTTCCGGATTATTCATATCACCAAACACAATCGCACCAGTTGTACACGCTGCTTGGCAAGCAGTAATTACCTCGCCATCGTTCAATGGGCGTCTTTCTTTTTTGGCTGTCAGTTTTCCTGTTTGAATGCGCTGCACACAGAAGGAACATTTCTCCATCACACCACGTGAACGCACGGTTACTTCAGGGTTCAACACCATTCTGCCCAAGTCGGTATTCATGGCAGGGTTTACCGAATAGAATTGTTGGTTATCGTGGTATTTAAACCAGTTGAACCTGCGTACTTTATAGGGACAGTTGTTCGCGCAATAGCGTGTGCCAATGCAACGGTTGTAGGTCATTTGATTTAAGCCTTCGGTACTGTGTGTAGTGGCAGCAACCGGACAAACCGTTTCGCACGGTGCGTTATTACAATGCTGGCACATCATCGGCTGGAAAGTAACTTCCGGATTGTTGGCCGCCTTTTCCATTTCGGTGAAATCGCCTGGCTTGGCATCGCTGCTGTAATAGCGATCGATGCGTAACCAATGCATTTCACGTCTATTGATTACTTCTTGCTTGCCCACCATGGCCACGTTGTTCTCCACATTACAAGCTACCACGCAAGCCGCGCAGCCGGTACACGTGTTCAAATCGATGGACATGCCCCAATAGTGATTCTTGTATTCGTGACCTTTCCAAAGCGACACATCTTTCGCCTCTACTTTCTCTTCCCAATTGGTTACCTCTGGATTGTATCGTCCAGCTCTAGCATCTTTCTTAAATTCAGATAAGACTGATTCTTGAATCACATTTTCACGACCCATGTAGGTTTGGTGAATTTGCGTTTGCGCTAATTGGAATGACTTGTCTACGATCTTGGCAGATGCACTTATTGCGTTATAATCAAGTGAACCAGCCGCCAACGCTACCATAGGGTAAACATTTACACCAAGGTTTTCGGCCACCGCCCCTACTTTTGTTCTTCCATAACCCAGCGCTACACCAATAGTACCAACTGCTTGGCCAGGTTGAATCAAGGCAGGAAGCTCAATAGTTTTCCCATTTACGGTAATGCTTATGAATTTTGTGTGACCTTCCGCATCGTTATCGATTTTGAAAAATTTCGAAGCATCTGTTTGTGAAATGGTTGCATAATGATCCCAGGTGGCTTTTGTAATCGGGTCGGGCAATTCTTGCAACAATGGGTTATTGGCCATCGAGCCGTTTCCGATTCCGTAGCTTTCGTAAATCACCAATTCAAATTGACCTGCTGCTTTCTTCGCAGAAACTGCAGCCAATGCTTCTGAAGCATGTGAGGTGAAGTTTACGGCTTCTGTATCGGCTGTAAATTCATACACTCCATTATACAAGCACTTATCCCAGAAAGTCTGAAAACTGCCTTCGGCATTTTGCTTTTCGTAGAACCACTTCTTCCAGTTTTCACTCACGAATGAGAAGTACTCTACCTCCTTTTCGCCTGCCCACACCATAAGGCTCTCTTGCGCTTGGCGCGATTTGAAAAGCGGAGTAATGGCAGGTTGTGATAAGCTGTAATGACCGGGCTTTGGTTCAAAGTCGTTCCATGATTCTAAGTAGTGATGATCAGGTGCTAAATAGGCAACCGATGAAGCAGTTTCATCGGGCGTGTAAGAAGTAGAAACCGTTAACGCCATTCCCTTCAACGAAACGGCCAACGCTGCACCCATCGGGTGATCGTACACCGGATTGCAGTTGTAGAAAATTACGCCATCTACTTTTCCGCCTTTCGCTTCTTCCACGAAAGTGGCCATGGCCTCATCATTTCCTTGGCGGAAGTGAACAGGCAAACTTGGTAAAATGGTAGTACCATAATTGCCCAACATATTGTTAATTTCATTCACCAACACTTGGGTCTCTTTGTCGTTGGATGAGCAAACTACCAAGCTGGCACCTTTGTTGGCCAGCAATTCTTTGGCAGCCTTTTCAACATACGTTACTCCGCTATCGGTAGCAGAACCACCCGACACTATATTATAGATCTGTGCCAACACCGCTCCTTCTTGCGAAGGTTTCATTTGGCCGCGATAATCGGCATTGGCTCCTGTTAAGGATAGATTGCTTTCAAATTGATAATGGCGGGACATGTCGCGTTTCTCTTCGCTCACTTCGCGGTTCACCGCATAGCCTTTGGTGAACTCGATTGGTGAAAGCCATGTGCCCAAGAAATCAGCACCCACACTTACTATCACTTTTGCCTTGCTAAAATCATAGCTTGGAATCAATCCCTTGCCAAACGATTCTTCATTTGCCTTCCACATACCGAAATACGAAATCGGGTCGTACTGAACATGTGTGGTAGTTGGGTATTTTACTTTAAATTTTTCAATCGCTGCTTTGGTGCTAGGGCTTAAGATTGTGTTGCTTATAATCCTGATCTGGCCGCTTTTGCCGGCAATGTCATCTAATTTTGAAGTGATTTCTCCATCAATGGAATCCCAATCTGAATTTTCACCACCCTTTTTAGGTCCACGCAAGCGATAGTTATCATAAAGAGAAAGAACGGAAGCTTCTACTTGAGCGCTGGTGCCGCCTTTGGTTACGCTAGAAAGCGCGTTGCCATCTAATTTTATCGGACGTCCGTCACGAACTTTAACTACTATACTGCAATAATCCCCACCATTTACATACGTGGAGGCATAGTAATTCGGGATACCGGGGTCAACATCAACCGGCTTAACGATATACGGAATAGCCTTGCGAACAGGCGCTTCGCACGCTGCCAACGAAGCAGCAGCTACGCTAAAGCCCATCATCTTCAAGAAATCTCTGCGCGAGTGACCGGGGTCCTCCTGCACGCCCAAGTCAACAAACTCCTTATCGGCATGTTTTACGTGAGCCGGGTCGTTTTTCAACTCTGGCAAACCTTTCCAATATGTCTTTTTGGTACTACCCATATATAATTATGTTCTGATATTCTTTTCTCTTTTGCTTTAGGCCTAATGCCCAAAGCTAACAACCGTTTATCCCTACTGCTTAGTTTCTTTCTTCTGACTACTATAACCTAAACTCCTACCTTCTTCTCAATAGTGACACTTCGCACACTCCAAGCCACCAATGTCCTCTACTTTCATGGTCTTCTTAGAGCCCTTGTGCAATTCATTGAGCTTATCATAATAGGCATTGCCCTTACTGTTCACATCCGTTTTGCGGTGGCAATCGATGCACCAACCCATTGTTAATAGAGAATATTGCTTCACTACTTCCATCTCTTGAATAGGGCCATGGCAAGTTTGGCATTCAATGCCACCTACATTTACGTGCTGGGCGTGGTTAAAATAAGCTAAGTCTGGCAGGTTGTGAATGCGAACCCACTCAATGGGCTTTTGCTTGCCCGTGTAGGAAGCTGTTTTAGGATCATAGCCAATAGCAGAATAGATCTTTTGGATTTCAGGAGACTCTTGTTTGATCTGCGTGTGGCAGTTCATACAAATATTAGGTGAAGGAATGTTGGCTTGCTTGCCCTTTAACACGCCTGTGTGGCAATACTTGCAGTTGATTTCGTAAGAGCCTGCATGCAATTTGTGTGAGAAAGCAATTGGCTGCTTGGGTGCGTAATCTTGCTGAACACCAATGGAGTACAACCCATCGATGGTGGTTTTAAACACGATGGCGGCCACAATAAATACCACGACAAATATAAAGCCCGAGCTTTTGGTAATAGTTGCAAGCGTATAAGGTGAGTTTACCACCTGCTCATCATCTTCGCTAAGTTCTTTTTGGTTCAAAAATCTCTTTAATGCCGAAACAATTAGTGCTAAAATCACTACCATCAACACCAAGATCAAAATCATTCCACCCACAATGAGGTTGAGGTATTCACTTGGAATTCCGGCTGCTCCACCAGCAGGGGCACCAGCAACGGTAGTAGGGGTGGCTTCTGGAGCTTTGTAAGCTTTTATATAACCTAAGATGCTCAAGATTTGGGCATCAGTATAACTGGTAAAAGCCGTCATCTGGCTTTTGTTGTATTCGTTATAGATTTTATTGGCATACTCATCGCCACTGGCAATCACCTTGGCGGGATTTTTCACCCATTCCAAAATCCATTTAATGGAAGGAGCCCTATCTTGCACCCCTGCCAGTGCAGGCCCCACCAATTTTTTATCTACCCGGTGACATGATTTACAGTTGCCGTTAAATAACTCCTCGCCCGCTTTAATGCTTGCCGCATCCGTAGGGATGTCTTGCGAAAAAGAAGGATTACTTAGGGAAACAATCAGTGCGAGTGTGAGAAGCTTTACTAAATCAGATATTTTGTACTTCATCGTAGCGAGTTTAGGTATCCGCTTTTATTAGAATTGCACAAATCTACACCGCAAACACATTTTTTCAAATTTATTTTAAAGACTTGCAAGATAATTATTTTGGTGGTAACCCAAGGTCTCGGAACTGACTAAGACCTAACCACTTTTTACACATTTTGCTAAACACAAGACAGAAAAAACAAGTATTGTAAAGGGTTTTTCATTTATTTGGAAAGATTTTACACACATCATCAGCGCTTTTGAATACGTCACTATCCTCATCTCGATCGTTCTTGGATTAGGGATAACCCAAATCCTTAGCTGGATTACCGATTTGATCCACCAAAGCAACCGAGCAAAAGTATATTGGCCACATGGCATTTGGGTACCACTGATGTTGTACGTTCAAGATTAGTGGGTGACCTAAGACCTTCGCAACTATGTTTGGAGTTTGCCCAAACTCAAAAAATCGCAAGGAAATTCGTTGCGAACAAAAGAGAATAAGTCGTAAAGAAAGAAGGACTATTTGAATACATCGTAACAATACTCCTTGAGGTAACCGAGAGCGTCATCTTGCCCGGCACTAAATGCCTTCTGCAAGCAGCGGCATCCCTCCTTCTCGCGTTTCAATTCCACCAACGCCACGCCTCTGTAAAAAAGCGCGGAGGCATTGTCGGGTTCCAGGCGCAACAGTAAATCAAAATAAACAAGTGCTTTTTCATAGTGGGCTTCTTCCAACAAAAAGCTTCCCGCATACAAGTAGGCGGGGCTATAGGTAACATCTAGCACAATGGATTGATTGAAGCAATTGATGGCTTCTTGCAAATTGCCCAACGATTGATACGCCATGCCCAAATTGGTTTCAAGTTCGGCATCGTCTTCAAATGCTTTGGCCAACAACAAATCATCTTTGCCTTTGGCAAACTCGCCCTTCTCGATATACAGCGAGCCTCGCCACTTGATCAATTGTGTGTTACCGGCCTGCAACTCGGTTGCTTTTTCTATGTCTTTTAATTGGTTATCCAAATCTCCCAACTGCCGATAGGCCAACGCCCGAAGAATGTAGGCTTGATGACTTTGTGGATACTCTGGTATGAACTGCGTAACATCTTCTATCGCTTTTTGAAATTCGCCCAAGTAATAAAAGCAAACCGCTCTTTTATACTGTATGCGGTGTGTTTTTTCAGTTTTTGATTTGGCTATGATTTTAGAATAAATGCCGACTGCCTTGCCATACTCTTGATGCTCCACCAAGGTATCGGCCTGTGCTTCCAGTGCTTTATCAATCCCTTGCGCAAAAACAAAATGGGTTGAAAATGAAATGACCAAACTCATCACGAGTTTGGTCATTGAAACTGTTTTTTTTGAATACATCAAAAAAGAAACTTTAGGTGCTTATGCAGTTACGGTTGCCTTGTTCGCGTAACGCTTACGGTCGTTTTCGGTCAAGTAAATTTTTCTCAAACGAATCGACTTGGGTGTTACCTCCACGTACTCATCTCCTTGAATGTATTCCAACGCTTCTTCTAACGAAAACTTTACTGCGGGGCGGATGGTCATCTTCTCTTCTGATCCGGTGGCACGCATGTTGGTCAATTTCTTGGTTTTGGTAATGTTGATCACCAAATCCCCACTGCGATTATTTTCGCCCACTACCTGCCCTTCGTAGACAGCATCACTAGGGTCAATGAAAAATTTACCACGGTCTTGCAGGTTGTGCAAGCTGTAAGGAATGGCTTCACCTTGTTCCATACAAATCAAAGAGCCATTGATGCGACCTGGAATTTCTCCTTTGTACGGTTGATATTCTTTGAAACGATGTGTAACAATCGCTTCACCGGCTGTTACGTTCAATAAATAATTTCGCAAACCAATAATGCCTCGGGCCGGAATCATGAATTTCAAAATCATGCGGTCAGCTTTTGGTTCCATGTTCGTCATTTCGCCTTTTCGCTGCGATACCGTTTCGATCGCCTTGCCTGCTACGATTTCGGGTAAATCGATGGTCAATTCTTCCATTGGCTCACACTTTACGCCATCAATTTCTTTGAAGATTACTTGCGGCTGACCAATCTGTAACTCGTATCCTTCTCTGCGCATGGTTTCAATCAATACGGACAAGTGCAACACGCCTCTTCCAAATACCAAGAAGCTATCGGCAGAACCCGTATCGCCAACTTTCAACGCCAAGTTCTTCTCCAACTCTTTATCCAAACGCTCTTTAATGTGACGTGAGGTAACAAACTTGCCTTCTTTACCATAGAAAGGTGAGTTGTTAATCGTGAAAAGCATGCTCATCGTAGGCTCATCAATCTTGATCGATTTCAATGCCTCGGGTTTTTCAACATCGGCAACGGTATCACCAATTTCAAAACCTTCCAAGCCCACCAACGCACAAATATCGCCAGCCTTTACCTCTTCTACTTTCTTCTTATCAAAGCCTTCAAATACGTAAACCTCTTTAATACGGGTTTTTACAATCGCACCTGTATCGCGTTTTACCAATACCACAAATTGTCCAGCTTTTACACTTCCTCGCTGAATGCGACCAATCGCCACACGACCAATGTAAGACGAGTACTCCAATGAAGTAATCATCAACTGTGTGGGGCCAACGTCAATCTTTGGTGCGGGGATGTATTTGATCACACCTTCAATCAACGCGTTGATATCGGTAGTAGGTTTTTTCCAATCATCGCTCATCCAGCCTTGCTTGGCCGAACCATAGAAAGTAGGGAAATCGAGCTGATCTTCATTCGCGTCAAGCGCAAACATTAAATCAAATACCGACTCGTGTACTTCGTCTGGTGTACAGTTTTTCTTATCTACTTTATTAATAACCACAATCGGCTTTAAGCCCAATTGCAACGCCTTTTGCAATACAAAACGGGTTTGAGGCATTGGGCCTTCAAACGCATCCACCAATAGCAAACAACCATCGGCCATGTTCAATACGCGCTCCACTTCACCTCCAAAGTCACTGTGACCAGGGGTGTCTATCACGTTAATTTTATAATCTTTATAGCGTACAGAAACGTTCTTGGCCAAAATGGTGATTCCTCGCTCGCGCTCCAAGTCATTGCTGTCCATGATTAGCTCGCCTGGGTTCTCGTGGTCTTTAAAAAGATGACCGGCATGCAATAGTTTGTCAACCAAAGTTGTTTTGCCGTGGTCAACGTGGGCGATAATGGCGATGTTCCTGATTTTTTCTACTTCCATAAAAGGCTGTTCTGCGTCTAAATTTCAAAATTTAAGGCCGCAAAGATAGCTGAATTTTATGGATTTAGTGAGATAAGTTCAATGTCAACCGCAGATTAGCAGATTATTTTTTGAATTATCCGGAAAACTATCATGGTTAGCAGTAGTTGATATTTGATTGAGTCATTGCATCTTTTTAAAATGATTTTACCATTGTTTACATGATTAAAGTCAATTGCCAAAAAGATAATAGCAATCAAACCCAAAAAAATTGAAGGTATTAGAGCAAAGTAGGGAATTACAAATAAATTACGTCACCCAATGCAGCACCTGCGGCTTCACCGGATTTACAAATGGCTCATTGTTTTGCTGTGACAATGCCCAAAGCCTTTTGATCTCGTAATACCAGCGCGCTTGTAAATCGGGCTCACCAATTAGCGACAAGGTTGGTTTAGATTGAAGGCCCTCGTTGAGTTTGTTGAACACGCCCAAGTCTTGTCCGATAAATTGTTTGCCCAATTGCTTGAGCGGAAACCACAACCAGTTGGCCAGAGCGATGTCGGTATAAAAAATATGCGTGAGTTCGGTTTGCTTGTCGTTCAGAGGTGTAAGCGTTGTGATGGATACTACTTGGTTCTTCTCTCCTACCAAAATATGTTCGGTGCGAATGCCAGGAATTTCAAAAGTGATTTCGGTACTCGTGCCTCCTTTTAAAATTCCATAGCCTTTTGAATTGGTGGATGGCGCGTGTCGCACCATTTTGAAACCCAGTGGTGTGGGCTCAAACTTTTTCTCTTTCAGCTTTAGTTTTTTTGCCGAGCGCCAGTACCACGATTGATGCACAAAGGTAACGTGCGCGGGGTCGATCAATCCGATAACAGAATGGTCAATATCGGCTGGCATGATTACCGTTTCTACATGCTTGAATTTTTGTCCGGGTTGCAATAACAAATTGGGTGCAGTTAGCTTGGGGACAGTAGTTGGTAATTTTTTATCTGGTATGTACACCCAAATCGTATCGTTGATTTCTTCAACCGGATATTGAAATACCTTAATCTTCGCTGGATCGAAAGTCGCATCGGGTGGCATGGCGGGTATGCCGGTGCAAGTGCCTTGGGTATTGAATTGCCAACCGTGGTAGCAACATTGAATAGTATCGTCTTTGAACCACCCGGCAGACAGCGGCACACCCCGGTGTGGGCAGTTATCACGCAAGGCAAAAGGTTTGCCGCTTGCATCGCGACCAAGAACAATTTTCTCACCACAGATTTCTTTGCCAAGCAATCTGCCTTTCTTCAAAAAAGAACTGTGAAAGGCCAGGTACCAAAGGTTTTTGAGATAAAGAGAGTGGTCTGTCATGGGTTTCGGGATTAGGACTTGGAGCGTTGGGAATTTTATTTGTTTACCTGCTCTCTAATAACAATTCTGCTGGTACTTTTAACAATCGACTGAGTGGAGCAATCATAGAATACGTCAATTTTCTAGAACCATTTAGTACTTTTGAAACCACACTTTTGTCGCCAATTACGTCAACCAAGTCAGTTTGCTTTAAGCCAAGATTTTCCATTCTAGTCTTTATTACCTCTACGGGGCTATCAGGCTCTGGCAGTTCCCATCCTTTCTGCTTTTCATAAGCTTCAATTAAAATGACCAATGTATCTAACAATCTTCCATCAGGTGAATTCATTGGAGGATCAATATCCATTAAATGATCAACCTCCGCTAGATACTTTCTGTATTGCGCTTCACTCCTAATAACTGAAATTTCTAAACTCGTCTTCATATCGTTGCTACATCTATCGTATCATATTCTTTATGTGTACCAATAAATCGAACAAAACAAATTTTACCTCGGTAGGCAATTTTTACAACCAACCGAAAATTGCCACCTACAATATTAAAAACTACTCGATTGTTGCTTACAATACTTGCTTTAGGATAGGTTTGTTTTACATCCTTTGGAGAAGCCCATTCCGCTTTTATTGCTACTCCATACCATTCCTCTAACTCCTTTCGGCAATTGGCATGCTTGGTCCAATAATCTTTCAACGTTCGTTTGGCGATTACCCTCATTGAATACGCGAAATTACGAAAAGTTGACAATTTGTCAACTACAATCCGTCCGTAACCGCAGAAAAACAGGCTCGCGAAACATTTCATCAGGTGTCAATCGGGCATAGCTGATTTCTGCCATCAGTTTAGGCTCAATCCAGGTGGTAATTTTTTCATCTACAATCTTACCACCTTGAAGTGTATGGCTCTTAACAACTGCCAACTTCTTTAACGCTTTACTGATCTCTTGCATGGTAGCATCGTTAAAACCGGTACCCACCTTACCTCTATAATACAATGCACCTTCTTTCTGCTCAGCAATTTGCAATGCGCCAAAGGTTGCTTTCCGATCGCCCTTGCCTGGCGTAAATCCGATGATGAAGCATTCGGTTGACTGTCGGACTTTTATCTTCAGCCAAGCATCGCTGCGTTTGCCAATCAAGTACTTGCTGTCTTTTCGCTTGGCCATGATTCCTTCTAGCCCGTGAATTTTTGCAGCAGCAAAAAGCGAGTTGCCATCTTCTTCTATTTCGCTGAGGCGATAGGGTGACTCCTTCGTTTTAATTGCATCGCGCAACCATTCTCTCCGTTTCGCTAGCGGCTCGTTAATCAATGGCCTTCCATCTAAATACAAACAATCGAACACGTAACAATTAACAGGAAGTGTTTTTGATAAACGCTCAATGGTGGTGGCACCGGTTTGTTGCATGCGCTGAATCACTTTTTTGAATTCGGGTTTCCCAGCTTTATCCAAACAAACAATTTCGGCATCAAACAAGCCACAGGTGGCCCGAAACGATTTGTCTGCTTTTAGTAATTCGGGAAATTGCGCTGTTACATTTTGTTGGTTGCGCGTTTTAATGGTGATGTTTCCGTCTTCCAACGAAATCAAGGCACGGATGCCATCCCATTTCACTTCATAAAAATAGTCATAGGTAGTGGGTGGATGATCCAATGATTCCGAAAGCATGGGTTGAATTTCGGCTTTTAAAAAATTGAATTGCGGCTCGTCTACCCGCTCCATCAACCATTCCTTTTGCTTCATTTTGTGAATGCGGTATTCAGCATTTATTTCTTTGCTATTCAATTTAAAGTAAAATCCATCTGTTTTTTCTTTCGTGATCTGATATTTGCCCAATGCATAAATCCACATTTCACCTCCTCCATATTGCCCTTTCGGAATAGTGCCATCAAAGGTTAAGTATTTCATTGGGTGATCTTCTGTCTGCACAGCCAATCGTTTTACACCTGGGTGCGGAGGCAAACCCCGGGGCACCGCCCACGATTTTAATACTCCGTCTTGCTCCAATCTCAAATCATAATGGAGATGTGAGGCATGGTGCCGATGGACTACGAAATTATTTCCACCGCTGATATCAATCTCGGCCTTTGGCTCAGGTGTTTTTCTGAAATCTCTTTTCTTCTCGTAGCTCTCTAATTGCTCAGGCGTTTTTCTTTTTCTGTTAGGCGGTAGTGGAGACGCAAGATTTTTCATCTCTCTGTGGGTATGCAATTCAACGGCATACGCATCCATCCCTTCCCATGCATCTCCCTTGGTTGTTACCAATTCCAATGCATTGTGAATAGTAAACGCACTCGGACTTTTTACTTTCGCCAAATCATCCCACGAAAGTGGCATCGAAACAGGCGCACCTACCCTACCGCGCAAACTGTACGGTGAAACAATGCTCTGGCCAGAGCGGATTCGATAAATATCAATCAAGACCCGACCCTTGCGGGCTTCTTTTTTTATATGAAGCGTGGTGTTTGGATTGCTGTCTACAAATGGTTGGGCAATCAATTGAGCGGCCTCAAACACGGTATGAAAATCATGCTTGGGCAATAGCGGGCAGCAGATATGAATGCCCTTGCCTCCTGTGGTTTTTACAAAGGGTGTGTAGCCAAATTTTTTAATTGCCTCCTTCAATTCGAAAGCAATCGGCACTACATTTTGAAAATCATAGCCTTCTGGGGGATCCAAATCAAACACCATGTAATCGGGGCAATCGAAATTTGGCCTGCGACTATGAAGTTGATGTAGCTCAAGAGAAGCAAGGTTGGCCAACCAAACCAAGGAGGCCTGTTCAGTAGCGATGATGTAATCTTTTTTTTCCTCCTTGCCTAGCCTTTCAAATTCAATCCAGTCTGGCGACCAGTCAGGGCGATTTTTTTGATAAAATGTTTCTCCATGAATGCCATCCGGAAAACGAATCAGCGTAAGCGCACGGCCTTTGATGTGATTGAGCAACGTGGGCGCAATAGAGAAGTAGTATTCAATTACTTCTGCCTTTAAAATATTATCTTCAGGAAAAAGTACTTTGTTGAGATTGCTGAGTTCAATCTTGCGCTTTCCGATGGTGACCCATTGCGATTTTTTTGCCATCGGTTAAAACTACTAACTTTCGTGATAACAAGCACCAATTTACTCTAATTCCAATGACCTTATCTACTGATCCTTTTACGTTTTCGATACTCGTTCAGCCCAGCGATATAGACGAACTCAACCACGTTAACAATGTGGTGTATGTGCGTTGGGTACAAGAAGTAGCAGTCGCACATTGGAATACCATGGCTTCTGAACAATTAAAAAATGAAGTCGCTTGGATGTTGCATCGACATGAGATCGACTACAAAAACCAATCGTTTTTAGGCGATACCATTACCGGATATACATGGGTGGGCGAGGCCAAGGGGGCTACCTTCGAGCGATTTGTAAAATTAATGCGAGGTGATGTTGAGTTAACATTTTCTCGCATGGTGTGGGTGATGCTCGATGCAAAGACTTTAAAACCAAAACGGATAGATGCTCCGATGATAGAATTATTGAGAAAAAGTTATCCAAGTTAAAGTCTCTGGTCTTGAGTCACTCTGAACTCAAAACCAGAAACTAAAATACTTATCCATTGTAAGCCCCCACAAATTCTTTTGCAAAATCTTCCAGCTTCACTCTGCCAAGCACAGGTTTATTTTTCCAATAATCTTCTTGTGCTTTTCCAGAGCGTAGAGATGCTCCCAACTCTACGTAACCATTGGCAATGGTGGCAGGTAAATTAGCCTGCAACATTCCTTGCAATGATTGTTCATCGGTAAACGTAACCCACGGTGAAGGTTTGTTAGCAGCCTTGCTAAGCACTTCGGCTATTTCGTTGGGGTGACGCTCGTCACTGGCAATGTATTGGATAGAATAGCCTTTAAAATCTAACTTTGCTAAGGCATCACCGATTACATCGGCAATATCGCTGGTGTGGACCAATACCAATTTTTCATCAGTGTTTCCAAAATTGGAACCCAAAATATTCATGTTCTTCAACAAGGGCACCATGCTAAACAAGTTATAAAAGAAGTAAGAAGGGCGGAATACCTTTATGTTTGCATCTTTTGAAGCCAATAATTTCTCTTCGGCATAGCCCAATCCATCAACAGGGCCAGCGCCTTTGCGCAAATGAGCGCCAATACTGCTCAATAGTACCACATTCTTAACTTTGCTTTGGTTGACTGCTGCGATGTAATTGTCAGCAACTTTCTTTTGGTAATCTAACCAACCTCCCGTAAGCGACCAATTGGGTGGGATCATTAAATACACGGCATCCGCTCCGGCAAAGGCTTTTGATACAAACGCGGGATCTTCTACTGAACCCACAAAGGCAGTTGCGCCCAATGATTCAATTTCTTTTACACGGTCTGAATTGCTGGTGATCACCGTTACATGATGACCTGCCTCTTTTAATTTTTTAACGATTGGCTTGCTGATATGGCCGATGGAGCCGGTGATAACATAATTCATAAAATAGTTGGTTAGATTTAGTATTTAATTGTGGGGTAGTAACACCATCTTCCTTTCAAAAAGTTCTGTTACAGTAAAACATTTACAAAAAATTAACAAAGAATTCGCCCAAGCTAAAAACCAAAACGCGAATTGGGTCGTTAGAAGGAGTAGTTTACAGATTAAAGTTTTATAACGAAGTGCCTCGGAACTTAAAGTTACGATGGCACTTTGTTATATTTACAAACAATTAAAGTTTCATTCAAAACAACTAACTAATTAACTATCAACATGAAAAAACAATCTATCCTGCTATTCGCTTTAATGATTTTTAGTTTTGTCGGATTCGCCCAAAAGAGCCCACCAGCCAAGGCAACAGGAACCGCTGATGGCGTTTCTGTTACTGTCGATTACCATCAACCATCTGCAAGAGGTCGTAAAATTATGGGTGGGCTTGTCCCTTTTGGTGAAGTTTGGCGCACAGGTGCTAATGCCGTAACCAGTATTGAGTTTAGTGCAAATGCAAAGGTAGAAGGACAAGCTGTTCCAAAAGGAAAATATGGTTTGTACACAATTCCTGGGGAAACCGAATGGACAGTTATCTTGAGCAAAGAAGCTTCCGGTAGCCCATTCGATTATTCTGAAAAGAAAGATCTGCTGCGTGCAAAAGTGAAGTCTGCCAAAACAGCGAGCATGGTAGAAACCTTCACCATCAGTGTTGAAGGTAACAATGTTGTTTTGAAGTGGGAAAACACTTCCGTTTCCTTCAAAATTTCAAAAGGATAAATTCCGGGGCATTCTTTGCTAAGGGAGATTTCTTCAGGAGCGATCAGCATAAAGTCAAAGGAGTATTCTTCCAATACTAAGAATTCAGGTAAACCCTTTCTGCGAAAAACAGAAAGGGTTTTTTATTATTTGAAAATTACACTTAGTTTGAAAAACTTTTAAAGAGATGCAAATACTTGGCCGGTCGGATCGTGTGGATTTTCCCAAACTCGGGCTGCACAATATCCATGCAAAAATCGATACGGGTGCTTACACCTGTAGCTTGCATTGCTCGCGTGCAGAAGTGGTGGACGGCAAATTGGAGTTTGTGCTGCTCGATGAAGAGCATCCTGAATTCACGGGCATGAAGTTTACCTTTACCGAATTCACCAAACGAGAAATCAAAAATTCGTTTGGCGAAGCGGAGATGCGCTACGTTATCAAAACTACCATTCAACTATTCAATCGAAAAATCCGAGCAGAATTTTCGTTGAGCGATCGTGAGAAACTTCGCTTTCCCGTTTTGCTGGGAAGGCGCATTTTGCGAAACCGTTTTTTAATCGATGTGACCAAAAAAGATTTGTATTTTCAAACCAAAATCAAGCCGTCATGAACATTGCCATTCTTTCGCGCGACAGCAAGCTGTATTCCACCAAGCGATTAAAAGAAGCTGGTGAGAAGAGGGGTCACAAAGTGGAGATCATCGACCATATGAAGTGCATGCTGCTGATTGAAAAGAAGAACCCGATGGTGTGGTACAACGGTCGCAAGCTCGATTACTTTGACGCGATCATCCCACGCATTGGTGCATCGGTCACTTTTTATGGTGCAGCAGTGGTTCGGCAATTTGAAATGATGAAAGTATTTACTGCGGTAGAGTCACAAGCACTCATTCGCTCGCGCGATAAATTGAGGAGCATGCAAATACTTTCGCGCGCTGGCTTGGGTTTGCCCAAAACCATTTTCATGGATTACTCCAAAGATACCGAAGGGGTGATTGAAGCCGTGGGCGGAGCACCCGTGGTTATCAAATTATTGGAAGGTACACAAGGCTTGGGTGTGGTATTGGCCGAAAACAAAAAAGCTGCACAGTCGGTGATCGAGGCGTTTCATGGAGTGAAGGCACGAATAATTGTTCAAGAATTTATCAAAGAAGCAAAGGGTGCAGACATCCGTGCTTTTGTTGTAAATGGTGAAGTGGTAGGCGCCATGCGCAGGCAAGCGCGCGATGGCGAATTTCGCTCCAACCTCCATCGGGGTGGGCATGCTACGGTGGTGAAACTTGATCGCCATGAAAAACATGCGGCCATCATTGCGGCAAAAAAAATGGGCTTGGGTGTAGCGGGTGTAGATATGCTTCCTTCCAAACGCGGACCACTCATCATTGAAGTAAATTCTTCGCCAGGGCTAGAGGGAATTGAAGGTGCTACCAAAGTTGATATTGGCGGAAAGATTATTCAATACCTCGAAAAAAATGCCGGGAAGAACAGGATCCAGAAGGATAAGATTAACGCCTAATTGGGTATTGGGGCTTGGGTATTAGGACTTAGGTTTTGGTAGAACCAGTCAATAAAATTCGTTTTATGATTAAATCGTTAGAGGAATTTAAAATTTACAATCTATCGCTTGAGTTATCGGATGAGATTTGGAAAGCTTTATTGAAGTGGAATCATTTTGAAAAGGACACAATCGGCAAGCAGTTAGCTAGAGCAACTGATTCAATTTCAGCGAATTTATCGGAGGGATTGGGGCGTTTTCATACCAAGGAATTTATTAATTTCTGTTATTACGCAAGGGGTTCTTTGTTCGAAACCAAAACATGGTTAACAAAAGTAAAAATCAGAAACCTAATGGAAGAAACAGCTTCTGAAAAGTTACTGAATGACATCGAAGTGTTAGGTAAAATGCTCAACAGCTTCATCAATACGCTAAAGCAACCTAAGTCCTAACCCCAAGCCCCAAGCCCTAAGTCCTAAGTCCCAACACCTAATACCCAAAATGCCCAAATCCCTAGCAATAGCCGAACACGACATCCGCCCTGGCGAGTTCAAAGAAATTAATATCAACATTGCACGGCTTCCCTCGCGCACGCAGATCGATACGCCTATTTACGTATATCGCGCAGTGGAGCCCGGCCCTGTGCTTGCGCTCACTGCCGGTATGCATGGCGATGAAATCAACGGGATGGAGATTGTTAGAAGAATTATTGATACAGGTCATAATCGTGTGCTGCGAGGAACTACCGTGTGCATGCCGATTATTAACGTATATGGCTTTCTCAACTACTCACGCGAAGTGCCGGATGGCAAAGATGTCAACCGCTCCTTTCCGGGAAGTAAATTAGGATCATTGGCTTCGCGTGTGGCCTACCACCTAACGCACGACATTATCCCCAACATTGACTTTGGCATTGACTTTCACACAGGCGGTGCCATGCGCACCAACTACCCACAAGTGCGCTGCATGATGCAAGAACCCAAAAATGCAGAGCTTGCAAATGCGTTTCATGCGCCTTTCACCATTGACTCTCCGTTTCGTCCACACTCACTCCGACAAACCGCAGCGAAAAAAGGCAAAAACATTATTGTGTACGAAGGTGGCGAATTGTTGCGCATGGATCAACAAGCCATTGAAGAAGGCATTAACGGCACGTTGCGTTTGATGAAACATTTAAATATGATCGACTGGGCGCCTGAACCCAAACAAGAAAATAAAATCATTTGGAGTTCTGCCTGGGCCAGAGCACGCACGGCAGGGTTGTTTCAGCCCACGATCGCTTGTGGCGACCTCGTTCACAAAAATCAAATCATTGGCAACCTTACGGATCCGTTTGGCGAATTCAAAGAACAAATCAAATCACCCTCCACAGGTTATGTGGTTGGGCTTAACAATAATCCGGTTGTAAATGCGGGTGATGCTCTGATGCACTTGGGTATGGATGATGTGTGTAAACTTGGGGGAAGTGGGGAGGAGTGATCAACTTAACTTACTTTCAACAACCGAAAATCGTTTTGAAATTGATACCAATTCCTTCAGCATTATACCCTGATCTTCGCGCAGATCGCGTATGTCAGTTTTTATTTCTTTTATCTCAGATTGGAATTCAGAGCTCAGATTGCGTATGTCAGTTTTTATTTCTTTCATCTCAGATTGATATTCAGTCTTCATCTGCTTCATCTCTGACTGAAATTCAACTCGTATTTCATTGAACTTCAGATTAATTTCATTAAACCTTGCGGCATGCTCGTTATACTTCACGTCCTGCGCTGCAATCGCCCTACTCATAATCCCAACACTTCGATCCGTTTGCTTCATTTGATCTAAAATCTGATCTGTTTTTTGCAGATATTCAGCAAGTAGTTCAATAATTCTTTCTTCTGATTT
Organism: Chryseotalea sp. WA131a; assembly: GCA_025370075.1. Lineage (NCBI taxonomy): Bacteria > Pseudomonadati > Bacteroidota > Cytophagia > Cytophagales > Chryseotaleaceae > Chryseotalea > Chryseotalea sp. WA131a. Next base: position 692,344 of record CP073016.1, on the reverse strand, counting down.
CATAGGCATGGAAAGTTAAGCAATTTCGGTTTCATCTAAAACCACGGCACCGGACAAGGCATGATCAACTTGTCTTTTGCCGGCTTGCGCGGATCGCGCGATGACCATGAGTAAGTTAGGCTAAACTCGTGTGCCCCCCCGCTTCCAAAACCAAGTTTGGAAATCGTGTAGTCATAACTGTAGCCAATGTTCAACACATCTTTTGTGCCGCGCTTGGTAAATCCTACCAACAACACGATCGATTCGTTATTGACAATGCCATTCAAGGATTTGAAAGGCACCCCGCGGTACCACGTACCGATAATAATTGGTTCAAAGGTATAGTACAATCCCACATCCATTTGATCGAACCTGCCTTGGTGGCGATATTGAACAGTTGGTGTAAGGCTTCGCTCACGTGGCTTTTTATAAAACCCCTGCCCCATTTGTCCGGGTGCTAAGTAAAATTTCCAACCGGCATGGCCCGAGATTTTCATGGGCAAATTGTCTTTCGATCCCACCAGCGATTGATCGGGCTCGGTGATGTGATGCGCAGCAAAACCAAACCATCCTTGTGGCGAATAAAAAAGCCCCCCCATGGAAATATCAGGAAAAAATTTTGATTGACCAGTGTTCAATCCTTCCGCGGAAGCGCCAGGTATCAATCCACCCGTTTGCGGATTTAATTGATCGCCAAACACCAACCGACTAAAGTTGATGGCGCGGTTATAAACACCTACTTGAAAACCCGGACGAAAGGATAATTTTTTAGTCAAACTCAAATCGTAGGCATACTGCAAGGCAATGCTGGTAGACGACAAGCCTAACACGCCTTCCGTATCGCGGTTGATCAAAATACCCACCCCACTATTTTTACTTTCAATATAGAAATCCGCAAAAGCAGAAATGGTATTAAAGTTTGCATCGATGGCCGGCCATTGGTTGCGGTAATTGATCCCTACTCTATTTTGATTAGTAGCTCCCGCAAAGGCAGGATTTAAATACAAGGGAGCTGCGTAGAACTGAGAAAATTGTGGGTCTTGGGCAGTTGCCGAAACAATTGATATCAGCATCCATACCGCCACCCAAACCAATCGACACCTCATGAATAGAATTTTAGGCTTTTTCAAGCAAGCAAATTACGATGATTGAACACATTTAAAAAAGTATTTCACCGACAAATAGGCGGCTTTCGACTGCTTAACGATATTTTTGAACCAATCGTGTATTTTTTATACGGTAGTTACGTTGTAAATTTGAATTTGATGTGAAACCTGCAGTCAGTGAGATGTATTTTATGAGCTTTAACTTGATGCCAAACAATATTCCGTTTCTAAAAAAAGCATACCTCGTAGGTTTGGTTGCTTGGATTACTATCTCAATTCCCTCCTTCTCTCAAAATCTATCGCAACACAATTGGTACTTCGGAAATTCGCCCGATGGAATTCGCTTCAATCGCGGCACCAACCAAGCTACTACTGTGAAAGATCAATTTGTTCCTTTCGGGACGGGTGGAAGTGCTGTAGCAACCGATCCGGCCACAGCCAATCTTTTGTTTTACACCGATGGATTGCGTGTGTACGATGCCAGTCACAAACAAATGCCCAATGGCACTACTGGCTTGAGTGGAAATACGTCAGCCAATCAACCGGCCGTGATCTGCCCCGTGCCTGGGCAGCCCAACAAATATTTTATCTTTACCAATAGTGCTAATTTTACCACGGGTGGATCGATCAACAGAAGCGTAGTGGACATGTCTTTGTTTGGCAATGCAGTATTCCCTTCTCCATCTCTTGGAAATATAGAAGCGACCAATAAAAATGCTCCTGTGCCTGGATTATCCAATCGCTCAGAAGGAATGATCATTTTACCCCATGCAAATGGAACGGATTATTGGCTGATCACCCATCAAAATGGGTCATCTAATTTTACGACTACGTTGATCGATGCTGCTTCATACTCTTCTGGCACATTCAATCCGATTGTCAATAGTATAGCTGGCCCAGCAGGCGCGTTAAACCTTACTGTTTCAAACTTTTCATACAATAACAAATTGAGAAAATTGGCTGTTGCCACACAAAGCAAAAATGATTTCGCGCAAATTTTGGATTTCGATCCGGCTACGGGCAATATCACATTCGATCGTTACATTTTAAATACAGGATCGAATCTGCCCGTGGTTGGCACCGAATGGATTTACGATATTCAATGGGACATTAAAGGCGGGCAATATCTTTACATTTCGCGCAGTGGCGATGGCGTGACCAATGCGGATGTGTTGCAATACGATTATGTGAATTCGAACCCTACTATTCCCACTACTATTACTACATCGTTATACACAGCTACGTCCTCTTCTTTACCAGCCAGGAGCTACGGCCTTCAGTTGGCACCCGATTCTGCCATTTACCATATTTATCAAGCAACTGTTGGTGGCCCTTTTTTGATTGACAAATTTACGAAAACTGATACCCTTGCAGCGTTTGTTAAAATTACCCAGCCATTTGGCACAACTGATTTTGCAGGCAGGCAGTTTCCATCTTTTTTTCCGCGCAGCACCGTAACCTTAACAGCAAACTTTACCACCAGCGCTGCCCCGCGCTGCCAAAACAATCCGATTACTTTTTTTCCAACTATCACACCCAACGCAGATAGTCTGCTATGGAATTTTGGTGATGGGCAAAGTTCAAAAGCGTGGAGTCCGGTGCATAAATTCACGACACTACAACCTTCCTTCAATGTTCAACTGACTGCCTTTTACCAGGGACAGCGGGTGACTACAACACAAGCCGTAACGATAACTCCGTTTGACTTAAGAATACAATTGGTTCAAGATACCACTGCCTGTAAATCTGAATTTCCTCCGCCTAGGGGCACATCAACACCAACGCAATTTTCAGTAACAGTAAGGGTTACGCAAGGAACTGCCACTTCTTATACATGGTCCAATGGGCAAACAGGGCCTACCCTAAAACCAGATTCAGCTGGCTATTATTTTGTTGTTGTATCGAATGGTACGTGCTCAACTTACGCAGGGGTAAACGTTAAGGAATACGGACTACAAGATCAGCGAAGTAACATTTGGTACTTTGGCAACAAGGCAGGAATTGATTTTAATAAAGCGCCACCTGTAGCACTTAATAATAGCGCCATGAATGCACCAGCGGGCTGCGCCATTGTATGCGATCGAAATGGAAATACTGTTTTCTACACGGATGGAACAAACGTATACGATAAGACAAACATTTTGATCGATACCGGCATTGGCGGAGACCCGACCTCCACGCAATCATCTTTGATTGTATCGGTGCCAGGCGATGAAACGATCTATTACATTTTCACCACACAAGAAATAACCGGCACCTCGCGGTACGAATTGCGCTATTCGGTTTTTGATTTAAAGGTGGGCACGAACGGAACAGTTACACAAAAAAATATTTTGCTTTACACCAAAAGCACCGAACGAGTTACCTCTAATGGGCAATGGCTGGTAACACATGAATATGGCAACAGCACCTTCCGCACCTATCGTATCACCGCCCAAGGAATTGGTCAACCCGTTTATTCCGATATTGGATCCGTCCATTCCTTTACTTCAGCAGCCAATGGACAAGGCTATATGAAAATGGGACCGCGCAACAATTTGGCCGTTGCATTATCTACCCCCGGCACGAGCAACATTTTAGAATTATTTCAATTGAACGATACTACTGGTATGCTGCGCAATTACCGCAAGGTGGATATGAATCAACCAAATGGTCAAGTATATGGTGTTGAGTTCTCGCCCGGTGGAAGAAAATTATTTGCTACAGTAAAAGGATCTCCAGCCCCTTCCGAAATTTTTGAATACTCAATTGACTCGCTGGAGCGGGTACGCTTCAAACAAAAAGTAAGCAAGCCAAATGAATTAGGCGCGTTGCAAATTGCACCCAATGGCCAAATCTATATGGCCTATAATGACACACCCAAAAATGCCGAGCTTGGAAATTTTCAAGCAGTTGAAGACACTCTTTTACTCACGCCTCTTAATACCATCAACCCATTTGCACTGGCTGCGGGTACAAATAGTCGTTTAGGATTGCCCAACTTTGTGCAGCAACAAGGCAATGGTTTTGGCGGGCCTGGATTTACATTTGCTGGGCTTTGTATTGGAGACACCACTAAATTTAACGGCACGCCAACGGACGCAATTGATAAATTTCAATGGGCATTTGGAGATGGTGCCGGCAGCACGGTTTCTTCACCTAACCACTTGTATGCATCCGCAGGAACGTATACTGTTTCCATGCGCTTGACCAACCGATGTGGGTTGGATATCACCATTGTAAAAACAGTAATAATCAATCCTAAGCCGCCAGCACCCACCAACCCAGCCGCTATTTCATTGTGTAATGGGCCAGTAACATTAGATGCAGGACCTGCTGCTGCATATGTGTGGTCTAATGGTACAACGAATAGAACTATCACAGGGATTGTTAACCCTGGTGTGTTCACCGTGACCACTACGGATGCGAATGGATGCAAAGCCCGAGGAACATCGATTGTTGCCGATAACCGACCGAGAGTTAATCTGGGGCCGGATATAGAAGTCTGCCAAAACAGTGCAGTTGCCAATTTGGATGCGCAGAATTTAGGGTCGCTTTATGCTTGGACATTAAACTCCGTTTCTAATGGAAATTCATTTAACACACAAGCAGTCGACACTACACTGCCAGCTGTATTGACCTATGGTGTGACGGTTACAGATCCGATTACAAACTGCAGCGTTACCGAGTCAAAAACTATTACAGTAAAAGTTTCTCCGAATTTCTCTTTAACAGGCGTTAACCCCACGTGCGGCAATCCTGATGGATCGCTCACAATTACGTTAAATACCACTGTGCCTTCAAGTGGGCCGTATTCCTATTTTATCAGTGGGCCGTCATTCAATCAACAAGGTATTGATCAATCAGCCCCCACTACCGTTGGTCCACTCGCAGGCCGATTGGCCGGAACCTATTCAGGTATAGTTACGGATCAAGTATCAGGTTGCACCATCTACCAAGCATATGGATTGATTGATGCAGCCTTTACCGCTTCGGCAACATTCTCAAATTGTGATCCTTCTTTGGTAACAGTCAGCACGGCAGGGCCAACGGTTGGAGTATTGCAATACACCTTTACACCTGTTGGGCCCGGTACAGTAGTTGGCCCACAAACAAGTAATACCGCCACCTTGCCAGTGGGCGATTATTTGATTCAAGTAAGAGACAACAATGGAACAGGCTGCACGTATGTATTTCCACAAACCATTACTTCTACCGCTCCAACTCCCACCATTACTCAAAACTTATGCGCTAACCCAGCAACCTTAGTAGCCTCGGCAGCGGGTGGGGTCACTTTTAATTGGGTGCTTCCCGGTGGTGGAACAGCAACAGGTGCAACACTAAATGTTCCGCTTAATGGTTCGGGCACTTATCAGGTGAACGTAACTTTAGGAAGCGGGTGCGTGGTGTCTCAAACCGCTACCATTGTTTATACAGCACCACCTACGTCCAACTTCACACAAAGCAATGGATGTTCTACCACCGTACTCTTGTCAGCAACACCAGTGGGCAATTATACCTACCGCTGGTATCGCAACGGTGTTCTTGCTCCATTAGGAGGAAATCAAGTATCCATTGGAACGGCCGATGATGGCGCTCTCTACGCAGTAGAGGTAGTGGACGCGATAAGTGGTTGCGTTGTGAGGTCAGCCGATAAAGCGGTTCAAGTAAGTGGCCCGGTAGATGCTTCCGTAACTGCCACGCAAGCTTGTGATGATGGCGACTTTACCTTAACAGCAACCACTACTGCCTCGGGCGTAACTTATTCCTGGTTTTTCAACAATAGCACTACTCCTATTTCTGGTGCAACTAGTGCAACACTCAATCGCACCGATGCTGGGACTTATAAGGTTCGCGTGAACAAAGCAACCTGTTCTGCCGATGCCAGTATCCAAATTATCAAAGCACCACTGCCACAAGGTCAATTGGTTGATGCTGTTATAATTTGCGCAGACAGGGATAATCAGGACCCCGCCACTAATCAGGTTGACCTAAACCCCGGATCTTTTGTTACTTACAATTGGTTTAAGGATGGCCTTCCTATGGGAAACACCAGACGTGTACTGAATGTCACTAGTCCGGGTACATATAAAGTTGATCTAACAAACTCATTTGGATGTACCAATTCAGATCAGACGGAGGTATTGAACGAATGCATCCCCAAGATTGTAGGGCCAAATGCTTTCCGTCCGAACAGCAATGTTCAGTTTGGAAGCAATTCCAATAGAGAATTCTTTGTATATAGTTTTTTTGTAACGGATAATTTTGAGGTAGCCATTTTCAATCGGTGGGGGGAATTGGTTTTTGAATCGAAAGACAGAAACTTCAAATGGAATGGTGGGTATAACAATAATGGAGGCCAACCTTTACCCGGAGGAACCTATTCCTATATCATTCGTTACCAAAGTTCGTATCGCCCACAAGATGGAACGAAAGAACAGCGCGGTGGCGTAGTTCTATTACGATAATTTTTATTTATGATCAAAAATACCATCAATATGAGAAAAGCAGGTTTTATTTTCCTGATCGGACTAAGTCTGGCTTCTTTCCGAACTGTTCAACTTTTCAATACTTCGTTGACCATCACCGTGCGCGATGAAGTGGGCAATACTGTGGCTGGTGCATCTGTGAAGTTATTTGAGACCGAAGAGAACTACACCAAAGAAACCAATTCGATAGCCGAAGGCACTACCGATGCAAAAGGTGTTGCTAAGTTTAAGAAATTGAAACCTGCTGCTTATTTTGTTTTGGTGAAAAAAGATGATAAGGACAATGCGGGTGGTGGAGAGAAAATCGGTAAACTAGAAGAGGGCAAGTTTAACAAGGTGACCATTGTTATTCAGTAGTTTCGAATCGTGGGCATTAAGCAATTGACAACAGGAAAAACTCACCCTTAATTAAACGCGAACTTTGTCAACTGTCCGTTGTCAATGATTACCTCTAATGAATAGAACTCATTTAATCCAACTGCTCCACTCCTATCAAACGAGTTTTAAAGAAGAGCAAGTATTTACCCCTGAATTTATAGAACTACTCAAAAGTCCGGATGCATTTCAGCGAACGCACTTGCCAGGACATATCACGGGTTCGGTTTGGATCTTGAATACGACTCAAGACAAAGCACTTTTGGTACATCATGCCAAGCTAAACAAATGGGTGCAACCTGGTGGCCATGCAGATGGTGACGAAAATATTTTGAGCGTAGCCGTGCGGGAAGCCGAAGAAGAAACCGGGTTAACGAATTTTAAAGTCAAGGAAGGATTGTTTGATATTGACATTCATTTGATTCCAGAACGAAAAGATTTTCCGGCCCATGACCATTACGATATTCGCTTTCTATTGATAGCCGATGAGAAGCAACCGATTTTAGTAAGCGATGAATCGCACGATGTGAAATGGATTTCGCTCAACGAAATTGAGAAATTCACAAATGAAAGGTCTGTTTTGCGAATGGTAGAGAAGGTTCTATTCAAGGCGAGTAAATCGTAATTGGTAAATGGTAAGATGTAATTGGTGGTCAGTTTTCGGTAAGCAGTTCGGTGTTCAGAATCGTAAATCTAAAATCTCAAGTCTCAAATCTAATATTAGTGTCTATCATTGGTAAAGATATTCAAGAAGCAAAACGTTTGCTTGAGCAAGGCGAGTTGGTTGCTATTCCAACCGAGACTGTTTATGGCTTGGCAGGCAATGCATTGGATGGAAATACGGTTACCAAAATTTTTTCCGTTAAAGAGCGCCCTTTCTTCGACCCACTGATTGTTCATGTGCCAGATTTAAAATCGGTCGATAAATGGGTGACCCACATTCCTGCGAAAGCAAAAAAGTTAGCAGAAGCATTTTGGCCTGGGCCGTTGACGTTGTTGCTTCCGCGGAAAAGTGTCATACCAGATATTGTAACGGCTGGCTTGGAAACAGTGGGCATACGCTGCCCCAAAAATGAGTTGACCCAGCAACTTTTGCGGTCGATTGATTTTCCGTTGGCTGCGCCCAGTGCAAATCCTTTTGGATACGTAAGCCCTACCAATCCCCATCATGTAAATGAACAGCTAGGGAATAAAATAAATTATATAGTAGATGGTGGTGAATGCCAAGTGGGTATTGAGTCAACCATTGTTGGTTTTGAAAACGACTCGCCAGTGGTATTTCGCTTGGGTGGATTAAGCATTGAAGATATTGAAAGAGTGGCTGGCAAAGTGGATATACAATTGAATTCATCTTCCAACCCCAAGGCACCGGGGCAGTTGAGGAGTCATTACGCGCCAAGAAAAAAATTACTAGTAGGCAGTTTAACGGAACTACTCAGCCATTATGGAAATCAGGTGTCGGTTGTCGCTTACAAAAACCCGTTGAGAGAAGTTGAACTGAGTAACCAACGTATCCTTTCACCCAAAGGAAAATTGGAGGAGGCAGCCCAAAATCTTTTTTCTGCTTTGCGGGAATTGGACAAGTTAGCACCACCGATCATCATTGCAGAAGAAGTTCCGAATGTCGGTATTGGCCGTGCAATTAATGATAGATTGTACAGAGCTGCTGCTCAAGAAGGCAATCGGCAGTAAGCATTCGGCAGTTTGGTCAGGTAACCTACCAACCCAGCATCTCCAATCGACCACTTTTCTTCCAAACTCTACAACTTCCAACTATCAACTGCCTTCTTTTTTCACGGTCCGTCATTGCCCACTCCCTAGTTTTCGCTTACTTTAAGATTCTAAAATTGAAAAAATGGAGAAGTTGAAAAAGTTACTCGTATTGACGGGTGGTGGTGATTGCCCAGGACTGAATGCTGTAATTAGAGGCATTGCCAAGCGCGCCCGAAAAGAAAAGAACTGGGAGATTTATGGGAGCAAAGAAGCTTTCAACGGAGTGTTTAGCGAGCCGCCCGAGATTATCAAATTGACCCGCGCGAAAACGGCTGGCATACATGTGCGCGGTGGCACCATTTTAAAAACGACCAACAAGGGCAACCCTACCAATTACCCAGTGCAACAAGCAGATGGCACGGTAAAGTTTATTGACCGAACCGATGAACTTATCAAACGCATCAAGTCGTTGGGCTTTGATGCCGTGATTAACATTGGTGGAGATGGCTCTCAAAAAATATCGCAAGCTCTTTTCAAAAAAGGGTTGAACATCATTGGTGTACCCAAAACAATTGATAATGATTTATCGGCAACGGACATGACGTTTGGTTTTCAAACGGCTGTGCAAATTGCAACCGATAGTTTTGATAAGCTAGTGACTACTGCTGAAAGTCACGACCGCGTGATGATTATGGAAGTGATGGGGCGTGATGCGGGATGGATTGCACTTCACACCGCCATTGCCGGTGGTGCCGAAATTTGTTTGATTCCCGAAATTCCTTATAATATCCATAAGTTAGTAAAACGAATTCAGTCTCGCTATAAAAATGGACACGGTTTTGTGAACATCGTTATCTCAGAAGGAGCGAAACCAAAAGATGGAACAATTACGGCTTCGCAAGGTTCAAAAGGTTCGGAACATGTGCGCTTGGGCGGGGTGGCCTTTCAACTTTCCAAGCAACTGAAAGAGGCGGGCTGCACAGCCGAAATTCGCGAGACGGTGCTTGGGCATGTTCAACGCGGTGGAAGCCCTACTGCATTCGATAGAGTACTGGCCACCTTATTTGGTGTGAAAGCCGTTGAGTTGTTGCTCGAAGGAAAATTTGGGCAAATGGTAACGTTAAAAAACAACAACATTTCGTCTGTAACACTCGAAGAGGCAACGGAAAATTATAATTTTGTTTCAAAAAATGGTTACTTGGTAAAGGCGGCCAAAGGATTGGGAATTAGTTTTGGGGACTAAGCCATTTTGAAAATAAGTTAATTTGAAAATTTGAAAATAGACCGCTTCCAAATGATGAACCATCGATCTATCAAAGCACCCAATATCCTAACACACCAATTTCCTAAGTTCTGACTTCTAAATCTTCACAAGCAAATGAAAACTATTGATCAACTCAACTTCACCAACAAGCGTGCACTTATCCGTGTAGACTTTAACGTTCCACTCGATAAAACTTTTAGTGTAACAGACGACAATCGGATTCGTGCTACCATCCCTACTCTTCAGAAAATCTTAAAAGATGGTGGTAGTTGCGTGCTGATGTCACACTTAGGCCGACCAAAGGATGGTCCTGAAGAAAAGTATTCACTAAAACATACAATAAAGACGATTGAGCAACTGTTAGGGATACCGGTAAAATTCGCTTCTGATTGCATTAGCGAAGAAGCTTTTAAACTTTCAGCGGCATTGAAGCCAGGCGAAGTTTTGCTATTGGAAAATCTGCGTTTCTATAAAGAAGAAGAAAAAGGTGATTTAACGTTTGCCGAAAAACTTTCGAAGCATGGCGATGTGTATGTAAACGATGCGTTTGGCACAGCCCACCGCGCCCACGCCTCCACCACCATTGTGGCACAATTCTTCAAAGACAAAGCAGCGGGTTACGTAATGGCTGCAGAATTGGAAAATGCAGAAAAAGTATTGGGTAATGCGGTAAAGCCTTTTACGGCCATCATGGGCGGAGCAAAAATCTCCGACAAGATTTTGATCATTGAAAAGCTATTGGATAAAGTTGACCATTTGATAATTGGTGGCGGCATGGCGTATACATTTTTTAAAGCCCTTGGCGGAAGCATTGGCAACTCGCTTGTAGAAGCTGATAAATTGGATTTAGCAAAAGAGCTGATTCAAAAAGCAAAAGCAAAAGGTGTGGAACTTCATTTGCCAATCGACTCTGTGTTGGCTGATAAATTTGATGCAAACGCAAATACCCAAATTGGAAATAACAACTCCATTGGCGATGGTTGGATGGGATTAGACATTGGTCCGCAAGCGCGGGAAGTGTTTAGCAAAGTGGTTGAGCAATCAAAAACCATTTTGTGGAACGGCCCGATGGGAGTTTTTGAAATGCAAAATTTTGAGGGCGGTACAAAAGCAATTGCTGAAGCCGTGGTGCGCGCAACGGCCAACGGGGCGTTTAGCTTGATAGGCGGTGGCGATTCGGCCGCAGCCGTGGCGCAATTTGGTTTCGAGGATAAGGTGAGCTATGTATCTACTGGTGGTGGCGCATTGCTTGAATATTTTGAAGGAAAGGTTTTGCCCGGGGTAAAGGCATTGGATTAGGGCTTAGGGATCTAAGCCCAATACCTAAACTCAACTCAAAAATTATATAATGAAAAAAACTGCTGTCTACTCACTTCTATTTTTAAGTATTAATTGCTTTTCTCAAACAAAAGACTACTCAAAAGATGTAAAATCTGTGGATGCCATCATAGCTGCGCTATATGATGTTATTTCGGGAGAGCCAAATTCTCCTCGAGATTGGGAGCGATTTAGGTATTTGTTTAAACAAGAAGCGCGACTGATCCCCACACGAAAGGATGACAAGGGCGAATTAACAATCAAAGCTCTTAGCCCAGATGAATATGTACAGTTGTTTCAATCGCGAATACCCATGGGTTTCTTCGAAAAAGAACTATCGCGCAAAACAGAATCGTATGGCACGGTAACACATGTGTTCAGTACCTATGAGACCAAAGAGAAAAAAGATGGCCCCGTCACCAACCGAGGCATCAATAGCGTTCAGCTATTTAAAGATCAAGACCGTTATTACATTGTTACCATTTTTTGGTGTGCGGAAAGCATGGGGTTTGCTTTACAAGAAAAGTATTTGAAGTAACAAGTTGAGCCCAGCAATACAAATTTTTACCTTTTAGTATGAAGAAATTCTTTCTCTTGTTGTGTGTATTAATGTCTTTTCAACTCTTTGCCCAAAAATCGAAAAACTCTAATCTCGATAAAATTGCAGAACAGTTTGCGAAGAAGTCATTTCAAGAATTTTATGAATTGCATAGTCTTCGCAACGATGCCCACTTCCACAAGGACATCGAAAAAAATGTGCAGTGGTGCGAAGCCGCTTTTGCAAAACGTGGCTTCACTACCCAACGGCTAAAAACAGAAACAGTGCCTCTACTGTTGGCTGAACGAAAAGTAGCCAATCCAAAAAAGACCGTCTTGATTTATCTTCAAATCGATGGACAACCTGTTGACTCTGCCAAGTGGGAGCAAGAAAGCCCGTGGAAGCCCACCTTGAAAGAGAAAAATGCAGAAGGTAAATGGATAGCTCTTCCCTTTGAAAAATTACAAGGTGAATTGAATCGCGATTGGCGAATCTTTGTACGCTCTGCCTCTGATGCCAAAGGACCTGCCATGGCCTACTTAGCATCATTGGATGCACTAAAAGAATTAAAAGGTGAGCCAAACTTCAACATGAAAGTAATCATGGATTTTGAAGAAGAGTTGGGCTCCCCTCACCTGCCTTTGGCTGTTTCGCAATACAAAAAAGAATTGGCAGCCGACATGCTCATCATCTTTGATGGCCCACGGCATGTGAGCAACCAACCGACACTTTCCTTTGGCGCGCGTGGCATTTGTGAAATTACGTTGACTGTTTTTGGTCCGCGCAATCCGGCCCACAGCGGCAACTACGGAAATTATACGCCTAACCCCGCCATGCGGTTAGCACAACTGTTGGCGGGCATGAAAGACAATGATGGTCGTGTTACCTTGCCGGGATTTTACGATGGTGTGGTATTGACAGATACCGAGAAGAAAACCCTGCGGCAAGTGCCCGACAATGAAAATGAAATCAAGAAATTCTTGGGCATTGCTGAGCCTGATAAGATTGGTGAAAATTTTCAGGAAGCGATGCAATACCCAACATTGAATATTCGAGGACTCAATGCACTGTATGTAGGCGACCAAGCACGAACACTCATTCCTGCCAAAGCCGTTGCCGAAATTGACATTCGTTTAGTGCCCAGCAGTGATCCCAAAAGGCTAATCGAACTAGTACGCAAACAGGTGGAAGCTCAAGGCTACTACATCATGGATCGTGAACCAACGGAGGAAGAGAGACTGAAATATCCCCGTATTGCTTCTTTTCATTCCAGCATTTCGTATTTGGCATTTCAAACTCCTTTTGATTCGGATTGTGGCAAATGGTTGAGCAAAGCAATGTACACTGCTTTTGGTAAAGAGCCCATCAAAATAAGAACCACGGGCGGCAGCATTCCGATTTCTCCTTTTGTAATTACATTGGGAATACCAGCTGTGGCGGTACCCACCGTTAATGCCGACAACAACCAACATGCCGAAAATGAAAACATCCGTGTGGGTAATTATGTAGATGCGGTGAAGACTTTTTTGGCGATTATGATGGAGAAAATATGAGAGGGCTAATTATCTCATTTCTTCTGGTCTGAGCGGATATCTCCGCTATAAGTTCACCGGAAGTAATTTGTATATCTCCAACAATCCTATCGACCGAGGTGATTTTCAACCTATCATATACACTAAAAACGGATTTGAATTTTTGCACGGGGCTTTTACACTACAAAGTTTCGAAGCTCAAGTGCATGGTAAAGACTCTTTAGAAATTACCACCACCACTGATTCAGGTTTAATTTTACGTTACAGTTTTATCAATCAATTTCATTTCAAGGATAATGGAGACCAAAATCCGGCAAGAAGGATTTACAGGTTTAAAGTAGTCGTTTTCGACAAAGCTTCTGTTTTCGATAAGTTAAAACAGGTGCCTTCATACAAGTCGAACCTGACAAACGATATTTTACTCTCAACAAAAAAGACACTCAACAGTTTTTTAGCCCCACCTTGGTTCAAACGGCACGAAGGGGAAAGTTTTGGCACCTACTTTAATTCCGAGTTTAGCCTAAAGTCAGCATACAATGTCGATAGTGTTGACAATTGCCTAACGATTGACTTCAACATAAACCACCATGGCTTGTCCGATTTGCGAATAGTGAACCGAGTAAATTATGAAGTCAGCAGTCATATTTTTTTGATATTAAAAAGGAGCAAAAGCTATGGAAACTTCCCAAGGAAAGAGATCTCCCGCCCATTGTTCCTGTTCGGTTGGAGTTTGAGATTATAGCAGGTGAAAGGAATATTAATGCTGTTAGCCCAAAGCATTGACAATGACTCGTTAATGCCGACAACAACCAACATGCGGAAAACGAAACTTACGCGTGGGTAATTACGTAGACGCAGTAAAGACTTTTTTGGCGATTATGTTAGCGAAAATCCAATCAACATTTAATTCTCAAGTATGAGGACTTTAAATCTTTTGATTCTCTTTTTTTGCCATTCACTATTTGCGAATCTCTATGCCAAGGAAGGGATAAAGGAAAAGCTTAGAGGAGAATGGCTTTGTACAAAAATTACAGACAGTCATAACAATCGAATATACGACAACGGCTATTTACGATTCACTTTCGTAAAAAATAGTCTTTTCATTTCTGCTGCCCCTTTTGAAAATGGGATGTACTATAGAGTTAAGTATAAAAACCAAAGTTTTGAAGCAAATAATGGAAGCCATGAGTTTCAAGAGTTTTTTATAAACAAATGTTCAGCTGATAGTATCTCCCTAACCACTCAGCCTAAACCTGGCATTGTGATAAACTATTATTTTGTAAATCAAAAACTGTTTAACACAGATTCTATTGGGGACAATGAAAGGCGCGTTTACAATATGGCAATTGTTATTTTTGATAAGAATCCTGCATTTTCAAAGTTGGCGAAGCATAACAAATTTCAATCGCCAGCTTCGCATGGGCTTGTATATCTAATACCCAAAACAGACAATAGCTATTTACAAAGTGCTGTGTTCAATAAATTACCATTTTGCGGCTTTGCTGAATATTTTAATTATTATTTTAAGACAAATTGGGCGAATGGCATTGATAGTTTAGATAATGAACTAATACTCGATTTAGATATCGGAAATCAAACGATTGAAAATATCAAAGTCGTGAACAAGGTAACTTTTGAATTAAGCGGAAATGTCTTTGGTATCCTTAAATATTCGCAACGCTTTTGGCGTTTGCCAGAAAAAATGAAGATGGGTTCCTTTGTAAAAGTAAGATTTGCATTTAAGGTGATTCAAGGAAAGCAAATACCAAGGCCACCTGCAGCCCTACACAGATCAGACCAGCATATTCCTATTGAAATCATTAACTAATACAACGATCAAAATTGCTCGTTAATACTTAATCGCAACTCATTCAAAATCATAGCGGTTGCTCCCCACACCACTTCGCCATCAATCAAGAAATGAGGGGTCAGCATTAAAAGTTGGGGAGTAAGTCTTATCAAACCATATCTAAACATTTAAAAATCCAATTGTAATAATAGTGATGCTGGAATGTGGGTAACTCCCACACAGTCAAACCTTTGAAAGAGCCAAAAACCAATCTGTGGAGTTATCCACATTTCAATATCAACCCATTTTTATAAAAGCTCGTTAGTGAATGTGATCCGAAATGAGGAGCTAGCATAGGGTACATTTTAGCCGCTATTATTTCTTTCGTGTGGATGGCATCTTCTGCAATCAAATCGTAAAGATCACCTTCTAAAATTTTCTCCACCTCACTTGCCTGCTTAACAAAAAAAACTACTAGCCAAGTAGTCGCTTGTACGGTTTTATATTGTCCTAAAATCTTTCCTGCTTACTACTCAAATCGCAACGACTCGATAGGATCCAATCGAGAGGCTTTGCTTGCCGGATACCATCCCGATAGAAGACCAACACCCACGCAGATCATCATACCAACCAACATCCAAAGCCACGGCACCACAAATGCACTTATGCCAATTAATTTTGCGAGCAGATTGCCCACCAAAATCCCCAATACCACACCGGCCACTCCACCAATCATACACACCACAATGGCTTCAATAACAAATTGCTGACGGATGCGCACAGGCGTTGCGCCCAAAGCCTTGCGGACACCTACTTCTCGGGTGCGTTCCGTTACAGAAACGAGCATGATGTTCATCAATGCAATAGAGGCTCCCAACAAAGTAATAAACCCAACACCAAATCCACCAATCCGTAAGGCACTGGTAATCGATTCTAGTTCTTGTGCCAGCGTCTCACTTTTTTCAATATCAAATGAGTTTTCATTTCCCACTTCATCCCTTCTGATTTTGCGCATGGTGCCAGTTGCCTCGCCCATCGCATAATCCATCATTTCTGGATCTTGAATGCCAACTGTCAAGCGGTAGTTTAATCCTTGGCCAGATGCCATTTGGTTTGCTACCTTTATCGGGATGAGTACCATGTTATCAAAATTATTTTCTGACAACTCCCCTTTCTCTTTCATTACACCAATCACTTTAAACTGAGTTCCCTTAAAGGAAATTACTGTACCCACTGGATTTTTTTTGTTGGTATAAAGAGTTTGAGCCAGCTTACTTCCGAGAATAGCCACCTTCGAACCATTTTGAATTTCAAATCGAGCGAAGTTTCGACCATCATTAAGATTTAATCCTTTGATTGCCATGTAATCTTCATTCACACCCGTGACATTCACATTCGGATTTGTTTTTTCAGATCCGTGTTTGATTTCTGCCAAAATGGTAAGCCGCGCTGAAAGGCTTATGCTTGCTGGCACAGGAAAGTCTTTTATGAATGCAAGTGCTTGGTTAAACAATAAAGGTGAATATACTTTTTGCTTAACGCCATCTTGGTTCGAGCCCCTGTTAAACTTCGAAGATATATCAAACGAATTAGCGCCCAAGGACGAAAGGCTATCGGAAACCGAATACTCGATACCGTCAATAGCCGTAAGAATTCCAACGAGGGAGGTAATGCCAATTGCAATAATGCATGCCGTAAGCACCGACCGTAGCATGTTCGCTTTCACCGATCGAAGACCTTCTTTAAAGTTTTCAGCTAAATTCATTGAATTGGGTGGTATTTATTAATTATTAATTGTTGGCAGATTTTATTCGTTAAAGAGATGGCAAAATTATACTTTTAACATTCAAAATTGATAGACTAGGTATCTTATCCTTTTGTTACACAATTATGCGGGTTTTAACGGTGAGGGGCTTGATTTTGTTTTCGTTTCTTTTGGTGGCTAGGGTTGGCCTGGCCAATTACCTGTTTATACCCATGGACGAAAAGCAAGGCAATCACTTAAAAGCCTATGGCATTGCCTATTGGGTATTGAAGTTAGATTCAGAAGTGGATTGGCTGCTCAACTATCGGGGTGGCAGTTTCATGTTTAAATACCATCCAAAAATTCAAAACGAATTGGTGGTGCGCGGTGTGAGTTACGAGGTGATTTCCGATGCCCAGGCCAATTCCATCATTACTGAAATTGCGAGTCCCGCTGCAAATTACGATATCATGAAGTTGGAGAAGTATCCGCGCATAGCCGTGTACTCACCCAAATCAAAACAACCGTGGGACGATGCCGTTACCTTGGTGCTTTCGTATGCTGAAATCCCTTACACTGTAATTTTTGATGACGAAGTTTTGGATGGAGACTTGGCGAAATACGATTGGCTTCATCTGCATCATGAAGATTTTACTGGGCAATACGGAAAATTTTATGGCAACTATGCGAATATGCCTTGGTACATCGATCAGGTGAAAGAAGCAGAAAGCACTGCACGAAAATTTGGTTTCAACAAAGTATCGCAGTTAAAGCTGGCAGTGAGCAAGCGCATCAAAGAATTTGTGGTGAGTGGCGGATTTTTGTTTGCCATGTGTTCCGCTACCGATTCGTTTGACATTGCATTGGCTGCCGAAGGAGTAGACATCTGTGAGCGCATGTACGATGGCGACCCAGCCGACCCACAGGCGCAAGAAAAACTGAACTTCTCCAATACTTTTGCCTTCACTGATTTTCGCGTTTCGCGCGATCCTTACCAATACGAATTTTCGGATATCGATAACAATGCCCCTGAGCGCGGTCTCCGCCAAGACAATGATTATTTCAACTTATTTCAATTTTCGGCCAAGTGGGATCCCATCCCTTCCATGCTTACACAAAACCACAGTCGCGTGATAAAAGGTTTTTATGGACAGACCACAGGCTTTAAGAAACAATTGATCA